>CALGTS010000027.1 GCA_937901925.1 uncultured Bacteroidales bacterium | reverse complement strand
ATAAATACACAAATAAAAAGTTACCAAATCTGCGCAAAATTAGTATAAATATTAACGCAAATAATCAACAAAATTGTTAACAATTATTTAAATTGGGGGGGGTAAAACGCTAATTGTAAGATGATTACACAGAAATAGATAGAAAAACTTTACTTTTTTACATTAAATTTAAATTTTCAAATTTCAAATTTTGAAGAAAAATGAAGAAAATCGATTGCTAACCGATAAAAATTTAAAAGTACATAAAAGTGTGTCACAATCGCAGTATTGATGCGGTTGATATCTCTTTTTTCAAATTATCAAACCTTATTTTAGAAAAAAGTCAATTGAGGTGGCGAAATTTCATCAAAAAGGATACTGTCCGATAAAATGTATATGCCCATAGTTAAACTTTTAGTGTTGCAACTCAAAGATAACTAAAAAAGGCTGATACAAAACTGCACCAGCCTATAAATTTGCCAAAGGATTGAATTAGCGAATATCTAACTCTGAGATAATATTTTGTGCATTCGCATATTTATCCACGATAAAAAGGAAATAGCGAATATCCAAGCTAATATTACGGCAACGAGATAGGTTAAAGCGAATATCACTCATCGTACCTTCCCAAATACGGTCAAAATTCACTCCTACCAAGTAACCATCGCCATTGATAACTGGACTACCTGAATTTCCGCCTGTAGTTTGGTTAGAAGCAATAAACGCTACGCGAAGATCTCCATTTTTATCTGCATAACGACCAAAATCCTTATTTTGAATCAAGGTTTTCAACTTAGCATCAACCTTATAATCAAACACATCAGGATTCTCTTTTTGCAAAATTCCTTCTGCGGTAGTATAAGGAAGGTACATAATACCATCTACAGTGCTAAGCCCCTTCATTTGTCCGTAAGTTACACGCATAGTAAGGTTTGCATCTGGGAATTGAACGCGCTGTGCGTCAACAACTTTTAAGGCTTCCAAGTAGATTCTATAATGTTCATTCAACTGAGATTTGATATAAGGAATTGTTGTTTCATCAACCTCCATATTCAAGCGTACATATTCTGCTCTGGCTTCAGCAAAAATTTGATTTTTTGCATACCAATCATTAAATTTCTTAATAGATTTAGCAGAAAGAGCATCGATAAATTTCAAAAAGGTCTCTTTATCAGCAAAAACTGAATTATCGTAATAGTTTTCCGCCATCGCCTCAAAATCGCTTTTCGGAGCTTTCGCATACTTTTGAAGTGTTTGCGGCATCAACTCTGTTTCCAAGTTATTGAAATAGTAATGTAGAATTTCAGCAAAAATCTCTTTATCAATGGGTTCGTAGTAAGAATCATAGAATTTAGCTTGTTTATACAAGATTTTTTTCAACGAATCGATGGAGATATTAGAGTTATTTTGGAGCAGTTGAGCGCATTTTTCAGCAAACATTGGCAACTCTACTGCCAAGAAAGTTTCGCGCAAGAAGACCGATTTTTTCTCCAATTTTTTATACACATTATAATCATCTTTAATCGTTTGAATTACACTTCCATATTTCTCACGCAATTTGGGGTCTGCATTAACTTTCTTTTGAAAATCGATCTCTTGATTTACTTTATCGGCAATCACACCTGTTTCCAAAATTCCTTTATTTTCACCGATCCATTTTTTCCAACCATTTGATATAGAATTAGATTTTGCTGAATACATCAATCGAATCTCTGTTGATTCATTCATATACTTTTTCATAATATCTAGGCGGGTTCCTCGTTGTTGGATAGCCGCAGGATTACGATAATTCACCACGAGGTCAACGCCATCAGAGATAAGGTATTGCATTGTAGTTCCAGGATATCCCACCACCATTGTAAAATCATTTTCGTCCAAGCCATCAAGAGCGATAGGAAAAT
Organism: uncultured Bacteroidales bacterium; assembly: GCA_937901925.1. Classification (GTDB taxonomy): domain Bacteria; phylum Bacteroidota; class Bacteroidia; order Bacteroidales; family WCHB1-69; genus JAEZOU01. The sequence continues at coordinate 97,883 of CALGTS010000027.1, read as the reverse complement.
ATTTCACAGGTTTCATCGGAACATTATTGGGGGAATAGGGCGCTGGATTTCCATTAGCATCGGTATAGATACGATATAGAGAGAAATCGCCCGTATGGCGTGGCCACACCCAATTATCGGTATCGCCACCAAATTTACCGATATTTTCAGGCGGAGTTCCCACCAAACGAACATCGCTAAACACCTGATTAACAAACATAAAATATTGATTTCCGTAGTAGAAAGACTTAATATAAGCATTCCAATCGTTACCTTTTCCCTCCATTTCTTTGGCAACAATTGCTTTTTTGTTTTTCTCCACAACCGCTTCGCGCTGCGCACCAGTTAGATTTTCAGCACCTTCTAAAACGCGGTCGGTAACATCAACCATATATTTCAAAAAGGTAACAGTAAGGCCTGGGCAAGGAAGTTCCTCTTGATATGATGATGCCCAAAAACCATTATGTAAATAATTATGTTCCAAAGAACTAAGACGCTGAATATAGGAATAGCCGCAGTGGTGATTTGTCAGCACCAAACCATTTCTTGAGATTAATTCACCTGTACAGCCGCTACCAAAAAGCATCACAGCATCCTTCATACTATGATTATTCACGCTATACACATCTTCAGCGGTAAGGCGGAAGCCCAACTCTTTCATTTCGGCTTCATTATACTTCAAAAAAATAGGCAACCACATTCCTCCGTCAGCAAAAGAGGAGAAACTGAGCAGCACAAGCATCAAAAAAAGGGTAAATTTCTTCATCATAATTTATTTTAAGTAAAACAATATCAATACAATATAAATTTTCTAAATACTCTTTCCAAGAAAAAAAGATTCAGAAAATCAATATGCAAATATAGTAAAAATATGGAAACCTACTGAGGGACTATTTCCTTTTTTGTACTAAAAAGATTCCCACAATAACAACAATAATACCAATAACTTTATGAATAGTAATAAGTTCTCCGAGCAAACAGAAAGAGATAATAGCCGTTGCTACGGGGATAAAATTGGTAAACACATTTGAGCGAGCAATGCCAAGCACACGAATTGCGGCCACATTAAAAACGAAAGCCAAAGTAGAGCATAAAAGTGCTAAAATCAGCAAGTAAGAGAGGTTTTTAGGGTCCGCAAGATGGGAAAATTGAGTTGCGAGTTCAGATTTAGAATTCAGAAGGAGAAAAATTGGTAGAAAATAGAGTAAACCCAATAAATTCTGCCAAGTAACAACCACAAATGGATTGTATCGTTCTGGAATTTTCTTGATTGCACCGTTGTAACCCACCGCAGCTAGTACAGCACCAAAAGCAAGAAGAACTCCGACAGCGCCCACTGAAGAGGTTGAAAACTCAGGCAAAATCATCACAACAATTCCGCATACGGAAACGATAACTCCCACAAAATTAAGTCGCGACAAAGTCTCTTTAAAAAAGATTACCGCTACCAGCGATACAAAAAGCGGAATTGTAGCAATAATCACCGAAACCACTGATGGTTCACATGTTTGCAAACTATAGGTTTCAAATAGGAAATAGAGAAAAGGTTCGAAAAGAGCCAAATTTCTGAAATATCGAAAATCGCTTCTCTGAAGAATAAATTGATCCTTAAAGAAGAGCAAACAGATAGCAACTGACAAAACTGAAGTAAAAAGGAGACGCAAGAAAATGATACTTACAGGAGGATAACTATCTAACAAATATTTTGTTAGCACAAAAGAGCCACCCCACAACACTGCAGAAGAGAGCAGGAAGATATAACTATAAATCTGTTTTGCCTTCATATCTTTGTAATAAACACAAAAAGAGGATTATTCATCCTCTTTATGTATAAAACCTTAAATAGATTTTCAATTACTCTTCAGTTTCAGCGTCAGCTCCATCTTCAGCAACTTGCTCAGTTGCAACATTTTCACCTCTTAATTCTTTAAAATCAGATTTAGTGATGAAAGCGCAAGCAAAGCACATTACCATAATGAAAGTAGCTAAAATCCAAGTTGCTTTTTCTAAAAAGTCAGTAGTTTTTCTAACGCCCATTACTTGGTTAGAACCTGCAAAATTAGATGCTAAACCACCACCTTTTGAGTTTTGGATAAGTACGATAAATGCCAAAGCAAAGCAAGCTAAAACGATTAAAATGATAATTAAAGTTAACATTTCTCTTTTCTATTTTATTGATTATTTTCTTTAGATTTCAACTTTTTAATCAAGTCTGCAAAATAAACACTTTTTTCTGGAAATTGCAAGCTTAATTTTTTAAGTATTTTCTCAGCCTTTCCAGTATATCCCTGTTGTGCGTAAACAATTGCTAATGTTTCAGTTACAATCTCATCATTCTCTTTACAGCTCTCTTCAGCAAAGTTTGCTTCTGAATCATGTTGGTCAACATTAAAGATAATTTTGGGAGGATTTACCGAAAATTTTTCAATCAACGAACTAATTGTAGGCAACTCTTCAACTGGTGTTGGTGGTTGTGGCTGTGGCTGCACCTGATTTTTAGCATCAGCAATAGAGGTCGTATAGAAATTTGCAACGCAATCGTAGAGTGGATATTTTAAACAAGATTCGATAAACAATTTCCGATTAGGAATAGAAAGCAGCAATTTCCCTTTTTTTCGTTCAAACTCACGGTTGTAGTTATCACGAAGTACCTTTAGATAAAAAAAGTTCAAAAATGAAGATGCAGGATACTTTTTCTGCCAATCCACAAGATGATTTTTCAGAATATTTGCATTCTCCACTGTTTTAGGAAAATAATCAATTACATTAATATCTTTCATCTTTACCAATTTACGAAAGCCTTATTAAAAATATCTTCTGTCAATGCTACATTTATCTCCTCTACCAAATTACTTTCAACAGATGTGAAATTGAGTGAACTTGAAAAATCGACATATCGAGAGAAGGATTGTTCAAAATTCTCATTTTCGTTGAATCTATTTTGGAACTTCACGCGTACCGTTACGGTTAGTCGGTTCATTGCAGGTGTATCATCGCCACGAATTGCCACTGGATTAACGGAATATCCCGAAATCTCTCCTTCTAAACGATAATCCGCATTAGGAGAATCAATAATGGTCAATGGAGTCTGATTTTGAACCAGATTTTTGAGGGCATTTGTGAAATCCTGACTCAAAGAGGGATTTACCAATGAGGCATTATTAACAAAAGTACCAATAAAGACCGTTTTTGCTTCTGGATGAATATTACTTCCTGTCATTGAAATCGTCAAACGACAACCCGTAAGAGTTGTCGTAAGAAGAATTATCATAATTCCCATCCATTTTTTCATATTATTTACTCTCCAACTCAGCTACTTTGGCTTTCAACTCCTTAATTTCTGCCAACAGTTCTGGAATTTGTTTGATATAGATCTGTTCTTTCCACTTAGAACGTGGATCTTGACCAGGAATACCAAAGAATGAACAGCCCTCTTTTTCCACCGATTTATCCAAAGCGGAGAATGCAAGAACAACGGTATTAGGGGCCAAATAGATATCCTTATTCACGGCAGATTTAGCCCAAATAGTACAATTATCGCTCACGTAAGTGCAGCCTGCGACAGCTGACTGTGCACCAAGTAAACAATTCTTACCAATATGAGTATCGTGCCCAATTTGAACCAAATTATCGAAAATAGTTCCTTTGCCTATGTAAGTATCGCCAGAAACTCCTCTATCGATACACACGCCACACGCCACTTCCACATCATCATCGATAACCGTTCTTCCGCAGGATATCAGCTTCATCCAACCATCGGGACGTTTTTGAAAATAGCAAGCATCTGCACCAATTACTGCCATTGAATGAATAGTTACTCTATTACCAATCACAGAATTAGCATAGATACTTACATTAGAATGAATCACGCAATCTTCACCAATAACCACATTTTCACCAATAAAAACATTGGGTTGAATAATGGTTCCCTTTCCAATTTTTGCGGTAGGGTGAATGGCAGTATTTTGAGGTGTAAATGACACAAAATTGTTCACCACATCCAAATAAGCCATCAAGGGATCTTCACAAATCAACAAAACTTTATCTTCTGGGAAAGGAATCTCTTGATTGATAAGGATAAAAGTGGCTTGACTTTGCATCATCCGTTCATAATATTTCTTATGATCCACAAAAGAGAGATCTCCTTTATGAACGGAATGAATCTCGTTGATACCAGTAATCGGAAAATCCACCATCCCTTTTACCGTAACTGATTGTTTTATAAGCGATAACAAATCACTTATCGTAAGTGGTGTTGATAAGTTCATTGGATATAAATTTACGGAACAAATCCTTATATTTCAATTATTTTACTCTTTCAGCATATTTGTTGGTACGGGTATCTACGCGAATCATCTCTCCTGTTTCGATAAACAAAGGAACAGAAACTTCAGCACCTGTCTCAACTGTAGCTTTTTTAGCAGCATTAGTAGCAGTATCACCCTTTACACCTGGTTCTGTATAAGTAACTTGAAGGTCAACAAACGCAGGAAGTTCACAAGTTAAAGGAGTATCAGTGTCTGCGTGATACATTACTTCAACAATTTGTCCCTCTTTTAAAAGAGCTGGGTTGTTGATTAAATTTTCTTCAATTGCCAATTGCTCGTATGTTTCGGTGTGCATAAAGTTGTAGGTTGAATCACCCTCTTTGTACAAATATTGGTAAGGACGACGTTCTACGCGCGCCAAATCAATCTTAACACCTGCGGTAAATGTGTTTTCTAAAGTTCTGCCTGAGCGCAAGTTTTTCAATTTTGTTCTTACAAAAGCTGGGCCCTTTCCAGGTTTAACATGTTGAAACTCAACAATTACAAATAACTCACCATTGTGCTCAATGCATAAACCATTTTTAAAATCTGCAGTAGTTGCCATAAATTCTATTTATTAAATTACGTTTACTTATATAGTTTTTTTTCAGTTTGCAAAAATACAATTTTTTCGCTCTTTAAATCCTTAAAGAATGTTAACGAATATCAAATATAAAAGGAACAACAGCAATCAAAGCTATTGTACCCAAAAATCATTTATAAAATGGAATCAAAATAGGCTATCGTTTTTATCAATCCCTCTTTTAATTTTGTTGTAGGTTGCCATTCCAACAACTCTTTAGCCTTTGTGATATCCGGTTTTCGCTGCATCGGGTCATCTGCTAAAGGAGGCAACGTTACAATTTGAGAGTTTGAACCTGTTAAATTGATTATTAGCTCTGCCAATTCCCTGATAGTAAATTCGTCAGGATTTCCTACATTGATAGGTCCGATAACAGCTTTATCACTATTCATCATCCGAACCATTGCGTCAATCATATCATCGCAGTAACAGAAGCTTCGTGTTTGCTCGCCATTTCCGTAAATTGTAATATTCTCACCTTTAAGTGCTTGAACAATAAAATTGGAAACCACACGTCCATCGTTAGGGTGCATTCTCGGACCATACGTATTAAAAATACGAATCACTTTGATTGCAACTTGGTTTTGACGATGATAATCAAAAAAGAGTGTTTCGGCACATCTTTTGCCCTCGTCATAGCAAGAACGCACACCGATAGGATTCACATTTCCAAAGTACTCCTCCACTTGCGGATGTACAAAAGGATCGCCATAAACCTCACTCGTCGAAGCTTGTAAAATCTTCGCCTTGATACGCTTTGCTAAACCTAACATATTGATAGCTCCCATCACAGAAGTTTTCACCGTTTTAATCGGATTATATTGATAATGAATAGGAGATGCAGGACACGCTAAATTATAAATCTCGTCAACTTCAACAAAATATGGCGCCGTAACATCGTGACGTACCAACTCAAAATAGGGATTATCTAAAAGATGTAACACATTTTTCTTGCTTCCAGTGAAATAGTTATCCACACAAATCACCTCGTTTCCTTCATGTAAAAGTCGCTCACAAAGATGGGAACCAAGAAATCCTGCTCCACCTGTTACCAAAATCTTCTTCATTTCATATCAATTAACGTGGCAAAAGTACATCATTTTTTCAAAAAAGAGTAATTCTCACCTAAAAAAACTCATTACTGAACTCATTTTTTCTAAGAGCAGACCTATTTTCTCAGAAAAGAATAAAACTAAAAACTTAATTTTCACACAATTACAAAAAAGAAATATTTTTTTCAGAATATTGATTTACTTCTCAAAAAAAATTATACTTTTGCACCTGCAAAAAGCCCAGGTGGTGGAATTGGTAGACACGCTACTTTGAGGGGGTAGTGGGAGTATTCCCGTGCAAGTTCGACTCTTGTCCTGGGCACAAAGAAGTTCTGAGTTTTTCAGGACTTTTTTTTGTTTTGGGCGTGCCGGCTCTTTCCCAACGCACCTTCCCTACCCACTCGCCGTCGGGCTTTCCGCTCAAATTTCGCGCCTCACACTTTTGCTTCAAAATCGTTACCAAACGAAAACCCCTAAGTTCTAATCTCTAAACTCTAAAACCGGCGCTCATAACCGCTTCAATCCCTCACGCAAACCTCCTTGCGATGAGTAATCACCCAAAATCAAAAGAATAATTCTGCGCTATTTTCCAGAACCTTTGAAAACTATCAACGCTGTATGAATCAATATTTTTAAATCCATCGAAAGCGACATATTTTCCAAGTAGAGAATATCCCAACGCAAACGTTCCACCATCTCCTCCACATTTTCTGCATAACCAAATTTCACTTGTCCCCACGAAGTCAAACCAGGGCGAATGGATTGAAGCAACTTGTAGTATGGAGCCACTTTCACAATCTGGTCAATAAAATATTGACGTTCTGGACGCGGTCCTACCAAAGACATATCCCCACGCAACACATTAAAAAATTGAGGCGTTTCATCTAAGTGCGTTTTTCTCAAAAACTTACCAAAAGAGGTAATTCTACTATCATTTTTGCTCGACAAAAGCGGCTTATCAGATTCCGCATCTACGCACATCGAACGGAATTTAATAATATTGAATGGTTTACCATATCTACCCACTCTTTCCTGTTTATAGAAGATAGGTCCTCGAGAAGAGCATTTCACACCAACAGCCAAAATCAGATAAATCGGAAGTAAGATAATCATCGCTATCAACGACAAAACGATATCAAAGAAACGCTTCATAATCATCTGCCAAACTGGCAATCTTTCAGAATAGATTGTAATTAAAGGTTCGTGAATCACAGATGAAATTTTCACAGCCCCTACAAGCACGTCTTGAGTTTGAGGTATAATTCTAATTATTAAATCATTAGAGACAGAAACCATCGAAAGAATTGTTTCTATATACTTTCTTTTACCATTTTGAATTGCAATAATCAACTCTTCAATTTGGTACTTTTCAACCACATTTTGCAGTTCATCTATTGATCCTAAGCAAGGCAACTCCTTTTCCAAAGTTTTATCCTCTTCATCAGGAAGAGATAGAAAGCCCACCACCTTAACTGAAAGATTTTGGCTTACAACTTTCTGATAGGTTTCCCAAGCCACCTTATCTCCTCCTACAATCAAGGTTTGAAAAAGTATTTTTCCACATTTCAGCTTATTGATAACAATTGTCGTTACAATTACACGTGGAATATAGGTAAAGGAAAACTGGAAGAGTAACAAAATCAAGAAATATTTTAGATAATCGTATGGTGTATTTACGTGATCATCCAATATAAATAGGAAAAAGAAAATAAGTGCTCCCCAGAAAGTGATGGCAATTGTAGTACCTAACTCTTTCAATCGTGAACGTCGCATTACATTCTTATAGTATCCAACAAAGGTATGCAACAACAACCAATAACAGGGAATCACTACGCAACCCAATAGGAATTTGTAATCTGTCAACACACTTTGTGAAAAGTGTGTAAATAGCATTTCATCGACGTTATATTTTCTATAAGTAAAAAAGAGCACCCATGACAGCAAAGCTGCCACAAAATCAAATATTATATAGGTAAAAAGAAGAATCTTTTTATTCATCAGAAAAGATTGTAGAATTAATTGGTTTTATAAGTTATAATTCTTAAATTATCGAAATAGAAATGAGTAGGTTTATCATTTTTTTGTGCAGAATGAATCATCAAGCGAGCGTACATATCCCCAGTACTTGGAGAATTTGTTGCCAACACTTGAGTTAGATTGATACAGATTCGTTTCCACTCACCATCTGTTTCTCGAAGCACCACCAAAGGTTCATATCTAATCGTATTTGAAGTCGTTAAAAATGCAAGTTCTGCAGTAATTTCATTATCACACTTAAAATCCATCTCCCAAAAGCAAGAAGTTCCGCGACAAGGCAAAATACAATATGGAGTTTGGAGGTCGAAATATTGCGAATTTGAATCTAATAAAGCCACATGTCCCACTGTTCTACCATCGATTTCAGTAACTGTCATTGGAGTTCCACCAATAGTATCTACACTTGAAAAAGGAGCACTTTGGTCAAAGGTTTCCACCATTGGAAAAACGACCTCGTTAACATATTCAAATCGAATCGGCTCATCTTCAAAAGTATAAACTTCCTCACGATCGAACAGAATTTTGCGAGTATAAGGTTTTACAAAGGGATAAAGGGGCAAAGTTGTTGACAATCCATTTAATCGAACAGCAGGATAAATATAAAGAGTACTTGTATCAGAATAGTTCGGCAAAACAGGAATACGACAAGGAACTTCCCAACATCCTAAATTTGTTCCGTCAAGATAAATCCAAAAATCTTTAAAAGAGAGGGATGAAATCACAGAAAGCTGCGCATTATCGTAACTCATCTCATGATTATCATTAAAATTAGAAACATCCATACAATTTTCCACATCTTCAGGAGTAATCTCCAAAAAGGCGGGTGTCAAGTCGATATCCTTACAACTACTTAACAACAAAGCAGATAGAGATAATATCAAAAAGAAAAAAATTGCGTATCTACTTTTCATAACACATAGAACGATAAATAATGATATTATTTTGTATTTTTGCGCAAAAATACAAAAAAAATGGATTATTTTACCACAGCTCGCAAGAATCTCATTGAAACACTTATTCAGAAAGGAATTACAGACACCAATGTACTTGAAGCATTCAACAAAGTAAAGCGTCATCTTTTTGTTGAATCATTTCTTTGGGACCACGCATACAAAGATGAAGCGATAAAACTCCCCAACAAGCAAACCATTTCGCGTCCGCATACCGTGGCATTCCAATCTCAACTATTAGAGGTCAAGAAAGGTGATAAAATTTTGGAGATTGGCACAGGTTCTGGATTTCAGGCTGCCATATTAAGTAGTATGGGAGCTACCGTATATTCTATCGAACGGCAAATGGAACTATTTGCAAAAACCAAAACTTTATTAGAAAAATTGGACAATAAAATTCTCCTATTTTGCAGAGATGGCTTCCAAGGACTTCCAAAATTTGCGCCTTTTGACAAAATAATTGTCACTTGCGGAGCTCCTTTTGTACCTTCTGCACTGTTAGATCAATTAAAAATTAACGGAAAAATTGTGATTCCTGTTGGAGAAGAATCTCAAGTTATGAAACGCATAACTAAGATTGAATCAGACAAATACGAAACGGAAGACTTCGGAAACTTCACCTTTGTTCCCATGTTAAAAAACACTCATATTGGCAGAGAAAAATATCTATAAAAAAAATTTTTCATTTTTGGCTGCGCGTATTAAAAAAGATTGTATTTTTGCGCTCACAAAACGACGGGATATAGCGTAGTCCGGTTATCGCGCCTGCTTTGGGAGCAGGAGGTCGCAAGTTCGAATCTTGCTATCCCGACAGAAGAAGCACCTCGTAAGGTGCTTCTTTCATTTTAAGATTATGTGGGAATTTGAAATAGGGTAACTAGTCTTTATAGTTACCCTATTTTTTCATTATTTCAAGAAATGGGAAAATTACAGAATTTTTGCGACACTTCCTTGTGTAGCAGTTTTGGTTACCACAATCTTCTTTTCAATATTTTTTAGAGCATTTACGTGAGAGATAATTCCGATTAAGTGATTATTCTGCGCCAAACCTTGCAATGTTCGGAGTGCGAGCTGCAAGGCCTCATCATCTAACGAACCAAAACCTTCGTCAACAAAAGTAGTATCAATCTGCACGCCACCAGCAGAAACTTGAATTTCATCAGAAAGGCCGAGTGCCAACGAAAGCGCAGCCATAAATGATTCGCCACCTGACAAAGTTTTAACGCTTCGTTCTTTACCGCTGTATGTATCGTGTACATTTAAATCTAAACCTACCTGGGCGTTTCCACCTTCCGTACGCGCACGAACTAACCTATATTGACCTCCTGACATCTGCTCTAAACGTTTGTTTGCATGGCGGATAATCTTTTCGAAATAGGTCATCTGAACAAATGTTTCCAACGAAATCCTATCGCGCCCTTGCAGTTTACCATTTGCCGTATTAGAGAGAGTTTGCAACCAAGTTAATTTTGCTTCGGCAGCTTGCGCTTCTGCTCGTTTCTTGTCAACATTTTGCAGAACTGCACTATTATTTTGAAGGCGGGCACTCACCTTCTCTTTCTGTTCCTGCTTTTCTATTTTTGCATTTTTCGCTTGTTCAAGTTTCAGTTTTTCCTGCTCAATATCCAAACTTAAATCTGGAATTATCTGTTGGGAAAGAGCATTAACAACACCTTCATTTTTAGCAATTCTCGTTTCTATCTCCTGAAACTTTTCAGTATTATCTTTCAAAACTTTTTCATGTCGTTCGATACGTTGAGTAGCTTCTTCAATCTCTTGTTGAACCTCATTTTTAGAAGCGAATTTCATCTTTTGCTTTAACTCTTCCAATTGCGCTTGTAAGCCCGACAATTCTGTTTGAGCAATCGTCAATTTCTGAGAAAAATCTGTCAATGCATTTTGGTATTTCTCAACATTTTGAGTTTCTACAACAATATCCTTCGCAACCTTTTCCTTACGAGCTATACGCTGATTTAGATCTACCAATGTATTATTCAAACTATTTGCAGCATTTTGAAGTTCTAACATTTTATCTTCCAAAAGTTTAGCCTCATTTTCTGGAGAATAGTTAGGAAAAATTTCAAGTAAAGTTTCTTGAAGAATTCGTTTCTGAGCTTCACTATTTCCCCTCATCTCATTAGCTTTTTGGCTAGCTTCTGTTGCTTTCTGTTGAGCATCTTGCGCTGCTACTTCAGCCTGTTTAAGTTGCGCTTCTGTTGGCGCATTTTCTGTCTTTTGAGCCAAAATCGGATGAGAAAGAGATCCACAAACGGGGCAAGGTTGCTCTGGTAGCAAATTTTCTGCCATAATACCCGCTTGCTCCTGTAGAAAATTTCTATTCAGTGTTGCAAAACGACCTCGCGATTCATCGGCTATCTTTTGCAAATCTAAATAGCGTTTTTGTTGGGCTTTAAGGCTACTTTCTAAAGCTTTCTGATTTATAATATCTGAATTCAGTTTTGTCAGCTGCGCAATAAACTTATTGTTAGTTTCAATATCATTTTCCACCTTAACCTTTTCGGCTTCAACATTTTCAAGAGATTGTAACTCTTTTCTCAATTCTTCCAAATTTGCTGCAGTTCTTTCAACTACAAGAGCACCATTTTCGCATCGTGTTTTTGTTTCGTTGATAAAGTTCTGTTTAGCAACAGTTTCATCCCATTTCGTCTTATATTCATCATGTAATTTCAACTCTTGTTCCCATTCGGCACATCGTTTTTTATCCTCTTCGATTGCAGGAACTTTAAGTTTTTCCTCTTCTAACAAACTATGAAGAGATTTTTTCGACTCTCTGTCACTCTCTAATAGTTTTTTAGAATCCTCAAGATTTTTCAATATATCGCGCTGTTTTTCAACTTGTTGTATTCGATTAGAAAGGTCTGTAATTGAATTATCCAAAGTTTCTAACGCTTTAACCAACTGCTCCTTTTCATTCTCATCGGCTTGCATAATTTCGCATGATAATTCCAAGAATTTCTCTATAGAATTAAGATTAAAATGGAAATCTGAAGGATAACTTGGCGGATAGGAAAAATCATCAATATACTGATTCACACTATTTTTCAGCAACGTACAATTTTCTGAGGCCTCTTTGGTCAACTCTTTGATTTTTTCTTGCAACTTTTTATAGTTATCGGTCTGAAAAATCTTCCGAAAGATTTCACCTCTACCAGCGGTATCTTGATGCAGAATCTTCATAAAATCGCCTTGAGCAATCATAGCAATTTGGCAGAATTGAGATCGATTAATTCCTAAAATTTCTTCAATCTTCACATCTACATTTCTCACGCCAGTTATCAATTTTCCATCTGGTAGAGTGAGTGTTGCATCGGCATTTTGTTGTGTAACACCCTCACCACGCAGAGCTTTTCGCATATAGACTGGATTTCGCTTTACGGTATAGATTTCTTCTCGATATTGGAAAGACAATTCAACAAACGTTGGCGTATCCAAAGGTGCATACTCAGAGCGTAACGCGTTAGCATTTCGCATATTACCACTTGGTTCTCCAAAAAGTGCGAAAGAGATTGCATCGAAAATAGTTGTTTTTCCCGAACCTGTATCTCCAGTTATCAAATAGATTCCATTTGTACCCAACTGTTCCATGTCTAGTTCTACCATGCCAGAGTAGGAAGCGAAGGCTGAAATTGTTAATTTTAAAGGTCTCATTTTACTCCTCCCAAATCAATTTTATTAATTTTTCCACCAACTCATACTGTTCTGGCGACAACTCTCTACCATTTTGGATTTGGAAAAAATCTGCAAAAAGTTCCAAAGGCAATTTCTTTTCCACTTCCGCACCTTGTTCTATCGTTTGCGTCTGCTGAGTTCGGCTATTATCATAGCGTAAGTGCATAATATTGGGATACTTTTCTCTCAACTTTGCCAGCACATCAGGCACTTCGTCCTCATCGGTAAGTGTAACGAGAAGATAATCGTTAGGGGAGTTATCCTCCACTTCAATCAAATCAAAGAAATTGCCTTTAATCTCACGCAAATCGTATTTTGGTGTGATAGGAATAGTCCTAATTTTCAGATTTTCCTTATCATTCAGTTCTACTATGGTGAATGATTTGTGATGACATATTTCTGAAAATGAATACTTTAGAAGTGTACCTGAATATCTTATTTTCTGATTATCTACAAATTGTGCTTTATGCAAGTGTCCTAATGCCACATAATCGAACGGCATAAAGATTTGAGCATTAACATTATCACTACCTCCGATAAAAATCTCTTCTGAATCGCAAATTTCACCACCAGCAACAAACTGGTGAGCTATCAAAACATTTCTCTCATTTCGATTTATTTCCATATTTGAGATAATTGTTTGCATTGCAGAAGTGATATCAGAAATATTTTGGTCGGGAAAGACGTGTGTCACCTGGATTGTTTTCAGGAATGGCAGCAGATAGAAATTGACATTTCCGTTCTCATCGTGTAGAGTAACCTTTTGTGGCTTTCCATCAAAAACAGGTGATAGATAAACTCCGCTTAACTGCATTAATTGTGCTCCAAAAGCATTTCGTTCGGCCGAATCATGATTTCCGCTAACGACCAAAGTAGTAATTTTTCGTTTAGCAATCTCTACTAGAAAGAAATCAAATAGTTGTACAGCTTCTGCAGATGGGATTGATTTGTCATAGACATCACCTGCAATTATCACTGCATCAGGTTTTTCCTCATCCATATAGGCGAGTACTTGTTCCAACACAAAACGTTGATCATCGATTAAGGAAAACTTATTCAATCTCTTACCGAGATGTAAATCTGAAAGATGAAAAAACTTCATAAACGGGTATAATAAAAACTTGGCATTAAACTAATGCCAACAAAAAGGTAAGAAAAATAGGATTAAGGTTTATTCTTCTGGAGCTACAAGCCACACAATCAAATAAGCCCAGAATCCGAAACCTCCAAAAAAGATAGAGATTAGAAAAATAATACGAAGAACGGTTACATCCACGCCCAAATAGCGTGCTAACCCTGCGCAAACGCCTGCAATTTTTTTATCAATGACACTTCTTGTTAATCTTCTTTGTGTATTCATAGATATTAAACTTTAATTTATACGTATAATTACTTATTAATCATTACTTTAACAAACCTGATATCAGGATAATTAGAATTACGATAGGAGCAATATATTTCACGATAAAACGAATTGCATAAAGAAACCATCTTTTCTGTTTCAGTGTATTTCCATTTGAAAGTTCATCAAAATACTCTTCATCAGACATTTTCCATCCAGCAAAGATCACGAACAACAAGCCACCTATAGGAAGAAGAAAATCGGCAGAAAGTTTATCGAGGAAATCAAAAAGTGGGAGTTTGCAGATAGTCCAATCGTTGAGTAATCCCAGAGAGAGGGAACAGAGTGCAGCCACAATCGTAACGGATAGTGAAGCGATAATGGTTGCCAAATTTCTTTTCAATTTAAACTCTTCGCTCAAGAAAGCGACCACCACTTCGAGTAATGATATAGAGGAAGTTAATGCAGCGAAGAATAGTACAATAAAGAATAAAATAGCGAGAACTGCTCCAAAAGGAATTTGGGAAAAAATTTGGGGAAAAATTACAAATAACAGACCTGGACCTTCTGAAGGTGACAATCCAAAAGCAAAGACAGCAGGCATAATAGCGACCCCAGCCAAGATAGCGAACACCAAATCCATAATAGCGGTTGCTGCAGATGAGGAGATAATATTTTCCTCTTTTTTCACATACGAAGCATAAGTAATAATAGTTCCGCAACCTATTGATAAAGAAAAGAACGCTTGTCCCATTGCGGCGAGTACTGTATCTCCAGTTATCTTAGAGAAATCGGGATAAAAAAGGAACCTCACCCCTTCGCTTGCACCGGGAAGTGTGAGCGATCGAATTGCGATTACAATAACCATTAGAAAAAGGAGTGGCATCATAATCTTCGAGTATTTTTCGATTCCGTTTTTCACTCCCATAATTACAATAAGCGCAGTGAGGAAGAGAAAAACAAGGGTATAGATTAGCGGTATGGTTGTAGATGTAGAAGAGTGTTCAAACATTTGTTGAAAATCCACTCCCTCAGTAAATTGCATCTGTACAGATTTTACCAAATAGTTGATAGTCCAACCGCCGACAACGCAATAGAAAGAGAGAATGACGAAAGCGCAAAGCACAGATATTGCTCCAATTTTGCTCCAAAAGGGCTTTTTTCCGTGGGTAAGGGTTCTGAAAGCTCCAAAAACATTATTTTGACTTCTCCGTCCGATAACAAATTCCGTAAACATCAAAGGGAGGCAGATAAGAAAAACAAAAAATAGATAGAGTAGAATAAAAGATGCCCCTCCATTTGTACCGACAAGATAAGGGAAACGCCAAAGATTTCCCAATCCAACAGCAGAACCTGCCAACGCTACTAAAACACCAAAATGGTTACCAAAAGAATCTCTTTCTTTCATAGTTACAATTACTGATTTTATTTTGCAAAATTATAAAAAATTTTGGTTGTAATTCCAACAACAAAGAGATTTCTGATAAAAATCAGGCAGATGTGTGAATATTTTAGAAATCAGTACCGATAGAGAAGAGGAACATTCCTTTTTTATCTGCAACTTGGAAATTTTCGATTCCCCAAGCGTAATCGAAGCGGAGGAAATATCCTAAAAGGGAAGCACGCAATCCAGCGCCCACACCAATAATCCAAGGATCGACTTGGCGTTTCACCACTGCGTGAATATTTCCGCTATCGATATAGCGCGTATAAAGGCAATTCTCTTCGGAATAGGGTGTTAATCCTGTCCAAGCCGTACCCAAATCAGCAAAAGCAATCAATTGAATAGAATTAAAGAAAGGACGAGAGATCTTTTTACCTGTAACCAACTGTACTACAGGCATTCTCAACTCTGTACTTAGGAGTGCAAAAGAGGTTCCGTTTCGAGTATTTTGTGAAAAGCCTCGCATACTGGTTGCCAGAGTTTGATACTGGTAGTTTTTCGTTTGATCCACCCAAATGGTACTATTGAATTTAGGTGCAATCCAATTATCGACACCTCCCATAAAATAAACTAAACGAGAAACGCCGAAGTTTGTACTTGCCGCAAGACGAGTTGCCCAGGTCATATTTCTAAACAGGTGTACTGATTTTCGAAAATCGAAACCCAAAACAATCAGATTATCGTGTTGCTTAGCAATTTTCTGATTATATTCAGCAAATATTTTCAATTTTGAGCCATGCCATAGATTGGTAGCCAACTCTTTAGAGGAATCAAACACATATTCCATTTTTGCGCCTGTCCATAATGAATATTGGTTAGGTGCTTTCAGAGAAACATCATCTAATGCTGAAACGATTAAATTCTCTAAACGTCCTGTGAGTGTGAATCGGAGTGCGTGAAACTTGTTAAAAGGAATTTTAGCAATATAGAAAAAGCTGTTTGACTGCTGTTTGAACATATAATAATCGACAGATTTTTTCAGTGACTGGCGATATACAACTATCTGATGATCAACACGCTTTGACAGATCTTCATAACTTAACATAAACTCTTTTCCTGACATATCGAAAGAGAGTCGGAAGCCACCTGTAATTCGATAATTTTCGAATAGGTCGTTGATTCCCACCATAAAAAGAGCATTCATTCCCGTATTGAGATAGATGGGAGAAGTTCCTCCTGCAAATTGCTGGTAAGCAGTATTCAAGAAACCATAATCTGCCTGTGTTACCAAACGATTAATAGAATATTGAACCTCATAATTTCGATGAGTGATCTGTTTATATTCAAAACCTTCTGTAAAAATTTGGGCAGGAATTTTATTTTTTCGCAAAGTATCGGACGTTTTTTTATGACTTACAATATCTCCTTTATACGCCTGGCGGAATCCCTTTCGCACATTCTTTGGGTTGAGATTACCAACATTCTTCTCAGCCTTTATACTATCCATTACATGCTGATATTTTTGATATTCAGCCTTATAGGTTGAGGAAATTAATGTATCGGTATTTAAATCTTGTTCAAGTGGGTGTATATAGATCCGTTTCACGCCCTTTCGCAGGATAATTTCAGCAACATTACGTGTAGCAGCACAATAATCTTGATCAGCAATGGAGTAAGCATTATTTGTAAGTGGCTTATTTTTAGCAAAATACGCATAATGAATAATTGTATCGATTTTAGTAATTGCACTATCGAACACAGCTTCAAACCTATTTGTTATTCCATTTTCATCACTCAGATAAATCACTTTATTAGAAGAGATTATTTGGACATCAGACTCATTAGCATGTGGGGTAAAAGTAACTTGCAATAACTGAGGATTTTTCTTTTCATAATTATAGACAAAGAGATCAGAATACTCACGATTTCTACAATTATAAAATTTAGCATTAGGGAATAGAGAATCGGAAGGGCGATTAGAGGCAAATATAACATCACCTTTATCGTTCATATATTGCGGGTCGAAATCGTCATAGAAATCTTGAGTAAGATTTTGGAATGTTCTGGAACGGAAATTATAGAGGAAAATATCGGATTGTCCACCTTGGTATCCAGAGAAAACCATATTTCGACCTTTTTTATCGAAATTCCAGGCTGTTACTTTTTCAACGTCAACGAGGAGAGGTTTTTCCATCTTTTTTTCATCACAATCATAGAGATAGAAATAGCAACGGCCTTTGCTTTCCAATGTAAAGCCGAGCGCGCGACCATTCGGGTGGAAATGGAGAATTGGAAAAGAGAGGTCGGGATTATCTTCGGTTTTAGCATATTTTTGGAAGATCGTGCGAGGGCGCTGAGCGTTGGCATCTTTGAACCACACGCGCAACTGTCCGCTTTCGTTGGTTACGTAGGCGAAACTTTCACCATCTGCAGAGAGTGTGATATTGCTGTAATTTCGGAACGATTTAGGGTGTTTCAGCACGCCATCATCTTCGGGTTTATCGCGCTTAATATCGTTTTTATAAGCTACATAACAACTTCTGTACCATTCTTCCATAATATCATCGAAAGGTGTTCCAATTACGTAAGCAAAACCTTTCTCCACGCTACGAGTAGCTCTTGTACTATAGAGAATATTCGGAATTACTGCTTCGCCAAAGCGTTCCACAATAAAACGCCAGAACGAATAACCGGCATAACTACTTTCCACGAGCGATAAATTATCAAAATTCTCAAACCTTCCACTTAAAATTCCACTTTTGATATAAGCATCGCGTTCGCTACTCCACCCGCCTGCAATATAAGCTGCCAAACCACTATAGAACCAATTGGGCACATCAATCAAATATTCTGACGAAATATTAGCACCCAAATTTTGTCCTTCAATTAGGAGGTGGGCAAAAGTATTGGCAATACCCTCTTTTATCATTCTATCAAAATGATTATGATCGCCATTAAAATAGAGATAAATCTTTGTACCATAAACATTTGTAATACCTCCTTGATTATAAAAATCCTCATTATCGAAAGCAAAATTAGATTCTCTAAAGTCGCCTTGGGTATTATAAACTATAAACTGAATTTTTTTAGAAGATGAATAGTTAAGGCGTTTTTCGATTTCACGAATATACTGTGGTGCTATGGCGAAAGTATATTCTGCTAACGCTTTAGAATTGGGGTAAAAATAGACATCGTATTGTGTTGAACGATAATAGGTCCAATTAAACTTTTGGAACTGTACACGATTTTTGCCAAAAGAGATTTGGGAACCATTATAAAATTGAGCAAAAAGATTGAAATTGCATAACAATAGCAGAAGTAAAGCCACACCTCTTTTTATTCCTCCCCAGATTGTCACTTCTTTCAATATTTTTTTCATATTACTCGTTTGCGTCTGTAACCTCATCATTATCTTGTACCTCTTGAGCTTCTATTACTGTCATTTCTCGTTTTTGAGTTTCGTAGAAATATTCTCCAAAAAACTCTTTAACGATAATTCTCACAAAAGAGTATGCCGGAACAGCCAAAATCATTGCAAAAATTCCGCCTACATATCCTGCCACCAAAATCACAATAAAAATTTCGATAGGATGGGCATTCACTCGCTTTCCATAAAGTACAGGTTGGATTATAAAATCATCAATAATTTTAACAAAAAGAATAGCAGAAACCACCTTAATTGTAACAATTGTAAGTTCTGCTGTTTCAACGCCAGAGGGTAATAATCCTGTAATTGATATAATTACACTCACTACAGTTGCAATAGCAGGGCCAGCATACGGAATAATATTTAGAGCACCGCCGATTAATCCAATCAAAGCTGGATTAGGAACACCCAACAGATAGCACAACAATCCTTCTGCTAAACCCACTACAATCATCTCTGCAAAAACTCCTGAGAAATAGCGTACTAACTGAGATTTTGTATTGTGCAAAATATGGTCATAATTCTCACGAAATGAGAGTGGTATATATTTTCTTACCACTTTAAAAAATATCCTTCTATCTTTCAATGCGAAGAAAGATAGGAAGATAACCGAAAATGCTCCGATAAAGAGATCGCCTACAAATGAGAAGAGATCGCTAGCAAAATTAACAATTTTCAGATCCTCAATAAAAGAGTTATAGCTTGATGCAATTAAATCGCTGAGAGTAGTATCGATTAGCAAACCCCAATTTTGGAGTGCGACTGTAATTTTAGAGAGCCACGAATCGATTTCCGTTTGAAACATTGTTGGGTCAATAGCCGCAAGAATTTGAAACTCATTAAAAATCATTGGAATAATAGAGAAGAGTATTGCACCGATTGCACCGACAAGCACTATTAATGTAATCATAGCGGCTATCGATTGAGGGATTTTTCGTTTTTTGATAGAGATTTTATCGAGCAATCTCATCAGTGGAGATCCGATGATAGAGAGAATCATAGCCAAAAACACATAGACCAACACATTAGTAAAGTAGCAAGCACCTAGCAGAAAGCAAGTTAGAAGAATAAAGATTGAAATCGTACGATTAATATTCATAATTCTTTCCTTTTTTACTTTTACGAGAAGGACCGAAAGCGTGGAGTCGCCAAGCTTCTATTAGATCCTGTTTTCCGTTAAACTCTTGTTGAAAAATTAGTGCGACGCCACCGCCTTGTTGTGGTCGCGAAGCATCTTGATTTAGTTCATACTGATCGTTAAAATAGAATAATCGCAGCACCCAATTTCCGGCTTCATTAATTTTATATTCAAAACTAACATCGCCCACCAAGTTATTATTATTTCCGCTTGTTCCTGCCGACACATTTTCTGCTAAGCCAAACCTTGTTTTCACTAAAATTCTATCATTATACAATGGAATTGAAGCATTAACGGAATATTCTCGATAATTAGCATCTGAGGAGTAGTAATTGAGTCCCAAATCAAAATTTTTAAATTGTTGAGACAAGAAATTATTGAATAGGTCGGCCACCATACCGATTCCCCCTTGTAGGCCTTGAGTTTCCAAGCTTCCTGTTTGCGCTTCACCAGCTACGAATGAGTTGAAGAACACCAATGAGAAGAATTGGCGAAGCACATTTTGCGTATTTGATGTATCTAACGCGGCATACACATTTGCTTGTTCCTCGCTATTCAATTTTGGGAAAGAGAACGAGAATGAAGGCTGCGGATTGAGTAGTGATCCATCTAAATTAAGAAATGCATTTACCTCAGTTCTTCCGATATTCAACTGATTACTAATATTATTTAAAGAAGTATTTTTCACATATCGTGCAGTAACATCTACAATAGAAGAGCTAAGTGGCCCCGTAAAATTGATTGTCCCTCCTTCAACAATATCAAATTCGCGTGGTACTAAATTTCGCAGCGACATATTAAAACTTCCTGAAGCCACAGTTAACATTCCGTCTAAATTGAGAGATTTAGTTGAGTTATAAGTTAGGCGCAACTTTCCGTTGGTTTTGCATGCCAAGGTACCATCAATCACATCTAAATCGATACGCACATTGGCATCTTGTGTAACATCGAAAGTAAAATCATAATCCATTTCGGTAGAAGATTGTCGCTTAGTGGGCACCACTTGGGCTTCATTCAAGGAAGCTTTAAAGCGAATTCCATCAGAGGTACTCACTTTACTTGCAGAGGAAACAGGGAAAATAAGTTGCGAACCTGACAACGTTTTCAAGTCATCACCATAGAATCGCAATTTTTTAGTATCACCCACTATAAATATATTTCCAGACACATAACCATCTCCACAGAAAGAAACATCAGTCGTTTTAGGTGTATTCAGTGCCATAATTCTATCTGAATTGATATGTAAATTCAATCGAAAATCTCTAAACTTATTGTGATACACAGCACCATCTAAAAATGCCAAATTATAATCTTTATCACGGAGGCGGATATTATCGAAGAAAATTCCTTGTGGATTAAGTGTAATTTTCTGATTTTCCAACTTATACACTGTATTTAATGGAGCAATATTAAGAAAGCCTTCGCGCACCATTACATCACCATCGAAGTAGAGAGAATCCTTATTTACAACAAAATTGAGTTCTCCGTATGCATCACCATACACATTATTACTAAATGAAGCCAAGAAGGGTTTTAGGAAACTGATTGACAATGTATCGATATTAGCCTTAATAGCAAGTTCATTTTTTTGTGCATTAAACTCACCAAAGAGCATTGCTAATTTTGTATCTTCCAATTGATAATCAGAATAATTATAGAATTGAAGACCGCGGAAACGTTGATTAGAATCGGGTTGATAAATTCCCCCGAAGAACTGTGGATTTTCGCCAGCGCGTGCATCAGCTAGGAGGAAAATATTTCCAAAATTCATATCATTAAACACAAAATCTGAAGCCATTACCTTACCCACAACAGCCCCTTTCCCTTGATTGCTATTTAAGAAAGCAATTGCGGAGAGATTGCCACCGAAGGAGGTCGATTTTCCCCCAATAAAAGTATTTAGCAAAGAGATATCCACGTGATCGATCATCACATTCAATTTTGCTTCACTTACCGTTGAATATTCACCATCTAAAGCAATAGAACCTACATTTTCTGCGGCTAACACACAATGGTCAAATCTCAATTTTTGCGGAGAAATCGAAACAAGGTCGTTGCCAATAAATGTCCAACGAGTATCTTTCAAATAGAGTTCGGACTCCTCAATCTTCACATTAACATTCTGATTAACAACGCCTCCTACATATCCATTTAAGCGAGATACTTGGGGCGAAGAGATTGCTTCCGGGCTAATCCACGACAAATTGTAGTAGATTTTATCTTGAATAGTATGCGCTTTTAGCTTCACATTTTGGAAAGGAAGAACATTCTGTCTCATTTTCAAAGAGAAAGTATCAACATCCATAGAGAGTTGCAGAGATTCATCGTGTTGTTTTTTTCCAGTGAGATACAGGTCGGAGAGAAAAATCTTATCACTAAACGAAAGCGATGGAATATCCACTAAAAAATCATCATTTGCGTGATTATCGGTCAGATATGCTTCCAGATTCACCCTCTTATCCACCTTTAAAGCAGGCATAAAAACATCCAAAAAGCTTTGAATATATTCCAGATTTACGGCAAAATCCACAAATTTATCATTCTTATCGGCAGATTGTTTAAGGTATGCCAAATTTTGAGGATTAGACTTGATAAATTGAGGGAAATAATATGCGGCGTACTCCTTCAGCACCTTTGTTAAATCATTCAGTGAATGATTAGTAGAGAAATTCATATCCATAAAATCTGTACTCAGCACATAATTATGTTTTCCGTAGGAAGGATCTATAGAAAGGAAATGAATCCATTCGCAATGGGCATCAATTTTATTATTCTGAAAATTCACCTTATCGGCATTAAGATACCCCATCAAATTATTGATAGAATTTCCCTCCAATTGAAAATCTAAACTATTGACATTCAAATTAAAAGTAGGATTATTTTGAGAAATAAGAATCCACTTTTCTATCCCTTTAGCGTGGGCAGAGTCGATAGCAAATGGATAATTTTTGCAGATGTTATAAGGAAGAAAATTATCTATTGAAAGGGAAGCCTGATATTGGGGTAGATTTCCTGAGAAATTCACACTTCCATCCACTTCAAAATTACAATTTTCGTCGGGAGAAGTTACGTTTGCCTCAACAACTTTATTTTTGTAATGCGCATTGAAATCGATATTTTTCAGATTATAGTTACATAAATTCACACTTTTAATCTTTCCTTTCACATCAGCGACCAATGCTTTCATTAAGTTTTTATTCTCATTGGGCATATCGGTTATACCTGAGAAAGCAACATTTAATGTAGTATTTCCCAACACTTTGGTTTGATTTACAATCTCACCGACATCAAATTTAGATGAAGAGAGTTTTCCTGAGAAATTCACCTTACTGTTGGTTAGGTTAGGTTGCGCCTCAAAGCGAACGTCCACGTTGCCCAAATGGGTTTTCAATCTTGCATCTGCATATAATTGGGGTAGATCGCCACAAAAATCCAAATTCAAACGCACATTACCCAAATTCTGGACCATCTGTGGAAGATTAATAGTTTTTCCACCAGGAAGTTTAAAATCTGCAAGGTCATCCATATACAGATTAGAATTGGTCAAATTCACCTTATAGCAACCTTGTTTAAAATGAATTACATCTTCTAATGCGAACTCTCCCGACAACTGTGTCATCGCACCATATTTCACATAAAAATCCGTTAAGTGCATATTTTGTATGGGCCCCTTCACCTTACCGTTCAGTACAAGATTGTTATCCATTCCTTTCAAACTTGGCACATAGAACTGTATATCCTTCATATCTAATTGTGTCGTTCTGAAATTAACATCAAAATGAACACTATCCACAAAATCTTTGTAGCTTTTGAAAGAATCATAACGGAAAGCGAAATCGAAATCGATATTACTATAATCTGTTTTAATAACAGCATTATCAAGCGTTAGTCCATTGTTATTAATTCTAAAATTGCCGTACATTTCGCGCACGGCAAAGCCGGTATATTGCTCGTATGTAAGAGCATTAATTTTGCAGGAGATATCAGCTCCCACAACGGCAAAATCGTCGGCATCCAAATTCAGATTTTTCATTTCGAACTTGGCAAAATCCATTCTATTATCAGGATAATGTTTACAACGTTTATCGTTAGCGATAAGCAGCAAACTATTTTTCAATACTATTCTATCGAAGACAATTGAGAACTCCTTTTTTTTCTTATCCTTCTTTTTAAATCCTTGCGACCAAACAGAGATATTAGTACTTTTCCCATCGTCATATTTTCGGAGAATCACTTGCGCGCTATCGGCGATTACCTCACCAAAGGCGATTCCCTTTCCCGAACATCGATGGAGCAGAATTCTACCTTTTAGATGTTCCACTGCAATCATTGGATTTTGTTGATGGTCTTCGATAACCACGCCAGAGGCTTTCAATTTAAAACCAGGGGTGATATAAATTTTCTCGATATACGCTTTTGAACCTGTTTTATTGCTGAGCCAATGGGTTGCTGCGTTTACCACCATTTTTTGCACAGGAGGCACAAAGAGTAGTGTAACCAACAGAATATCAAGGGCGACAAAAACAATCACCATCCACATCAGGATTTTCAAGATTTTTTCACTAATTTTGCGGCCCATAATTAAATCGATATGTCAGTTTACATTTTAGGTATTGAGTCTTCTTGTGATGACACCTCCGCAGCCGTTATTTCCGACACCACGATACTATCTAACGTCATTGCTGGGCAGAGTGTTCACGCGGAGTATGGAGGAGTAATTCCTGAGCTTGCTTCGCGTGCGCACCAACAGAATATCATCCCTGTAATAGACACAGCACTAAAACGTGCAAAAATAAATAAAAATCAAATATCAGCGATTGCCTATACAAATGGGCCAGGATTGTTGGGTTCTTTGCTGGTTGGCAGTTCATTTGCCAAGGCCATGGCGTATAGTTTAGACATTCCTCTCATCGTTGTAGATCACTTACAGGCACACGTTTTAGCTAATTTTCTAGACTTTCCGGAAGAGCCGCGCAAGCACCCCGAATTTCCGTTTCTTTGTCTTACAGTGTCTGGTGGGCACACCCAAATTTTGAAAGTTCACGACCATTTCAACATGGAGATTTTAGGAAAAACCATTGACGACGCTGCAGGAGAAGCCTTTGACAAGGCGGCTAAAATATTAGGTCTCCCCTATCCTGGAGGACCTATTATCAACAAAATGGCAGAGGATGGCGACCCTTACAAATTCAGTTTCTCTGTAGCGCACATTCCTGGTTTAGATTTTAGTTTCAGTGGCTTAAAAACCTCGTTTTTATATTTTATCCGCGACCAATTGAAAGAGAATCCAGCTTTTATTGAAGAGAATATCCACGATTTGGCAGCATCCATTCAATATGCGATAGTAAAATCGTTGATGGACAAGATGAGCAAAGCTGTAAAGATACACAACTGCAAGCATATTGCCCTTTCGGGAGGCGTTGCTGCCAACACTGCACTCCGCGATGCTATGACGCAGCTCGCTAAAAAGCAACGCTTGGAGCTCACCTTACCACACCGCTCACTCACCACCGATAACGCTGCTATGATTGCCGCATACGGATATTTTAAATACTTGAGAAAGGATTTCTCAAATATTCATGCAATCCCCTACTCCTCAAAAGAGAGATAGGTTACTTTGAAACAAACATCCAAGCTTAAATTATGAACAAATTTACTGTTTTCAAAGCCTCTGCAGGCTCAGGTAAAACCACACAACTCGTAACCGAATACCTCACTTTGGCATTTCAGAAAAGCGACCGTTTTCGCAATATTTTAGCCATAACATTCACCAACAATGCAACTGCAGAAATGAAAGAACGCATTGTACAGACACTCTATACCTTTGCGTTCAAAAACTATAACAACTTCAACTTTGCGGAAAAGAAAACCTATGACACCATTCAAACAGCGCTCCAATTGGATAATAAACAAATGCAAGAGAATGCTGAAAAGATCCTTCAAAATATCCTTTACGATTACGATAATTTCTCCATCAGCACCATTGATAGTTTCTTCCAAAGAATTGTGCGTGCATTTGCTTTAGAATTTGGTTTAAACCTTAATTTTAACCTAGAAATTAGTTTAGATGAAGTATTTGAAAAAACTATAAATCTGTTAATTAGCAGAATTTCAAAAGAAGAAGAAAGTCTCACTTACAAGGTAGAAAAACTTGTACAAACGGAGATGGATACAAGTGGAAAATGGAAGATTAACAACGTACTTACCAAAACTTTAACCACCATCTACGAAGAGGAAACCGCAATGGCTTTCGACATTCTTCAGCAGGACCTCGACTCCCAAAAACTAAAACGATTATCCGAAAATTACAAAACAGAACGAGAAACCTTAACGAATAATATCAATACTGAAATTAACAACATAAAAAAATTGATTCAGGAAAACGAATGGAAAATCAATCAAAGAACAAAGCTAGAAAATAAAATACTCAATTCTAACTCCTTTGATGACTTTTTAGGAATTTTTCTCAAAAAAACATTATCAATAATCAGTGATGAGCAAAAAGATATTTTAAACTCTCACTATTGTATCATTAAAACGAATCAGAATAAGCTAACAAATCTCAATTTTATTTTTAAAAATATCGATAAGATATCGATTATGCTTGATTTAAAAGAGATTTCTGAACAGATTCAAGAACGCGATAATCTTTTCTACCTAAGCGAAACTAACAATCTTATTAGCAGACAAATAGAAGAAGACGACACTCCTTACATTTACGAAAAAATCGGCAACAAATATGCCTATTTTTTTATTGATGAATTTCAGGACACCTCCAAACTTCAATGGAACAATTTCATACCCATTTTACAAAATGCACTTGCTGGCGAAACCATTACGGGAGCTGTAGGAGAAGTGAAACTTTTTGGTGACATCAAGCAGGCTATTTATCGTTTTAGAAATGGAGATTCAACCCTTCTTCACCAACTTTCCACTGCAGAAGGATATATGGAGCAAATCAAAGCTGACCCATCTTTTCACAATGTAAACAACTCATTAGATACCAATTATCGTTCTTCAAGAAGCATTATCAACTTCAACAACAACTTCTTCAAACATCTTACAGAAACTCTCGACCCTGATGGAAATGCTAAATGCAAGGAGTTTTATGCTGATGTAAAACAGAAAATTGGTCCCAATGCTGAAGAGGGATTTGTTTCCATCCTTTTTAAAGATAGTGAAAACAAAGATGACAATTCTACATTTTTCTGCAAAGAAGCAGAGAAAATCATCGACAATCTTCTTAAAAATGGAGTTCCTCTTCGAGACATTTCCATACTTTGTAGCGCAAACGACACGATTCCTATTATAGGGCAACATTTAGCGTCAAATGGCTACGCAGTTCTTTCCGAACGCTCACTATTACTTTCCCAATCTGATAAAATTCAAACTCTAATTGCTGCCATAAAATATATTGATAATTACAAAGATACAATCCAAAAATTTATCATAGCCCAACAGCTTTTCAAAAACAAAAACAAAGATTTATCTTTACTACACAAGCAACTTATAGAGAAAGAATCTAAATTCAATACAAACTTTTCTGATTATATTCAAGAGGAATTAGGAATAGAAATTAATTTCAAAACTCTACAAAAACTACCACTTTTTTCAAAGATAAACTGTTTAATTAAAGCATTCAATTTTGATAAAGAAACCGATATTTTTCTTATCACATTTTTGGATAACATTGACAAATATCTCCAGACCAACAATGCATTTGACATTGGCAAATTTAAGGAGTGGTGGGAGAAAAAGGGTGCTACAATTACACTTCCATCACCTGAAGGTTTAGATGCCGTTACAATTACTACCATTCACAAATCCAAGGGTTTAGCCTATCCGTACGTTATTTTTCCATTTTCAGAATGGGGAAATACTAGAACTAAAGAGACAAAATGGATATACAATAATGAATACACACAAAACCCAGATAACACACTTCCTATCTTTCTTGCTAAACTTAAAAGCGGAGAAGTTCCGACTCAATATATACATCACTATGATGAAGAGACAAAATTATCGCTTATTGACAAACTGAATAAAATATATGTAGCACAGACAAGGCCTCGAAAAGGTTTATTTATTATCACAACAAAAAGAGATAGAGGAAATTATGCAAAACATCTAGATAACTTCATCAGAATATCGAACCCAGAAATTGATAGCAATCAGATTTATTTTTACAACGAAAAATTTGTAACAAGAGAGCCTAATTTGGGTCAACAAAGTTTGGAAACTCAGGAGCCTAAAAACGACTTAACCTGCAGTTATCATTCCGATTTTATACCGAATAAATCGCATCTCCTCTTTGATAAATTAACAGAAAGCGAAGCCATAAAAAAGGGAAATGCTATTCACAGTTTTTTATCATCGATGATGCTATTTCCACAAACAGAAGAGGAAATTTTTGCTTTAACTAAAACTTTAAGTAATCAATATAAAGACATTATTATCAATACATTAAAAAAACTTATCGAAAACAAAAACTTGCAACATTACTTTTGTAATACAGCACATTCTTTCAACGAAATTTCCATACTAACACCACAAGGTGAGCATTATCGTCCGGATAGAGTAGTATTTTTAGAAAGTGGAGAAGTTGCGGTAATTGATTACAAAACGGGTGGACATCAGGAAAAGTATAAAGAACAAGTAAGCAACTATTGTTTCATTTTAAAAGAGATGGGATATGAACAAGTTACAGGACATCTCATCTACTTAGAACCTTTTGAATATGAAAAAGTTATATAGATTTAAATATAATTCAGAAACCTTAATTGCCAATCGTGAGGAGTTAGAGGTGGAATTGCAACGGAGCAAAAATTTGCTACAAAACTACCTTGAGATTGAGAGTAACATTGACGCGCCAGAGTATGTAGCGCGGGGTAATGGCTTCTGTGAATCGCAATACAGCGAAACCTTTTTAGCCTCTCGAATTGAAGAGATTAGAAGTCGTATTATTGAGATAGAAGATTGGCTGCGATAGCACTTATCTTACCACCAGTTTTTTTGTTATAACATTCTGATTTGCAACAATATTAATAAAATAAACACCCGCTTCCAAATTATTAATTGGGAAGATTTGTTTTACATCTCCATTTCCAGAAAATTGAGTCACCATCTCTCCTACCGCATTATAAATCCGCACATTTTGGAAAGGAAAAGTAGATTGCACCATAAACTCGTTTGTAGCGGGATTTGGATAGATTTCCACCTCCAAAAAATTTGTATTTTCCACTATTTCAACTCCTTCTATCGTCAAGCAAAGCACAACTGTACTATCGCAACCTTCATCAGTAGATAATCTTTGCACATACGTTCCTGGTTCCCAAGCGAAGAAACCATTTTCGGAGTACACCTCTTCCCTACCGATAACAGCGTAAATAGTTGTAAGAATAGTATCGCAATTAGGGAGACAAGAAACGAAAAGTTCAAAACCGGCTTCGGTAACGTATTGATCTGATTTAAAACGGATTGCAATCAAAGAGTCGGAAGAGATAAGATTCTGGATTGTGCCACTACCTGAAAAAGCACCCAACAAAGGAGCTTCCCCACCCAATCCATCGTAGATATAGAGGAAATCGTAATCGGCTTCGGTATTGTAGGTTCCGTTTATTTGCAAGCGAGAAATAGTATCTGCAGAATGCACAATAAGGTAGCCATTGTGATTAGATTCGTAGTTAGCATCCGCGCCGGCATGGTCGTATATTGTAGCAGTACAAGTAGTTATCTCCTCGTATGAAGTTTCTGGAACCAGATAAACATTACCCGTTGCCGCAGCAAAAACTGGCGTTGAGAGCGAACTATAGCCACGCGCACACTCTGACATCACCTTATAGCCAAAACGCACTCCTGCCGGAAGATTTTCATCTATAAACGTTGTTGTTTCGAGGTTATCTGCAATTAGCAAATCATCGCGGAATAACTTATATGTTACCGCACCCGCTACAGGTTGCCACGACAACGAAACGTGCGAGGGGCCCGCAACTGCTGTTACCGAAGTTGTTGCATCACAATCAATTCCAATAACATCTAACGGCAAATATTTTACCGACATTACAGGAGAATTGGCATCTTCAATTTCAAGTCTTAACATTACAGTTTTGCTTTCGGTTATGTCAGAATAGGCATAAACGAGAAAATCATCAAGAATTATAGAATTATTGATTTCCAACGCATTACAAGCAACAATAGTATCGAGAAGCAGTAAATCAGAATCATCGCAGAAAAGGCGCACCAACGTAGCATTTGACGAAGGAAGCGTTCCAACATTTCTAACTCCCACCGAAAGCGCAAAAGTATCTCCCAAAATGACAGATGTAGGCGTATAAGAATCAACTGTTAGGAAAGAGCAAGCGTCAGCGACAACGGCAACTGTAACGGGCACTCTTTCACTTCGACAATCTTCAAAATCCCCTACTCCAACTGTTTCCGCATAAAAAGTAGTTGTAGTATAGAGTTGTGGAGTTTCAAAAAGATTTCCCGTAAAAATTGGCGTATTAGAGGTTGGGGAATCATACCAATTCGTTGTATTACAAGTTGTTGCACTAATATTTAAGATTGACACAGTTTGATTTTCAATTGTATAGAAAGTATCTTTAGCAAATATGGGGTCAACAGTTATTTTTCGCAGGAAAACGTCGTGAACACTCACCGTTTCATCTTGCGCGACCACCGAAAAACTATGGGGTTGATAGCAATCTGCGGTAACAGTAACCGAATAAGTTCCCGCCTTAATCGGTCGAAAATAGCTTCCGAAAGGAAGCGACGAATAGACTTGTGAATTGCGAATATCGTGGTCATTAACATATACCATGGCTTCAATCGGTTCCAAAGTTTCAGCATCGAAAACGTGACCTTTAAAACCATAATTCACCTCCTTAATATAGTTGAGCAATGACCTTTTATTATAATTCCAATAATCATTCAATCTATTTGTTGACAATTGTTTATCTACACTTATTTCAAGTGTAACTTCACGACAATTCTTATAATAATTCATATAATCCTGTCGGCTTCCATCAATCACATACCAATTTCCGCCTTGGGTAATTCCGCTTGAATATTCACACACAAAATAATTCTCATCTTGAGCTTGGCAAGTATCGGCATATTGATTAGAGACATACACCCACCAATCGTTATCAGCATGGCGACCGCCATTGCTTGTGCTTGCGAAATCGAAAGGATAGTTAACAACTTCGGTTCCACCGTGGAAGTTTGCGGAGAGCACAAAATTATGATTATCAGCAAAATCTTCCATTGCCACTACTTCAGGAATATTCGATCCGAAGGAGTAACCGCCATAAGGGACCTTTCGAAAACTGCGATTCAGGTCAATTCCTTGTGAATTGGCACGACGTGAATTAGACACGGAGGTTGAATTTTCGCTTCCATAAAAAGTACCATCTGGATTATCCATTGGACTAATCCACAAATCAATAGAATTGAGTATTTGAGTTACTTCTGCATCGGAGCCGTAGTTTGACAATAGATAATCTATCAATCTCAACATCAAGACAATACTCGTAATTTCATCACCATGCATTGCGGAAGCGTACCAGAACTGTGGCTTATCAGCAGATTGGGCAACATTTTGCGTAAGATGAGCCACCAAAATAGGGCGACCTTCTGGCGTTTCCGCCAATATTGTATCAATATCGCACAAATTTGGATATTGCGTTTGGAAATTCTGCATCATCTGAAGATAAACCGACAACGTTGGATAGCGGTCCCAATTCTGCATCTGTTCCACCGTAGTCGCCATTGTCAGAGCACGATTTTTCGACTGTGGCACAAGTATATAGGGAATTTCCATTGATAAAAAATTATCATACTCCTCCTTTGCCAAGCATAGCGAAACCCAAAACTCACCATTTGTTTCAGCAGCTTCTACCCTATCGACAGAAAATTGAGTAAAGTAGCGCTGCACCTCATCACGAGAAGTTGCCAACACTTTTACAACCGATTGTCCGCCAGACAACAGAGCGTTGGGCTGTGCAAATGTTTCACTTAGCATTAGAAATAGAACCACAGAGAGTAAAAAACGTTTCATGATATAAAATGAAAATTAAACTAAAAAAATCAAAAACTTCCCAATAATAATAAAGAATAAAACTTATAAATATCATTCAATCGTATCTCAACCATTTGAAATATGACTATGAAGAACACAACAATTCTCCTGTAATCATTTCAGCTTGTTTTATCACAGTTTCTGTAGCTAAAAGCTGCATATCAGGAGGATAGCCATATCTGCGCAATAAGCGTTTTATCGCCACACGCATCTTAGCACGAACATTCTCTTTTATCTCCCAGTCGATGGTGGTGTTGTTACGTATCGTTTCTGTCAACACGACCGCCAACTCACGAAGTTTCTCTTTCCCCATCAGCTCCACAGCGCTGTTATTATCAGCCACAGCAGAATAAAAAGCATATTCATACTCCGACAGATTCAAGGATTTCGCCGCATCATCTTGTTCTACGATATGCTTACTCAGACCTATCAACTCGTCGATTACCTCAACGGCTGTGATGACTTTGTTGTGATACCTTGTTATGGAGTTTTCCAACATCTCCATAAGAGTACGTCCTTGAACGATATTACGCTGCATACGAACCTTTATCTCTTCGTTAAGAAGTTTATGCAACACCTCCAAGGCAATGTTCTTATGCTGCATATCTTTCAGCTCCATCAAGAACTCTTCCGACAAAATAGATATGTCAGGTTTCTTAATGCCGGCAGCATCAAAAACATCTACCACCTGATTTGAGACGAGAGCCTTGTCGATGACCTGACGTATTGTCGTTTCAATCTCCTCACTCGTTTTTCCTGAAGAGCTTATGTCGAACTTACACAAACGAGCCTTCACCGCTTGAAAAAAAGAGACCTCTTCTTTCACCGACATCGCTTCATCATGAGGTATCGCTATCGCGAAAGCCTTCGACAAAGCATTGACCTCATTCACAAAACGTTTCTTTCCATCTTGCAATCCGAGAATATAATCCTCCGCCTGTAATATCAAAGACAACTTCATCGAAACATCGGCATCGAAATAAGGCTTGTAATCAATCTTTGAAAGCATCTGCTGAATTATCTCCATTTTCTCCATCATCAAATCGACAGCCTGTTCCTGCTGTTCCGTTGGATTTCCTTTGCCATTGGCATCAGAATAGAAAGAAAGCGCCTTTTTCAAATCAGATGCAATACCTAAATAATCGACCACTAAACCACCAGGCTTATCTTTATACACACGATTAACACGAGCTATAGCCTGCATCAGATTATGACCCTGCATCGGTTTGTCGATATAAAGAGTATGCAGACAAGGCACGTCAAAGCCCGTCAGCCACATATCACGTACTATCACTATCTTCAGTTCATCGTCTGGGTCTTTCATCCTTTCTGCCAACATTCTACGCTGCTCCTTCGATGTATGATGTTTGGAAATATCAGGTCCGTCAGACGATGCCGAAGTCATAACCACTTTTATCACACCTTTCGACAAATCGTCGCTATGCCATTGAGGACGCAGCGCAACGATAGCGTTATAAAGTTCCACCGCAATCCTGCGACTCATCGCCACGATCATTGCCTTGCCCTCAAACACCTCCTGACGCTGCTCAAAATGAGCGACCATATCCTTGGCAATATTCTTTATTCTGGCAGGACTTCCTATCAATGCTTCCAACTGAGTCCAACGAGCCTTAGCTTGCTGCACGTCATCAAACTCATCAACGCCTAACTCTTCATCTAAGTCTTTGATAAGCTCTCGTCCTTCATCGCTCAACTCCACTTTTGCTAAGCGGCTTTCGTAGAAGATACGCACCGTTGCACCATCTTCCACCGCTTGAGCGATGTCATAAATATCAACATAATTACCGAATACCGCAGGAGTATTGACATCCGTCGCCTCTATAGGCGTGCCTGTAAATCCAAGATAAGTAGCATTCGGCAAAGCGTCACGAAGATATTTCGCAAAACCATATTTCGTTCTAAAACCGATCAGCTCGTCAGATTCATTACGAACCTCGACATTTTTCGCCTTAAAACCATATTGAGTACGATGAGCCTCATCAGCAATGACAATGACATTACTTCTGTTGGTTAACTGTTCATAAATATTACCGCTCTCGGGCTGGAACTTCTGTATCGTCGTAAATATCACGCCACCCGATGCCACGCACAGCAACGACTTCAGATGCTCTCTGTCCTCCGCCTGTATCGGCGTCTGTCGCAACAACTGACGGCAGTCGGCGAATGTTCCGAACAGCTGGTCGTCCAAGTCGTTACGGTCAGTTATCACCACGACGGTAGGATTGCTCAGCGTGCGGACAATCTTGCCAACATAAAACACCATAGAAAGCGACTTTCCCGAGCCCTGCGTATGCCATACTACCCCCGCCTTATGATCGCCGACATCCTGATTTTTCACGCTGCTAAGACCATATAGTTCGGGGTCTTCCTTTAGCACATAAATATCGTTAAGATTGATACCTGTCGCTCTCACTGTCGATTCCACCGCTTTGTTCACAGCATAATACTGATGATATGCAGCGATCTTCTTCACCGTCTTTACCGTAGTGATGCCCGTCTCTTTATCCTCTGTCTTGCTTTTTTCGAATACCGTGAACGAACGGATAAGGTCGAGCAAGGTCTCCTTGTTCAACATTCCCTTTATCAGCACCTCCAGCTGACTTACGAGACGAGAAGCCTCCGCCTTGCCGTCGGCACTTTTCCATGCCATCATGCGACTGAAGCCAGCAGACAGAGAACCCGCGCGAGCCTCCAATCCATCGGAGATAACGACCAAGGCATTATAAGTAAACAGTGACGGAATAGTATTTTTATAAGTCTCGATCTGTCTGAACGCACTTTGCAAGGTAGCGTTCTCGTCAGCCGCATTCTTCAATTCTATCACCACCAAAGGCAGACCGTTGACGAAGAGCAGAATATCAGGACGTTTGTTATGATTATTCTCTATGACCGTAAACTGATTGACGACAGTGAAATCGTTGTTTTGCGGATTATCGAAATCCACGAGCCAGACTAACTCACCTCTTTCCGAACCATCTTTATGCACCGACACCGATATACCCTCTGTGAGCATACGATGAAAAACCTCGTTGTTAGCTAACAGATCCGGCGAAGCGATACGCAGCACTTTGCTTACAGCCTCGTCGCACACCTCCTGCGATAATTTCGTATTGATGCGATACACGGCAGAGCGCAACTGCTCCACAAAAATCACATCTTCAAAAGAAGAGCGAGCTACGATATCCGGTCCATACAAATAACTATAGCCAAGTTGTTCAAACAATCCGATGGCAAATTCTTCTATTTTTGATTCTGTGAGAGTGGTCATAATTATCTCTTATTTTTGAAACTGCAATTGAAAAATCTCTTTTTGACGACTAATCTCATTAGCCAATTCTTCTTCGCTCGGCAATAGCAACTTATATTTTGAAGCAAAAATCTGTTCATTACCTTTCAAGACAGAATACCGTGCAATATCCCTATCAGTTTGAGCACAAAGTAAAATGCCTATAGTGGGGTTATCTCCTTCGCTTCTTTTCAGTTCATCATACATTCTGACATACATATCCATTTGCCCCACATCCTGATGAGAGATCTTACCAACTTTCAAATCGACCAATACAAATGCTTTCAGCAGATAATTGTAGAACACCAAATCAATGTAATAGTCTTCCGTCTCGGTTCGGATAAGTTGTTGGCGAGCCACAAATGCAAAGCCTTTTCCCATTTCCATAAGGAAATCGCTGAGATTGTCGAGAATGGCTTGTTCCAAATCTTTTTCCTTGTATCCTTTATTTCCAGGCAAACCAAGAAATTCCAACACCGTGGGATTTTTGATGAACTCCAACTTGTCACGCTGGAAATCTGCTGTCTTCTCTTTCATTTCCTGCTCCACAGGTTCTTTCACTTGCGACAGCAACATCCGTTCGTAATACTGCGTATTGATGTTTCGGTCGAGTGTGCGGACACTCCACATCTGTTCCGAAGCCTCTTTCATATACCAATCACGAGCCTTCACATCTTCCACACGCATCAATCGCTCAAAATGCGACCAACTCAATCGGGCAGACAGTGTCTGCTGAATTAATGCTTTGGGCTGCTCTGACAATACTTGCACAGTGTTGCTTTGAGATTCAGCAGACAGTGTCTGCTGAATCTGTAAATCACTGAAAGTCAAGTCGAACAATCTAAAACTGCGGATATTAGTTTCCGAATATCCTTTCCCAAATTCGTCAGTCAAAGCCTTTGATGCCAACTTTACAATATAGGCACCATATTCGGCTCTTTCTTTGCCTTTTTGCATCTGCTCCACAATGCGTTGTCCCAACAACCAATTAGCTTGTACTTGTGCATAGTTAATGGAAGCATACGCTATTCCTCGTGCCGAGCGAACTATCTGTTTTAATGATTCCAGAAAATCCTTTTCTTCCTTATTTATCAATATATTACTCTCCATAACCCTCTTATATTTTCACCTCTCCACTCATCAATTTCGGCAATAAACTATCACGTTGCTGAATGAGGGTTTGGATTTGATTGTTGTTGTTTATTATTTTATCATCAATCGGTTTTACCTGTTCCTGAAAATGTTGTATGGTATTTATATCAGGTATTACAATGTCTATATTTTCAAAATCTGACTTGCTAATTGAGCCAAACACTGTTCCATTATCATTATATTGTTTAATCTCTTCAAGTAAAGACTTTAATTTGTAATAAGTGTATGAATAGAAATCGTGATTATGTTTATATCTAAATGCTGCAACACCGCGACCAATACAACATTTTTCTGTTGCCATATTTTGAGCCCCGACAGGAGCTCGTACGCTAATTAATGTATCATTAATTTCAGCAAATCTTGTTGGTTGAGTTGTAAATACTCGTCTTGTTGGAAAGCGGAAACCAAAATCAGCATTACCCTGATACATAGGAAAACCTATTCCATCTTCATTAAAACTGTCTCCATTAGGAGATTGTCCCATCGTAAATTCAAATTCATCCCCCAACTTTCCTTCTTTCCAATCCTCTTTCGCCTCTTCGATAAACCATTGTCTGAACAATGTCTCAGCCATTGCTTCGAGGGTTTTATTCTCACGATGCAATAAATCTATTTTGTCGTCTAAGGAAGAGAGAATAGAGGCAATGCGAATTTGCTCTGGGAGAGGAGGGAGAGAGATGTCAATAGATTTTACAACAGAACCAGATATTTCAGCAAACGTAGTCCCTGTTCCTAAACTTTGCAATAATTCTGTATTATTCTTTATCCAATAATACATATATAGATTATCAACAATATCTTTATTGCAGATAATACTTTTAAATCCTTGATTAGTACAAATAGGATTACTTGCAATAGCTACATAACCAATAGGTGCTCGAGAGGATAATAAAACAGTGCCTTGCGGTAATAATTTTGTTGACGAATTATCTAAACCTTCCTCTGTTATAAATCGTTCTCCACTTGATATGAATATTTTATTATATCCTGTTAAATCCTTAGGTGTTAACCAAGGAATATTTCCACCCCAATATTCTTTATTAGAAGTATCTGGAGTGCCTCCCCCTACTATCTCTGCAATCTCTCCCAATTTATATTCTTTCCATTCGGTCATATCACAATTGTTTATTTAGTATATAGAAACCTTTTATTGCGCACCTTTTGCCAAATATATCATTTTCGTGAAGTCACGAAAATGATCATCAATATTGTTAGTTCGCATTTTAATATCTTTACCATCAGCGGCAGTTATTAAGTAATCCTTAATAACTGAATTTTCATCCAACTCGCCATATTTCAATATATTAGCTATATGCATATTGACATTTGGCACAGAGGTGTCAAAAAGTTCAGCCAATTACTTCTGGTTCATCCAGATGTTGCCGTCCTTGGCATATAAAACTACTTTTGCCTTTCCGTCGTCGGTGTTATATATAATGATATTATTTTCTTCCATATTATTATTCCGCTCGTTCATGGTTTATTTATTTGATACTCTCTTCTATCAATCGTTTTAGCTCTTCCTTACTTGGTAAATAGGTTTGATATTTACTTGCAAATATTTGGTTGTTGTCTTTCGGTAAAGTAATTTCTACCATTGCATCACTTTTATCCGTGCATAGCAAAATGCCGATGGTCGGATTTTCATCCTCTGTCTTTACAAAACGGTCGTAATAATTTACATACATCTGCATCTGTCCCAAGTCTTGGTGTTTCAAGGTTCCTCGTTTCAAATCAATTAAAACAAAAGCCCTTAACAATCTATTGTAAAACACCAAGTCTACCCTAAAATGTTGCTCGTCAAAGGTAAATCTGACTTGCCTTCCAACAAAGGCAAAACCTTTTCCTAACTCTAATAAAAAAGTTTGCAGATGATCTATCAACCGTTGTTCTAATTCACTTTCACTATACTGCGGTAGTTCTTTTAACCCAAGAAACTCCAATACGTAAGGGTCTTTGACAACATCTTCCGGCTTTTCTATGATTTGTCCTTTATGCGCTAATGCTTTTACTTCTTCTTTATCACGACTAAGAACCAAACGTTCATACAGTGAACTGTCAAATTGTCGTTGTAATTCTCGCAAACTCCAATTGTTTTCAGTTGCTTCAATTTCATAAAATTTTCGTTCGTCAGGGTTCTCAATTCGCATAAGTTTAAGATAATGAGACCAGCTGAGGGTGAAGTGTAAATCTGTAGACTTAGAATTCCGCAAAGGTGTTGCGGAATTTACATCTTCAACAGAGTTAGATGATTTTATCTGCAAATTCTTAGAATTCCGCAAAGGTGTTGCGGAATTTGAATATATCAGATAAAACTTTCTCATTCTTTCAAGATTATCCACAGAATATCCTTTCCCAAACTTAGAGACTAAATGTTTAGAAATGTTTTTCAATGTTTCTTTTCCGTAGCTTGCATAGGTAATTCCCTTCTGTTCATCTTCCACAATCATACGCCCTATTTCGTAATAGGTATAAACCATTGCCGTATTGACAGCAACGACAGCACGTTTTTTTGCTTCTGTTATAAGTTGTTCTATTCTTTCAACTAAATCTGTTCTCACTAACTCGCTCATAACCTTAACTTATTTTTATCTTCTCCAAATTCTCTAATATCAGCTTATTCAATCTCTCTTCTTCTTTCAATTGCTCCGCAAATTCGGCTTTCAATGCTGCAAAACGTTCAGCGAAGTTGAAGTCGTCTTCTTCCTCCGGCAATCCTACATATCGTCCTGGCGTCAAGACATAATCCAATTCTTCAACCTTAGCGATAGATACCGAAGCGCAGAATCCTGCTTCATCGTGATAGTTGCCATTCTTGTTTCTCCATTGATGATATGTGTCGGCAATGAGATGTATGTCTTCCGCACTGAACTCACGAGTACGACGGTTTATCAGATGTCCTAAGTTACGGGCATCGATGAAAAGTATCTCTCCACCACGTTCACGGAATCTGTCGGTCTCGTTACGGTTACGACTGAGAAACCACAAAGAAGCAGGAATCTGTGTATTCAAAAACAACTTAGCCGGCAAATTTACAATACAATCTACCAATCCTGCTTTCAGCAACTCTCTACGGATATCGCCTTCGCCACCGCTTTTAGAAGTCAATGCACCTTTCGCCAAGACAAAACCCGCCTGTCCGTTTGGCGCAAGATGATAGATGAAATGCTGAATCCAAGCGAAGTTAGCGTTGCTTGTCGGAGGTGTTCCATATTTCCAACGACCATCGGAACGTAGCAAGTCGCCGCTCCAGTCGCTATCGTTGAACGGAGGATTGGCAATCACATAATCTACTTTCACATCACGATGAGCGTCGTTGAGGAAAGAGCCTTCGGTGTTCCACTTCACCTGAGAAGCATCGATACCGCGAATGGCAAGGTTCATCTTGCAAAGTCGCCATGTTGTCTGATTGCTTTCCTGTCCGTAAATAGAAATGTCGTTGATGATGCCCTGATGTTCTTTGACAAATTTCTCGCTCTGCACAAACATACCACCCGAACCGCAGCAAGGGTCGAGAACACGTCCTTTGTAAGGCTCCAACATATTGACGAGTAATTCAACGACAGAACGTGGCGTATAGAACTGACCGCCTTTCTTTCCTTCTGCCAATGCGAACTCGCCTAAAAAATATTCGAAGACATGACCTAACAAATCGGCGCTGTTGGTGGCAGTGTTCAAAGTGCTGTTGCCGATGAGGTCTATCAATTCTCCAAGACTTGTAGGGTCGAGATTTGGACGTGCGAAGACTTTTGGCAGCACACCTTTCAATATAGGGTTTTCTTTTTCGATGGCATCCATAGCGTCATCGATGAACTTGCCGATCTTAGGGTCTTTGGCGTTAGAAACTAAATTACTCCACCTCGCCACCTGAGGTACATAGAAAACATTCTCCGCTTTATATTCCTCACGGTCTTCTGGGTCAGCACCGAGTTCTATCTCTTTTTGCAGACGAGCATAAAGTTCTTCAAAAGAAACAGAAATATATTTCAGGAAAATGAGTCCCAAAACCACATGTTTATATTCAGCAGCATCAATATTCTTACGTAACTTATCCGCTGCTTTCCATAATTGTTTCTCTAAAGGTTCTTCGATATTCTCTTTTTTCTTTGCCATAAACTTACACGTTAATTTTAGTAGTGCAAATATACAATTTTATTCAGAAATAGAGTCAATATACAATCTTTCTTTCTGAATATATTACACTTATCAAACACATTATATTTTCATTGAAGAAACAGATAGGAAAACTCTTCCCATTATAAATTGTAAGGTTACGAATAGGAGTAAAATCCAACTCATTCAAAAAAAAATCGGAGGTATTCTACAGAACACCTCCGACCATCAGATATTTATTGTACTAAACAACATTTACTTCTTGATATTCAGCGGAATAAGCGTATAAGTTTGTTCATTAAAGATTCCCACTTGCCCCGACTGAGTAACTACAAGAGGAAGTTCACCCCAGAGCACTTGTGCTACAGTATCCATAATTTCAATCTCTACTTCATTTAACATCACTTGGGAGTTGAAGCCATACTGCAAAAGCGTATCGACAGGTTGTGTGTACCAATTATCCAAAGTCTTTAAACCGATATAATCCTGCTGTGTTTTAGCATCCGTATATTGAATAAAATTAATATAGCTGTTTTGTGAATAATTTTCCGTATTTTCAGACACATAGAAAGTATTATCCAACAGATATTGTTTTACAGCATCTTCGGTCATTTCGATATTTTGGGTTGCAACTTCTTCAGTATTGTGAGCGCCACGAATATTTTTCTCTAAAATAAAAACACCGCAACCAGCAAAATAACCGATAAGAGCAATCCAAGAAATTTTCTTTAAATACCAAATAAAGTCGATCTTTTCCATTCCCATTACGGCAACGCCAGCTGCTGAACCAATAATTAAAATACTACCACCTGTTCCAGCGCAATACGCTAAAAATTCCCAGAAATAGTGATCTGTCGGGAACGAATACATATTCATGGCACCTGCCACCAATGGAACGTTATCGACCACAGAGGATAAAACACCAATAATCATATTGATAACATAGTATTTGGAAGGTTCTGACAATGGAATAGAATCTAATTTTTGAGAGAGAAGTTCAAGATGTCCTACTGTTGCTAATGCATTTACAGCCAACAAAATACCTAAGAAGAAAAGCAAACTTGGCACATCAATTCGAGATAGCACATTAGTAATTGAGTGACGATGTTGCACCTCTTTTTCCGATTTTCTATGTACTATTTCGGAGGTTACCCACATTACGCCTACACCAGCCAACATTCCAATATATGGAGGCAAGTGCGTAATGGTTTTGAAAATAGGAACAAAAATCAAACAAGCAACACCCAAAACAAGGAATAAAATCTGTTGCCAACGAGGGGCAGAATATTCTTCGCTTGCGTGAGTGCTGTGCGGACGTTCCACGTTACCTTTCATTATAAATGATAACACCACAAGGGGCACAATAAGAGACACCAAACTTGCGATAAAAGTCATCTCAATGATATTCAATGTAGTAACCTTACCTGCAATCCACAACATAATAGTGGTAACATCACCAATAGGCGACCACGCACCACCTGAATTGGCAGCAACAATCACCATACTTGCATAAAACCATCTATCTTGCTTATTACCAATTAGTTTACGCAACAAAGCCACCATTACAATAGCGGAAGTCATATTGTCTAATACTGCAGACATAAAGAAAGATAATAGCGAAATAATCCACAACAACTTCACTTTGTGCGTTGTAGCAATTTTTTCTGTAATAATCGAAAATCCCCCCTGATTATCAATAATTTCCACTATTGTCATGGCTCCCATCAGGAAGAAGATAATTTGAGAAACATCACCCAAAATCTCAATCAATTTATGATGAATCAGCCAATCAGAAAAACCAGACCCTGGGTTAATCATCAGATAATCACGCAACGCAGCGTCATTGAGTAGTAAACTTTCGCCTCCAATTACAGCGCAAACCCATAGTAGTGCGGCAAGAAGCAAAGCTGAAGCACTTTTGTTGATTTTCAACGGATGTTCGAGGGCTATACATGCATAACCAACCACGAACAGAACAATCATAAATGTAAACATATCTTATAATTTTAATTATTAACTTCTTGTAACAGACTGATTTTCGTTTTGTTCAGTAGAAGCATCAATTTCTGACGTTGCTGTTTCCTCTACAGTCTGCGAAATCTCCTTCTTTCGGTAAAGATAAAGAGCCACGAATAGATTGCAAAATAAACCATATATAATTAGTGAAAAGGAGAACATAATGGCTGAAGAAAGCGGATTCGTATGTGTAAAAACCTTCTCATTTTTAGTAACTTGGTAACGCATCTCGTGCAGATTGAAATTCTCCATTTCGTTAGCGGTAGAAATCACCACCTGAGTGATAGGGATTGTCAACGAATCGGTAAGGAACGCGCCTTGTTGGCACTTTTCAAACATCTGCACCCATGCATTTTTTGCAAAATTATTAAAATTCCCCAAAGTATAATGCGTTGAATCAACGTTTCTACCATTCTGAATATAAGGGAGATAATGACGCATAATAAATTGAACATTGGAATCAACAGCCAGCGCTTCCTCTGGCGTAAGAGTTTCTGCTGTCAATTGCAACTTTGCAGATGTTAGACTATCAATTTGCTTCAAAAATAGATTCACTTCAGCTGTAGTTACACTATCTTTTTTCAGATTTTCGTAGTATAGTTCCTGATTTTTATCATTCACATTTTGCAAAAATTTCGGATGTACAGAAAAGAGAGTAGTAAGCACCAATAGCACTACAACAAAAGCCAAAAACACAATTCCAACTCCCACACCAAATGCTTTGGGATAGGAAATCACATCGCCTTCCGTTCTTTCTCTAACTTCCTTAATTCCAGCATATAAAATTAAAACGGTTATAACCAAAATCGCAATACTAATTACTGAACTAAAAGAGGTTATATCAAGGTTCTGCGCATAATTTTTCACTACTTCGATAGCAGCGACTACAGCACCTAAGAGAAATCCCCACTTTAAAATCGACAAGAAATTACTATCCTTCTTCATAATTAAATATTTTGAGAAAATACTTTTGCAAAAGTACAACTTTTTCAGCAAATTAACACAAAAAAATCCAACAGTTTTTATATTTTTGCAAGCCTAAAATCAGAATAATGAATTTTTCGACAATACCTAAAATTAAAACCCTAACATTTTTTTTCTTTGCAATTTTTCTTTGTGGATGTAACAACAAGAATGAGGGAACTTTACAGATAGAATTTTGTCATCGCGTAGAAAATGCACCTTTGCAACTTCATCAACTCATCTATGAGAACAAAGCGGGCAATCCCTATCAGGTTGACGAAGTAAAATATTTTATTTCCAAGATCTGCCTAATTGATGAGCAAAATCGCTACATTGCGCTGGCAGGAGTTACCGAAAACCCACACTATGTTGATATAAGTTTATCAGAAACGATGAAGCTAAATATCAATGTAGAAGAGGGAAATTACAAAGGTTTTGCATTTATTTTTGGATTAGACAAAGAGGACAATATCAGTCATCGATTTGTCAATCCGCCAGAAGCCAACTTTGCTTGGCCCGATATTTTAGGTGGAGGCTATCACTATATGCAGATTAATGGAAAATGGGAAACGCCTGACAACGAAATTAAAACCATGAATTTTCACACAGGAATTGGGCAACTTTACGAAGAAAATTCGATGCAAATTGCCGATATTTATCAATATGTACACAACCATTTCTTGGTAACCATTCCACACAATTTTTCAGTAACAAAAAACGAAACCACATCGCTTAATCTTGTTATGAATATCGAAAATTGGTTCCAAAATCCAAACACATACGACCACAACTATTTTGGAGGTTCGATAATGCAAAATCAAGAAGCGCAGGAGATGATAAAGCAAAATGGTTACGATGTATTTACAATAGAATAAAACATCATAAATTCTGAACAACATTACAAACAAAACGTTCTTAAAGCAAAAACATGACAATATGGAAACTTTAAAATATTTAATTATAGGCGGTGTTGCGGGAGGCGCAACGGCTGCTGCACGACTTCGCAGAATTGACGAAAACGCAGAAATTATCCTTTTTGAAAAAGGAAAACATATCTCCTTTGCCAACTGCGGACTCCCCTACTACATTGGAAACACCATCGAGCAACGCGAAGCCCTTTTTTTACAAACCCCCACTTCGTTCGGCGACCGCTTCAACGTTGATGTTCGTAACAATCAAGAAGTTATATCTATTGACCCGAATAAAAAGTCGGTACAAGTAAAACGCGCCAATGGAAAAATCTATGAAGAAACTT
Source organism: uncultured Bacteroidales bacterium (assembly GCA_937901925.1). Lineage (GTDB taxonomy): Bacteria > Bacteroidota > Bacteroidia > Bacteroidales > WCHB1-69 > JAEZOU01. The sequence goes on along the minus strand of CALGTS010000027.1, from coordinate 53,109 downwards.
ACGATAAACTTCTTCTCTCTCCCGGAGCAAATCCATTCATTCCGAAGATTGAGGGTGTTGATTCCGAAGGTATTTTTACACTTAGAAATGTAGAAGATACGGACAGAATTAAAAATTATGCCATTAACCACAAAATCCAACACGCCGTAGTGATTGGTGCAGGTTTCATTGGGTTAGAGATGGTGGAAAATCTACATCATTTGGGTATTCAAGTTTCTATTGTAGAAATGGCCAACCAACTAATGCCAACATTGGATTACGAAATGGCAGCATTTTTAAAAATGGAGATGGTAAGCCAACATGTAAAAATGCACTTAGGAACTTCTGCAACAAGATTTTACAAAGAAAACAATAAATTACAAATCTCTCTCAGCAATGGAGAGACACTCTCTGCAGATATGGTAATTTTATCTGTTGGGGTGCGCCCAAATACAGCGTTAGCCCAATCAGCAGGCATTAAATTGGGAGTTACTGGAGGAATTTGGGTTGATGAATACCTACAAACTTCTGTTCCAGATATTTATGCCGTAGGCGATGTCATTGAATACCCACATCCCATTACCCGCAAGCCTTGGCTTAACTTCTTAGCAAATCCTGCCAACCGACAAGGCCGCATTGTTGCTGACAACATTGTATGGGGCAATAAAATTTCTTACGAAGGTGCCATTGGCACCGCTATTGCTAAAGTCTTCAATATGACTGCAGCATCTACTGGATTATCGGAAAAGAAGTTACAGCAAGAGCAGATTCCATATCTAACCTCCACCACCCATTCAAACTCACATGCAGGCTACTATCCGAATGCGCAAATGATGGCATTAAAACTCACCTTTTCACCCGAGAGCGGCAAGATTTTCGGTGCGCAAATTGTGGGCTACGACGGCGTGGACAAACGGATTGACCAGATTGCACTACTAATCAAAAATGGAGGCACCATTCACGATTTAACCCTTGTTGAACACGCTTACGCACCCCCATTCTCCTCTGCCAAAGACCCCGTAGCCATTGCGGGTTACGTAGCTTGCAACGTATACGATGGCTTAATGCCAACCATCACTTGGCGCGACCTTGCCGAACAGAAACTTCCTGAGGGAACGCTAATTGATGTACGCACACTACAAGAATTTACCGAAGGTGCCATTCCGAACGCCATTCATATTCCAGTTGATGAACTACGCGAACGCTTAGACGAAATCCCTGAAGATAAACCTATTTACCTCTATTGTGGCGTAGGCTTGCGCGGCTATGTAGCCCTAAAAATCTTAACACAATCTGGATTCAAGAATGTATATAACCTTTCGGGAGGTTACCGAACATACGCCACGGCAATAATTTAAAATACAATAAATCAATTCTTTATAGCACGAGTAATCTCGCGTTTCCCTATAGGACCCGGCAGCGATTCAATCGTGAATCCTGCCGTTTTTAGTGTTCGCTTTACAACTCCTTTTGCACAATAAGTGATCAACACACCTTGGAAAGTCATAGCTTGCGCAATCTTCAGAAAATTAGGTAATTCCCACAACTTTGGCTCTACATCAGGACCAAAAAGATCGAAATAAACCAAGTGAAAATAGTTTGCTGGAAGAGAGGCTGCTTCTAAAGTAGTAAGCAATTTTGTAAAGGCAAAACGATTCGAGATATGATGCGTTTGTGAGGGCGCACAGCGATGCATTTGCAAAAAAAGTTCTCTCAAAGAAGGGTTAATAAGTTGCGGATAATTAAGCATCTCTGCTTCAGAAATTGAAAGAGGAAAAGGTTCGATGGTGGTATATTCTATTGCAGCAGAACGATTTTCTGCCAAAGTTAGCAGCGCATTTAAACCTGTACCAAACCCCACTTCCAAAATATTCAGCGGTTGCGATTCTGGAAAGCAGCGTAAACCTCGCTCAATATAAATATGGCGGGACTCATTGAGAGCACCGAACTTAGAATGATATTGCTCCTCTGTTTCTGTTAGTTGCAGCGATGAAGACCCATCTTCCGTTAGAAAAAGTACACGTTTAGTATAATCTACAGCCATAAAAAAGTTTGCGGCAAAGATAAGATTTTCTTCAATTAGCAGAAATAGCAGATTGCATTTCGTAAACTTTTGGCAAACATCTCCTCGATTGTATAGATTTGGTCGTTTACACGAGCGTAACAAAAGCATTGTGCTAACAGGAAAAGATGAGCGCAATTCGTTTTGCATTAGGGATGGAAGCGGTTATGAGCGCCGGCTTTAGAACTTAGAACAAAGAACTTGGAACTTGAAACTACATTTTAAGGAGAAATGATAGCAAGGAAAAGAGGCGCGAAATTTGAGCGGACAGCCCGACGGCGAGTGCGGAGGATTAGAGCGGAGGAAAGAGCCGGAATGCCCAAATCCTTAAAAAAGAAAAAATATCTCAAAAAGGCTCTTGACAATCTCAAAAAACAACTAATATTCAAACATTTACAACTCTTCAGAATAAAAATAGAATAAGAGAAAAAAATCGCCTAAAAAAAATCTTTTTTTTCTTCAAAAAGGTTGCGAATATGGAAAAAAAATTCTATTTTCGCTCACGATAAAAAAGGCAAACTTTTTTACATATAACATGTTCTAATAAAATAAAAATAAACAAGATACAAGTATGAAAAAGAAAATTGAATTTTGTCTCATCTACCGCGATATGTGGCAATCGTCTGGTAAGTATGTTCCTCGCGTAGACCAATTGGTACGCGTTGCACCTGCCATTATTGAAATGGGATGTTTCAGTCGTGTTGAAACCAATGGTGGAGCATCTGAGCAGGTAAATCTTCTTTATGGAGAAAATCCCAATAAATCTGTTCGTGCGTGGACAAAACAGTTTAACGAAGCGGGCATCAAAACGATGATGTTGGAACGTGCTTTAAACGGATTGCGAATGTTCCCAGTTCCTGCTGACGTTCGTCAATTGATGTGTAAAGTAAAGAAAGCGCAAGGTGTTGACGTAATTCGTTCATTCTGCGGACTTAACGACCCTCGCAACTTAGAACTTTCTGTTAAATATGCAAAAGAAGCCGGATTAATTTCGCAAGCTGCACTCAGCATTACCTACTCTGAAATCCACACTGTCGAATATTACATGAGCATTGTGGACAAATTAGTAGAATTTGGTGCTGATGAAATTGGCTTGAAAGATATGGCTGGTATTGGTCGTCCTGCTTCATTAGGCAAATTGGTAAAAAACATCAAAGAGAAATACCCACATATCCGCGTACAATATCACGGGCACTCTGGACCTGGTTTTTCAGTAGCTTCTATGCTAGAAGTTGCGAAAGCTGGCGTTGACATTATCGATGTTGCAATGGAACCACTCTCTTGGGGTATGGTTCACCCAGATGTGATTACCATCCAAGCGATGTTGAAAGACGCAGGTTTCGATGTTCCAGAAATCAACATGAATGCGTACATGGAAGCTCGCCGCTTGACACAAGAGTTTATGGACGATTTCTTGGTTTACTTTATGGACCCTAAAAATAAGATTTCCTCTTCACTTTTAGTAGGTTGTGGTCTTCCAGGTGGAATGATGGGGTCAATGATGGCAGATCTAAAAGGTGCGCACAAAGGTATCAATATGTACCTTCGCCAAAATGGCAAAAAAGAACTTACAGAAGATGAACTTTTGGTTGAACTTTTCAATGAAGTTCAATATGTATGGCCAAGAGTTGGAAATCCACCATTGGTAACACCTTTCAGTCAATATGTTAAGAACATCGCCTTGATGAATATCATGCAAATGGCTCAGAATAAAGAGCGCTACTCTCAAATGGACAAAAACACTTGGGACATGATTCTGGGTAAAACTGGAAAATTACCTGGCACATTAGCTCCTGAAATTGTTGAGTTAGCAAAGAAAAATGGTTACGAATTTTACGAAGGCACACCACAAGACAACTATCCTAACGAACTTGACAAATACAGAAAAGAGATGGAAGAGTTAGGTTGGGAATTAGGTGAAGATGATGAAGAACTCTTTGAATTTGCAATGCACGAACGTCAATATCGTGACTACAAATCGGGCGTTGCCAAGAAGAAATTTGAAGATGAGTTGAAAGCGGCAAAAGAGAAATCTAACATTCAAGTAATTGTCAAAGAGATTAAAGCTCCAGAAGTTGTGATTTCGGAACTTATTGAGCGTGTAACTTCACGTTTTCCAAAAGCACAACCTATCGTTGCTCCAGTTTCCGGAGAAGTTATTTGGGAACTCTCTGTTAATGAAGCTTCCATGCCTAAGCCTATCGGTTCTCCTATTGTAGAAAACGACATTATATGCTTTGTTCAAGCATTTTATGGCAATGAAGAGGTAAGAAGTTTTTACAAAGGAAAGATTGTTGAAACCGTTGTAAAACAGGGTGGTAAAGTACAAAAAGGTGATATTATTGCCTTTATTGATGTTGAATAATAAAAAGATAAAGATATAATGGAAATTACAGGAAGATTAATTATGGTCTTGCCGCTTCAGCAAGGAACCGGCAAAAGTGGAACACCTTGGCAGAAACAAGAGTTTATTATTGAAACCATTGAACAATATCCTAAAAAGATTTGTGCTAACTTATGGGGCGACAAAACCGATGCGCTACAGAGATTGCAGATTGGTACCGTTGTAAAGATGTCGTTCAGCTTAGAATCTCGCGAATTTAATGGTAAATGGTACACCGACGTACGCGCTTGGAAATTGGAATTAGCAGATGCTATTCCTGCAGGATATGGACAACCAGCAGCGCCTCAAGGCTACGCTGGATATCCACCACAACAACCTGCATACGGGCAAATGCCGCAACAAAATTACGGACAAATGCAACAAGGCTATCCTACAGCGGCGCCACAGCAATATGCACAACCTGTTTATCCACAACAAGTTCCGCAAACTGCACCTCAACAACCAATTCCTGCTGCCTACCCTACTGAAGCTCCTGTACAAGCGGCTCCTTTTGAAGCATACAATTCACTTCCCGACAACAATCCTGGTGGTGGAGAGATAGATAACGACGATCTTCCTTTCTAATATATTGATATGGAGAAATTCGGTATTGCCCATTTATCACAGATTGCAATGCGTGGCGAAGCTGCGCATCGCTCAGAGATGGTTTCTCAATTACTTTTTGGCGAAGCATACGAAGTGCTAGAAGTTGAAAACAATTGGATAAAAATCAGAACTGCCGACTGTAATTACGATGGTTGGATTGACAAAAAATTGTGGAATCCAATTTCGGAAGAGGTAATGTGCAACTACTGTAATACCGAAAAATATTTTGTGAAGGACCTGCTCCTCTTCATTAAGGAGGGGAGCTCAGGCTTTACATTCCCTATCTTTGCAGGCTCTTCATTCCCCTACCCTACAGATGGTGAATTTTCATTAGGAAATCGAAAATACAATCTATTAGTACCTGAAAACAAACAGCTTAACAACAACACCCAACTTACCGATACACAATACGCTGCCATCAATTTTGCGACTCTTTTTCTGAATGCACCCTACCTTTGGGGTGGCAGAACTCCTGCAGGAATTGACTGTTCTGGTTTTGTGCAGACTATCTTTAAAAGTATCGGAATACAACTTCCTCGCGATGCCTCACAACAAATAGAGTGGGGTAAAGTTGTAGAGTTTGCTTTTGAAACCCAACCTTGCGACGTAGCATTTTTTAGCAATGAAGAGGGAAAAATTGTACACGTGGGACTGATTCTACAACCTGGTGAGATTATTCATGCCAGCGGAAACGTCCGCATCGATGCAATAGACGAAACTGGCATCTTCAACCGAGAATTGGGAACATATACTCATAATCTACGTATCATCAAACGATTATTATAAAAAATGTTTCTAAAAGGAAATCATATTTCTCTAAGAGGTCTCGAACCTAAAGATGTTAATTTGTTGTATTTGTGGGAAAATGACCCTGAAGTTTGGCAAATGAGTCAAACCTTAAAACCGTACTCACACTTTACGCTAAAAATGTTTGTTGAGTGTGCCAACGACGACCTCTACCGTACGAAGCAGGTTCGTCTTATGGTTGATGATATCCACACTCGAGAAACCATTGGCATTATTGATATCTTCGACTTCGATCCTTACAATAGTCGCGCTGGTGTCGGCATCCTCATTGAAAGAAACCACCGCCGCAACGGAATCGGAACGGAAGCCATTCAGCTCACTCAACATTATCTTTTCGATGTACTAAAAATCCACCAAGTGTACTGCAATATTCTCGTAGATAATGAAGCCAGCATCAAACTTTTCACCAATAACAACTTCACTTTAATTGGCACAAAAAAAGAGTGGACAAAAGTGGATAACGGCTACAAGGACGTTCTTCTGTTTCAATGTATTAATCCCAATCCGCGTTATTAACCAATGAAAAAAATTATTTTAACCATTGCTGTAGTTGTGGTGCTTACAGCAACTGCGCTCATCTATCTTCTTTACGACATTGCTTGGAAACCCAATAGCAATCCTAAGGGTACGGAAAAACTGATCATTCCGATAGGAGCAACTTTTCAAAATGTTATAGATTCGATTGAAAAACACAACTTTATCAAAAACGAAAAAAATTTCCAATACGTTGCAAAATGGCTGAAGTTTCCAAATAATATCAAGCCCGGAAAGTATGAAATTCGTGCGGAAGAAAACAATTATTACTTTATTAAACGTTTGATGCGCGGGCAACATTATCCCGTAAAGTTTACTTTTAATAATATTAGAACCAAGGAACAATTTGTTGAAAAAGTTGGCGATAATTTTCTTTTTGAACCACAAGAATTAGCACAACTTTTAAACGATCCTTCTTTTGCTAAAAGATATGGATTTAATACAGAAACAATATTAACTCTTTTTATACCCGATAGTTACGAAATATATTACGATATTACGGCTGAACAATTCTGCGAACGTTTACACTACTATTACGAACTTTTTTGGAACGACGAGCGCCGACAAAAAGCTGACAATATTGGACTCTCTCCAACAGAAGTTGCCATTCTCGCTTCTATTGTTGACGAAGAGAGTTCGAAAGCATCGGAAAAACCGATTATTGCAGGACTTTACCTCAATCGCTTGAAAAAGGGAATGCTTCTGCAAGCAGACCCAACGGTGAAATTTGCCGTTGGCGATATAACTTTAAAAAGAATCCTTTATGCTCATACAGAAATAGACTCCCCTTACAACACCTACAAATATGCTGGGCTTCCACCAGGGCCACTTCGCATTCCTGACAAGCAAACCTTAGATGCTGTTTTAAACTACACACATCATAACTTCCTTTATATGTGCGCTAAAGATGACCTTTCGGGATATCATAACTTTGCTAACACTTTAGCTGAGCATAACAGAAATGCACAAAAATATCACCGAGCAATCAGTCGGCTATAGCAATATTTCAAGAGAAATGAACATAAAAGTAAAAGGATACATATTAGGAGCCATTGCGGCAGCTACATACGGGATGAACCCCTTATTTACACTGCCACTTTACAATGACGGAATGGAACCCGAATCGGTACTTTTTCTCCGTTACCTTTTTGCAATTCCCATCCTATGTGTAATGCTTTGGTGGCGCGGACACTCATTCAAAATTAACAAAAAAGACCTGCCCCCACTTTTGCTCTACGGCATTCTATTTGCTGTCTCATCTATCACTCTATTCAAAAGTTACACCTATATGGATGCAGGAATTGCTTCTACAATTTTGTTTGTCTATCCGATTATGGTGGCGCTTATAATGGCATTTTTCTACAAAGAAAAGCTCACCTTGCAAACAATACTCTGCATCATAACAGCAATCGGAGGAATAGCCCTTCTCTATTTAGGAAAAGAAGGTGCAACTCTTTCTCTAATAGGAACTTTACTCGTTTTGGGTTCCGCATTAGCATACTCTATTTACATTGTAGGAATCAACAAAAGCAGACTCAAAGATATGGCAACCATCAAGGTAACACTTTATGTATTGCTTGTAGGTTGGTTTGTATGGGCAATTTTTGCACTAATAAATCAAAAACTAACGACACCAACAGAGTGGTATTTATGGATTAATATATTTATGCTCAGTATTTTACCAACAATCATATCATTAACTTGTACTACAATTGCCATTAAATATATTGGTTCCACTCCCACAGCCATTTTAGGCGTTTTAGAACCCGTTACAGCCGTATTTTTCGGTGTCCTAATTTTCCACGAAACACTCACTATAAAAGATTATATTGGACTGATACTCATCATTGTAGCGGTAACTTTTGTAATTTCTGGAGGTAAGTTTAGCACTCACTTGACACGTTTCCGAAAGATGTTTCCCAAAATTTCACGAAAAAAGAGAAGTCAAAATTAGATGAAAAACTACAAACTCAACAAAAAATCTGGACTTATTCTTGAAGGAGGTGGAATGCGCGGCGTATTCACCTCTGGCGTTCTTGACAATTTTATGGACCGAGGGATTCATTTCCCCTATACCATTGGCGTAAGCGCTGGCGCATGTAACGGATTATCATATATGTCACACCAACGCGGAAGAGCAAAATTTAGTAATATTGACCTACTCGAAAAATATCGCTATATCGGTTTCAAACATCTGATTACCAAAGGAAACATAATGGACTTCAACCTCCTTTTCCACACATTCCCTGAAAAAATCATTCCTTACGATTACGAGAAATTTGCGCAATCAGAAGCCGAATATGAGATGGTTACCACAAATTGTATTACTGGAGAAGCATGCTATTTTAACGAAAAAAGAGATCCCAAACGGATTATCGATATTGTAAAAGCATCAAGTAGTCTTCCGTTTCTCTGCCCAATAACTTATGTTGATAATATTCCGATGCTTGATGGTGGCATTGCAGATTCTATTCCGTTGAAACGCGCACAATCGTTAGGCTTCGACAACAACCTCGTTGTGCTGACACGCAATAAAGGCTATCGCAAATCAAAAGAGATGAAAGTTCCTCCTTTCTTCTACCGAAAATACCCCAAACTTTGTGATGCAATTCGGAATCGGAATCGGCTATACAACCAACAAATGGATTGGATAGAAACTCTTGAAAATGAAGGAAAACTATTAGTCATCAGACCCGAACTTCCTATTATTGTGGATAGAATGGAACGAGATACAAAAAAACTTCTTGACCTCTATCAACAAGGATACGAGTGTGCAGCTAAAATTCAATTCGATACCCTAAACTCCCTAACTGTAACTCCTGATTCTCAGGCAAATTAAAGTTGCAAGGAGCATAATTCCTGCAAAAACCTAAAATAGGATAATAATCTACAGAATTTGAATAGTGCAAGTAAGCTCTTCCTCGATGACCAAAAGCATCATTATAAGGTAGCTCTAAGAAATTCATCTTTGCAAGAGGAAGTATTTTAGATTCTTGTAAATCATAAAGATACACTTTCAAAACATCTCTAAACTCCCAATTATTTTTGTTACATAAACTCGCCGATGGTAACCGATCATAGAAAAATAACACATTAGCATATTCCAGATAAGCAAGAGCATTTGTGGCTTGATATTCAGGCAAATCGGCTACTCGTTCGATTGTTGTCGTATCTAGCAATCCTGTAGGCATACGCCTTGCAGACATCAGAAAATGGCCCCGATTATCATCACTTGCCCAATAGATTTTGTCCTCTAAGAAAATCAGGTTACAACAGCGCAAAAATCCTGTGCTTTGATGCGAAATCAACAGTTGCCACGTTTCCCCTAAATCATTGGAATAAAAAAACTTACTCTCTTCTGCATTATCTCCAGAAGTAAGATAAATATAGGGAGAATAGGGATCTTTTTGAATATGGTGGAAATGAAAAATTGCCTCCTCATTACCTCTTCCTGAAGGATACTCCAAAACCACTTTCCAATTATCGGGATTAGTATAGGGATAACAACCTTTGAGAACGCGACGAGTATTTTTCCGAGCATGCGAGTACTCAGCAAAAAGACAAAACTCATTACCAGCATCATCATAAACAAAATCGATTCCGCAATTGTAAAGCCAACCTTGCAACGGATCTTCGTAATTCAATAGTGTACGCTTCTCCTTATCGCAAATCCAAACACCAGCACCTGGGAAAATATCAAACGGCGCAGCAAATACTGTCCCGTACTTCGGACTAATAGCCACCACACAACTCTGCAAAAAGATAGAATCTGAATAATTTTGATTCAAATCCTTCCAAAGCATGGGCGTATCATTCGGCAAATCCGAAACATAAATCTTACCATTATCATTCTCATAATCAGTATAGTAAAAGCGTTTTGCGAAAGAGGTTCTATTCGCAATTTCTTCATTTTCAACCCAACATAAAGAGAATTGAGCTTCAGAACTATCTTCCAAAGAGTAACTTTGAAAAGGAACTACCGAAAATTTGAAATTTCTATCATCTGAACGGGAACTTTTTTTCTCTTTAAGGATAAAGAAAAGAAAACAAAAAAGCAGAAAAAAGAGGATAGAAAATTTCCAATATTTATTCATAAAATGCTAAAAAAAAGGATTATAACGCTCTGATAGATTAAATATTCTACGGATATTTTCTAAAGTCATCACCTCAGTAGTTGCTCCGAAAGAATCTATCTTTCCCTGCCTCAAGAAGAGAGTTTTGGGAATAAACTCCTTTACTAATGAGAGTTCATGCATAATGACTAAAATTGTTCTACCAGTATTATGCAGTGTATCAATAAGTTCTAAAAGTTCATATTTATGAGCAATATCTAAGTTTGACAAAGGCTCATCGAAAAGAATCAATGGAGTTTGCTGCGCCATTGCCCGCGCCACTAACGTGCGCTGACGTTCACCACCGCTCAACTCTCGCGTCATTCGATTGCGCAAATGAGCCAAATCTGTCTGCTCTAAAATCTCTTCTACCAATTGCTTATCCTCTCGAGACGCAAAACTCCATCGCCCTTGATGCGGCATTCTTCCCATCATCACCATATCATAAACTGAAAAATCATAAACTACCTCTTCATACTGAGGTACAACAGCTAATTTCTGAGCTAATTCTTGGATAGAAAATCTTGCAATTGATTGATTTTCAATTAATATATTACCAGAAGTCGGTTTTAATAATCCTGCAATTAAATTAAAAAGTGTTGATTTTCCTGCCCCATTAGGACCTAAAATTGCACAATAATCCCCTATTTTCAACTCCATCGACAAGTTGTCGATTACGGATTGATTTTGATAGGAAAAGGAGAGATTTTCAATTTTCAACATAGAATCAAAAACGTTGTTTTTTACGGTCGTTGATTAAGAGGAAGATAAAATAGGGTGCGCCGACAAGAGCGGTAATGCTCCCGACAGGCAACTCTGAGAATGGCGATAATACGCGCGCCAGCGTATCTGCAAGAAGTAAAAAGAATGCTCCAAGGAAAAGTGATGCTACAAGCAGTTTTCTAACATCGTTTCCCCAAATGATTCTTGCTAAGTTCGGTATTATCAGCCCTATAAAGCCAATTACACCACATAACGAAACAATTCCAGCAATGATCAACGAGGTGATTACTAAAAGAAAAATCGATACCCAACGCACATTTACACCTAATGTCTGCGCAGATTTATCACCTAATTGAATGAGATTCAAATCTTTAGAATATCCCAACAGAACAATTACTGCAACAAGAAAGAAAAGAGCAATATGAGGAATATAACTAAGCTGACAATTGGATAAACTTCCCATCGTCCAAAAGAAAATCTTCTGCATCTCCTGTTGATTGAGAACCATAAGAAGTGTTAAAATAGCAGAAATCAAGAAATTAACAGCAACTCCTGTCAATAATATTGTTTGTGTTGTTCCCGTGCGCTGTCGTCCTGCTACCAAAAAAATAAAAAGCAACGTCAGCAGTGCCGAGAGGAATGCCATACCAGTAACGCCAAATATTAGCGCGTCAAACCCCAAAACAAAAGCGAGAGCAGCACCAATCGATGCTCCCGAAGAGACTCCTAAGATGTATGGATCGCAGATTGGATTTCTAAATATCGACTGAAAAACTACTCCGCACATCGATAGTGAAGCTCCTGCTAACAAACTCATCAAAATTCGAGGCAATCGAAGTTCTAAGATTGCAATTTGCGAGACTGATGCAACTTGCGACGCGTCCGCTAAACCTATAGATGAAAGCAAAATAGTCCACACCTCTTCTAACGGAATCGGAACTGTACCGATAGAAGCTGCAGCAAAAACTACAGCAACAACCACCAATAGCAGTAGAATAGATACCCCGCAAACTTTCAGTAATTTCATAAATAATAAAGAGAGCCTGCTCATAATGAACAGGCTCTTGCAGAAGCTATTAGATTCATTAATTTTTCAAAGAAGCAATCTCTCTTACAGCATTTATAGCTGCATCTATATCTTCATCTGTATTGAAAGGTCCTACGCTCAAACGAACCGTTCCATGAATATCGAATGTACCAATTCCTTCGTGAACTTTAGGAGCGCATTGCAAACCTGTACGACAAGCAATCTCATAATCTACATCTAACATCATTCCAACATCACCAGCTTCAAAACCATTGATATTAAAACTCAATACTGGGTTATGATTTTCGCAAGTATCTGCGCAATAGGTAGTAACACCTTTTATTTCTTGTAAACCTAAACGTAATTTATCCCAAAGTTTCATCTCTCTCTCGTGGATATTGTCGATACCTTGTTCTAAAATCCACTTTACACCTGCATTCAAACCTGCAACGCCAACCAAGTTCAATGTTCCAAATTCCATTCTGTAAGGGTATTCCTCGAGGTGACCAGGATAAGCCGAACGCACTCCTGTACCGCCGTATCGAGTAATCTTTACATCAACACCTTCACGAATATATGACCCTCCAATTCCTGTAGGGCCCATCAAACATTTGTGACCTGTAAATGCGTAAGCATCAATATTTGCAGCTTGCATATCCAAATTAATTGCGCCTGCTCCTTGACTTCCATCTACAACAAAAATCAAACCATGCTCTTTGCAAATTTTTCCTATTTCTGCTAATGGTTGGAAAGTACCTATAACGTTAGAGCAGTGCGTACAAACCACAAATTTGGTATTGGAACGAATTGCTTTACGGATATCATCAGGATTTACAAAACCACGGCTATCAAAAGGAACATAAGTAACATCCGCTAAACGACCCTCTTTTTGTAACGAATAAAGCGGGCGCAATACAGAATTATGTTCCAATTGTGTAGTAATAACGTGCGCATTCGGATCTGCAAGTCCTTGAATAATAAGGTTTAAAGAATCTGTAGCATTATAACTAAATGTTAAGCGATTATAATCTTTTCCCCCATTAAAAAGCTGGGTTAACATTTTTCTTGTATTATTTACCACCTCTTCCGTTTCAATAGCAGCATCAAAACCAGAACGCCCTGGATTTACGCCATGCTTTCGATAGAAATTGCACATAAAATCATAAACAACATCTGGTTTCGGATACGTGGTTGCTGAATTGTCTAAATAAATCATAATCAGTTATTTTTGGGTTATTACTTTTCAATTACTAGTGCGTCAGCAACAATCTCTGCTAACGTTTTTATTTTAATTCCTAATTTATAGGTATGATTCAATTGTGTGAGTTGGTCAACACAGTTATGGCAAGGCGTAATCACCACTTTTGCACCTGTAGCACGAATCTGCTCAGCTTTCAGCTCTCCTACTTTCAAGCGACGTTCATTGTACTCACTCATCGCCAATTGACCGCCACCACCGCCACAACAAAAGGCATCATTTCCGTGAGGATTCATCTCAACAAAATGGGAAACCGATTCCTTCACAACATAACGCAACTGCTGCAATAGCCCTCCATTGCGCACTAAATTACACGGATCGTGGATTGTACACAACTCTTGATTAAGCGATTTATCCACCTTAATTCTACCCGTTTTGATATAATCTGCTAGAAGTTCCACCAAATTCACAACAGGAAAATCATACTTTTTCTGAATAAAGTTCGGGCCCTCCCAACGGAACGCTCGTCCACCATGACCGCATTCACCCAAAATTAACGTTTTGCAGTTTAATTTTGTCATCTGCTCAGCCAGATGGTTTACGATAACCTGTGCTTCCTCATTATTGCCAGAGAAGAAAGCATAATTCGTTACATCATACATATCGGTAGAAAGTGTCCAACTCTCTTTGGCTGCATAGAACACCTTTGCCGCTGCCACAATTGAAAGCGGAAAGAACTTCGGCTCGCGCGGATTTAAGGTATAAAGCAAATTTACATCTGACTTATTCAGAGGAATTTCCGCTTCTGGATCTTCTAAATCATCTTGCAAATCCTCCTGCATCCATTCTATGGTATCTACAAACTCTTCCGTCGGAATACCCATATTATTTCCTGTTTCAAGTGCCGCATTTACAGTCGATTGCAACGTTTCGGGCACCAATCCCATTTGAGCAAGCATCATTCTTCCTATACGCACCACATACGGAATGTCCACTCCAATTGAGCAATGTTTTACACAACGTCCACACATTGTACACCCCCCAAAAAGTGCGTCCACCATCTCATCAATTGTATATTCGTTCAATTCTCTTGCATTTACCCACGCTGGAGCCACTTTCCCCATTGTCGTACAATACCTACGATATATCGACGCCACAATATCCACCTTATAAGCAGGCATAAATTTCGGGTCTTTCATCGCTAAGTAATACATACAACTAGTACCACACAATCCGCAATGAACACACGCATTCAAGTGCGTAACTAATTTACTATCTTTGGGTTGTCGCAAAATTTCTAATGCTTTTTCAATAGATTCATTATTTACCTTTTTCATAGATAGCACTTTTTTTCAGTTTGCAAAGATAATGAAAAAAGTTTTTTGTGCAGACCCTTCTTTTTTTTGATTTGGGCGCATCGGCTCCCCCCGCACAAAGCCTCCCTCGCCGTCGGGCTTTCCGCTCAAATTTCGCGCCTACTTCTCTCGCTTCAATTTTTTCTAAATCCAAACCAAGTTCCAAATTCCAAAAGCTAAACTCCAAATTATAAAACCGGCGCTCATAACCGCTGCAATCCCTTGCGCAACACGATTACGCAAGGAGCATTGCAAACAACATACATTTTCTTTCGCAAGCCAGATTAAGTAAAAAAGGTATTATTTAGCACTTACTCTTGAAAAAAAGTAAGTGTTACCACAGAAGAGTTGAATGTATTAACATCGTTATCAACATCATCATACTTCAAATTATTATTTGAATTGAACATTATTATTAGCACCATCAAGCAATGATGACAGCATCAGATTAGTATGATCTCCATAGCGTATTTTCCTTGTACACTATTTAAATAGGGTTTGAATTTATGCTTCCCAAAAGTAAACAAACGACATACAACAAAAAAATTAATTCATAACTCAATATCTATATCTTACAACACAGCTAACCCACTTTTGGAAGTTCTACTAATTTTCCACCTTTTTCTAACGCATATTGACGAATAATTTTTGCCTTTACTGTATTAGTCTGAAATAATAATGCAGATCTAATTGAGGGATAAGATGTACTTAACTCACTCATAATCTCTTTTTTTAATCCGTGAGATACAATAATAACCTTTGTCTTGTCCATATTGAGTATTTTTTATGCAACAAAAATCTATCGTTCATCCTTTGGGTAAAAAGGATGAAAAAATTCTTAACTTATGTAAAGAAGAAAAAATAAATAGTGAATAAATGCCCCAAAAATCTATTACACTGGGGGGGGAACAGATTGAATTTCAATAAGTTACGACACATATAAGTATAACTATTTCTAAATCTCCTTTTAATTTTGAGAGGGGGTGCAAAAATAATAAATTTTCATTACAAAAAGACTAAAAACAATCAAATATTAACTATAAATTTTAACCGATATAGAATGAAATCTAAATACTATTCTTATAATTATTCATTTAAACACATAAATAACTAATAATCTGTAGAATACACAAAACAACAACACATTACACACATTTTAAAATATTTAATTCTTTCAATTCTTTCACTTGTGTTTTTTTTTATTTTATATAATTGATATGACTAATAAGAAAAAAACTCAAAACAACGGGATTTTGAAACAAAAATCTTATGTCATACAAATAAGAACGACAAAAGCAACCAAATTAAAAGAAACATGGTAGAACAATGAAAGAAAAAGAAGAAGAAATAGTTCTAATTACTCCTCAGTTTGAGTATGGAATGGGTCGTAGATATAAAATTCTCCCACAGGGTTAAGGAAGAAAGTGAAAGGAATTTTATCTTCGCCTTGGCAGTAATGCGCATACACCAAATAGCAAACTACTTGGGTTTCGCTAATCGTTTTTGCATTTATTTTATCGATAAAAACTACCAAAGAATCTTCAATTTCAGCTACCTGCATAGCAATGATATTACGTCGATGCGGATCTTCCTCCATATATTGTGCATTTTCATAATCATCACGCATCTGTTCCAAAATCTCAACCGTCATACGCGCATACTTCATCTCCGTAAGTGTATCCACTCTATCCACACCTAAAGAATCATAAGACACCTGCTCCGTAGCTAAAAACTCTTTCGCTTTTGCCTGATAATCAAATCCTTTCTTCTTAAATGGGTTGATAAAAATTAAAACTACAGAAACAACTAACAGAAACCCAAAAATAACAACATATATTTTTTTCATCTATTATACATATTATATTAGTAGATAAATCCCCAATGATGAATATCAAGATTATCGTAATGCAAAGGCAAAATCTGAACTTTACCAAGTTGATAGATTTGGTAAACACCCAATTTTTCCACCTCTTCTTCATCTTTCAGTATTGAGATATTGGCCGGCAAAGCTTGACGCACTCGATAGCCTTTATTCGGGTTTGTTTTTCCATTTCCAGAAGCTATGCAACAATATTCTTTCCAACTATTTAACTCCAATTGTGGAGTAATTTGAAGATAATAATTTCCTTTATCTTGATTAGGTTCTTCCACTCCCCTATTTTCAGAAAAGGCAAAAATTGGCACTAAAAGGTCATTTTCATCTGAAGGAACTACAATAATGTTATAATGTACTAACTGTTTCACTTTTAACCCAGAAAATAGTGATAAGTAGTTCTTTTCCAACTCATTAAGAGAATTTACCATAAACTCAAGGACCTCCTTACTATAGGGCACTTCCTGTTTTCCTGTTAACAAATCGTATCTATCATCTCTAATTTTTGAAATCTGTTCAGCTACCTCTTGAGCTTGCTGCTTGGAGGACTTTTCTATCGTTTTGATTTGGTTTACTAACACTTGCGTAACCACACCATCAATAATTCGTGTATCCAAATAGGACTCTTCAATCTCTTCGTACTGAACATTGGAGTAGTAGCGAAAAAAATCGGGAATATTCTCACCAACCGAATCCCCAAAAGGAGTGTAGTATTGATCTTTCAATGAATATTTATCGTTAAAAATCTCTGTTAAAAAATCTTTTCTCAGCTGATTTCCTGATAGTTGTACAAGAAATTGATTATTTTCATCAGGCACTAAAAAATCTTGTACTTTAATATTTTTTACCTCATAACGCACTTGAGATACCTTTACAAAATCGGAAAGTCCCATTAAACTTGCAGCATAATCAGCATAGCAGCCTTTGTATTCTGAGATTTTTTCTACCGTCACATTCAGTAAAAAGGCTGTTTTAGGAAGAGCGTAAGTAAATGAATTCTTGATATGCACAGCATTCGAATCGGGAACTATTGGAATAACCTTTTTCTGAGCAAAAACTGTCATTCCCAACAAAAAGAGAGCAATAAAAATAGAAAAATGACGCTTCATAAATTTCAATAATAATAATTTGCAAAAATAGTGTTTTTTTTCATTGGTAACAGAAAGATATTTATTTTTGCGAAACTAAATTGATAAGAGAAAAATATGGAAATTCGCAAAAAGAGCCAGGCAGTTCAAATAGGCAACCTGAAGCTGGGAGATTATCACAGAATATTAACCCAAACAATGACCAACACCTTTACTACCGATATTGAAGCTACTGTAAATCAGTGTTGTAAAATTGCAGAAACGGGTTGTGATATAGTACGAATTACAGTTCCACAGCTTAGTGACGTACCTGCTTTAGAAGAGATAAAAAAACAATTACGTAACAAAGGGATTACTATGCCATTGGTTGCAGATGTACATTTCCATCCAGAAGTTGCGGAAGCAACAGCACGAATTGTGGAAAAAGTGCGAATAAATCCAGGTAATTTTACCGACAAAAAGTCGATCAAATTGCAGAATTATAGCGAGGCAGAATTTCAGGAGGGAAAAGAGAAGATGGGAAAACGTGCACAAAAACTTCTTGAAATCTGTAAAAAAGAAGGCACTTGCATTCGAATTGGGGTAAACCACGGTTCGCTCTGCGACCGCATAATCAGTCGATACGGAAATACTCCGTTAGCATTAGCAGAGTCAGCGATGGAATGGATTGAAATTTGCGAACATTACAACTTTCGAAATATCGTTTTCTCATTAAAATCGAGTAACGTAACCACAATGATTGAAGCAAACCTGATGTTAGCGCAGTTGATGGAAGCTAAAGGAAAACAATATCCTCTACACATGGGAGTTACAGAAGCGGCAAATGGCATGGAAGGGCGCGTAAAATCGGCTGCTGGCATTGGCGCACTGCTTTACCATGGCTACGGAGACACACTGCGAGTATCGCTTACCGAAGCCCCAGAAAACGAAGTTGTTTTCGCAAAAAAATTACTACAAGTTATTGATGCTGAAAAAATAAAACTATTTCCAATTGTAGATGGAAAACTGACAATAGAGAGTAATGAACAAGATGCGGAAAGTTGGTGGGCAAGCTGTGCCGCATTAGCAGGCTACTATCACCAGCAAAAGCTACTGAAGGAGATTACAATTCGCAATCCTTATTTTTCGGCACAAGCGCAGCGCCAATTAGAGGAACAAATTTTGCAAGCTTGCCGCATTAAAATGACACATACAGAAATTGTAGCATGTCCTTCGTGCGGAAGAACGCAATATGATATTCAATCTGTGCTTCAAACTGTAAAAGAACGATTTAGCCATTATCCCAACCTCAAGATTGGCGTTATGGGGTGTGTTGTCAATGGCCCTGGAGAAATGGCGGATGCTGACTTCGGGGTAATTGGAAATGCTAATGGAAAAATAGCTGTATTTAAAGGCCACGAAAGAGTGAGCGAGTTTCTCCCCATTGAAGAAGCACTTAAAGAATTAGAAGTTCGTATTGAACAGCATGTAAAGTAGAAATTTTCGCAGAAAAAATTACTGAAGCAAGAAGAAACTGATAAGAAAGTGGGATTGCATTAGGGATTGCAGCGGTTATGAGCGCCGACTTTAGAGCTTAGAACTGAAAAGGTAGAATCTAGAACTGAGAATTGGAAATCTGCGAAATTTTGAAGCCAAAGTAAGAGGCGCGAAATTTGAGCGGAAAGCCCGACGGCACGCGCGAATGTTTCGTGCGGAGCAAGTGCCGGAATGCCCAAATCATATTACAAAACTCCTTAAATATTTATGGGGATTATTGCGCGTAAAATTTATAGATTAAGATTCTATTTCCAATAGATACAACATCCATAATATATGATATGTAGCCCTATATTCAACCCAAAAAGTGCTCTCAGAAAATTTATTTTACTATACATCAACATATTATAAATATAGTTAACATTTTTTAACATTAGCAAGAGAAAATAAAGAGATATTTTGTAATTTTGCAGAATGATTTTGCATTTCAGAAATCGGAAACAAAAAAGTTAACAAAGAAAAGAAATACAAACTTAATCTTATTGAATATGAAAGACATTTTTGAAAGAATTAAAGGCACACCAGGTCCATTAGGACAGTATCAAGAAAATGCAGATGGA
Source organism: uncultured Bacteroidales bacterium (assembly GCA_937901925.1). GTDB lineage: Bacteria > Bacteroidota > Bacteroidia > Bacteroidales > WCHB1-69 > JAEZOU01. Next base: position 33,266 of record CALGTS010000027.1, on the reverse strand, counting down.
TACTTTATGTTTCCGAAATTAGAGGGAGAAATTGGTCCTGAAATGCGTTTCAATGGTAAAGAGGTATTAACTTGGAGTTTGAACAACTATTTAGGTTTAGCAAACCACCCAGAAGTGCGCAAGGCAGATGCGGAGGGTGCACAAGAGTACGGAATGGCCTCTCCAATGGGTGCTCGTATGATGTCAGGCGATACAGTATATCATAAACAATTGGAGCAAGACTTAGCTCACTTTGTTGGCAAACCATACGGTTACTTGATGAACTTCGGTTACCAAGGAATGATTTCTATCATTGATGTTCTTACAACTCGTAGAGATGTGATTGTATATGACTCTGAATCACACGCTTGTATTTTAGATGGTATGCGTTTAAGTTTTGCACAAAGATACGTATATCAACACAATAATATGGATAGTTTACGTCAACAATTAGAACGTGCTACTCCATTAGCAGAGAAATTAGGTGGTGGTATTTTGGTAATTACCGAAGGTGTATTTGGTATGGCAGGTGACTTAGGAAACTTGGCTGGAATTGCAGAGTTGAAGAAAGAATTCAACTTCCGTTTACTTATTGATGATGCGCACGGATTTGGTACAATGGGAAAAACAGGTGCAGGTACTGCTGAACATTTCAACTGTATTGACGCTGTTGACGTTTATTTTGCAACATTTGCAAAGAGTATGGCTGGAATTGGAGCATTTGTAGCATCAGAAAAATTCATCATCGACCACCTACGTTTCAATATGCGTTCTCAAATTTTTGCAAAATCTCTCCCAATGCCGATGGTAAAAGGTGCAATTAAACGTTTGGAACTGCTTAAAACCAAACCAGAACTTAGAGAAAACTTGTGGAATATCACTCGCAAATTACAAACAGGTTTACGTGCAGAAGGTTTTGACTTAGGAAGAACCGAATCTCCTGTTACTCCTGTTTATCTCAAAGGAGGCGTGAATGAAGGTACTAATATCGTAGTTGACCTTCGTGAAAACTACGGAATCTTCTGTTCTATCGTAGTTTATCCAGTAGTTCCTAAAGGTGTTATCATGCTTCGTATTATTCCAACAGCAGTACATACTGAAGCACACGTTGAACGCACCATCAATGTTTTCAAAGAAGTTAAACAGAAATTGGAACAAGGTTATTACAACAAACCTATTCCGATGATGAGTCTTGTAAAAGAATAAAAATCAATCTATCTTCAAGAAAAGCAATCCTATGAAATATAGATTAGTCTGCAAAAAATGCGGCAAAGAGATAGAAAACTTTGCGCAATGGTTTCAACAAAACCAACTTTGTGAATGTGGTAGCAATCACGTTGAAGTGACATATAACGCTGACTACACGAAACTCAAGGAGTTATTCACCAGCAATCCTGATAACTTCTGGCACTATTTCGATTTTCTACCTTTAGAAAAAAGAGAGAATATCATCAGTTGCCAAGAGGGAACGGTTCCAATTGAGGAGTGGACGTTTCTGAATCGCTATGCGAAAGAGGAGTTTGGTATTGACTGCAAGGTAATGGTTTGTAGAAACGACTTGAATGGTGGCACCAACACCTTTAAAGATGTTGCAGCAGCAATGGCAGCCTCTATTTTCAAGGAAAATGGAATTAAAGAGTATTGCTTAGCATCGACGGGCAACACAGCAACGGCGTACAGCAAATATCTTTCCATAGGAGGAACAAAATTTACGGTTTTCGTTCCTAATTGCGTAAATGAAGATACAGTAGAAGAGATTAAGTCCCACAATCAGAACATTGTTATTAGCGAAGGTGATTACGCGCAAGCCAAAAAAGAAGCTGCCGAGCATCACAAACGCAACAATGTTCTGATTTCAATGGGCAATATTGACCCCATACGCGTAGAAGCAAAAAAGACAATGGTTTTTGAATTTCTACGCCAATTTGGGAAAATGCCAGATGTATATCTACAGGCCGTGAGTGGAGGTACAGGTCCTATAGCTATCGATAAAGGAATCCGAGAAATTTCCGCTTTCTATCCTGAAGCCAAACTTCCTAAGATGTTATTAGTTCAGCAGGACACCTGCGACCCGATGGTTCAAGGATGGGAAAATGCTGTGCAAAAGGGATTTCCAGAAGGTTACGAAAAAGAGTATCCCGTAATTGAAAATCCACAGACTATCGTATCAATCTTATCTACAGGAAATCCAGGAATGTTTCCGATTGTAGCTCCAATTGTAAAGAAAAGTGGTGGAAACTTTTTACGCGTAAAAGAATCTGAATTAGTACACTTTGCCCGCATAGTAAAACGTGAGCGCAATGTTGATTTAGGACCAGCATCGATAGTTTGTTTCGCAGGATTTTACGAAGCACTTCGCAAAAATGAGATTCGCAATGGACAACTCGTCCTTATCAACACTGGTGAGGGTGCCGCACGTGCGCGTGAATTCAAAAAAAGCTACCAAAACAACGAATAGAACATTATGAAGAAGTTTGACAACAAAGTAGTTTGGATTACGGGAGCCTCCTCTGGCATTGGAGAAGCTACTGCCTACTGCTTTGCACAAGAGGGTGCAACCCTTATACTTACTGCTTTAGAAGCGGATTTATTGGAAAAGGTAAAAGATAAAGCGCTATCGTTAGGTTCGCCAGCCGTTACTCTTCTTCCTTACAATCTTGCCAACTTAGAAGGTTTAGATGCTTTAGTTCAAGAGGCTTGGAGTGCATACGGCAAAATTGATATTATGTACAACAATGCAGGCATTAGTCAACGTGCTAACACTATTGACACAGAGATGCACGTAATTCGCAAAGTGATGGACGTAAACTACTATGCACCAGTCATCATCACCAAAGCTCTACTACCGAAAATGATTGCACAAGGTGGAGGACAATTAGTAGCCACAACAAGCATTGCTGGCAGATTTGGCTTTCCACTTCGTTGTGCATACTCCTCATCAAAACACGCACTTTACGGTTTTTTTGAAACCGTTCAAGCAGAATATTATGACAAAAATATTCGCGTAACACTTGTTTGTCCAGGACGCGTGCGTACCAACATCTCTTTCTACGCTTTAGAAAAAGATGGAAAACAACACGGCAAATTAGATGCTGGACAAGCAGGAGGGATTACGCCCCAAAAAGCGGGCAAGAAGATTATGAATGCCATCTACAAACAAAAACGAGAAGTACTTGTTGGTAGCAAAGAGCTACTGATGGTATATTTCAAGCGTTTTCTACCCTCTTTAGCTGCCTTAATGGCACGAAAAATTAAGGCGATGTAATTCATCAAACAGATTTGACAATGGAAAATTTATTCAATCTATTGAACAAGGATTTCCGTTTCCAAGATGCTCTCAACGCTTGTATGAACTGCGGCATCTGCACGGCCATTTGCCCTGCTGCAGAATTTTATGACTACGACCCACGCCGCATTTGCGACATAGTACAACGCAAAAATGAATCGGAAATTGAAAACCTTCTTCGATCTGAGATGATATGGAGTTGTGGACAATGTCTATCTTGCAAAACACGCTGTCCTCGCAACAACGTTCCCGCAGAAATTATCACGGTACTCCGTAAAATCTCCATAGAATATGGTTTCAGCAATGCAACAGCGCATGAGCAACAAAAACGCATTATGAACAAAGTTGGAAATGCTATTTTAGATATTGGTTATTGCGTTCACCCTGATATTGTTATACCAGAAGAGCACCCCGAACAAGGGCCTATTTGGGAGTGGTACTATAAGAATATTGAGAAGATTGCGCCTAAAATTGGTGCAAATTACAATGGTGAAGGGCCAGGTGCGCTCCGCAAAATCCATCAAAAAAATTTAGATGAGATAAAAAAAATTTTTGAAGTCACGGGAGGTATGAAGTTCAAGAAAAAACTTCTTGATGAAGAATAAAAGCATTACAAAATATGAATAAGTTCGGTTTTTCGATTTCACAAACACGCACTGTCAACCTTGACACCACAGACAGAACGATTTTGCATGAATTGGAACTTTTAGAACCCTCTTACAAAAGATGTATGAATTGTGGAAGTTGTACAGCAACCTGTTCTGCACAGCAATTCACACATTTCAGCATCCGCCAAACGATGACTTTCTATCGTTTAGGAGAGTACGAAAAATTGCAAGAATCACTCCAAAATTGCATGTTGTGTGGAAAATGCACCTTAACATGCCCACGCAATGTAAACTTACGCTCTGTAATTATTAAAATGCGCCAACTTCTATCACAAAAATAGGAAATATGAGTCAATTTCACCCATTTGTCATTCCCTTTTGCGCTGGTGTAATCATCCTATTTTCCGTCTGTGCCATTAAGTTTTACAGATGGTTTAAAAGTTTCGACCGATTACAACGAGCCATCGTCAAGAAAAACATCCTATCATGGAAAATCTTTCCTGCTATTTGGGAAACCTTTTTAGAAGCCCTTATACATCGAAAAATCAGTCGCCAAAACCTTATTTTGGGATATATGCACCGAAGCATTGCCTTTGGTTGGTTTCTGTTGATTGTAGTAGGAGCAATCGAATGCGAAGTTGCGCTAAAAGGTGGAATTACACCATGGACAGCCATCTTTTTCCGTTATTTCAATCATAATCACGATTTTACAGGTGCGAAGTTGTTTACGTTTGTAATGGATGCCCTTTTATTATACGTTCTTTCGGGTATATTCTTGGCATTTTGTAAAATGTTCTATTCCAGAATTGTAGGAATGAAAAAAACGACGAAACACACCGTTTTCGATCGTTTTGCTAAATTTTCACTTTGGGCTATATTTCCGTTACGACTTATCTCGGAAAGCCTTACCGCCAATATCTATCACAACGGAGGATTTCTCACACAAAACTTCGGAAACATCTTTTCGCCATGGTTTGCAGCCCATTTTGAATTAGTATTTTGGACGTTGTATTCCATTGCTTTAGGCACTTTCTTCGTATCGCTTCCATTCTCCCGATATATGCACATTTTTACAGAAGTTTTTCTGATATACTTCCGTAATATGGGCGTAAAAGAGAATGAGAAAAAGTCGGGATATACAATGCTAGAATTAAGTGCTTGTTCACGTTGTGGCATCTGTATCGATAATTGCCCATTGAACAAAGACCTTCATATTCAAGGAGTTCAATCAGTCTATTTTCTTCGCGAAATGCGATATAAACGACTAACAGAATCCATCAGTAACAACTGTTTGTTATGCGCTCGCTGTGCCTCAGATTGTCCTGTTGGCATCGACTTAATGTCAATACGCCAAATGATGCGCAACAAAGGAGAACTTGACAAATCAGACAAATATCAATACATTTCGAACGTTCAATCCTTCAACTCCATTGGTAGAGTAATCTATTTTGCAGGCTGTATGTCCCATCTTACTCCAGGTATTATTGAGGCGATGCAAGAGATTTTTAAGGCTGTTGGCCAGAAATATTGGTTTATGGATGAAGAACGGACCATTTGCTGCGGACGACCTCTCAGACAACAAGGCTTTAACGAGCAAGCAAAAACACTTAGACGTAAAAACACAGAATTGATAAAAGAATCAGGAGCATCGCTGCTAGTAACCTCCTGCCCTATTTGTTATCAATCCTTTACCAAGGAGTACAATCTTCCGATTCGGGTAATGCATCATAGCGAATATATTGATATGTTGATTCAAGAAGGTAGATTGCAAGTAAACAAAAGTGCACAGCGCATTACCTACCACGATCCGTGTGAGTTAGGACGGAGTTGCGGTATCTACAAAGCGCCAAGAGAGGTTTTGGAAAGTGTTGCAACACTCTTACGCACGAAGAATGAACAGGAGAAAAGCTTATGTTGCGGATTCAATTTGGGAGACCTATCAATTACTACTGAAGATCAACGAAAAATTCGGGATGCAGCATTTGAAAACCTTACCGCTCCGGCTCCAGATATGATTGCTACGTCTTGCCCAATGTGCAAAAAAGCATTTAAACACGGCAACAAATTTCCAGTGAAAGACATCGCTGAGATTGTTGCAGAAAACATCCATTATGAAACTTCAAATCAATAGATTATGAATACAAGATATTGGAATGAATATCAGAAAGAGATTGCTGATGATAAATATTTTTATGAAAGAAGTTGCATTCGACAAACTTTCTTTCCTGGTTCAGAAGCTGCCTTCTTGAAAATGTTGCAAGAGGAGTTAGGAAAAGATATCCGTGATGAAATCAACCAACACACTTGTACTGGCATTGGCTATCACGCTGACATTGTGCCCATAGAAACTACGCTCACTATTGTGGCACGACTCTTCTCGCTAATGACTGAAGCTGGATATGAAAATTATGTACCTTCTTGCGTAACATCATTCGGTATCTTCACCGAGATGGTGCATATTATGAAAGAACATCCTGATATTTTGGAACAAACACGCGAGAACCTACGGAAAGCGACAGGTAGAGAGTTTGAACTACCCAAAAATTTAGTTCACCCTTCAGACATCATCTACAAATTTAGATATGAGTTGAAGAAAAAGATGAAATATCAACTCATCAATCGATTCACCAACAAGCCATTGCAGGTTGTTGAACATATCGGTTGCCACTATGCCAAGATTTTTCCTGAAAAAGGAATTGGCAAAGCAGAATTTCCACACGTTTTAGCAGGAATGATTGAAGCTTGGGGCGGCGAAGTAATCGACTATCCAGAAAGACGCCACTGCTGCGGCTTCGGATTTCGGCACTACTTACTTCAAGAAAATCGCGGGTATTCTATCGCAAACTCTAAAAAGAAATTTGAATCGATGGAACCCTACGAACCCGATTTCATCGTTGCAAACTGTCCTGGTTGCACAATGTTTATGGACAAATGGCAATATGTAATTGCAGAAATGGAGCATAAAACCTACGATAAAGATGGCTATGGTATCCCCGTACTTACTTACGAAGAGATGGCGGGATTACTACTCGGCTATGATCCTTGGAAATTAGGACTACAATTGCATCAAATTCAGGTGGAGCGACTTTTGGATAAAATTGGAATTCCTTACAATCCTGCTCAAAAATATACGGGTGTAAATGGTGAGATTCTCCCTTCACCTGAAAAACCTTCTGTATTAAAAGTTTAACAAGAAAGGAAAAGAGAAAATGAAAAAAATTGCGATAATTGGTGCTGGTCCTGCGGGAATAGAAGCCGCTTCAATATTGGCACGAAATGAATTTGAAATCTTACTATTTGAAAAATCTGCCAATCCTCTTGCCAATCTTTTGGACAAAGCCTATCTTTTCCCAAACTTCTTACCAGCAGGAGAGTTAGTAGAATCCCTTAACCGACAATTAATGCACGAAAACATCAAACTTCTCACTGACAAAGAAGTTATTAGACTCTCACAAGAGAATGACCTTTGGAAAGTTATTGACAAATACGAGAAGTCATATTTAGTTGATGCAGTGCTTATTACAACAGGTTATACCACTTTTGATGCTTCACAAAAAGAGGAATTAGGCTACGGCATTTACAAAGGTGTAACCACGTCCATAGAAATGGAAAAGATGATTCATTACAAACAGATTTTCAATACCATTGGAGAAACACCCCAACGGATTGTTTTTCTGCAATGCGTAGGCTCTCGTGATGAAAAATCGGGCAACAACTACTGCTCCAAAGTGTGCTGTGTAACAGCAGTAAAACAAGCCATCGAAGTGCGCAAAATTCTACCACAAACTGAAATATACATCTTCTATATGGACCTTAGAATGTGGGGAAAAGGGTTTGAAGAGATGTATCGATCTGCGCAAGAAGAGTACGATATCCGTTTTGTAAGAGGAAGAATATCTGAAGCCTCCTCTACTTTCAATAAAAAAGTTCAAATTAAAGCAGAAGATACACTATCTGGACGTCCTTTGAAGATGACTACTGACCTATTGGTATTGATGGTAGGAATGGAAGCTTCACTAGGAACCCAAAATTTGGGTAAGCAGTGCCATATAGATGGCAAATATGGATTTATCGAAACTGAAAATCCTCATACTGCAGACAATAAAACATCAGCTTCTCAAGTTTATGTAGCGGGAAGTTGCAAAAAACCAATGAGTATCAATGATACCATCAACGATGCTCGCTCTGCAGCATTAACCATCATCAATAACTTAAAAGATTAATAACTATGAACAGATTATTAGAAGGAAAAACCGCATATATCACTGGTGGTTCACGTGGAATTGGCAAAGCAATTGCATTACTTTTTGCACAACAAGGTGCTAACATCATTTTCACAGCCACTAAAGAGACAGAAAACACGCAACAGCTACTGCAAGAGATTGACTCATTAGGTGTTAAAGCTCGTTTTTTTGCCTACAATGCTGCGGATATAGAAGCTTGTAAGGAAGCTATTAACCAAACCATTACCGAATTTGGAAGAATCGATATTTTGGTCAACAACGCTGGAATTACCAAAGACAACCTTCTAATGCGTATGAGCGAAAACGATTGGGATATTGTACTGAATACCAATACAAAATCTGTCTTCAACCACGTAAAAATGGCACAAAGTGCGATGTTAAAACAACGTGCAGGTTCTATCATCAATATCAGTTCTATTGTGGGTATGGCAGGCAACGCTGGACAAGCTAACTACGCAGCATCGAAGGCTGCAATTATTGGATTTACGCAATCGGTAGCCAAAGAGTTAGGTAGCCGCAACATCCGTTGCAACGCCATTGCACCAGGATTTATCGAAACCGATATGACGCAAAATCTTTCCGCTGAAATTCGCGAAACAATGCTCAAATCTATCTCCTTAAAGCGAATGGGAAATCCTGAAGATGTGGCTAAAACAGCTCTCTTTTTAGCTTCTGACCTTGCTTGTTATGTGTCGGGACAAGTTATACGCTGCGACGGCGGAATGTAATCCTCAACAAATGAGACGGACTCTTTTTTTCTTACTCTTCCTATTTTCGCTATCGCTCTTTGCCCAAAACGGAGAGCCCCTACGAGTTGAATTAGTAACGGAAAAAGATTATCACGACTATAATTATGAAATTTGTGGACGGAATGGCGCTATCGTTTTTTACAAAAGTAATCTTCTGAACAAAGACACTGCCAATTGGGTAATTCTTCAATATGACACCAATCTTACTCAAACGAGAAATACAGAAATCCATATTCCCAATTTAGCAGAGCCCATATCCTCTTATTACACAGATAATTTTGTTCATATTCTCTTTCAGAAAGATGATAATCGGAACAAGAGTAGTGTATGGTTTCTGCTCACTTATCAGTGTGATAGTGTAAATACCAAATTATTACCACTCGCCTTAACGCTTAACGAAATAAGTTATATAAAAGCGTACGATGACTATCTATATTGTGTTGCCAACGAAAAGAAAACCATTGGTGCCAACGTTGTTCATCTGCCTACAATGGAGGTAAAAGGAATATATCTTGAGGACTACTACATTGAGCAATATGCTTTTCTTGAAATTGATACCCTAAACGAAAGGTTATTAATAGGTGCTCTTCACTTCCCAAAAGTTCACGAAGCCCTTTCGACATTTGCACTTATTGACAGTGACTTAGGTTTTGATGACTACACATTGAAACAATATCCTGAAAGCGATGGTATTTGGCTTACAGGAGCACGTTGTGCCGTTAGCGACTCGGGAGATGTTCTATTAGTAGGAACCTACAACCACAACACCGAAAAGCGTTTGAGCAATCTACACACAGGTGTTTATGCCCTACCCTACCGCAATGGTAAAATGGGCGAAATTCACTATCATAATTACTCAAACCTTAAATCCTCCAACTCACCATCTCAGGAAAAAATACAGAATCTAAATTTAGAACTAATTTTAGGCAACGTTTTTCACAACAATAATCAATTTGCACTCGTAACAGAAGTCTATTATCCCGAATACCACTATAATAACACATACGCAAGCAGTTTTGGATACTACTATGGTTATGGAGGTTATCCTACCACTACTTTTGCGGGCTATCACTTCACTCATAGCTATATCACCACATTTGATAAAGAAGGAAAACTTGTTTGGGACAATTATTTTCCTTTTAACAACGTAATTACCAATACTTTATACTCCAAAACAAGCGTTTATATTGATAAAGAAAATTTAGGATATATCTATTACAACTTTGGCAACAAAATAACCTCTACATTAGTAGATAAATATGAAGTAATTGAACCTGTTACATCGCAAGTTATCGTAACAAAATACACATCTGATGAAGTAGAATACACAAGAAACCTACAAATCAGGAACTGGTATGACAACAATTTTATTATCTGCGGTTATCAATATATCAAAAATGGTTCACGAAACAAATCTGGAAAAAGATTTGTATTCACAATGAATAAATTGATTTACGAATAATAGTTCGAATTAAAGAGAAAAAAAAGGTTGAATCTCCGAGGGGAAATTCAACCTTTTCATTTATGCTAACAATAAATTTTAGAAAGTATATCTAAATCCCAAAGAGGCTACCCAATCAAAATAGCCATGAGCATTTTTACCTGCAATAAAGCCGAAACCTGGACGTAAATCCAATTGAATTGCAAATGGAATGCTGAATTTATACTCAAGACCACCTATGGCATTCACACCCAATTTCAATGCTGAATATTGAGAAGTTCTTACACCGAGAGTTGCACCACCACCGAGTAACCAATAGAGACCATTTACTCTATTAAACTCCATTTGATACATAGCATTAGGATTTACCTCAATACCTAAAACTAATCCTTCATCATTACCAGGGAAGTTCAACTTCAAACCTGCATCAATTTGTAGTGCAGTTGATCCGGAAAGAAAAGTTTTGTAGGTCAATCCATTGAAAGAACCTACATGAATTCCTATCGCATTACGATATGGCCCTTGAGCAAATGCAAAAACGCTAATTCCTAAGAAAAGCAACAACAAAGTAATTTTTTTCATTTTTTTCATAACTGTAAAGTTTTGGTTTGTATTAAAGTTTTAAAAATTAACGAGTTAACAAATAATGTAAAAAGTTTTTCCCCTCCGTATCCATTTCGAAACGAACATTAATATTAGATTTTTCATCCACACTCAACGCTCCCATCTCACCAAAGGCAAGAAAAAAGGGTAAATGGATATTATCTAAAACCTTCTTCTGAGCTACAGAAAGGTCATCTGTTCTCTCAATTTTGGAAACATCTTCATTAGAGATTATTATCACATCCTCTTTTATAGCAATATAAAGAATAGGCTGCTGTAAATATATCATATTGTAGTTATCATCAAAACTTACATCATACTGAGAAACTTTGAAAGAGGTCTGACTATCATCACTATCAAATTTGAGTTTTAAAAACATATAGTCCTCATATAAAGTATCAATTAAATTAGAGTTTTTATTTTCCTCTTGGAAGCGAGCATGATGTTTTAACATCTCCATTCGTTGTTGTTTCACTACATTTTCCAAAGAATCCTTCAAAAATCTATATTCTGGTTTTTCTAAATCATTAATTGCAATCTCGTATGCATATTCTGAATTGTTTAACGCATTTTCGAGATCAACTTTATGGTTAATAAATTCGATATCCTTTGTCAGTACAGCTTCAATACTATTTTTATCTTTAAGTGGTGCCACCAAAGTAAAAATTTTATTCATATTAACCGACCCCACAAAGGAGTTAGAAAGCAACTCTATAGGAATATAGGATAGAAATTCGAAGATCTTGTAACTCATCTCTAACGGAAACTTACCATCTTTAGGAATCATATTGTTGGAAAATACACATTGAGCCTCAGGATTTAGGTAGTGAATCAACATATCGTTGTGGGTCTCCTCATTATAAAACTGTTTGAGTTGTTCAAAATATTCAGCAGATGTAGAAGGTTGTGGATAACCATTCATTTCGGCAAATCCTTTACCGGAAAAGAGGTGAAAACAGTAGGCAAAATTTGTTTCCTGAAGCATTCTAAGATATTCTTTCGGGTTGAAGAGTTCATATTTACCAGAATCTGCTTCATTAGGCACCACTCTCATATCAAATCCTGTTAAATGTTTTAAGAATGATTCTGAATCCTTATTATTAAGAAAATTAGAAGTTTGCGCAGATTTCAGACTCTTCATAATCTGGCTTAATGCCTCATAATCGACCTCTGCAGCCACCTCGCCAAAAGCTCCTGCCATAGCAGAAAGCATCGGAAGGAAAGAGAAAACAACAATATCGTCCACATAAACCATCTGAAGCATATTTGAGACAGTATAGGTGTGATAAATTGTTCCATCTTCACCACGGACAATCTCCCACTTCCCTTTCAACTTCATCTTTTTCAACATCTTTTTGAGAGGTTCCAAACCTGTTACAGGAAGATAAAGATTTCCATTTGTAACGGCACACAACGACTTGAAATCTATAGCAGTACTTCCATCATTATTAATCCAATCATTGAAAAGAGGTGTTAAAAGTTTCTTCGTTTTTCCTTTTAACTCTGGTTTTAGTGTACCATACAACTCCTCTACAACAATCCACTCCCCTATCGTTTGCCAATTGTAAATAGCCAACTGACTCGGATTTTCAGGAATATAATTCAACGCACGCCAAGGATTGTGCTGATTCTGAGCGGAAAGTTCTACCATTAGAAATAGTAATAGAACTGAAATAAAAAGTTTTTTCATAATAAAAAGTTTTTCATAATAAAAAGTTTTTTCATAATAACTCTCAAACAAAGCTTCATCAATTACTCTTAGTTCCTAACAGCACACCTGATACGCTCCACGCACTAAAGCTACTTCCCTCATCGGCACCTTGTGGAATCGCAATTGTAATTGTATGTTTCCCTGGTTTTAGATCAGGAAGTTCGAAATAAACAGGCTGAGCCGCAGTACCGGGGCACCAGCCGGAGCGGGAGTAGTCGGAGGAAGAGATTCCGTTCCAAAAATTACCTGAAGCGGGATTAAAATGACGGAAAGTACCGCAATCGGTACACCATGGTGTATAGGAAAAACGGTGAACTCCGTCAATAAGAATATGATTCTCTTTCGGAACGAACTCATCACCATTTCCCCAACCGCCGTGGCCTGTTGTGATATAACGCAGACGTATGTTTTCAACACCTTCAGGAACCGTAAAGGTAACTGTAAGGCTGTCGGTACGGAAAAGTCTTCCGTAATTCTGCCCACTCATTTCCATTACGTTACAAGTATTAAAAAGTGGTAGCAACCAAGCTCCGCCGTGATTATCATTTTCCCAAGTTTCATCACCAGGATATGCTTTGAGAGTAAGCGAAAGTTTATGACCACCGCCGTCGTAATTACCTATAAACGCACCGATATAAACCTCGCCACACAAAACCGAACGCAACTCGCTTACATCTTGTTTATAATAAACCTCTTCTGCCCACGCTTGGTCGTTCAACGAACGATATTGGTTGTAATGACGCACACCAAAAGGGGTAAAAAAACGAATCAATTCGACAAGAGGCTGGTACTCTTCTGTTAATGTATAACCTTGATAATCAGCGCCATTTTTATCAGTAAAAATAGGCAAAACCTCCTTACCTTGCTGCAATGCCTGCAAGAAATTAACTTTGGCATCCATCGGGATTACAAAAACTGAACCTGTGCGGTCATAAGCATCTCCATTAGAATATTCCGTAAGTTCAGCATATATCTGATAATGAGAAGGTAGGGTATCTAAATTCACTTTTTTCAAGATTATTGTTCCGTGTGAGAAATGATAAACGGAATCGGATTCTAAGCGCTCAGGTGCAGGAAAATCAGAACTAAAACAGATTTGATCTTCGTTAAAAATTTGCTTTTTCAACACCAATTTATCTTTTTCCAACTGATTCAATTGAGAATATGTGGTTTCCACGCCGAAACTTTCAGGAAAAATAGGCAACATCTTCTTCACCTTCTCTACTGATTTCAACATACAGATAATCTTTCCGTTACGGGAATATTTCACCAATACACCTGGCAACGATGCGAATGAGGCTACTGGAGTTGCTCGGAATTTCAAATCGTCGGTTGTCCAAAGCTCGATAGAATTCGAGAAAAGCACAATTTTAAACTTGCGACAAGCATAGCCATTCACCTTTTCAGTTCCCAAATCCTCAAACTCATATTTGTTACCTCCAATTGTTGCACCATACCAATATTTTTCAGTTTCATTATAGCTCAACTGACTGATAATAGTATCGTTAATATAGTCAAGATAAGTAAAATGTGATGCGATTCCAGGAATTGGATTTACCAATGGCGCATCAGCAGAATAGATTTTTAGCTGTGACTCGTAACGATCGACAGCAGTAAAAGAGGTTGCATCAGCATCTCCATTAGCATAAATTAAACGATGTTGTGCTTGAAGTGAAAACGCCAACAACAAGCATATTAACGTTAGTAAGAAACCTTGTTTTTTCAATTTTCAAAATTTTAATATTATCGATTACACTTATGCCTCTAGAACTTGTTGAGCGGCTTGTTTCGTGTTCACCTTTTCTATAATTCGTTCCACTACCCCATCCTCATTGATAATGAATGTTGTACGAATCACACCGAACCCTACTTTTCCGCACATTTTTTTCTCGCCCCACACACCGAAGCGCTCTATCAAACTTTTTTCAGGATCTGAAATCAGTGGAAAGTTAAGATGTTGCTTTGCAATAAAATTCAGATGTGATTTTTGAGAATCTTTACTCACACCTACCACTGCATAACCTGCATTTGCTAATACAGAAAGATTATCGCGAAAAGAGCAAGCTTCAGCGATACAACCAGCAGTTTGGTCTTTCGGATAGAAATAGAGCACGAGTTTTTTCCCTTTAAAATCACTCATTTTCAACTCTTTCCCATCTTGATCTAATCCTAAAATTTCTGGAATCTTTTCTCCAACCTGAATCATAACATTATCAGTTCATTAATAAATAGTGCTTTTAAAACTGCCATTCAATTTTCTGCAAAGATATTAAATTTTGGTCAAGATTTTAGAATTGCACAACAAAGTTATCAAAAGTACAAAGTGGAAATAAAAGAGGATTTTTTAAGATTAGTTAGAGAATCCTCTTATATTTAAATATTTAATGCAAAAGAAAATAGATTTAGAACAAGTAACAAAGAGTAGCAAAAGTTAGAGTGGGTCAACTACGGAAAGATTTCCAAAGAATCCGCTTCTACCAACTTTTGATGAATATAATTGATAGCATCTAAGTTACGAGGAGAAACAATATCAATCCAACCAGATTCAATCGGAAACACTCGATTCTCTTTTACAGCTGTCAATAGGTTGTAAGGATAAGTTTTACAGAAGGTTTCCAAATCTTCGTTACGAATAAAAATGAAGTCTGGATCTTGCTGAAAAAGATATTCGCGATTTACACTCCAATTTTTCAATTTTGAGCAGATATTTTTTCCACCTGCCAGCGTAATTATTTCATGAATATAGGAATTCCCATGCGCTGAAAAATCGCCTCCTGCACCAAAACCAACCACATAATACACCGATTTTTCTTGGGATAACGTCTCATCTTTAATCAACTTCAAACGACTCTCATATTTTTTCACAATTTGTTCAGCCAGAGAATCTTTCTCCAAAATTCTAGCAATAAAACGGATTGAATTTTTGACACCTTCCATTCCCTTCTCTTCATTCAGAACCACAATTGGGATGCCGGCACTTTCCACTTTTTGAGTAAACTCGCGTGATATAATAGAACCGACCAATACCAAATCGGGCTGAAGTTGTAGTAAGCGTTCAATTTTCAGATTTTGCATTCCACCAACACGTTCTTTTTCAATTACTTGTGGAGGATAATCACAAAAATCAGAAACACCAACTACTAATGAATCCGCTTGCAAAAGATAGAGAATTTCGGTAATACCAGGAGAGACAGAAATAATGCGTTGCGGCTTATTGGGAAGCACGACATCGCGATTATACGAATCTGTAACTACCAAATAAGCCGCAGCCTTTTCATTACCCTTCTGTTTGCAGGAGATCAAAGTCAATATTGTACAAACGCCTGCAAGAAAGGTTAAAATTCTTATTTTCAAACAATTACTTGAGAATAATCTCATTATAACGTTTCAAAGTTTCTAATACATTCACTCTTGCGTGTACAAAATCGTCAACGCCAGCAGTTTTTAGATCTTCTGCACATTCTGGATTTCCGGCTACTACCAACATCGGCTTACAATCCATAGTTTTAATAACATTAGCAGCTTCAACGCCGAAAGTTGCATACTCTTCATCAGAGCTACAAAGCACAACGATTTGTGCTTGGGCTGCCTTTGCTGCTTCCATACCGGCTTGGATTGTTTCAAAAGCATCTTCCAAAATCTGATAGCCTGCGCAGCCGAAGAAGTTAGTAATGAAGCCTGCACGAGCTTGTCTCATTGCCAAGTTTCCGATTTTGAGCAAATACACTTTTGGACGACCATTTGTTTTTGCATATTTTTCAGTAGCCAAACGTAACTCTTCAAAAGCCATTGCACCTCTGTACGCTTTCAAGCCTTTTGCGCAGCAACATTTGCGGTCTTCAATCTGATCCAAAATAGTTTCATTTATGTTTGGATATTGGTTAGTTCCTAAAAGAATATATTTACGAGTAGCAATATCTAAGTCTCGTTTTTGGCAACTTTTTTCGATTTCAGTTTTCACCTCACCTGAAGCAATCAAATTCAACATTCCGTCCTCTTTTTCAACGTGTTGGAAAAGCAACCACGCTTGTTCTGCGATTGAATTTGTTAAATTTTCAATATAATATGAACCTGCAGCAGGGTCAACCACTTTATCGAAATAGGATTCTTCTTTCAAAATCACCTGAACGTTACGACTAATTCTGCGAGAGAACTCATCGTCTGCTTTGTAGGCCACATCAAATGGTTGTAAAGCGATAGAATCGGAGCCACCGATTGCGGCAGCCATACCTTCAGTAGTACTACGAAGCATATTGATATATGGGTCATACATTGTTTTATTCCATGTTGAAGCCACTGTATTGATATGCAATCTGTAAGCGCAATCGCAAGCAGGCTTGTACGCATCAACCATTGTTGACCACAACAAACGAACAGCACGCAATTTTGCGATTTCCATAAAGTAGTTTGAACCTACAGAAAGCGTCATTTGCATACGAGATGCTAAACGCTCAACAGGAATTCCATTTTCAACGGCGAAAGCCAAATATTCATTTGCTATACCTAAAGCGTAACCTAACTCTTGAACAATAGTCGCGCCTGCATTATGCATTGCTAAACCATTTACATTCAATATTTTAAATGCTTTAAAATCTGCTGTAAGATTTAAAATAGCAAGCACCTCTTTCAAATCCTCTTCACGAGATTTAAAAAATTCGCCTTGTTTAAGGCTATACATAATTGCGTCAAAATCAATAGCAGCGTTCACTTTTGCTTTATCATATCCTTTATTTTGCACATATTGAACAAATAGTTCAACAAAAGCAGGATAAGAAACAGCATGATTGAACTGCACGCCCACATTTTCTAAATCCAAGTTAGCAAGCAAAGCTTCAACATCTGCCAAACTTGTCACCTCTTTCACGTTAAAAGCGATAGTATTAGCACCACGGTTAACAGAATCCACAGCAATTTTATTAGCCTCAGCAATATTAGATTCTTTCACTTCCTGAACAATATTCCAAGGATTTCCCTTTACATTGAAACCTCTGGTGTAAGGAAATTGATTAGGAAGAGAGTCTAAATAGGAGATATTTTCCAAATCTTCTGCTCTATAATAAGGGCGAACACTAAAACCTTCATCAGTTTTCCAAACCAATTTCTTATTATAATCAGCACCTTTTAAATCCTTAACTATCGTATTTTCCCATTGTTCTGTTGCAACAGGAGGAAATTCTGTAAACAATTTTTCGTTGATATTCATTACTTTACCTATTTTAAAATTGAGACTGCAAAGATAGTTTTTTTTCGTTTTATTGCAACTGAAAAGATAATTTTACTCATTTTTTATCTCGACGGCTGATTTTGGGTAATTTGATTTCAGCATTTTCAACTTTTTCCAGCAGAACTGGCTTCTGATTCCAATGAAAAGGAGAATAATCATGATTTTTAACCAACCGATTATTACGAAACCGAACTCCATTAACAGATTTTGCATAAAGCAGTGGGTGGTCAAAGGTGACAAAACAATTCTTCTCGATGCGAATAGAGGCTTTTTCACCTCCATGAAAACACGACTTTTGTGCTTCTAAATCAGGAATTTCAGGATAGATAGAAACGACCGCATTAGTAAATTGGAACATATTGGTCAAGGCGTTAATAAAGCAATTTTTGCGAATAATCAGTTGACGTACAGCCCCAGACTCATACCAACCGTTACAATCGCCACACAACAAGATAGCGGCTCCTGAAGTGTGGTCAAAGAGGTTGTTTTCACAGATAGTTTTCTGTGGTGAACTGAAGAGTGCGCCCCGCGCGCGATTGTTTCGCACCACATTATGCCGAAAAATAACTTCAGGGGTCCAGGTCAGATTCTCTATTCCGTACAAAGAATCGCACAATTGTGCTGGCAATCGATTTTTGAAACATATAAGAAACTCTTTTGCTCCTTGCATCACCTCTTTATCGTAAGGTCTAATATCCGAAATTTGATTATAGTAGGGCAAAACATCCATCGTTTTCGCCTTTACAAAACTAACCTCATCGCCCACATCACCCCACGCAAAACCCCACGCCTGCGCATGCTCATATCGACAGCACAACGTATAGTCATCGACACGCTTCGTAACCTTCAGATAGATTCCGTGAACATTGATTGCGTCATCCATCATTGCTTCATAAATACCTTTTTCTGATTGGATTACACCTCTACATTGCGAAAAATGTGTAGCATCGGCTTGCGTAGTAAAATAACGCAAATCATTCGGTTTTAGACAAACATTGAAATGTTCTAAAAACACGTTGACACATCGTTGTGCCAACAACCCCATACCTTCGGCATAATGAACCGTAACGTGATTTAGAAAAAGATTTTCGCAATGGTCAAGAAAAATCCCTGGCGCTGGACGATTCCACGAACGCATTGCCACAATCGTACTGGGTAACAAACGTTTATCGCGCCAATTGGGAGCATAATACAAACGAGAGTCCAACTCCACAACATTTTTAGTATCAATCCAAAGATCACTCGTGTTATATACAATGTGACGTGATTCTTTCTCAAAAGCAATTCCCGTATTAGGCTGATAGTGCCAATTTTCACCATAGGTTTCAAACCTACCTGCACCATTAACTCTACACTTCACCCAAGGCTCAACTCGAAAAACAATTCCACTATCACCCTTATTTTCAATCACTTCAACCTGTGCAATATGAGGATTTTCAAAATCTATAGAGAAATTACGTAACGTAACCTGAGAAGAACTTACTACCGCAATGGGCAACATCTGTCCGTGAAAAATCAATTCTGCCCCATTTCCATCAAGGGTAAGATTGTGCCAATTTTCAAGACAGATTCCAACCTGTTTGGGCTGCCCTTGATCGTGATTCGACACGTAATATTCTCGCTGTACAGCATCAGCAGGATAGAAATTGTAACGGCCTTCCGCCAGTTTCACCACTACCTTATCGTCGGGTTGCAAACCTGCCTGAATCTTAAGCAAAATAGAATGCAAACGAGAAGCATTATCCTTTGCTGCATTATCCGGTGTAAAATAGTAAGGAGCTTCTGCAAGCTTTACCACCAACTTTTTCGCCTGTAAAGGTACGGCAAGCATCAGCAATAGCACAATTCGTGTCAACAAAAATAATCTTTTCATTATCCATTAAATATTTTTCAACATACAAATTAAAAAATTAGAACAAGAATAAAAACACGGCAAAGGTAGGAAAATTCCATTTAGAAGAGAAAACGAACTTCTTTTCTAATAAAAAATAATTAGTGTCCGGTAAAACTTTTTTTTGCAAAAATAAAAAAAAGGCTGTTTCCATTTGCAGGATTCAGCCTTTTTTCGTTATTTAGCAGTTACTACACACATCCAAATAACTATGGGCAAAAGTACACATTTTATCGGACAGTATCGCGAACCTGATACTGATGGTGATGCAGAGACGGCTGGAGCGGAAATGGAGCTTCTCGGGACTGGCCACAATGGTCAGAATAGCGCTGATGTATTATGTGGATTTCTACAGCTTGTTTAACAATCCTGAGAAAGACTGGGAGAACATGGCGGTTTTTGATGAAATTTCGTCACATCAATTAACTCTTTTCTGAATTGGGGGGCTTGGAATTTGAAAATAAAGATATCAACCGCATAAATACTGCAATTGAGACTCACTTTTATGCCCTTTGAAATTTTTATCGGACACCAATAATACCAAGTAAAGGTTTTTCTACATGACGGGCAGGATTATTCTCCAGCCCGTCATATAGTATTTGCGTTTGACAAATGGTTAGTCTAATTTCTCATAGTCAAACCATGCTTTTGTTGCATTCGCCCGCTCATAGTCAAAACCATATCTATCCATGTACATGGCTTTGATTTCTTTTGCACCATTGTAGAATGGGTCGGATGTGTGACGCTCTAATGTCACGATGATTTCCATCTCAGGTGTCAGAACCGTGTTGTTTGTTCTGTGGGTAGCTTTCGGTGTAATTCTATAAACCTTACTCATTTTCTATTCCCTAATACGTGTCGGGCACAACTTTTAAAAATGCCTACTCTATTGAACGCTTTTCGGCGAGGGCGTATGGTATGGAACCTGCGGCAAAAATATATCGGGAGTGTGCAAAAGTGCGGCACTGTTCACCAATCCTCTTCAAACTCCCAATCCAAAAGTTTTCCATTCAAGTCGAAAACTTGACATGTTGTGCAACCACCTATTTTGTACCCTCCCGAATAAACTAAAGTATCGGGAACATATATTTTCTGGAGGAAGATTCTTCCTATGAATAGAGGCTCAATAATCTTCAAACGTTTCGGTAACTTGACGGAAGTGATATAGTCTGAAAAACAATCATCACAATCATTGCTCAAGACTTCTATATTATAGTATTCGTCCTCCACATCAATCAAGTCGGGCAAGTCAAGATGACTGCGTTGGAAACGCATATTCCAGCCCATAAAAATTGTGATGATGTTGTCGAAATTCGTGCAAAACGACGACCCATTGTGGTTTCCTGCCCAAAAATATCTCTCACTCTTTTCTTCTGGTATAAACTTTTGGATATAACAATCCCGATAGGCATCGTGATCATCGGAAAAGTATTTGATACTCAACAACTGCTCCTCTGAATATTCGTGCAGTTCGCCATCAGTTAGCATCACCAAACAATCAGGTGGTATTTCCAAGATGGAGCCCCGCACTAATCCTGTGGAAGTTTCTACCTCCACAAAGTCCCCGATAGAAAGTGTTTCCCGTAAAAATTTTAACATAACGGCATGTCTTAATATGGTAAAACAGCGCACGTATTAGATAGAAAATGGTGCGACCTATGCGAATTATTAGACACTCATTTCCTAAACCCAATGAAGCTCGTCTCCTTGTTGCCAATCTTTTCATAGCGACATAGTTCTTCAACGAATTGCATGTCAGGGTGTATTCCGTTGAGCACCTCCTCCATGATAACTTTGCGAACAATATTGTCAATCTCACCGCCTGAGAAATTGTATTGTTCTGCAAGTGTGCGACTTTCATTTTCGGATAACCATGAGAGTTTGCTCTTCCAAATGGATTGTTTAGCTTCTACAGTGGGATTGTTGAAGCGGATTTTAAACAGGAAATGCCGCTCAAAAGCGCTGTCCAAGTTATCTATGAGATTGGTGGTGGCGATGAGTATGCCATCCAATTTTTCCATTTCCTCAAGGATGATATTTTGGATAGCATTTTCAGTCTGTGCCGCACTGGTAGAACCGCTGGTACTATTAATATTTTGACGGTTACTGAGCAATGCATCAGCCTCGTTGAAAAGAAGAATCGGTTTAAGCTTCTTTTTCTCGCACAACTGCCTATAATCGGTAAAAATACGCTTCACCAATTTCTGGCTTTCCCCATACCAACAGGTTTTGGCTGCGCTGATATCTACATGGCATACTGCACGTCCAGAGGCTTTGGCTATTTGCATTGCAGTCTCGGTTTTTCCTGTACCTGGTTGTCCGTGAAAGAGGGCCGCCACTCCTTTTGGCAGCGACTGTTCATCCAATCGTTTTTGCAACTCCGCGAAACGTTCCTCTTGGAGGTTTTCCTTCAGCAGATTCAGTTGTCGCAGGATTTCATCGTCATAAAACATGGATTTTTCGGGAATATCTTCAGGGCAAATTATTTTCTGGTCTCGATTTTTGGATTTGGCAAAAAGCTCGAAATCTCCCTCCAAAAAGAGTTGTTTCCCCTTTTCGGTGAGGACAAGATTGCTGTCGGAGAACATTGTGTCACGAAGTAAACTCACTAAATCCAACTTCATCAGAATATGCTTCTCATCCATCAACTCCCTTGAGATTTGGAAACGAGTACTGGGATTGCCATACATGTCTTTCAAGGTATAATTGATCCCCGTTTCGCCATTTGCAAGAAAATCATCGCATATCTCGTAGAATAACACTCTGTCTTTAGTCTCATGGAGCAATTTCTGGACATTCTGAACAAAAGAAAGAGTGCTGTTCTGTTGCTCCAACTCGCATGAACGGTCAAAAAGTGCGTAGGTAGAAATCTCTTCATCACTACGTTGTTCGATCAAATCGGATATTTCTTTGACAAATTTATACCGGTCAAACCCTTCTTCCTTCAACACACCAGGGTCAAAAGGATGCCTATTCATTATAGATTCCATCACACATTGCTCAATTTCATAACACTCTGAACGTCTTCTGTTTCCAACACGTCTAAGATATTTGCTTGATACCAGGCAGTCAAATTCTTTTTTCAATGAAAGCAACACCATACTTTTTACATTAAAGAATTTGGGAATATCGTTCCAATCTATATTGTTGTCTTGGAATTTATTGCAGAAAGCCACTATCATAATAACGGCCTGAATATTCGTTATTTTTAGAAATCCAGCAACGTAATCCAGTTTTTCAACAATCTCACCTGTTTCTGCTTTGTCAAACTCTTTAAAGATGGTGGATTCGTTCTGCCGTGTAAATGTGTAGTCTAAATGTGCAATAGAATCAGGCGCAATTGCCTCTAACAAGGCAGTTCCGGAGTTTTCCATTTTCAGCGCCAGAAAACTCAATGTCTGCAAAATGTTTTCTTTTTTCATAGCATTACAATTTTGAACGTTGCAAAAATAGAATGATGGTGTGCCAAAATATGGCACAGCGATATTCTATTTTTGTCAGCGTATTTAAACATTAAAGAAAATGGATAGAACGAAACACATCATTATCCCTGTGGGCAGCAACGCCGCGCAGTGCAAAGAGGGTATTATGCAGCACCTGCCCTCCTCATACGCATACGAATGGATGGAAAGTGAAAATTTTGTCAGGGAGAACCTCTATTGTGCGGAGGATGGACTATACGACCCGTCCGTGGAGGTGTGGCTCCTCGTGTGGGACTCGCCCTCGAACATGATACCCAAGCCGCACCCGAATCCGAATGTAAATCACAGTTGCTCGAACACGGAGCTGCAAATTGCGGCCATAGGGGTTAACCTCTTATGGTGCAAAGCGCATCACGCCAACATTAAACGGCATCTCATCTACATCTTGCCCCCACGCTTCAACTCCAAACTCTACGACCGTCCCCTCGACCGCCATTTCTTGGGCATAGATGACATCCACGTGATAGACATGCAGGAGGAACTATCGAAAGTGAACGGCAACACCCCTTTGTCGGATTTTCTTGAAATCATCGACCTCCGCGTGGCCGAAGTGATTGCGGGGAAGAAGCCAAAGAATAGAGAACCAACGGCTAATAGCTAATAGCCAGCAGTTTACTGTACCACATTTTAGCACACATACATTCCATTTTTGCCAGTGTAATTCAAATTATTAATATGACTAATCAAAACAATCTAGAAATCATTAAGATACAAGAGCAAACTGACACAGACTATTTGCAACGATATCTAAGACAGTGCGAGAGTGAGATTTTGATGCTTGCCTATGACGAAAACGACAGGGAGCTGTTCATTCTCAGCAACGAGGACAGAATATTGGAACAGGCCGAAATTCGTTGTGCGCTACTGAACCGGATGTTCGAGTTGCATTGTTCGGAGGCCAACATCAGGGATTTGGAGGCGACTAACAACCGACTTGTCCAAATGGAAGCCAAGGTTTTGGAAATTCACAAACAGAGACACCAACAGCTGACGGCCATCCACCCAGATTACAAGTTAAACACCAGTTTGACTTACTTCCATGACAATCAGAATCCGCAACTTATCATTAGGGAGGATGATGATTTTTACGGTTCGCAGTGGAGCGACATGATGGAGATTCTTGACCTGATACACGGTGTGGAGATGACTGACAACTTGTATGGATGCTATGATAACTTTTTCGACTCCTACCTCAACGGCTTGCCCCTCAAGGATCAGTGCAATATTGACCTCGTTTTCCCCCAACCCATCTCGTTTTGCTACTCTTTTTGCGAGCTTTGCAACCACCAGCATTACAGTATCCCCGACATCATGCGTATGACCACCTACCACATCCGCCAAGAGGTGATTTTGGATGAAACGTTGGATATGGATTGGATGCAGAAGTGAAATGTCTTTAGTATGTTCATAAAAGGAATAATCATGCAAAATTTCGCCGCCATTGATTTCGAGACCGCCAACGGACAGCGCAGCAGCGTGTGCAGCGTGGGGGTGGTAGTTGTTCGCAACGGCCTCATCGCCAACACGTTCTACAGCCTCATCAAGCCCGAACCCAACTACTATGCCTGGTTCTGTCAGGAGGTTCACGGTCTCACGCACGAGGACACGGACAATGCTCCGGTCTTTTCGGACGTATGGCATCAAATCGAGCCGCTAATCGAAGGATTGCCTTTGGTGGCGCACAACAGTCCGTTTGACGAAAGCTGTCTGCGGGCGGTGTTCCGAGTCTATCAGATGGACTATCCCGATTACGAATTTCACTGCACTTGTCACGCCTCCCGACAGCATTTCGGGCAGAAACTTCCCGACCACCAGCTACACACCGTAGCAGCGGCCTGCGGCTATCAACTGGAACATCACCACCACGCGCTTGCGGATGCGGAAGCGTGTGCGAGGATTGCGATGGAGATATTGTGAGGGGTACCGAATTGCGACAACCCTACAGCGCTACGTTTTTGCACACCTATGCGCTGTTTTTGCCGACGTAAACAAACAGCAATTAATTAGGACGTTGGGTGAGAGAAAAAATGTCAAGTAACCAAAACCATGCCATTATGGACACTTTGGATAGAATCTACAAGACACTGGAATTCTGCGAACAAAAAAACGAGCATAAGAATAAAACGGCTTTGGACATCTTGTTCAAAGTCGTGGAATCCACCGCGTCCATCACGGACGACGCGAAACGCATAGAAGCCCTCCTGCTGCACCGGTACGAATGCGGCTTCTGTGCTCTCACAAATAAATTTGAAATCTCTTACGAGTGGGGCAAAATGGAAAACACGCTGCACGATGAATCTTTTTGGAAGTTCATTAACCCGAATCCGAATGAACAGCGGTATGCAGAACACAGAATGAACTTTATAATCGAAATGTTGCTGCGCTGCGAGAAAGACGGAAGCGGCGATTTCGTGGACGTAAGCGCGTTGCTACATCAAAACTCGCACTATCTATTTCAGCGGTGTCTGCCCATCATGCTCGACATGGAGACCGACAAAGTGCCTTTCCTGCAATGCGACATTCATCTTGACGAACTGATAGATGAAGTACTATTGATGCCCAACAACCTTCACGAAATCAGTCCAGGGATGTTTGCGCTTTGGATTGCATTGAGAATGACGTTCGAGCGTCTATGGTCGTGGTACACCTTTCTGGAACCAGACCCCACCGAAGAGCGCATAGCGGCGGACATCAACGGCGTGCGGGATCTGCTCTCCAAATTCATCACAGTCAGGAAGGAGGATCTTATCATGAGCGGCCGGACGTATGGGGAGTATTTGGAGGAAGAGGAGTGCGAGGGGGTGAATCGGCAATTAAGCAAGTAGTACCAAGTAACAACAATTGCACCCGACACATATCA
Organism: uncultured Bacteroidales bacterium; assembly: GCA_937901925.1. Classification (GTDB taxonomy): domain Bacteria; phylum Bacteroidota; class Bacteroidia; order Bacteroidales; family WCHB1-69; genus JAEZOU01. The sequence goes on along the minus strand of CALGTS010000027.1, from coordinate 7,188 downwards.
GGGATTATGAACATGAACAATTATTATTTTTATGTAGCCCCAAATGAAGATGATTTAGGATGGGAATTTACGATTAGTGACTTGATTGAGGATGAATTCAAAGAAAGACCTGACAATTTCCCAACTAAGGCAGCAAAAATTGAGTTCTTGAAAGAATTGATTGCTGATATTGAGGAGTGTGCTGAAAGGGTGGAGAATGAGGAGGGAATAAAGAAAAGGTGAAAAGTTTATTTTTGTAGTTTTGCGGCGAAAAAATATTATTTTCAACAAACTGCAAACCATTATGGAAAATTTCGACATTGACGGATTTACAAAGTCACTAGAAGAATTCATTTATGAAGAAAAAATGTATCTCATTGAGGATTGTTTGAACGAGATAGATGATGAATACTGTAAACTGGAGAAGCAAAAGAACGTAGACAAAGAGAAAGGAAAAGAAGATTCAGACCTATACTATAACTTAACGGAAAGATTAAGTGAATTAGGAAATTGGCATGATGAATTAGAGGATCTGAAATGTCGTTTGAGCGCCAAAATTTTGAATGACGTAACGCATGAGTTCGACTGTCTCATAGAGGAGTACGGACTGGATTACAGAATAATAAAAAAAAACAATAATCAATACCATGCGAAATACGGCAGATTCAACTATATCGTCCAACCCAAAATTTATGGAAACAATAGCGGGATTGATATTCGTCTTGATAGCACATTAGATTTTGATGAGTACGAATTTGCTTTACGGTTTTTTGCCGACACCTGTGGTCTCTACTTTATGCAAGGATGCCAGTTTATAGGAGTTGGTATCTCTCGCCAAAACATGGCAAAGAAGATGATGGATGTAATGCTGACATTTAACAAAGGTTTTTACGAAGAGGAAGAAAAGATGAGGCATTTCGATATGCAAATATTTGAGGCAGGATTGGAAGGATTCAAATATGATGACAAAATCGGACTTATAAAATCCACTCGTTTTCTTGCCCAAAGCTATATAGAGGAATGGACGTACGAACCAGAACATCATCAAGGGAACAATGCTTATATACGCAAACTCATCGACCGTTTGCAAACCGAGTATCAGAAGTTTGATTCCCTTTGGGTTGAAACAATACATGGTTTCCTGAACGAAGCACTTCGAAAAGTCGATGACTTCATTGCCAAACAGGGATTAGATGAGAGAATTGTTATCCGACACATAGAAGACAATGAATATGTTTTGCAGGTATATGAACTTCATTGCTTGAATCGCTTTTGTTCATTAATCCCTATTGCTGACATGGTAACAGGACAATTCTCGATACAAGTGAATGTAAAATGTGTGAAAGAAGAATCACATAGAGATGTTAACAAATCCATTGCGAAACTTTTTAACATTGATTACAAGTTTGGAAGACAGATAAACAAATATACTACCTCTTCAGAACTTGCTGATTGTCTAATAGAATTACTTAGGAAGGCAGATTAAGGTTAGAAAAAATTGTAATTTTGCAAACTGAAAAACCTTTCATTGTAGTTTAGATAGTTCTAATGTAACCACAGTTGTTGGATAGCTATAATGAAAGGTAGAAAAATTTAAATGAATGATTTTTTATCACTATACAAATAATAACAATGCCAGCGTATAAATCCAGCATATTCGACCTACTTAATAAAGACAATTTGGCCATACCTGATTATCAGCGGCCTTACAAATGGACCAAAAGAAATATTGAGGAACTTCTTACGGATATTAGTAAAGCTATCGAAGAAGGTCAAAAGTATGGCGAGTCATACAAGTATCGTATAGGGACTATCCTTATCCATAATTCACAAGATGGCAAATTGTACATTGTTGACGGCCAACAACGGATCATTTCCATTACCCTCGTATGCCTATACCTTCTCCCCTCTTTTCATTCTGATTTAACTGACCACTACTTCTCGGATGATGTCTCGAAGCAGAATATTCGTGACAATTACATGTTTATTCGGCAATGGTTCACCTTACAAGGCGATGATGAAAAAAAGCGTTTTCTTGACGCATTGAAAGACATTATTGAGGTTATTGTTATCACTGTCGACGAGGAGTCCGAGGCATTTCAATTATTCGATTCCCAGAACAGTCGAGGTAAAGCACTCTATCCTCACGATCTTCTTAAGGCATATCACCTTAGGGAGATGAATTCAAGTCTTTCCGAAATGGAACATGCCGTGAAGAAATGGGAGGACGAGGAGCCAAGCGAGATAAAAGAATTGTTCAGCGATTACATCTTCCCTATTTTCAATTGGTCCAAAAAGACAAAGACAGATACATTTAGCGACCGGAACATTGAGGTATTCAAGGGAGCCGACATAAAAGAGTCCTACACATACGCCATGAGGGCCTTCAAATCTTCTCCGATCTTCCAGATTAGCGAACCATTTATCGCCGGGAATGATTTTTTTGAGTATGTTGGCCACTATATCCAGTTGCTTCGCGACATCAAGAAAGAACTGGAGCAGAATGGAGAGTTCTCAGCAATACAAGAGATTCTGAGTGATAAAAGCAGTGGTCTAAAGTACTGCAAAACACTATTCTATTGTGTCCTGTTGACCTACTATGATAGATTCCATTGTTTCGACAAGATGGCAGTTCTTCGGTTGTTCACATGGTCATTCATGATACGCACAGATATGCAGCATCTTGGATATGACACAATCAACAAATATGCAATTGGAGAGTATAACTCGCAGTATTCAAACAATCTTCCCGTATTCTCTTTAATTGCCAATGCAAGAAAGCATGCCGACATTTCCAACCTAACCGTTAAGTGCAATTATTGCGAGGGCCCTTGGAGCGATTTGTCGGTAAAACTGTTGAAACTTAACGGATTGTATAGAGATGACAAATAATGATATTGTAGAACTCATCGTCTACAAGGACGAGGATAATAACATTTTCAAGACAGACAAACGCTTCCAGATACCTCTTTATCAAAGAGCGTTTGCGTGGGAGGACAAACAGCTCATCCAACTACTGGAGGACATCAACGATAGTTGTGTAGAACCGAACAGCAAATACTATATTGGATCGTTAGTCGTTGCGGATAAGGGTTCCTACTACGAAGTTGTTGATGGCCAACAGCGCTTGACGTCTCTTTTCCTTCTACTTCATTGCCTTAAGGCCAAGGTCACACATTCGCTGTCTTTTGCTTGTCGAGATAAATCAAACTACACCTTGGAGAATTTGGACGGAATTCTAATGAGTTCAAGCCTGATTGACAATGACAAGATTCAGGAATCAATCATAAGTGGTGTAAGAATCATCCTGGGCGAGTTATCAAATGGCGACAAATATGGAGAAAACTTCTTGGAGAAATTGGCTCATGTCGTGATGTACCGCATTGTTGTGCCCCCTCACACCGACCTGAATCATTACTTCGAAACAATGAACACCCGAGGCGAACAACTGGAGCAACATGACATACTTAAAGCCTCGTTAATGAGTTATCTTCAAGGAGATAATGCTTGGATGGCCGCTTTTTCCGAGATTTGGAACGCCTGCCGGGATATGAGCGGTTATGTTCAGATGAATTTCAGTAAAGCAAGCAGGGAGTTATTGTTCGGAGGGAATTGGAACGCAATCCCCACTTCATTATCACCGTTCGTTAAAGCGGCCAAAGGCAAATACTCCGAAAAGAGCAATACGTTATACGAGATAGTAGATCCGGATTTCGAGATCAAGAAATCATATGACACTTCCGACGGCAGCGATAAGGATGCCAATGTAAGGTTTGAAAGCATAATCGAATTCCCCTACTTTCTGATTCACTGTCTGAAGACTTTTGTGAGCGTTAAGGGCCTCACAAGCGACGACGGCAAAGAACTCTGCGAGTCACTGCTTAACGACAAGAAATTAAATATCTTCTTTGAGCGTGTACTCAAACACGGATTGTTCAAAGGTGAACATCTTGACAGAAAGACGTTCGCGAGAAAGTTTATCAAGCACCTGTTGAGGATGCGATTCCTCTTCGATAAATTCATTTTAAAGAGGGAATTCATCGGCGACAGTTTAGAAGGTGAATGGAGCCTGAAAACTCTCAACGTCTCAGGCCAAGGCAGTAATAAGAAAGCATATTTCACTAACACGAGTTTCCTGGAGTACGGGCAATGGAGTACGTCCTATGCTAACACTTATCGCCACAATGACAATTTGATGATTCAGGCCGCGTTGCGTGTGTCTTATACGTCGCCTAAGGTTATGCACTGGATTACAGGATTGCTCTTATGGCTGGAGGAGAATGATAACACATCCAAACTGAACAGTTATTGCGAGGTTGCGGAGCAGATAGCCCGCAATAGCATTATTGATAATTTCTTCACCCCTTGCGAAGATGGAGAATATCGGCTCGGTGTTGGAACTCCACATATTGTATTCAATTACCTTGATTACTTGATTTGGAAGAGTAATAGGAACCTTTATAAGGACTTCTCCTTTGAGTTTAGGAATTCTGTAGAGCACTGGTATCCCAGGCACCCTTCAGAATCAGAGATCAAGATTTGGGATGACGGAGGCGTAGACAGATTCGGCAACTTATGCATCATACAGCGGAACGTGAATTCCAAGTTCTCTAATCTACCACCCGAAGGGAAGAAGACTTCTTTCAGGACAATGATTGAAAAAGGCAGCCTCAAATTAAGGCTAATGAGTGAACTTACGATTCCTGGAAACGGAATCCCTGCAAGTCAAAACTGGAAAGACCATATTTGCGAAGAGCACGAACGAGATATGATCAATATGCTATCAGCGGCTTGCGGCTTTGAGATATAATTATGATATTTTTCTATCAATTCTATTTTTGACCTAAAATGCCCACCACCCTCATCACCGACTCCGCCCACTACACCTCCGTCCTTGACCTTGCGGCGAAGGCCCAGCGGTCGCTGTGGATTGGCACTACCGACATTAAAGACTTATACATATTGCAGGGAAAAATCGAGAAGCCGTTTCTCGGGGTGCTGGCGGAACTGCTGGGAAAGGGCGTGGAGGTACGGCTTATCCACGCGAAGGAACCGGGACCGAACTTCCGTGCCGACTTCGACCGCTACCCGCGATTGGCCAAGATGCTGGAACGGGTGATGTTCCCATGGGGCATTTAACACGATATTTTCATGTTTTTTTGGAATGATTTTCAGGAGTCTTACTTCAAATTTTATCGCAAAATCTGAAGTGATACTTCAAAATTTATCGCAAAATCTGAAGTAGTACTTCAAAATTTCATTCGAAAATATTCTTTCGTATTATTTTTTTATCTATCTTTGCAACTTAATAAAAACATACGGAAAATGTTAGATAGATTATTGTCTCTGAGCGATATAAAGAATGACAGTATGTTCCTTTGGGGACCACGCCAAACAGGAAAAAGCACACTGTTGAAGCAAATGTTCCCTCAAGTTCCATATTATGATATGCTGAAATCGGATGTGTACACGCAATACAAGTTAAAGCCTTCGCTATTGCGCGACGAATGCATGATGTTAGAGGAGGGTTCATTGGTCATCATTGATGAGATACAGAAAATACCGGCTTTGCTGGATGAAGTTCATTGGCTGATGACCAATAGGGACATCCGTTTCATTTTATGCGGTTCCAGTGCACGGAAATTGAAACGCTCAGGAGCCAATTTACTAGGTGGCAGAGCTATTCGGAAAGTACTACACCCGTTGGTTAGTGCCGAAATCCCCGATTTTGACTTGGACAAAGCCGTTAATCAGGGTATGTTGCCGCGTCATTATTTGATCGACAATCCGCAAAAACGCTTACAGGCTTATATTGGGGATTACCTGCAGCAGGAGATTATTGCAGAAGCATTAGTCCGCAATCTTGATTCCTTCACCCGTTTTTTAGAAGTAGCCGCATTGAGTGATTCAGAGATGGTAAATTACACCCGAATTGCCAGTGATTGCGGAGTGTCTTCTAAAACCATCAAGGAGTATTACACCATTCTGGAGGAAACGCTGGTGGGAATGCTCATGCCCGCCTATTCCAAGGTAATCAAACGCAAAGTACAAGTAGCTCCAAAATTCTATTTCTTTGATGTGGGTATCACAAACTATTTGCTGCACCGAAATAATCTCAAGCGAGGTACAGCCGAATATGGACACGCTTTCGAACATCTTATCATCCAGGAACTGGACGCATATCTTGATTATACGGAATCGGAAAAGAAACTCTCATTCTGGCATACATTGAACAATGCCTATGAGGTGGATGCAATCATTGGCGATGCAGAAGTGGCAATTGAAATCAAATCATCCGAACACATCTCTTCATCCCAACTGAGAGGACTAAAAGCATTTCACGAAGAGCATCCACAATGCAAATTGGTGATAGTGTCATTAGAAGAAAGACCTCGACTTTTCAATGGTGTTGAAGTATGGCCTGCTACTGATTTTCTGAAAAAGCTATGGTCAGGTAAAATTTTCATTCCTTAATTTGCTATGTTCCAGTTTATCTCCGACTCCTCCCACTACACCTCCGTTCTTGACCTCGCGATGAAGGCCAAGCACTCGTTGTGGATTGGCACTGCCGACATTAAAGACGTGTATGTGCTGCAGGGCAAAACTGAGAAGCCGTTTCTTGGAGTTCTGGCCGATCTGCTCGGAAAAGGCGTGGAAGTACGGCTTATACACGCCAAAGAACCGGGACCAAACTTCCGCGCCGACTTCGACCGCTACCCGCGATTGGCCAAGATGCTGGAGCGAGTGTTGTGTCCGCGGGTACACTTCAAGATTATCGTCATCGACCAGACGATTTGCTATGTGGGCAGCGCAAACCTCACTGGCGCGGGAATGGGAATGAAATCACCTCACCGCCGCAACTTCGAAGCGGGAATCCTAACCGATGAACCTTCCATCGTGGCTGCCGCCATCGGAGAATTCGACAAAGTGTGGCGCGGAAGCGAGTGTGAGAAGTGCCAGAGGCGAAAGGTTTGCCCAGATCCAATAGTTTGATAATCGCCCATTTGTATAATCTCCTTGCGGTTTTGGCGGGGTGAAAACCTTAATCTTTTCCTCCTTCTTCGTATAGGACTGACGCAAAGCGACAGCGGTAGTATCCCCAAAAGTGTGTAATTTCCAGCAAATATGATATATATGCAAACTAAAAAATTAAAAAATGGAAATTACACAAGCGCAAAAGTACGAAATTTTAGAACACGAATTGCTCAA
>CALGTS010000026.1 GCA_937901925.1 uncultured Bacteroidales bacterium | reverse complement strand
GTTCAGCCATATCTATGAAAGCATTACTCAAAAGATTTAGCGATTCAACCTCCTTCTCGCTAAGATAGTTCTTGGCTATCGTAACATCAGACTTTATAACTCTGCCATCTGGAGCATTCTTCCATGTAGTAAGTCCCATATGAGGACGCTCTGCGTCGGCACGGTCATAGATGATTTCAGCAGCTGTCTGCTTAGTTACAGCATAGTGCATCATATTCTGCACCGTCTTGAAGAATAGTTTGGTAGTTTCGCTGTCCTTGTCGTAGTCTGCACTACATTCGCTATAGATATCAGTGATTTTTTGATAATAACGACGCTCCGAAAGACGAATCTCTCGAATACGATCAAGCAAATCATCGAAATAATCTGCTCCGAAAACATTCTTTCCTTTCAGTCGCTCATCATCCAGCACAAATCCCTTTGTCAGGTATTCTTTCAAAATCTGAGTTGACCAAATGCGGAACTGCGTTGCCTCATAACTATTTACACGATAACCAACAGCAATTACGACATCGAGGTTGTACATAAGAACTTCGCCAGACCATTTGTCCGAAGGTATTAGAATTTTTCTAATTGCATCGGACAAATGTATTTCTCCACTTTGCTCAATTTGCCCTAAATGATAGTTGATAGTAGGTACAGTTACACCAAACAATTCTGCCATTCTCTGTTGAGATAACCAAAATGTATTGGTATCAAAGATGACTTGTACCTGAGTCTTTCCGCGTGCTCCCTTGTAGAGAAGAATAGTCGATTCCATACTTCGAACGGCCACATCGCTCGTCATAGTAGCAGAGAAATACTCCTGAGCGACCTTCACCATATCCTTCTTTTGGTCGGCATTCATAGCAATAGCCAGACAAGCAGCTCGGGATAACCTAACGCTTGTAACTTCACGCACTGCACCACTTCCAAGTTCTGCCATTTCGGTAAACTCCACAAAGTGCTCTCCAAGATGATAGCCCTTCTGTGTTACCCAAGCCTGAGCCTTTGCCATCACGCGCTCAAAGTTCCAATACTTGCCATAGCCCATCACTCGCGCCAACTTTCGCGAGTTCCACCATTCCTTACCACCTGCATCAACCTCTCGTAGTTGCTCGAAAGGGGATTGTAGTTCTGGGATATTGTTATTTGATTGGATATTATTATCTTTATTCATAATTTACCTATATCACTATTTTATACTTTGCATCATGTAAGTTTTATAAAGGTTTTCAGAACTGTCTTTCATCTTTATAGATATTATAATATATCAATCATCCCAATATGAGGATACATTCCTTGATTGCACAAATGTCTGCATAAAATTCAAATCGGGATGGCTCATACCATCTATATCATCTGCAAATTTTTTCAATGCATTATTATCAGGATCAGGTAATATTGGCAATGAGTCTGTAATGTCAACTAATTTCTGATTATAAACAAATACACCACCATGTTTTTTATCTTCCTGTGGACGCACACACATTACAGCAAAATGCATCATATCAACATTATTAATACCCTTATAAAATACCGTAGGCATAAATTGGGGTATATAGTTGTTTGACTTAATAATACTATACAAATAATCTTCAATAAAATGTTTTAGCACAAAATGTTTCCTTCTGTCATGAGAATTATATTTAGACATTGATTGCTTATTAGCTTCTGTATAATTATGTAAATTAGCTCCTGTATAACTAGCTTGCACAGTTAAAAATAGAACAAATTTATCAGATTGATTAGATACCTTTGATTGATATTCTAATATTTTATCAATCAACTCTAATTTAAATTTTGAAACCCTATCGCCATCTTTTGTTATGTATTCTTGTGGAGAAGTAATACTATTGCAGAAATCTAAGTTAAATAGCGTAATATGATTATCATGAGTGTAATCTATGCTTCCACTTGCGGAATTATCATACCCTTTGAATAGGACTTCTTCCATATAACCATCATATACAATGTAATCTTCAATTTTACCTGATGCTTCCCAAAAATTCAGTTTCTCAATTAATTTATCCACTGCATCTGTAGGTTGATCTGGGTCTGACACATTTCCATAGTCTCGACATTGAAATGCTACAACACTTGATATATAATCAATCCATTCTGCTATATCTTCTGCATCAGGAGAAGGTAGCCCATAATAAATTATATTACAATTGTATGTCTCCTTTAAGCGTTTAATAATGGGTTTATTATAATATCGCCTTATACATTCTTTGTTGGGTGTACTAAAATCAGGCATAGTTAATCTTCATCAAGAAATTCGTTTCTCAAGTTAAGTAAAAATAAGTAATACTCTTCTTTGTTTTTTGCTAATGCTTGGATGAACCTTTCATCTATTATTTCTAATAAATGATTTATTCTCTCATCGCATGAAAATTCCAAATCATTAATTAAGCTCATTAATGACTCATACTTAGGATTTTGTAATGTCTCCTTACTTTTAAATTTTGAAAAGTCTGGTGATTTCTTTGTTGATTTTTGAGGAGGTTTATTTTCAGTTTTTTTATTAACATTAATTGTTAATCGTTCCTGAATAAAATCCATTAATGAAATAACTTTTGTTTCCAAATCTTGCGCCTCTTCCATTCGTGTTTCTCTAATCCTTTTAGATTTAATACGATCTGAAAGAGTATTCTTATACGAGGTAAGTTTTGTGTACAGAATTAATAACTCATCAGAATTCTGCAATCGAGTATTAACCTTGTTGCTTACCTCTCTTACATTAACTATCAAATCATTAAGAACCGCATCAGCTTTACAGTTCTCTTGGAAAGTATTTGCTATACTATCAAACTCTGTTGTACATGTGAGTAATGCATTGAAGAATCGCTCTCTCATAAGCGAATACTCAATATCATTGCGAGATGCATTAGGAAGCAAATTGGGATTTGTTATAATAATTTCACCTATATATCTATCAAAAAATGTGTTACCTCTTGGAAAATGTTTAACAGCAGAACCTCTGCGTCCAATTGCAAAGCCCTGTTTTCTTATAAGAAATCCTCTTAAATCACTATTTTTTATTTTTCTTCTTTCTGAATTCAAACACCCCCATGCTACTCCATAGAAAAAATCATCATCTTTAATTTCAAGAATATATGGTTCTCCTTCTGACTTGTCATTATGAAAATCTGTATCTGAATATGGCTTGTATAATTCTCTTGTTTGAGAATTTACTTGCAGTGTTACATTAACAGATTCAAAATAGCTTGAATTACGTTTGCAAGCATAGTTTATCTGTTCTTCAATTAGCTTTGCGTGCTTAAAACATGAGGTATTAAATTTTAAGGGTAATACATCTTGAAGATATTTCGATGTCACATCAATGTTTGATATTTCACTATAAAAATACTCACTAATTCCCGACAATTCTACACGCGTTCCAGTGTTAGGAAAGTTTTGACTCTGCACTTCGTCTGGCTCACTGATATCAACACATGTTTCTAGTAATGTTTGTAAATCAATAAAGCAATCTCCATCAATTTCTCCACTTAATCTTAATTCTCTTTGCTTAGATAGTATAGATTTCATCTCAGCAAAGTTCATTGTCAATTTATTGGGTGTATTATCTTCTTTTTTAGATGTTATGGTTAATTTATCACACAAATGATATGCACTATAGATTCCAATTCCCATAAAACCAACATCTTTTGATGGATTCTTATCGGACACACCTATTCTTGCGGCCTTTCTTAAAGTTTGATAATCCATTCCATAGCCATTATCATGAACTATAATGTTATTTTGACGGATTTTTACATCTATATGATTCGCCTTAGCATCTACGCCATTTTGAATATACTCTCGTAATGCATCTTTGGGGTCAGGATACATTCCTCTAGTGAGAATAGCTATTATTTCTGCGCCAATATCAAACTTATTAAATCTCATATGAATAAGAATTTATACAACTATAAAACACTATTTAATTGCGTCCTTCTCAAAGTATGAATAGGTTTTTTATCATACTCTTGTTTCAATTTATATAACTCAGATTTTTCATCAATAATAGCTCTGCGATGGTTTGTGTAAAACTCGAGCAACTGTTGAGCCAATGGATGTTGCACACAACATTGACTATCAAAATCACTTTTATGAATAAAATCTAATAAATCTTGCCACTCTGTGTTTGTTAGAGTAGATTTACATTCATTGAATTTGTTCCACCAGGACGACACAGAATTATCACAAATATCATCATTACCCAAAATGGATTTTGCTATAATTCGGGCATCTTCAAGACCTAACCATTCAAAAAAGTATCGGTAAATAATCATCGTTTCTGGCATTTCCAATAACTTGTGATATTCCTCTTCATCTTTACCAAAAGCCTTCTCGAAGAAAGAAACACCACGACCAATTTTTCCTTTAGTGGCATTCAGAATTGCCTGAACTGCTCTTATATACTTGCGATTCCAATGTTCTCCAATGTAATCTCTATCATGACTGTGTTCATCACGAATTGGATGGTATTTCATTGGAAAAGAATAGATGCTAACATTTAGCTCTTCGCACAAATCCACATTGACCCTCATTCGATGGTAAAGATCTTGTGGTTTGTCCTTGAAATTATACAGCAAATAATTAGAGAAATCCTTCATACCATACGATACACTTAATTTAAGAGCATCCGTATATAATTTTTCTGTTTTTACATCATCAAATGCAATTCTTAATGGGCGTACTGGGATTTGCGCCAAAAGAGCAACTCTTTCTGTATTAAACAAACGAGCATCAACACCTTGATTGAAATCTATATATCTCAATCTGCCTTTTTGTTTAGAATATTTTTTCTCAAAATACTTCGCGAAGTCTTTATATGTACTTACCAAAGCCGATTTAGTGCAAGTTTCTGGGTGAAGTAGTCCGTGTTGTTCTCTGAGTCTATAGATATGTGTGCGCGCTTCCTCTCCTATACTTTTAAGGTCGTTAATATCTTTAAGCAGTTTCCAGCACTTACGAATATAGGCGCGATCATTAATACCCAGTCGTAAATTTCGAATAGCTATATTATATTGATTTGGTTCTATATATTTTGCTCCAGGCACGAATCCACACGTACGAATATCCTCTATAATTCTATGAAGGTCTTTTGACGCAAGCACATTATTATCCATGAGTAAGAGATTCTGTTGATCTCCATATAATCTACGTGTTCTATCTATTCTTTCCTTTAATGGAAGATAAGATTGAAAATGTGGTTCTAAGATAGGCACTGCACAAAATGGGCAACGTCTTATACAGCCACGAGTAGCATAACTAAAATATGCTCCACTATCTACATATTCGTAATCTATCTCATCAAGGATTGAATAATCCAATGGTAACTCATCTATAATGTACGGATTATCAGCATCTATATCCTTATATGGAGTATGTAATGTTCCACAGTGTGGTTTTATACCTGTTGCCTCCTCAATCTCTTTTGGTTGTATTGAAGCCAAAACACCACCTACCATTAAGTTCTTTATATCTTTAACCATCGTTTTGGCAAAGAGAATTGTCTCAATGGTAATATCCCAGTAAAAGGTAAATAGTGTTGTTACACCTACCCAATCCCATTTTGGATTTTTTACATACTCCTTTTTATGATAGAAATTTTTATAATACTCTACCCAAGGATATATTAATATAGAATAAGAAGAATCTTCAATTGCTATCTTCTCTAAATCTGCATTTCTGCGGTATCTAATGTAGTTGGCAATTTTATCAGACCTTAATTTCCAGTTTATAGAGTTATCAATCTGACTAAGTTTTATTACACAATCATTAGCAATATCGTTAATTAAAAACTCTTTTAAATCCCCCTTATAAAAAACCACATTGTCGCCTCTAAGACGAAAATATGTAGCTAATTTCATCAATCCAATAGGAGGAAATTTATTTTTATAGTTTGGTTCTAATAAGAGAACATTCCGATTCATTTTGTTATCTCCTCTTCTATGTTACTTATCAACGCTTCGCGCAAACGCTCATCAGCAATGGCATTCCCTATGGCAGCGTATATCCTGCCTATTAACTTCTTCTCCTTTTTATTATAATTAGAATATATCGGTTTATCTGTACGATATTTTACCTTTTTCGGTGGCTCAACATCTGACTTTACATTATCTTGACCTTGTATCCCTGTGGTGTCATTTTGTTTGGACTCGGGTTTTAGTTTTTCTATAACACTCTTTAATGGAGAGTCAGATGTTTCAATCTTTTTTGTAACATTGCCTAATTGTTTCTCGGCTTGCTCAACTTTCTTTTGCTGTTCTTCAAATTGGCGTTGTAAATCGTCTCGTTCTTTTTGACTGGTATAACCGCTACGTTCTCTCTCCTCAATCTTTTCCTTTAATTTCTGAGCTTTTTGTATGGTAGTTGTACTTGAACGAAATTTCTGAGCATCGTAGCACAACTCTTTAAGTTTCAAAAAGTCCTTTTTAATTCTCCTTTCAAAGTCCACACATTCCTTACTCTCTCCAAAATAATCTCGTCGCGAGTTTGGAATAAGACCTTTACTTAACGCATGGATTTCTCCAAAGTAATAGAATGAAAATCGTTGGTCTTCAGTTTTTGAGAAAAACTTCTTACAAATTTCCTCATCACCAATCTGTATATTTTCTTTCCTTAGACGAATACCACGAGCAATATTTTTAGGCTTCATTTGCCCCTTTAAGCATGATATTGTATACCACCCCCAATATATAATATCCCCGTTATCATCTCTGGACAAGAGGAAATCCACATCTAATATATCATCAACCTTCTTTTTTCCGCCATGATTATCCTCATATATAACACTGGTATAAGGCTTATATATTTGGTCTCCATTGATGTAGATATTATATGTATCAACACTTAATCCGTTCTCTTTCTTAAAATTATTAATTTTGCTTCTATAAATGAATCGAGATGATATATCAACAGGAGCAACCATCGATAAATAATCAGTAACACTTTCCACATCTAATAAATCATCTGATGTAACATCTTCCATTATTACACGGAAGTAGTGAGCATCAACATCTTCTTTTTCAAATGATGTATTAGTTACTCGACTTAATACCTCAACTGCCTCTTCGTTATTATCACGATCATTGATAATATATTTAAGCAATTCGGCATCCCAAGTCATTATTGATTTTTTATCTTCTCCGAAATAGGATGTCTCAAACTTCAATTTTGAACAATAACCAAGTCCTCCTAAACGTCCAATTCCTCTAAATCCTTTATCCTCGCCACGCTTTTTTGTTGAGTGGGCGATGTTTCGCAATATAGAAACAACATTTTCGTAGGGTATTCCAGTTGCATTATCAAGGATAGAAATATGTCTATTTTCAGCATCAATCTTTATATGAATCTCTTCCGAGCCTTTATCAAGAATCGTCAATTTTACAGCTTTATCGACAGCGTCAGCAGCATTTTGAACATATTCACGATAAATGAATCGACAATCCTCGTACATACCAAGAGTTAGCGATTCAATAACATCTTTTCCTATTTGTGGATTAGTATTTGACATAGGTTAATTGTAATATTTATATATAGGCAATGGAAAATTTACATTAAGCATAGAGCGAAATACAGGATTCTGAATAATATATTCACCCTGTTTAAGCCTTGTCAGCATTGTTTTATACACAGCTGGAACAAAACGAAAATCTTCTTTTGTAATTTCAATCGCATTGGTACGTCCGAATGCCTGAGTTGCACAATTGCCTTTTACTCTCTTATGTATATCGCTAACAAATTGTTCTGCTCCAAACAAAACAATTCCCAATGAACGACCTCGCTCTGTTATATCTAATAGTTGTCTAAGTATAGGTGATGATTTTGGAACATCATTTGATGCATACTTATTTAACTCATCAATAAATATGATGATACGGTCAGGTATTTCCTCATCATGGCGTTCCGATGTACCCAACTTTAAATTGTACACAGCACGCATAACATCACCAAACACAAATCCCTGAGACTCTTCATCAAGTTTTGCGACATCAATAACCATAACATCGTTCTTTTGTATTTTAGCTATCTGATCTCTCAATCTTACACTTTTACCATCAGAGCCCAATTGTTCAGTAAACATTTGGCGACATTTTTGGAAACTTTTATTGAATAGACGATAAAATTTTCTCCAACTTAACACAGAAATCTCCTTACCAGTTCCTGCTGATTTAGATGTTTGAGTTTGTTCGTATAAAGCAGACTTAAATTCTTCCCATGATTCAACACCATTAAATTTACCCCCATTAGAAATAATGAAGTTTATTATTGACTCGATTGTATCATTGGGATCATCAACATTTGCAAATAACAAATCAAGACACTCTTTATCCTCATCTGTTTCAAAAAGATACTTATATTGAAATGCGTTTTTTGCTTCCAAACGTTCCTTTATGTTCAGCTCCTTCTCATAAGTGTATGATGTATAATCCTTGGAATATGGATAGAAATACTTTACTTGCTTAAACGCAGACATCTCCATTCCTAATTTCTCATATACTGGCCTGATTAAATCCAATTCATTCTGACGTTCGTTCATTTGGTCAATCTTCAACAAATCAGTACCTTTTACATTCATCATAATAAATGCAACAGATTCCTTATTCTCTTTCATTGACACATCTTGAATCGCTTTCATCAAAAACATCGCATAAGATGTTTTTGATGCTAATCCAGAGATTCCTGAAATATTTAAATGTGCACCTTCTGGACCAATAAGAAAATGTGAATTGAAATGCACTGGTAAAGTTTGCTCGTTTTTGCCTTCATACATTTTGATATATCCAGCAGGAATAGGATTTTTAACTTGGTCTAAGCCAAGTGCCATCATTATCTCACTCTCACTTGCCAAATAGACTTTCTTGCCTTCTTGCACAGGAATATATATACCATCAGTATTACCAACGACCTTGCACTTGACATAATTCATTCCTATTCGGTCTGTATATGCCATTGAGTCTACCTCTCCGAAATCACTTGAAATAAAACCTGCTAATGCACTTGGAGAGTCTGTCATATGAGATATTTCCTCAACGACACCGAATGTTTTAGAATTTTGAATATGTTCTACTGCGACAACATCAAACGGTTTAAGTTTAAGGTCTTTCTTCGTCCAGAAGGTAAAGTCCTCAATCGTTGATGGTTGTTTTTCTGTCGCGATGATTTTACCGATGGTTTCCATATTTATATACTTAGAATAAGTTCATAAAGTAATAATCGCTTTTAAATCTATTTTTGCAATAGCACTCTGTCATATAGACCGGATATAAATGGTTGGCCCATCTTGCATCCGTTCCATAACAAACAGGATTTCGTTCATTTATAATATTCGCTGTAATGGTATCAATTTCATCCGTCGAGAGGCCATATTCAGCTTCGTGTCCTGTCATAAGCATTTTTTCGACTTTCACTACACCTGCATATGGAGACTCTGTCTTTTTAATGTCACGAATACGAACATACCAAATAGCAAAATTTACATTGCCCCACTCCTCTCCAGGCTGCCATAAAAAAGCGGGAGTCCTATGATATAGTGGTAATCTTGCAATCTGACCAGCACTACTCTGGTCTTTTAAGTCTCGCATAAGGTTGGGATTAAACTTCTTAGACACCCCGATTACATGACGATAGTTATTACGAATGCGTGCTAAGTCCTTAAAATCACCTGTTTTCATTGGTTTATATTGAATAGACCCATCTTTAATTAGGTAATTATCTTGGTTGAGCCATCTTTTACCGACTAAATATGATACTATTCTTTTTTCACAATCTACCATTTCATCTTGGATTCTTGCTATACCTTTGTTTTCAAAGGTTTCACGTCCATCCAATTTCGTTAAATAGTACAAGACTTTTTCGAATTGAATTCCAGATGCTTTCAGCTGAGGCAATTCATTTATTTTATCCCTTAAGTTTCTGAAAAACACATTGTGGTCAATACCTTCACCATTAGCCTTTACGGGAAGGCAAATTACTGGATATGTTTCCTCTTTAATATGCCTAAACGATTTGAAAGTATTATCATCATTCATTTCACGACCACAACACGCTACTGAAATTTGGCCGCTAACTATTGGGAATACTTTTTTATCATATTGAATGTCGTCAACTTTATACACCCTTCTGGAACCATCCAAAAAGTACTTGAAAAGAGGCGGACCCTGCAAGCAAATTTCTGCTCGGTGTCGCATATCACGAGGCTTTGGATTATGCTCATCTTCTGCATACTCCTTAAGATTTATGTAGCTACTCTCCTTGTCTTCATATTCAATTGCAGGAGAGGCTACATTGTCATAGCAATATTTAAACGAGGTAAAACATTCACCTTGTGTTTCATTTGCTATAAATTTTAAAATCTTATCCATCAGCCTCTTAAATAATCGTGATTATTAATTAATAGGGACTTCTATTTTTACCTTTTTTTCGTGTAATTCTCCCAGACCTGCCGAAGTCCATTAAACAATGTCTGCCAAAAATACGGTGCAAAATTACGATTTTATTTTGAATGTCTGTTTGTTTTCCTTGTATTTTTCCTTGCTTTTTTAGGGGGAGGGTGATTGTATTGATTATTAACCGGTTGTAAAGTTTAATTCATTCCCAGTCTTACTATCTCTTCGTATCTGTTCATGTTGTAAACGAGGTTGGTCAGTGTGTTGAAGGCGGCGTTTCTGACAAATCGATACTGTCCCGAAAAGTGTGTAAAAATTGTTTGTGCAAAGATAGTAATTTATTTTGATATATCTTTGATTTTTTGTTTTTAGTTGCAAATATTTCTGTTTTAGTTTGAAATAATTAGCAGTAATCTGTGTGTAGTTTTGTACACCAAAACAAATAGTTTCAAAAATCTTTGCGAGATTACAAACTTTTCCTACTTCATGTTGTTTATCATACATCAAACATTAAAAATCAAACATTATGAACACAAAAGTTTTACTTCTCTGTTTAGCCATTATTTTAGGCAGCAGTATTCAATCTTTTGCCTGTACGGGCATCTCTCTTACCGCAAAAGATGGTAGTTATATCCAAGCGCGAACCATCGAAGGTGCACAAATAGCGCTTCCTGGTGAATATGTTATTATCCCTCGTGGAGAAGTGTTAACCGCCTTCACCCCAGAAGATGCCAACGGAATGAGTTACAAAGCCAAATATGGTGTTGTGGGGCTCTCTGTTGTTCGTAAGGAGTTTATTGCAGAAGGTATTAACGAGGCAGGTCTCTCTACAGGTCTCTTCTTCTTTCCTCGATATGGAAGCTATGTGCCCTACGAAAGAAGTGAGAAACATTACACCGTTGGCGATTTACAACTCAATCAATGGATGTTGACGCAATTTGCCACCGTCAATGAGGTGATGGCAGCTATCAACAATATCCGAATTGTTGGCTTAGATCGTGGCTCTGTGGTTCATTGGCGCATTGGTGATGCGAGCGGACGACAAGTGGTTATGGAGATTGTTGATGGTATTGTGCATTTTTATGAGAACAAGGTGGGCGTAATTACCAATGCGCCAGGATTTGAGTGGCACCTTACCAACTTGAACAACTATGTGAACCTTTTCCCAGGCAGTGCGCCCAAACAGAATCTGGGGCGTTACACTTTGCAACCGCTCGGAGGTAATAGCGGATTTTTAGGTTTGCCCGGAGATGCTACTCCTCCTTCACGGTTTGTGCGCGCGGCTTTCTATCGAGCAACAGCCCCACAACTGGCTACGGGATATGAAACCGTGATGCAGTGCTTTCATATTCTGAACAATTTCGACATTCCAATTGGTACAGAACATGCTGTTGGGGAAGGTCCTGACATTCCAAGTGCTACCCAATGGACATCGGCTATCGACTTGACGAATCGAAAAGTATATTTCAAAACGGCATACAACAACAATATTCGCTGTATCGACTTAGCAACTATCGATTTTTCAAAAGTTAAATATCAGTCGCATGCGATGGATAAAACCAATGTGCAACCCGTAGAATATATCAAAATCAAATAATCATTGCTTTAAACTTAAATTTTGCTTCGGAGTATTATTCTCCAATTTTAGCTGAGTTTTTTACAAAAAGCTCAGCTTTTTTAGTATTTTGGTGGCTTTAGGAGTAGATGGGATTGGAAATTGGGTGGAAGGAAGAACGAACGTTTACTCATTAGAATTTCGCAGTGGTGCGCGTGAGGGATTGCAGCGGTTATGAGCCCGCGGATTTAGAACTTAGAATTAAGAACTTAGAGCTTAGGTATTGAAGCTTTTGGAAGATTTTAGCGCAAGAGATTTAGCGGGTGAAATTTGAGCGGAAAGCCCGACGGCGAGCGGGTAGGGAAGTGCGTAGGAGAGAGTCGGCACGCCCAAAAACTCAAAAAAAAGAGAAAATTATAGAAAAAATTGAAAGAAAAGGAAATTCGGACAAAAATAAACCCATAATTTGCGATGATAATATTCGGGAAAAAGAGGTAAAATGTAAGAAAAAAAATATATCTTTGCAGGATAGGCTTAATGATAAAATGTAAAAACTAAAATCTTAAATTACTGATAATTATAAAAATCAAAATATGAATAAACGGATAGAAACAGACACATTAGGAGCGGTAGAAATTGAAGATAGCCGACTTTGGGGTGCGCAGACGCAACGTTCTTTCAATAATTTCAAAATTGGTAGCGAAAAGATGCCATTAGAGATGATTTATGCCATTGCAATTGTGAAAAAAGCGGCTGCAAATGCAAACCGCAAGTGCGGAACACTGAGCGATGAGAAGTGCGCACTCATTAGCGATTGCTGTGACCGTATTTTGAGCGGTTCTTGGGACGAGCATTTCCCATTAGTAGTTTGGCAGACAGGTTCTGGCACGCAAACCAATATGAACGTAAACGAAGTGATTGCCCACGGCGCACAATTGCTGAATGCCGATAGTCCGAAGTTATCGCCTAACGACGATGTGAACAAGTCGCAATCTACCAATGATGTGTTTCCGACAGCGATGAGAATTTCATCAACGTTGTTAATATTCAACAAATTATTACCAGAACTTAAAGCGTTGCTTCAAGTTTTTGAAGAGAAGTCTGCAGCATTTGCCGCCATTAAGAAAATTGGACGCACTCACTTGATGGACGCCACTCCGCTCACTTTGGGCGAGGAGTTTTCAGCCTTTGCCTCTCAGCTCAAGCACGGCATTCGTGCCATTGAGTTGGCGCTTCCGCACTTGATGGAACTGCCAATCGGAGGAACCGCAGTAGGCAATGGTATCAATACGCCTGCAGGGTACGACAAAATAGCAGTTCAATATATCAATCAGTTTACGGCGTTAAACTTCACGCCTTCTGAAAATAAGTTTGAAGCGATGGCAAGTCACGACTCTTTTGTTGAGATTTCAGGCGCGCTCAAGCGTGTTGCCGTATCTCTCATTAAAATTGGCAACGATATTCGTTTGTTAGCCTCTGGTCCTCGCTGTGGTTTGGGCGAATTGATTATTCCAAGCAACGAACCAGGCTCCTCAATTATGCCAGGTAAGGTGAATCCTACGCAATGCGAAGCGCTAACAATGGTTGGCTGCCAAGTGATAGGTAACGATGCTGCTATAAGTAGTGGCGCGATGCAAGGACACCTTCAACTCAACGTCTTTATGCCACTTATTGCACGCAATATTATACATTCTATTCATCTGCTCAGCGATGCAGTAAACTCTTTCAATATTCACTGCGCACAAGGAATAGAACCTGACCTAACCAGAATTGAAGGACACTTGAGAAGTTCGTTGATGTTGGTGACAGCACTCAGTCCTCACATCGGCTATTATAAAGCGGCAGAAATTGCACAATATGCGCACGCTAATAACCTGACACTCCGCGAAGCTGCGCTTAAACTTCAATATATTTCGGCAGAAGATTACGACAAAATTATAGATAAAACCATTAATAATCAATAAGATGAAAGATAATAAACTCAATACATTAGATAATATTACGGAACTTTTTCCTAAAGATTTTACAGAAGAGCAAATTGCTAAAGCTAAAACATTGTTTTACAAACAATTTTCATTAAAATTACATCAATATTATGGGGGCAAAATGCAGACTGTTCCGATGGCGCCAATATATGGTTTTAATTGGTTCAACGTTTGGTACACTCCAGGAGTTTCTGCGGTTTCCACTACCATTCGCGACAATAACGATGCTTCGTTTAGTTTGAGTAATCGCAGTAACTTGGTTGCGGTAGTTAGTGATAGTACGCGCGTGCTTGGCGACGGTGATTGTACTCCTCCAGGAGGCTTAGGCGTGATGGAAGGTAAGGCAATGTTAATGAAATATTTAGGCGGTGTTGATGCAACAGCACTCTGTATTGATAGTCGCGATGAAAATGGTGAACATCAAGCAGATAAGATTATCGATTTTGTAAAGATGGTTCAGCCATCATTTGGGGCTATCAACTTGGAAGATATTTCGCAACCTAACTGCTTCAAAGTTTTGGATACCTTGCGAGAAGAGTGTGATATTCCTGTATGGCACGACGACGCACAAGGTACCGCATGTGTTACGTTGGCAGGAGTTATTAATGGTTTGAAATTGGCAGGGAAAAAGATGTCTGAAATTAAAATCGTTCTTTATGGCTCTGGCGCTTCTAATACTAGTATTGCTCGTTTGATGATTGCAGATGGTGCAAATCCTGCTAATATCATTATGTTTGATAGCAAATCAACCTTACATAAAAATAACGAAAGATATAAAAACGATCCTCGTTTCTATCGTCAGTGGGAACTATGTCAAACGACAAACCCTAACTGCATTACCACGCAAGAGGAGGCATTTAAAGATGCTGATGTCTTGGTAGCGCTTTCTAAACCAGGTCCAAATACCATTAAACCAGAATGGATTCGACTGATGGCCGAAAAATCTATCGTCTTTACCTGTGCAAATCCGGTTCCAGAAATTTACCCTTATCAAGCCAAAGAAGCGGGTGCATTTATTGTTGCAACAGGACGTGGTGATTTTCCAAATCAAGTTAACAATTCTGTTTGTTTCCCATCGATTTTGAAAGGAACTGTAATGGTGGCATCACGTAAAATTACTGATAGTATGGCAATTTGTGCAGCACATTCTATTGCCGATTTTGCAGAAGCACGCGGTATCGCTCCCGACAACATTATGCCAACAATGATGGAATGGGAACTCTTCCCGAAAGTTGCTGCTGATGTAGCTATGCAAGCCATCAAAGAAGGATTGGCCCGTAAGATTATGACTTGGGATGAAGTTTATGAAGAAGCTAAGAAAGATATTATCAAAGCGCACGAGATGACACAACTTCTTCAGGATAAAGGTTATATCAAACCTCTTGATGAACAAGTTATCAGAGAAACTGTAGCACAAGTGGTGGAACAAATCCAAAAGCAAGCATAGTGATGATTGCGCAACAAAAGATTAGAATCGAAGAATATAATTATCCGCTACCAGCAGAAAAGATTGCTTACTTTCCTGCTGGTTCGCGCGATCAGTCGCAACTTTTAGTACATAAAGATGGAACTATTACGGACGCTACATTCAAAGATCTTGCACAGTTTCTCGGTCCTAACGATGTGTTAGCGTTCAACAACTCTCGGGTGATTCACGCTCGACTGCTCGTTCAAAATCGTAATGGTGCGGCGATTGAAATTTTCTGTTTGGAGCCGTTAGCGCCTACGCGTGAGATTCAAGAAGCGTTTGTACAAACTTGCAGGGTGAGTTGGAAATGTTTTGTGGGAAATGCTAAACGGTGGAAAGAGCCGATTGAGTTTACGGTTGAGGTAAACCAAAAACCGATTACCATTACAGCGGTAAAAGGTGAAAATAGCGATGGCGCTTTCGAAGTTACTTTTCTTTGGGAAGATGAGACGGTTACGTTAGCAGAATGGATTGAGGCGTACGGGAAAATTCCATTACCTCCTTACATCAAGCGGGCAGCGCAAACCGATGATGAGCAACGCTACCAAACCATCTTCGCGCAACACAACGGTTCGGTAGCGGCGCCAACTGCAGGGCTACACTTTACCGAAGAGGTGTTTCGTTCGTTGGAAGAAAAGAATATTGAAACCCTTTGGGTTACGCTTCACGTGGGCGCAGGTACCTTCAAACCCGTCTCTACTGAAACTATCGGCGAACACATAATGCACAAAGAACAGATTGTGATTACGCGTGAAACTATTGAGGCGATATTGAATTGTAACAATAAGAAAATTATTGCCGTAGGAACCACAGTTGCGCGAACTTTAGAATCGCTATTTATTATCGGTGCAAAACTGAACTTGAACCTTCCAGACCCGTTTAATGTTCAACAATGGGAAATTTACGAAAATGAAGAGTTGCAGAGAGTAGATGCCAATACTTCGTTGAAAGCTATTTATAACTATATTGTTACTAATAATTTACCTTTCCTAACAGCTTCTACAGCCTTAATGATTACACCAGGGTACGAACATAAAATAGCTCGCGGACTAATTACGAACTTCCATCAGCCACAAAGTACACTGCTGCTGCTAATTGCTTCTTACTTAGGAGAAAAATGGAAAGAAATTTACCAACATGCTCTTACCCATAACTACAGATTTCTAAGTTATGGTGATAGTAATCTTTATCTTTAGTATTTTTTCATTCTTTCATACAATAAACATAAAAAAATACGTTATAAACCTGATTTTTAATTAGAAAAGGTAAATTATGTTTAAATTTGAGCATCCTGCATACTTATATCTGTTACTGCTGATTCCACTTTTTGTCGCTGGCTATATTTTATATCAATATAGATTAAGAATGAAGATAAAAAAGTTCTGTGATGAGGAACTTTACAAACGGTTAACCCCTAATCATTCTTCAGCTATGCAGCATACTAAATTCTCGCTTCTGATGGCAACATTGGCATTCCTGATTCTTGCTCTTGCCAATCCGCAGACAGGAAGTTCGTTGGAAAAAGGAAAAGTACAAGGTGTTGATATAATGCTTTGTATGGATATTTCTAATAGTATGTTGGCTGAGGATATTAGTCCGAATCGTTTGGAAGCTTCTAAAATGGCGATTAACCATTTTATTGATAAACTCAAAGGCGACCGCGTAGGTTTAATTGCTTTTGCAGGAAAACCTTTTGTGCAATTGCCTATAACGAGCGATTATGCTGTGGCAAAAATGTTTGTAAATCAGCTTAATACAAATCTTATCGAAGCTCAAGGTACCGACCTTACCGCTGCTTTAGGGTTGGCAATGAATGCCATTATGCCGACAAAAAAAGATCTTAATGCTGATGAACAAGTTACTGATGAGGTGAAATCAAAAGTAATTCTGTTAATCTCTGATGGTGAAGATCATTTCCCCGAAGCGGTAGAGATGGCTCAAGAAATTGCTGAGTATGGAGTTACAATACATACAATTGGAATTGGTTCTACCCAAGGCGTAACCATCCCGATGGGAAACAATGCATTCAAGAAAGATCGAGAGGGAAATACCGTTGTTACCCGTTTAAATGAAACCATTTTGCGAGATATTGCCGCCGCTGGTGGCGGAAATTATGTGCACGCTACAAATGCTACATTAGGATTGGAAGAGATTTATAAATCGATTAATAAAATGGAAAAATCTGAAATACAAGAGATTACATTTACAAAGTATGAAAGTAAGTATATCTATCCATTGGTTTTAGCTCTGATTTGCCTTCTTATCGAAACCATACTTTTTGCCACTAAACCGAAATGGAAAAATCGTGTGACACGCTTTATAGAACGATTGCAACCCAAAGGTACAAAAATTATTCTCCTGCTGATAATCTTTTTGCCAGCACTTGCTCATGCACAAACAGCAGATGAAATCACAGCAATGCGCCGTGGCGACGACTATTTCCAAAAGGCAGAAAAAGTTTATTTAGAGTCGAGAAAAATGGCTGAAAGAACCGGCGATAGTAATAATATTGCTGTTGTTGATAAGCAGAAAGAGGCGTACAAACTTTATCATAGCGCTTACCAAGAGTATCAGAAAGCTACCCAAAGTACCAAGTATTATCAATATGCATCTACCTATAATATGGCCAATGCGCTCTATCGCAAGTGTAGAATTTTTCCAGATAGAGACACTACTGCTTACCAAAAAATTGATGATTTATACAAAAAGCTTACTGCGGATAAAAGTTGTACTAAAGAGTTACGTGCTTCCGCTTTTCATAACATGGGCAATAATTTTATGTTGCAAGAAAAATATGCTGATGCCGTAAACGCATACAAAAATGCCCTCAAACTCAATCCTACCGATATGGACACCAAATACAACTTGGAATATGCAAAGAAAAAATTGCAACAGCAACAACAACAACAGCAACAAAACCAAGGCGGTGGACAAGATAATCAGCAACAGCAAAATCAGGAAAATCAAGAGAATAAGCAACAAGATAATCAACAAGGCGGTAACGACCAGAAGGAGCAGAAAGAGCAAGATCAGAAAGAGCAACAACAGCAACAACAGCAGCAGCAGAATGAGCAGCAAGCAAGGGAAGCCGCTGCAAAACAAGGTAATAGATCTCAAGATGAGAAACAGTTGGATGCTCTTCAACAGAATGAACGTCAGTTGCAACGCCGCATGAACGAACAGAAAACTGGTGAACCGAATACCAAAACGAGACAAGAAAAAGATTGGTAAAAAAAGTGTACTATGCAAAGTTTAATTTTCCTATTTTTTATTGGATATATAGCCTTGCTATTTCTAATTACTTGGCTAACATCACGTAAAGCAACAAACGATACCTATTTTACAGGAAATCGAAAGTCTCCTTGGTTTATAGTCGCTTATGGTATGATTGGAGCGTCGCTTTCTGGGGTTACCTTTATGTCAGTTCCTGGCGATGTTGTTAATACACAATTTTCATACGTATGCGTTCTCATAGGCTATATACTTGGATATTTGTCTATTGCGTACATTCTACTTCCTCTTTACTACAAGTATAATCTCACTTCCATTTACCAATTCCTTGATACTCGTTTCGGAAATGAAGCGCAAAAAACAGGTTCTACTTTCTTTATTATCTCCCGCCTGATGGGCTCCGCACTTCGAATGTATTTAGTAATCTACGTTTTACAGATTTTTATCTTCGATAGTTGGAACATTCCTATTTGGGCAACTGCTATTTTTATGATTGTTATTATCACTCTCTATACTTTTAGAGGAGGACTCAAAACAGTGGTATGGACTGATACTCTACAAACGACATTTTTGGTATTGGCATTGATTATCTCTATTGTTGTAATCCTTAAAGATACACAACTTTCTATTGTTCAGTCATTTGAATTAATGAAAGATGCGGGTTATACAAGAGTTTTTAATACTGATTGGCACGCAGGAAGTTTTTACCTAAAACAGATTTTGGGAGGAATGTTTATCACCATTACGATGACAGGTTTAGACCAAGATATGATGCAGAAAAACCTATCGTGCAAAACCTTAAAGGAATCGCAGTTTAATATGCTTACCTTTACAGGAATACTTATTGTGGTGAATATGCTCTTCCTATTCTTGGGTGGCCTTTTGCTTATTTACGCACAAAAACAAGGTATTGCTCTTCCTCTTAATGAGGCTGGAAAAATTGTTAGCGATAGAATTTATCCCGAATTAGCGCTAAATTATTTAGGTACGACAACCGCTATATTTTTTGTTTTAGGATTGATTGCGGCTGGATTTTCAAGTGCTGATGGAACTTTTACGGCACTAACGACCAGTTTCTGTTTTGATATCTTAAAAATTGAAAAACATATCGCCGACGAGAAAAAACGTACGCACATTCGCTACGCTTCGCACGCGCTGATGTCAGCTCTTTTCTTGCTCATTATCATTATTTTTTCAAACCACCACAACGAAGCACTGATTCAAACTATCTTTAAAGTCGCAGGTTATACGTATGGCCCAATTCTTGGTCTTTTTGTCTTCGGAATGTTTACCCAACGGAAAATCCGTCACCGCGGCTGGATTGCAATTTCTTCAATAGTAACACCAACCTCTATCGCTATTTTAGCTGCAAATTCCCAGGAATGGCTCAATGGTTATACTTTTGGTTTTGAACTTGTTATCGTCAATGGTTTGATGATGTTCCTACTTCTACTTGCAGATAGTAAACGTATAAATTTGATCAATAACCTATAAAACAGATGCGTTGATATATCTTGCGTAATATAGATATGCAATTTTATTAGACTTTTCTACTTACTACAATAATATTGTTGCTCTTTGTAAAAGTGCTAAAAATGAAAACCCTATAATCAGCATATTTGATTATAGGGTTTTCTTTAAAAAAAGTTTTATGTGTTATATCATGTTAATATACAATCATTTTGCGACAAGATGGAGCAACACCTGCTGCAGTTTCAACAGCAACTAAATAGGTTCCAGATGCTAAACCTGTTGAGAGTGTCGCCATATTGCCATCTAAAATAGTATTGAAAACCATTTTACCGTCAAGAGTGAAAATCGCCAATCTGTGACCATTTAAGTCAGCTCCAGTAATCATGAAATTTCCATCGTTAGGAACTGGAGAGATTGTAAATGAGGTCGTTTCATTCTCTGTAATTGAAACAGAACCTAAAGTGGTAAATGGATAGGTTGCTAATTCGCCCCAAGCACCATCAGCATTTTGACCGATAGCAGCTGCCCAATAATTGGTTCCTGGTATCAAACCAGCCCAAGTCCAAGCATCTTCGGTGTAATATACGTAAAAATCTTCTTGAAGATAATAAATTGTAGAATCTTCACCCCATGCCTGATATAATGAATCGGTAAGAATCATATCTTTGTAAAAAGCAGTTTGGTCATTTGGAGTAAATGTTACTAATGCACTGGTTGAGGTAATACTATCTACTGCAATTGAAATTACAGAAGTGCCACTTCCCCCAATAGAGCCTGTTGTTAGCTCATAAGTTATAACAGAAGAGCTATTTCCCTGTGCGTCGTAAGGTAAAACACAAAAAGTATAAGCTGTGTTTGGCGTTTGGTCATCGTAATATACGGTATCAATTCCAGATGACGACGCACCCCATTGGTGTACTAATTGATCCAAAGTGACACCTCCCAGCATAAGCATCCACATATCCAATTCTGCTGTTTGTGATAGAAAATATTCGTAAGTTGCACACTCAGCATTGGGAATGATCTGAAATGACATTTCGGTAGGGGTTACATTAATAGCCGAAATTGTCACTGTAGGGTCCGCCATCTCGCTTCTCGTAGCTACACCGCTGCGTTGTGCATTAGCAAAAGTGAGGGCAAAAATGGCAAAAAACATAAAAGAAATTTTTTTCATTGTGTTCGTTTTTATTGGTTATTACTGTTTTAATTTATTGTCATTCAATGTTTTATGTAAAAATCTGAAATTCCGCTATTTATTTACAAATATACAATAAATTTTCATATCAAATTTGAATCTTTGAATTTAAATTTGGGCGTGTCGGCTCCTTCCCCCGCACATTGCCGCCCGCTCGCCGTCGGGCTATCCGCTCAAATTTCGCGCCTCTTTCTCTCGCTTCTACCTTTCTCTAAATCTAAATTATAGGTGCTAAACTCTATCTACTAAGTTCTTAACTCGGCGCTCATAACCGCTTCTATCCCTCACGCACCGTACTGCGAAAATTTTGGCGCCATGTGTCAAAAATTAGGATTGCGTTCTTTTTTTACCTATTTTGCGTAAGCGCTTTTTACTCTCCATAATACTAATTACAACAAATGGCTGAGTTCCTTGAACCCAGCCACTTGTAAAACTCAGAAAATAATATTTTTAGAATCCAAAAATATCTTCAAGTTGTAGTTTGGTTACTTTTCCATATTTACTCAATGCGTTGAAGTCCATATCTTCCTCTTTACCCAAAACCATTACAGTTTTCTTTTGACCTTTGATATACTTTTGGTTGAAGTCGATAATATCTTGCATGGTCATTGTTGGATAAGCTTCGAAAAGCATTTGAGCGCGGGTTTTCTTCATATCATATCCCATCTTTTCGTAGTTCAAGTAGTTGAAGATGATATTGCGTTTTGTAGTACGTGAAGTACGAATGTTAGAGATGAGTGATTCTTTCGCCAATTGGAAGTTGGTTTCAGCTACCGGCATATTGTTGAAAAGGTCTTCAAAAGCTGCTAATGCGTCTAACAATTTGTCATTTTGTGTAGCAATAAATGCCCAATTAAGGTAGTAACCATCTCTTTGGTTAGGTTGAGAGTAGTAAGCTTGTGCACTGTATGCCAAACTTCTCTTTTCGCGCATCTCTTGGAATACAATTGCGTTCATACTTCCACCAAAATATTCGTTGTAAAGGTTGATTTGTGGAGCCAATTTGAGGTTGAGTTTCATTCCGCGTGCGTATTCACGAAGGTAAGATTGTTTTGCATCGTAGTTCACAAACAATACGTTGCCATGGGTAACTTCTTGTGGAATAAGTTTTTGGTTTACCGGAGATTTTAAAAATTTAGATGGTGTATTGTGAATGCGAGTTACAATCTCCTTTACAGCGTCAATCTTTTCGGGTCCGTAGTAAAGAATGCGGTGTTTGTATTGGAAAAGATTGCGAATTATATTCACTAAATCTTGAGATTTTAAATCATTTAACTCTTTTTCGCTAAATTGATTTTTTGTTGGAGAGTCTTCCCCATAAACACCATAATTATAAAGTGCTGTGAAAACAGATTGTTGGTTAGCTTTGCTATCGTTGCGAGATTTGACAATGCGAGAAACTAATTTTTCCCAAGCAGCATCGTTAGGTTGTACGTTACTGAAGATCTCTTCAACAAGAAGCATTGCTTTTTCCATATTTTCGCTCAAACCGCTAATGCTTACAATGATGTTTTCGTTGTTTACACTGAAAGAGTAGTTACATGCTAATTTGTAAAATTCCTCTTGTAATTGCTCTGCAGTGTATTTTGTGGTAGATAAATAATCTAAAAGGTCTGCTGCTAAGTCGAAAGTTTTGTCTGCTAAATAACCAAAGTCGAAATAGTAATCTAAATTGAAAGTTTTATTCTCAACGTTTTCAACATAAAGTACTTCCAAACCATTGTTTAGTTTAGATTTGGTCATATCTTTGCTGAAATTAACAAAAACAGGCTCAATAGGTGTAACCTTAAGAGATTTAATCTCTTTCAAAAATGCACTTTCTTCGTTACGTCCCACTTCAATAGGTGTGATAGGTGGTTTGGCAACCTTCGCAACGTCGTTAGGGGTACCTTGTTTTTTGTTTACAACCACAAAGTTGTTGTCTTTGAAGATTTTGTTGGCAAAATTAACGATATCTTTCTTTGTGATTTTTCCTAATTCGTTGATCTCGTTTACTACATCACCCCAATTTTGATATTCTACAAAAGCGTATGCCATTTGACTTGCACGGCTATTGCTGCTTTCTGCGCGTTTCATTATGCTGAGTTTCATGTTGTTGATGGCTGCTTCAAGAAGCCAATCCTCAAATTGTCCCTCTTTTACAAGTTTAATTTGATCAAAAAGGAGTTTTTGAACATCTTCTAAAGATTGTCCCTTCATTGGGCGACCGCCAAACATAAATGCTGCATAGTCGTTGAGTGAGTAAACGCCAGCGTATGCGCCCATACATTTTTGTTGTTGGTTCAAATTCAAGTCAATCAAACCACATTTTCCATTGTTCAATACAGATTCAAGTAGGTTTGCCAAAAGTACATCGTGACTTCCATTTCCGTTGTCAATACGATAGGCAATGATGGTATTTTCAGCTTCTAACCCTACCACATCTTTGATAATAGGTGTGGTAATTGGTGCTTCAGGTGTTTTTTGGAATACTGGAACTTCACCAGGTTTCATATTTCCCCAATATTTATCAATAATTTTGATAGCCTCATCAGGATTAAAGTCTCCAGCCATACTGATACAGATGTTATTAGGAACGTAATATTGAGCAACAAAATTGCGGATATTGCGCATTGATGGGTTTTTCAAATGTTCCGCTTCACCCAAAGTGGTTTGGGTTCCGTAAGGATGGTGTGGGAAAAGTGCTGAAAGCATCGCTTCGTTAGCTTTTCTTCCATCTTTGGTCAAACTCATATTTTTCTCTTCATAAATGGTTTCCAATTCAGTGTGGAAAAGACGCAAAACTAAGTTCTCGAAACGATCAGCTTGAATCATTGCCCAAGCCTCAAGTTGGTTGTTCGGAATGTTCTCAACGTACATAGTGTAGTCGTTGCTTGTGAAAGCGTTGGTTCCTGTAGAGCCTATAGCAGACATCGCTTTGTCATATTCGTTGGCAATTGCCAATTTTGAAGCTTCGTAGGAGAGACTGTCAATCATTTTGTAGATGGCTGTGCGCGTAGTTTGATCTTCAAACATACGGTAAGCCTCGAACAGATCTTCAATCTTTTGAATGAGAACTTTCTCTTTTTCCCAATCTTTAGTTCCTAATTTTTCAGTTCCTTTGAACATCATGTGTTCCAAGTAGTGCGCCAAACCAGTAGTTTCTGCAGGGTCGTTCTTACTTCCAGCTCGTACAGCAATGTAGGTCTGGATTTTAGGTGCATCTTTGTAAACACTCATAAATACTTTTAAACCATTGTCTAAGGTGTATTCCCTAATTTGCAATGGGTCATTTGGATAGGTAACATAATTGTAGTTTTTCTGTGCCATTAATGAGGTTACAGAAATTATCAAAACTACAATCGCACTGATTAATAATCTGATTTTTTTCATAATTTGTTTGTTTATTAATTTGATTTTTATGATTTTCTTTTCTAATTGATACCTTAATAATGATTGTTATTAACTAATCCTTTTTTCTGCATAAAAGGATATTGTCAGAATTGGCAAAAATATAAATTTTTCTTTTATTTTGAAGTAAAAATGGAGGTTTGATTAATTTTTTTGTCGAATATGTTTCCCTCCGCGCCGAATAGTGATTTTTGCTTTTGAACCTTGGATTATCTTTCCGTTGTCAATAAGTGTTGCTCCAGCGTTTACAATGAGTTTACTCCCGCTGCTTAATGTGAGTGTCGCTCCTTCGTTCAGTTGCAAGGTTGACCCTCTTTTTATCCGCAGCGTTGCACCTTCCGTTAGCGTGAACTGTGCATTGCTGTCAATCTCCAAAACGCTTTTCTCTTCTATAGAAACAACACTTCCCGCCTCTTGTAAAAAGTCGCTTCCCGCCTCACAAACCCATCGGGAGGTTGGCGCAAAGTAACCACTTTCAATGTCGCGGTCAAATTGTGCTGGCGTTAGGTTTTGCGTAATTGTCAAGCTGTTGCCTTGCGTTAAAACAGCACGCTCGCGCAAGGATATTTTGCCCGTCCAAATGGCTGAGTTGGTGATGTTGTAGTCGTCCCAGCGAATGTGAACTAAAAAGGTGCCATTTTCCTGTGGAACCATCTCAATACTTAAACCACTTAAATAGGTGATTGTCGTGTTTTTATCTGCCATTCTTGTGCTGTTGGACGCACCACTATAACTCAGATAATTGTAGTAAGTTCTTGTGTTACAAGTGCTTGGATTGGTTCCCATATTTAACTTTGTATGTCGAGAAAAGGCATCAGAGTCATCGCCATAACTAGGAAGATTATCCCAATATCTACCGTTTTTCTCAATACGCCAAGTGTGCTTTCTATGGTTCAACGTTAATTTTTTTGCATTATCATCAGGCGTAAAAAACTCCTCCATATCGTGGTAGCCTCCAAACGGGTTGGCGTCTTCTCGCCGATGATGATAGTTGTAAGTCCCCCAATTGATACATTGGTATTGGTAAGGCGCTGCCGTATCTACCACTAAAGCATAGTTCCAAAAACCTTCCGCAGGAATTGCTCGCAAATTATCGCGTTCGTGCATGTCAGAGCGCGAAAGGTCGTCCCTGCCTACTTGATAATAAGCGTAAATTCCCGCACTTCCTTTGGGCCTGCAATCGTTTTCCGAAAATTGCATAAAGTCCAATTTATTATTCTTTCCTACCTGATGATTCTCTAACCAAATATATTGATTAGAAGAGTTTTCGCTATCTTTATACGGCAATTTGATGCGAATAACATCTCCCGTTGTAATAAAGTCGCGTAGCGTAAAGCTGCAGTTGCCATTTTCGCGTGTTATGTCTGAAGGAATCGATTGCTGATTGTTGGCGTCGTGAGCGGAAATAAAATCTATTGCTTCGGGGTGCTTCCAATGCATTCGCCAGCGTTCGTAGCCGTTGCAGCAAACTAAACTGGAACCATTGCTGCCCATAAGTCCGTAACCACCTTGTATAGAGATAAATGGCATAAAAATATTGCCGCTTCCTCGATGGTTTCCACCAGTAGTATGAAATTCGTTGCCGCCAAATAGTAGGTGCGAGAGTTCGTGCATTAAGATGGAAGTAGGGTTGATGCCAACATTACTATTGCCAACGCATTGAAAACTTCCTCTGCCAGAAAATGGATATTCTGTACCGTTGATCAGCAGTTTTTCGCCCTTGAGTAGGGTAGGAGAGACAAGACCGCTACCAATACTGCTGCCGCCATACGATTGAGAAATGTTGCGGACAAGAAATTGTGCAAAAAAGATTGAACTTTCGCCCGGAAGTGCATAATCTTCAATGTTATTGTGCTGGTAAATCGCTTTTAAACCACCATTACGATTAATTTGGTCAATGACGGCATGAATAATATTGCGAGAACCAAAATTTCCCTTCGCTAATATGGAACTCTCTTTGATATTCACCACCATAAAATCCCCTGTAATCTGCAAAGCATCGAAGGAGGATTCCCCATAAATCCGAGTCATTGTGCCCCGAAGATTTTGCGGGTTATAGATGGTGTCCAAAAGTTCTAACATATAGGTGGGACGGGGCGCTGTGTTAATCCCTTCTCGCGTAGCAATAGGCCAAAATTCACTGCTTTCTACATAGTTGCGATCAGGATTTATATCGTAAATAATATTGACAAAGAGAGTTAATGCTCTAAATTTTTGGTTAGGAGCAATTCCATATCCCTCCCAACTATAGCGTGTTTGAGCATGTAAATAATTGAAAGTTAAGAGGATAAATGGTATAAGTAGGACAGAAAGAACTATTCTTTCCAAACGGTAACAACTCTCTTTTTTTGTCATATTTGTAATATAAATGTATATTCTTTTTTCGTATTATCGAATACTAATTGAAAGAGATAAAAATAGCGTTCTGATATTTTTTGATTGTTGTAAATTGTAAAATTCTATTAGGTTGGCTTTGCAATGAGCTAAGGTGATGTTTATGAAACATAATGTTTTCTTATTTCCTAAAAATTAATGTGGAAAATTGTTCGATATCGAGAATCTCATTGGCAACCTCCAAAATCTGCTCCGAAGTGATTTTTTCAAATATTGCCACCGATTCTTCAAGGGTTTCCACTTCGTCGTAAAATAGAGCACTTCTGCCCATCGCAATCATTTCGTTTAATTTTGCTTCGTTCGAAATGGCTAACTGCCCAAGAAACTGTTTAATCGCATAGTGCAGCTGCATCGTTCCTAAACGGTTTTTCTTCACTTTGTCAATCTCCCGATGGGCCACTTCTATGCATTTGTCAACCATCGAACTATCGCAGCCAATGTAAAAGGAGAGAAGCCCAGAGTCGGAAAATGGTGTGTAGTTGGCTTCTACCGAGTATGCCCAACCTCGCTTCTCTCGAATGGCTAAGTTGAGGCGCGTGTTCAATCCTTGTCCGCCTAATAGATTGGTTAACAATAGTAAAGGATAGCGTTTGTCGTTGTCTAAAGCGTACGCTAAGTTGCCAAAAATGACGTGCGCTTGCGCTGTGTTTTTGTGTTTTTCAATAAATTGTTTTTGGTATCCCGAAAAAGGTGTGCGCATCTGTTTTTTACTCGAAATAGAACGATTTCCGAAGTGGTTTTCGCAATATTGTTTTACACGTTTCAACGGAAGATTACCAATGTATGAAAGAACAATGTTCTCTAATGTATAGTGATTGCTGATGAATTCAAGTATGTCGTTGCGAGAAAGCCGCTTAAGTGATTTTTTGTCGCCAAGGATGTTTCTTCCTAATGGATGTTTTTGATATATAAGGGTTTCAAAATCATCAAAAATTAACTCTACTGGCGTGTCATGATAGTAGTGAATCTCCTCTAAAATAACATCTTTCTCCTTTTCTAACTCTTTTTCTGGAAATGTGGCATTGTAAAATATGTCCGCTAATAACTCAATGGCACGCTGACAATCAGCATTGAGAAATGAGGTGTGAAAATAGGTTTCCTCTTTAGATGTGCTGGCGTTGAGGTCACCACCAACATTCTCCATTCTTTGGATAATCTGATTGGCGGTGCGTTTTTCTGTACCTTTGAAAATGGTATGCTCCACAAAGTGCGCTAATCCTGGCGTTGTTGGAAGTTCATCACGAGTACCTGTGTTCAATAGAATGCCAAAATGTGAAATTGGTGACGCTACCTCTTTGTGTATCAATTTGATGCCATTCTTTAATCTTTCTATATGATGTGCCATTAATGTCAATTTTAGATGTCGGATAAAACGATATTATCTTTAGTGATGAGTGTGGGTTCAATCTTGTTGACAGAATTGAGTTGGTAGGGCGCTTTTATCTTGATGTAATTGTCTGTAAATCCAAACATTGTGTTGTTGTGTTGCTCCTCTTCCCAAAGTACAGGTCGGGTTTGCCCAATATTTTGATGGTAAAAGGTCTCTTTTTTTGCTTTCGAGAGTTCTAACAAGGCGTGTGTGCGTTCTCGTTTGGTGGGCTCAGGAACTTGCTCTTTCATAGCAGTGGCAGGAGTGTTCGGACGGCGTGAATAAGTAAAAACGTGCAGATAGCTAAGTGGTAGAGATTCTAAAAATTGATAGGTCTCAGTAAAATCATGATCTGTTTCCGAAGGAAAGCCAGCAATTACATCAATAGCAATGCAGGCGTGCGGCATCTTCTCCTTGATATAGAGTACTTTTTCTGCAAAAAGCTCGCGTTTGTAACGCCGCTGCATCAGTGTGAGAATTCGATTGCAGCCCGATTGTAGTGGAATATGAAAGTGGGGGAGGAATACTGAAGATTGTGCTACTACGTCAATTATTTCGTGAGTAAGAAGATTGGGTTCAATGGAGGAAATCCTGATTCGAGGAACTGCAGATTGTTGCTCAAGTGCCAGAACTAATTGTGTGAAGTTTTCGCCCTCTTTTCTTCCAAAATCTCCAACGTTAACTCCTGTTAAATTAACCTCCTGAAGTCCTAATTTCTCGATTTTTAGCATATTGTCCAGCACGTTAGCAATTGAGTCGCTGCGACTTTCTCCGCGCGCACGTGCTACAGTGCAATAAGCACAATGATAATCGCAACCATCTTGAATTTTTAAGAACGAACGGGTGCGGTCGTGAGAAGAAAATGTGGCAAAAAAGTGTGGCGTTTCTGCAACTTTATTCTGCGTGAGGTATTCTATTACGTTGATTTTATCCGCATTGCCAAAAACTTTGCAAACACCGTCCCACTGCGCAATAGTATCAGCCTTTAATGCTGAATAACAGCCCATTACAATAATTTTTGCACTCGGATTCTCGCGATGCCACTTGGAAATTGCATTCCTACACTTCTTTTCAGCTGTGGCTGTTACTGCACAAGTGTTAACTAAAATATAATCTGGCGTATTTGAAAGTGAAAAACCTCTCTCCTGCAACTCGCGCGAGATATGTGAGGATTCACTATAGTTGAGTTTACAACCTAAAGTATGAATAGAAAATGTGGACATAGATTCTTAATTTTGCTTTTCAATCTCATTCTTTATCTTGAGCATTAGCCACATAGGCGTTGATGTTGCTCCACAAATTCCTATATTGTCGTTCGATAGAAATTCTATCTGATGAATCTGCTCAGGATGCGAAATGAAATAGGTGCTGGGGTTGTTCTTTTTGCAAATGTCGTAGAGATATAATCCATTGGAACTCTTAATCCCAGAAACAAATATTACTTTGTCGAATTTTTGGGCAAAAGTGGCTATCTCTTCGGCACGATGTGCAACGCTACGACAAATGGTGTCCCACGCTTCTAATTGTGCATGAGTGCCAATTTGATTGTATCGATTCCTAATTTCTTGAATTAGAGTGTTATATGTGGTTAGATTTTGTGTGGTTTGTGCAAAAAGAATTGAAGAACGACTGAAATCAATCTTCTCAATATCCTCTATAGAGGATAAAACAATTCCATTTCCGTGAACTTGTCCTAATAATCCAACAACTTCTGCGTGTCCCTCCTTCCCATATATAAGGATTTGATGATTAGGATTTTGGATGTATTTGTCCCGAATTTTTTTTTGTAGATTCAGAACAACACGACAAGTAGAGTCCACTATGGTAATATTGTTTTTCTTTGCAATTTCGTATGTCTCAGGCGGTTCACCATGGGCACGAATCAATACTGTTACGTCGTGAAGTTGTTGATATTCTTCGTACGAAATTACTTGAAGTCCCAGGTCTTTCAATCGATTAACCTCCTCATTATTGTGAACAATATCTCCTAAGCAATATAGGTTTTCTCCTTTTGAAAGATACTCTTCTGCTGTGCGTATGGCATTTATTACTCCGAAACAGAATCCAGAATTTTCATCAATTTCAATCTTCATTCATTTGAAATTTACCAATTTTTAGGGAAGAGTGAATCGATAAATTCTGCGCGGTTGAATACTTGCAGTTGGTCAATTCTTTCTCCTAACCCAATATACTTAACAGGAATACTGAATTGATCTGAAATTCCAATTACGACACCACCTTTCGCAGTTCCATCTAATTTTGTGATTGCCAATGCATTTACTTCTGTTGCTGCGGTAAATTGTCGTGCTTGCTCAATAGCATTCTGCCCTGTTGATCCATCTAATACAAGTAAAATCTCTTGTGGAGCATTCGGAAGTTGTTTCTGAATTACATTCTTGATTTTGGAAAGTTCACGCATCAATGGAGCTTTGTTGTGTAATCTTCCTGCTGTGTCAATAATTACTACATCAATATTTCTGGATATGGCTGAAGCAACAGTATCGTACGCAACAGACGCAGGGTCAGCACCCATTTTTTGAGTTACAATGGGTACACCTGCGCGTTCAGCCCAAACTTCTAATTGGTCAACAGCAGCAGCGCGGAATGTGTCGGCCGCACCTAACATCACCGAGTAACCTTTATTTTTAAATTGGTATGCTAACTTGCCAATTGTTGTAGTTTTCCCAACACCATTAACTCCCACAACCATAATTACATACGGTCCTTCTTGCTGCGGAAGTTCAAAATCAGAAAGATTTTCCATATTGTTGTCAAGCATCAATGCAACAATCTCTTCCCGAAGTATAGTGTTAAGTTGTGATGTGCTGATATATTTGTCGCTGGAAACGCGTTTCTCAATTCGTTCAATAATCTTCAAGGTCGTCTCAACTCCAACATCGGAAGTTACCAATAACTCTTCTAATCGGTCCAAAACTTCATCGTCAACTTTTGATTTACCAACGATGGTTTTGGCTAATTTTGAGAAGAAATTCTCTTTTGATTTTTCAAGAACTTGATCTAGTTCTTTCTTTTTATCTTTAGAAAAAAACGAAAAAATTCCCATTTCAATATTTTTCTGCAAAAGTAACTCTTTTTTTTGAAATATACAACTACTTTGCGTTTTTGTTTAAACTTTGACATTCAATGTCTTATAATATTTTTGTGTGCCGTAAGAGAAAAATGACAAAAAAGATTCTCAATGAAATAGGTTTGCATACAAAAATGTGTGGTTTAATGATTGGTGTTTTTTTAACAGTATTGTTGAGCCGAAGTTCTAACTATTGGAAATTGCTGTTATTTAGGAACAGCATTTTGCTAATGATATTAATAATCTGTGTATGGCAGAAACTTTCCGCTTTATTTTTCGACTTGAGAAATTCGATTATTTTTATTTATTTTGCATAATTCGTTTTTTATACATTTGATGATTTTAATGTTAAGTGTATCGTATTGATGTAGAGTGGTTTGTGTTGTTGGTAATCATCAGTTTTAATTGCTAATTCATATTTATAAATCTTCATAAAAGAATGGAAATGACAAAAATTGCATTAGTAGGTGCCACAGGTTTGGTGGGAAGTATTATGATGAAAGTATTGGAAGAGAGAGGCTTTGGTGGATCTGAATTTTTACCTTGTGCTTCTGCAAAATCGGTTGGGAAAGAGGTGCGTTTTGCGGGAAAATCGTACAAAATTCTTCCCGTAGAGGAAGCAATAGAAGCAGCTCCTGATATCGCAATTTTCTCTGCCGGAAGTGGGGCTTCGTTGCAATATGCTCCTTTATTTGCTAAAAAAGGAACTTTTGTTGTGGATAACTCTTCCGCTTGGCGTATGAATGCTGATGTGCCTTTGGTAGTGCCCGAAATTAATATGGATGTCGTTTCTGAAAACTCTAAAATTATTGCAAATCCTAATTGCTCTACCATCCAGATGGTAATGGCATTAGCGCCTCTTCATAGACGCTATGGTATTAAGCGATTGGTGATTTCTACTTATCAATCTGTTACAGGAACGGGGGTGAAAGCAGTAAAACAGTTGGAAAATGAACGTAAAGGAGAGTCTTGCGAGATGGCATATCCCTATCCTATAGATATGAACCTTTTCCCTCACGGTGGTTCGTTTGAGGAAGATGGTTATACAACAGAAGAGATCAAGTTGGTGAATGAAACCCGAAAAATTTTGCGCGATAATGAAATCCAAATTACAGCTACGGTTGTGCGTGTGCCAGTATGCGGTGGCCACTCTGAAGCCGTAAATGTGGAACTACAACATGAATTCGATATCGCAGAAGTGCGAAAGTTATTTCATGAGATGCCAGGTGTGATTCTTTTAGATGAACCTGAAAAAAATATCTATCCAATGCCTAAATATGCTGAAGGAAAAGATGATGTATTTGTGGGAAGAGTACGCCGCGATTACTCGCAACCTAATACACTTAATCTTTGGATAGTGGCTGATAATTTACGAAAAGGCGCTGCTACAAACGCTGTACAAATTGCTCAAGAATTAATCAAACGTAATCTTGTTAAATAGTAAGTCAATGCAGGCATTTTATACAATTATATTGTTGATTATCTCAAATGTCTTTATGACCTTTGCTTGGTACGGACACCTTCGCCTAAAAGAAATCGATTGGTTCAGTAATCTTACTCTACCCATGATTATTTTGTTTAGTTGGGGAGTCGCCTTTTTTGAATATTGTTTTCAAGTGCCAGCCAATAAAATAGGTTTCGAGGGAAACGGAGGCCCATTCAATCTTTGGCAATTAAAAGTAATTCAAGAGGTGATTACTTTGACCGTTTTTACTCTTTTTACGGTTGTTTTTTTTAAAAACCAACAGCTAACGTGGAACCATTTAATCGGTTTTGTATTCCTCGTGTTGGCAGTCTATTTTATCTTTAAATAGATTCTATTTAAATCAAAATACAGCGCTAATTCTTATTTTGATTGTTCTGAAATTTAGAATAATTAGAATTTAAAATTATAATGATTTTTTTTGTTTCTTGTTATTCCTTATAGCTTGAATAATATAGGAATATGAAAACTATTGATAATAAAGAGAAAACAGTTACTGAAAATAGAAATTATGATTGTATCTCTCCGTAAAATGCCAATGTAACGGGGCCAATAAGTTTTAGTTTGCTAAAATAGTCATCTCTGTATGTAAATCGAATAGAGAAATCTCCACCGCGTGTTGCTACGGGTACTTCAATTTCTCCATTGTGAAAAGTTTGTTTTATTGCGTACACAATGGCAGAAGCAGTAACACCTGTCCCACATGAGAGTGTTTCATCCTCTACTCCGCGTTCGTACGTGCGCACAAATATGCCACTATTACGAATTTCAACAAAGTTTACATTGCAGCCATTGGGAAAACGGGAGTCGTGGCGTAGCCGTTTGCCTCGCTCATATACATCAATCTCTTCGATGTTTTTTACAAATTGTACAAAATGCGGAGAACCAGTGTCTAAAAAGTAACCATCCTCGTACGTTTGTACTGGACCATTCAATCGCATCTCTATTTCTATCTCCCATTCTGTTGCGCTATTCTGTTCAATAATACGTGCAGTGTGTATGCCGTCAAATGCTTCAAATCGTGTGCATTGATCTGAAATTCCTAAATGATGCGCAAATGCAGTTATGCAGCGGCTTCCATTGCCACATAATGAGGCCAAATTTCCGTCCGAATTGTAATATTGCATCGAAAATGATGACTCTGTTAATGTGGGCTCCGAAAGCGTAATGAAACCATCTGCACCAATACCGAACCTGCGATGACAAATCTTTGCAATCCATTCTTTAGAAAATGTTCTGCCACTACGATTATCAACTAAAATAAAATCGTTGCCTGCGCCGTGAAATTTGTAGAATTTTATCACAATTGTATAGTGTCAATTAATGAAAGTTTATGGTATGACGGATACTCAACTATAGGATAGAGGTGTTTTTCCGATTCCAAATAGTAGTTACCATTGATGTAGTAAATGTTAATATTTGATATATCTAATCCTTTAATTCTTAAAGTATTGTTGATTCTGTGATAGGAGGTCTTGTTTTTGATAAACGATTGCCATTGCTCTACATTGAAGTAGGTAATAGTCTCTGCTAATTCTGTCGATGTTAAAGCTTCATCATCCTTTCTATATGATACTTTTATCCGACGTTGATTTAATATCTTTTCTTCAGATATCGTCTCATCAGCCATAAGTTCCGCTTCGTCAAAATAGAAATCATCACTACTATATTCTTCCTCTTCTTCAATGGGCATTAAAAGTAAAGAATCTTCAGAAAATAGTAACGTGTCTGTTACGTAAATTGTATCTTTGATTATGGTGGTTTCTTGCTTAATGATATTTCTTTTCTCTTGAGGAATTGTTGTACTATCCTCTTTTTCTACTCTAGAAATGAATGGGTTGTTTTTTGATTTTTCCCCTACAATTCGTCGCTCCAAAATGATAAAAGAGATGCAAAAAATTATTCCTACCAATATGCCGATAAGAAGAAAGGTTATGCCTTTCATTTGGTGGTGTTTAATTTCGTTCTTCTCTTCCATTTTTGTGAAAATTCTATGCAAAAATACACTTTAAAATTTTATTTTATACTATATATAATAAATTTTAATTGTTTGTAAATCAACAAAATATATTTTGTCTGTAATAAAAAGCAAAAAAAAGCACCTCTTTTTCTCTTAAAAAGCGAAAAAAAGTACATTTTGTTCAATATCTTTTTGTGAAAGTTTATTGCATTAGTTGGCGAATCTGTTCCCGATATGCGCGCCCAATAGGAATTGTTTCACCTTGGATTTCAACGTTGTTGTTGAAGATTTTTTTGATATACCGTGTATTGATAAGGTAGGATTTATGGATGCGAATAAATCCGTAAGGCTGATAATCTTTTTCTAAGTTTTTGAGACGTTCGTTTTTGAGATAGGTTCTCCCTGATTTTGTGTAGTACGTGGCATATTCCTTATTCCCAGCAATAAATATTATATCTTGAATGTCAATCTTTTCGGATTTGTATCCATTTTTGAGAAAAATAAATTTGTTTTCTATGGGTTGTAGCCCTGCTTGAATGGAGATCTCTTTGTGTACTTTCTGTATGGCTTGTTTAAATCTTTCTAATCCAATGGGTTTTAGTAAGTAATCAACAGCATTAAGATTAAAGCCTTCTACCGCATACTGAGGGTAGGCAGTGGTAAAGATAATTGCTGGTGCCGTCTCCAATGTTTTTACAAATTCAAGTCCCGAAATTTCTGGCATTTCAACATCAATAAATATAAGGTCGACTTCTTGGTTTTGAATCAGAGGAAGTGCTTCTTTTGCGTTTTGATAAGTGCCAGTTAATAAGAGTTCTGGAATGGTGTTCACATATTCTCTTAGGTATTCAATGGCAATAGGCTCATCATCTATAATGATACATTTAATAGGTTTCATAGTTGCTAAAATCTAAAGGTATGGTTAATAAAATGTAGTAATGATTCTCTTCGGTGTTCTTTTCTAAACGAAATCGATCCCCATAGGTAATTTGCAATCTTTTGAGGGTGTTGTCAATTCCAATGCCTGGAATCGTTTTTGTATTGTTAATATCAAAGGTGTTGGTACACGAGAATAGTAGCGTGTCTTGCTCAATCCAAATGTTAACCTCAAGTATAGCAGATGGATTAGAATGAAAGTCCCCGTGTTTAAATGCATTTTCAATAAAAGGAAGAAGTAACATCGGAGAGAGTTCATAGTTGCAATCTTCGGGGATTTCTTTATTAAAAATGATTTGCGTTTGTTGGGAAAATCGTAAACTTTCTAATTGAACGTAATTTTCCAAAAACTCAATCTCCTTTTTTAATGGAACGTAGTTTTTACTACTCTCGTATGTCGTGTAGCGAAGAATGTCTGATAACCTTAGTAATATTCTAGGGGCACGATCATCTTTGTTAAAGGTTAGCCCGTATAGGTTATTTAAAGTGTTAAATAAGAAGTGAGGATTGATTTGATTTTTTAAATATTGTAACTCAATTTTCGCCTTTTCTAACATCAATTTCTCTTGTTTTCTTTCCATATTAAAGAGATTGAAAAAATATTGATATAGAATGCCTCCGCAAACTGCAATGAGAGAACGGAAAAGATCGATGAAAATGGGTGCAGGACCAATTTCTGTAAATGGTGGAATTTTAATAAAACACATTAAATGATCTAAACCGAAAAAACAGAAACATCCTATGGATAGTATTACAAATAGGTTTAAAATCATAAGTATGAGCTTGTTTCGCTTAAAATTAAACTTCCTGAGAACAAGGGCGGAAGTGTATGCAATGCAAGCATAACAACAGCAGAAGATAATTGATGTGATAATTGATGCTAATGGTGATGCCAATTCTACATTGGCAATGAATCTAAAAATAATGAGGAAAATCCAAAAAATAATGTGGTATAACTTTTTCATACAGAAATTTAACTCGGCAAAAATATAATAACTTTTCTGAATAATTGTCTCCCTTTTCTGCCGTTGATAAAATGAATAATGTTTTTTGTTGAAAAATGAAAAAATGAGTTGCTTTTTCTTATACTTTCGCAAAGTTTTTTGAAATTACACTTATGAAACGAAAAATCCTTTTTTTTACATTATCTATTGTTTTGTCTTTTGCTTTTTATTTTTCTGATGCTCAGAATGTTGAGGCTAATTGGGAGTCGTTGCAAAAACGGGGATATCCTCAATGGTTTTCAGATGCAAAATTGGGCATTTTTGTGCATTATGGTCTCTATTCTGTTCCATCTTATAGCGGAAAGGAGCAATATGCAGAATGGTTTTATAGAGGATTGATGACAAATGATAAAAATCGAGTAGATTTTCAAAAGCGTGTTTTTGGTGAGGATTTTCAATATGAAGATTATGATAAACTCTTCAAAGCAGAACTGTTTAATGCTGATGAGTGGGCACAGCTTTTTGCTGATGCAGGTGCAAAATATGTGTTGCTTGTTACGAAACACCACGATGGCTATTGCCT
This sequence comes from uncultured Bacteroidales bacterium, assembly GCA_937901925.1. Classification (GTDB taxonomy): domain Bacteria; phylum Bacteroidota; class Bacteroidia; order Bacteroidales; family WCHB1-69; genus JAEZOU01. The sequence continues at coordinate 63,424 of CALGTS010000026.1, read as the reverse complement.
TTGGGATAGCAAGTATAAACCCGATTTCAATAGTGTAAATGGTGGCCCGAAACGTAATATTGTTGCGGAACTAACAGAATCTGTTAGAAAAAAAGGTCTGAAAATGGGCTTCTATTATTCTCTCCCAGAATGGCGTAACGATCTTCATCGTTGGTATGTGGATTCTCCAGACTCTATCGCGCCATACGTGGAAAAATATATGATCCCTCAGTTTAAAGAGTTGGTTTCTACTTATAAGCCTTCTGTGCTTTTTGCTGATGGCGAATGGTTAAATACTGCTGAGCAATGGCACGCTGCTGAACTAATTTCTTGGTACTATAACGAAGTAGGAGAGGAAGCAATAGTGAACGATAGATGGGGACATGGCGCTAATTATGGCTATAGAACTCCAGAATATAGCGCAGGAATTACAGTAACCGATAGACCTTGGGCTGAATGTCGCGGCTTGGGCCGTTCATTTGCCCTTAATCGTAATGAGCCTATCTCAAATTATGTAACTTCTGAGGAGTTAATTTGCCATTTCGTTAAGTTGGTGGCCGCTGGTGGCGGAATGACCCTGAATGTTGGTCCTGCTGCTGATGGTCAAATTCCTCTGTTTCAACAAGAAAGATTATTAGATTTGGGCGAATGGTTAAAACTTAATGGTGAAGCTATCTATGGCTCAAAACCCTTTTCTAAGTTCTATGAAGAGAAAGATTTTTCAATGACTCGCGTAGATTCAAATATCAATTTCGTATGGGTAAGAAATGCTCCAGATAAAGCATTGACTTATGATAATTTTGAAGTTGAATGGTCAGGCTTCCTTACCGCTCCAGAAACGGGAAAATATACTTTTACGGCTCGTGTCGATGATTATCTCTATCTCCAAATTGGTGATAAGGTGTTGCTTAACAATTTTGAGGGAGAAATTCGTCAAGGACAGCACGGAAGTGAAAACACATTAACCTATTCCGCTGAAATGAAATTGAAAGCAGGGGAAAAATATCCTGTGAAAATTCGATTTAAAGAAGTGGACCTCGAAGCTCGCGCACAACTCTTTTGGAGTTGTAATGGCGCAGAAAAAGAAATTATCCCTGCGCAAGCATTCGGCGATGGCTTAAATGCAACATACTCTTGTAGAAAACCTTTCGTAGCTTATACAACCCAAGAAAATAAGTTGTACGCTATCGCTTTGGAATTCCCTGATGATCAGTTGGTACTCGAAATTCCTGAACCTGCTAAAGAGGCTAAAATCTATCTTCTAGGAAGAACGGAACCTCTTCCTTGGATGTATAAGAATGGCAAATTATATATTAACACCTCTATGATAAAATATTCTGAAGTGAAATCTATAGGAGCTTGGACATTTTCTATTGATTGGAACTAAACTTTTTGTGAATTTATTTGTTTTTTGTCATCCTCTATTAGTTTAAACTTTTTGATTTTTATTCGTCTATGATAAGATTTTAAATTTATAGTTATGAAAAAGATGAGATTTGTTTTGACCCTGATGTTTGTTTTGTTAACTAGTTCTCTCGTTGCACAGAATCGATTGTTAGGCGCAAAATTCACCTTTGGTCCTAAGGTTGCATTTACAATGACAGAGTTGAGCTTTAATAAGGATTTTACTTCCAATTTCCAATCTGGATTTGATGCCGGTTTGTTCTTTAGATTTGGAAGTAGATTCCATTTTCAACCCGAAATCTACTATTCTTTCCAAGATTGTAGCTCTTTCCCCAATGTGATTTCAAATTTACAGGAAAATTTGGCTATCAAAACACATTATATACAGATGCCACTACTTTTTGGCGTTTCTGCTATCAATAGAACGCACTTTAAATTGCGCGTTTTTGTAGGACCTAAAGTTGGTTATTTGTTGAAAACCGATGAAGGAATACATTTATTAGATAATTCTAATCAAGAATTGTTGTCAGATTTTATTTTCGGTGGTTTGGTTGGATTTGGCTTTGATATTTGGCGTTTTACACTTGATGCTGGATACAATTTCCTATTTTCAGAGAATTTAAACGTTAATAGCCTAGTGCCAGAAAGTTACCTAAAAACGAATATGTTTAGCTTTACAATTGGATTTAAATGTTTTTAAAATATAATCTACAGATGAACTTTTTTCGACAAAAATTAAAATTTTTATTCACACTGCTATTGTGTGCAAGTTTCTCTCTATTTGCGCAAGAAAGCTCAGATACCGTGCAGATAGATTTGAGTAAAGCAATTGAGATTGCGCTTAGTGATGCTCCTACGATGAGAATTGCCAATCGTGATATCGAAATTAAAAAGAATTATAAGAAGGAACAGATTGTATCTCTTTTCCCAGATCTCTCAGCATCAGGTTCCTACAGTCGTACTATTCAAAAGCAGAAAATGGTAATGGATATGGGCGGAAATGCTATGGAGATTGAAGTGGGAACTTTCAATAACTATTCTGCAGGGTTGAGTCTCTCTCTTCCTATTATCATGCCCGCCTTGTGGAAGTCGTTGGAATTAGCGCAAACTGATATTGATTTGGCACAACGTAATGCTCAAGTGTCAAAAATATCAGTAACTAGCCAAGTAAAACAAGCATATTATACTTATCTTTTTGCAAAAGAATCATATCAAGTGCTGAAGTTGAATTATGCAAATACAGAACTTAACTTGAAATATGTTACTGATAGATATAACCAAGATTTAGCTTCTGAATTTGATAAATTACGTGCCGAAGTACAACTCAAAAACCTTCGTCCTAATTTGACAGATGCTGAAAAAGCAACTAAATTAGCCGAAATGATGCTTAAAATTGTTTTGGGAATGGATGTTAATGAACCTGTGAAATTTGTTGGAGCATTATCCGATTTTGAATCCCAACTTATGGCTGAAATTCCATATAATGAAAATTCATCATTAGCCAATAATAAAAATATGATTCAGATGGATTTTGCACTGAAACAGTTGGATTTAGCACGACAAATTACGATTTCAAGTGCTTGTCCTTCGTTAGCATTGGCAGGTAGTGCTACCTACTCTACAATGAGTAATAATTTTAAATTTTCAGAATATAATTGGTTCCCTTATTCAATGGTAGCACTCTCATTAAATGTGCCAATCACATCTTGGGCTTCTACATCTTATAAACTGAAACAAAATAAGTTGAATGTGATGAATCTCCAAGATCAAAAGTTGGATTTAGAGCGTAACCTTAGAGCAGGTTTAATCAATAATATCAACGCTATTGAAAAAGCAAAAGAGGATTATCTATCTAATAGCGAAACAGTTAAACAAGCAGAACGTGCATACGAAATTTGTCAAAAGCAGTACGAAGTGGGAATGGCAACTTGGTTAGATTTAAGTTCGATGGAATTAGCACTGACAAGTTCTAGATTGAGTTATTATCAAGCTGTTTATAGTTATATGAATGCATTGGCAGATCTAGAAGAGTTGATGGGAGTTGAATAAGATATTTAATAATAATAACGAATAAATAATCACGAATTAGATGAAAAAGGTATTAAAAAGTGTTGCTTTTTTAGCATTGATTTCATTGGTTTTCAGTGCTTGTAAAGAAAAAGAATCAGGAACAAATGCTCAGCAAGTAGAATCAACTTTGAAAGTGAAGGTTGAGCAAGTAATGGCTGAGGATGTTGATCAGTTGTATGAATATACAGCAATTGTTGAGGCAAATGCTGTGAATAATATTGCACCTTTGACGGGTGGTAGAATTGAGAAAATTTTTGTTGAAGTTGGCGATGTGGTTGCTGCAGGTCAGGTAGTAGCTGAAATGGAAGATAATTCGCTAAAACAGGCTAAAAGTCAATTAGATAATTTAGAACTTTCTTTCAAACGTATCGACGAACTTTATAAAGTAGGAGGTGTCTCCAAATCTGAATGGGATAATTTGAAAACACAATTAGATGTGGCTCGCACCTCTTATAAAAATCTAAAAGATAATACCCAATTGGTGTCTCCTATTTCTGGTGTAGTTACAATGAGAAATTATGATAGTGGAGATCTATTTAGCGGTCAACCTATTATTCAAGTACAACAAATTCATCCTGTTAAGTTAAATATTAATGTTTCTGAAAAACAATTTGTTACTATCAAGAAAGGAATGGAAGCAAAGGTGAATTTGGATGTTTATGGTGATGAGGAGTTTGCAGGAAAGGTTAGTTTGGTATATCCAACGATTGATGCTAGAACGCATACTTTTCCAGTGGAAATCTCTTTGCCTAATGGTGGTTCAAAAGTGCGCCCAGGTATGTATGCTCGTGTAACGATGAATTATGGTTCGGAACATCGTGTTGTAGTTCCTGATGTAGCAATTATTAAGCAACAAGGTGCTGGCGATCGTTATGTTTATACTTATAAAGATGGTAAAGTAAGTTATAAAAAAGTGGAAATCGGTAGAAGAGTGGGCAACCGCTATGAATTAATCTCTGGTGTTAATGATGGAGATTATGTTGTAACTACAGGTTTGTCAAAATTACGTGATGGAATGAATGTGGAATTAGCAAAATAGTTGTCCTATGAAATGTGTGTTTATTGCTGCCTATCAGGCATTTTATGATGATGTGATTGCCATTTTCGATAAATTGGAAATCAAAGGTTTTACATATTTTCCAGAAGTTCAAGGTCGAGGTAGTAATACGGGTGAACCTCATTATGGAACCCACGCTTGGCCAACCTTGAATTGCGCATTTATCACTTTTACTGATGATGAAAAGATTCAACCTCTCTTAGATGAGATTTACTCTCTTGATAAAGCACTTCCTCTACAAGGCATTAGAGCTTTTGTTATGCCAGTGGAAGCAACAGCTCAATCATTGTAACTATTTGAAAAAACTATTAACTAAGAAAAAAAATAAAGAATGAGTTTATATCAATCAGCTGTTAGAAAACCGATTATGACGGCTTTGGTTTATGTGGCCGTTGCGATTATAGGTATTTTCTCCCTTGTAAATTTACCTGTCGATCTTTTCCCCGATATGGGTGAGAATACAATTATGGTTTTCACGACCTATCCCGGTGCAAGTGCGTCAGATGTGGAGAACAACGTGTCAAAACCTCTTGAAAATGTGTTGAATGGTGTGAGTGACCTGAAGCATATCTCCTCTGATTCTAGAGAGAACTACTCAATCGTATTTTTGGAATTTGAATATGGTATCGATATTGAGGATGCAACAAATGATGTCCGCGATAAGTTGGATATGGTTTCCTCTATGCTTCCTGATGACGCCAATACTCCTTTCCTTTTCAAATTTAGTGTTGATGATATGCCGATTTTGATGCTTTCAGTGCAATCCGGCGCAAGTACCAACGCTTTATATAAGATTTTGGATGACAGAGTTGTGTCTCCGCTCAGCCGTGTAGGTGGGGTAGGTACAGTATCTATCTCAGGAGCTCCACAACGTGAAATACAGATCTATTGTGATCCTTATAAATTGGAAGCGTATAACCTAACTATTGAGGCAATAGCAGGAGTAGTTGGAGCAGAGAACAGAAACTTGCCTTTGGGTAGTATGGATATTGGTTCCGAAACCTATTCTATGCGTGTGCAGGGAGAGTTCTCCGATGCCAAACAGATGGAGAATATTGTGGTCGGAAGTTTTAATAACCAGAATATCTATCTGCGTGATGTGGCTGTCGTTAAGGATACTGTACAGGAACGTATGCAAGAGGTGTATAATAATGGTGTTCGCGGTGCAATGATTGTGGTACAAAAACAATCAGGTGCCAATTCTGTACAAATCTCTGAAAAGGTTATGAGTATGATTCCTGATATTCAGAAAACTTTGCCTTCTGATGTAAAGTTGGGAGTCATTGCCAATACTTCAGAGTCAATTGTTAATACTATCAACTCATTAGAAGAATCAATTATTCTGATTCTTGTACTTGTGGTGTTGGTCGTACTCTTTTTCTTAGGGCGTTGGCGCGCAACTTTTATTATTGCTATCGTTATCCCAGTCTCCCTGGTGGGAGCGTTTATTTATCTAGGATTTACAGGTAATACGCTGAATATTATATCGTTGTCTTCTCTAAGTATTGCTATCGGTATGGTTGTAGACGATGCAATTGTGGTTCTGGAGAATATCTCTACACATATCGAGCGTGGAAGTCGCCCCAAGTCTGCTGCCGTATTTGCTACTAGTGAGGTCTCCCTTTCAATTATTGCGACAACTTTGGTGTTGTTAGCGGTGTTTATTCCTCTAACTTTCCTTGAAGGTGTTGCTGGTATTATGTTCAAACAGTTGGGATGGATTGTAAGTATCGTTATCATAATCTCTACATTGGCAGCATTGACACTGACTCCGATGTTGTCTTCCATTATGTTGAAAAACAACCCCAATCGCGGTAAGGTTTTCAATGCTATCTATACTCCAATTGAAAAATTCTTAGATTGGCTAGATAAGATATATGCTAAGATGTTGGGATGGTGCGTGTCAAGAAAAGGTGTTGTCTTGATTGTGGCTATGCTGATTTTTGGTTCTAGTTTGTTACTCTTCAAATTTATACCTACAGAATTTTTCCCAACACAAGACCAAGCGCGTCTTTCCGCAACTGTCAAATTACCTATTGGAACACGTATGGAAACATCACGCGCTTTCGCTCTTGATTTCGTTGAACAAGTGAAAAAGGATTATCCTGAGGTGTTGATGATTAACTTTTCTGTAGGTCAGCCTGATGATGATAACACATTTGGTATGTTATCACAGAATGGTTCGCATATTGTGAAATTCAATGTAAGATTGACGAAGAAGACAGAACGTAAACGCTCTTTGAATGAGATTGCTGATAATCTTCGTGCAGATTTGGCAAAATACCCTGAAGTGAATACCTATATCGTATCTTCAGGTGGCGGTATGGGAGGACAGAATAGCGTTGATGTTGAACTTTACTGCTACGATTTGGATATAACCGATAAATTTGCTGCAGATCTGAAATCTAGAATGGAAAAAGTGCCTGGATGTTCAGAAGTTTCTATCAGCCGTGAGGAATATACTCCTGAGTTCCAAGTCGATTTCGATCGCGAGAAATTAGCAGAGCATGGCCTCAACTTGACAACAGCAGCATCTTATGTGAGAAATCGTTTCAATGGTTATACCGCTTCTTACTATCGTGAAGATGGTGATGAATACAATATTAAAGTACGCTACGCCCCCGAATATAGAGAAAGTATTGAATCTATCGAAAATATTTTGGTGTATAATAATCAGGGCGTTGGTGTGCGAGTAAAGGATTTAGGAACAGTCGTTGAAAGGTTAACACCTCCAACAATCTCAAGAAAAGACCGTGAGCGTATGGTGAAAGTGTCTTGTGTCGTAGCGAAAGATGCTGTATTGAGTGAATTGGTGGCTGAAACTGAAAAGGTTTTAAACGATATGGAGATTCCGAGTTCACTGATGTATGAAATCGGTGGTGCTTGGGAGGACCAACAAGAATCGTTCGCAGATATGATAATGATTATGGTATTGATTGTGATTCTTGTGTATATCGTTATGGCTTCACAGTTTGAATCTTTCTCATATCCGTTTATTATTATGTTCTCTATTCCATTTGCACTTACAGGTGTTCTAATTGGTTTGGCAGTATCAAATACACCATTAGGAATTATGGCAATGGTAGGAATTCTCCTCTTGATTGGTATTGTTGTGAAAAATGGTATCGTTCTTGTTGATTATACTATTTTGTGTTGTGAACGTGGTCAATCTATTAATGAGGCTATTGTTACTGCAGGTCGTTCTCGTCTTCGTCCAATCTTAATGACTACCCTAACTACTGTATTGGGTATGATTCCATTGGCAGTGGATAAAGGTGAAGGTGCTGAAATGTGGAATTCACTCGGTACGGTTGTGTCTTGGGGGTTGTCCTTGTCAACTTTGGTAACCTTGGTGCTTATTCCAATTCTATTTGGTATTTTTGCTGAGAGAAAAGAGAAGAAAGCCGCTAAAAAAGCTTTAAAAGTTCAAGAATAATAACTCTCTTTATGGGAATTGATACATTAGAAATTAACTCGGAAACGGCGGTGCTCATTGCGGTGAGCACCCCGTCTGTTTCTGTTGAGAAGGTAAATGAATACCTTGATGAGTTGGCGTTTCTGGTGGATACCGCTGGTGGCGTCGCAGTTAAAAAGTTTACGCAGAATCTACAATACCCCGACCCTAAAACCTATCTTGGATCTGGAAAATTGGAAGAAGTGCGTGAATATATCCGCGAAAATAAGGTGGGACTTGCTGTCTTCGACGATGAGCTTTCACCGTCTCAAACTCGTAATGTTGAGCAGGTGTTAGAGTGCAAAGTGTTGGATAGAACACGACTAATTCTTGATATCTTTGCCAAACGTGCCCAAACTGCACATGCAAAAGTACAAGTGGAGTTGGCGCAATATGAATATCTTTTGCCTCGCCTTACCCGTATGTGGACCCACTTGGAAAAACAACGCGGCGGTATTGGTATGCGTGGCCCTGGTGAAAAGGAGATTGAAACTGACCGACGTATCATTCGTGATAGAATTTCACTGCTGAAAGAGAAACTACGAGAGATTGACCGACAGAAGAAAACCCAACGTGGAAATCGAGAAAAATTTGTTCGTGTGGCACTCGTTGGATATACTAATGTTGGAAAATCTACACTGATGAATCTGCTTAGTAAGTCAGATGTTTTTGCAGAAAATAAACTCTTCGCAACACTTGATACTACTGTGCGTAAGGTGGTGTTCAATAATCTGCCTTTTCTCCTTTCCGATACTGTCGGTTTTATTAGAAAACTTCCTCATGGCTTGATTGAATCTTTCAAATCAACATTAGACGAGATTCGTGAAACAGACCTTTTATTGCATGTGGTGGATATCAGTCACCCTGAGTTTGAAGAGCAAATTGCTGTGGTAAATAAAACATTGGAGGAGATTAATGCAGGAACCAAACCCCAGATTATCATCTTTAATAAGATTGATAATTACACTTGGATTGAAAAGGAACCTGATGATTTATCACCAAAGGAAAAATGTAATATTTCTATCGATGAGTTGAAAGCTACTTGGATGGCAAAACTGAATCAAAAAACGATTTTTATCTCTGCTAAAACAAAAGAAAATATTGATGATATGAAGGAGATGCTCTACGAAGAGATTAAGAAGCTTCATATTCAAATTTATCCTTATAATAATTTTCTTTATTAAGTTTGAAATGCAGAATATTGCGGAAAATCTAAAGGTTGCAGTAGCCCAAAATAATATTTTTTGGTTAGATACAAATCGAAATTTAGAACAATTTGCTAAGCAATTACAGAAACTCTCTCCGGTGGATTTGATTCTGTTACCAGAGATGTTTGCTACGGGGTTTGCTGTGCATAATTGTAAGGTAGCAGATGATGCGCCCGTAATTGTGGATTGGATGCAACAAATGGCTCGTGAAAAGTGTTGTGCTGTAGTGGGAAGCGTTGCCGTTCGCGAAAATGAATACCTCTATAATCGATTGCTTTTTGTAAAACCTGATGCATCGACCGAATTTTATGATAAAAGACACCTTTTCCCGCTGAGTAAAGAACCTGTGCTCTTTCAAAAAGGGGAGAATTTATCTGTTTTTACTTATAAAGGTTGGCGTTTTTGTCCGCAAATTTGTTATGACTTACGCTTCCCAGTTTGGTGTCGCAATCGTTACGATAAAGATGTTGGATTTGCGTACGATTGCTTGCTTTATGTAGCCAATTGGCCCGCATCACGTTCTCGAGCTTGGAATGCATTGCTGACAGCTCGTGCTATCGAAAATCAGTCCTATCTCTTGGCTGCTAATCGAATCGGTTGTGATTCTAACGGAGTTGCGCATTGTGGAGACTCACAAATTCTATCTCCTGAGGGTACATCTCTTATCACTGCTCAGCCAGATAGAACCCAATTATTGACCGCAACACTTTCCTATCAGAAGTTAGTAGAGTATCGCAATAATTTTCCAGTTTCTTGCGATTGGGATTAAATAAGATTCTAAAATGATTATTTTTAATCCGAATGTTGATGTTTCAAAATATTAGCTGACAAATTGTTGCTGTATTGGATGAAACGAAAGTGTGTTTTAAAATTAAGTAGTAATACCGGACAATATCTTAATTCTTTTCTCTATTTTTGCTCCATCAAAAAAATAGAGAATGAAAGATTGGAACTCTTGGAATTATTCAGATTTACTTTTCTATAAGGGAAAAAAGATAGGCCTGTTTACGCTTATTTCTCCGAATGGATTACAAGCAAAGATTACCAATTTTGGAGGTAGAATTGTATCGATGAAAGTTCCTGATAGAAATGGAATTATGCGCGATGTGGTGCATGGTTTCTCATTGCTTGCTGATTACTTTCCCGAAAATCATCTTACAGATTTTGGGGCAACAATTGGTCGCTATGCAAATCGGATTGCTGGTGGTAATCTCACCATAGATGGAAAATTTTTCCAACTTCCTCAAAATAATGGTCACAACTGCTTACATGGAGGTCCTGATGGTTGGCAATATGCTCCCTTTTCGGTAGATTCTTATTCGGAAAATATGCTGAAAATTAGTTATGTGAGCCCTGATGGAGATAATGGATTTCCTGGAACGGTTTCTGTAACTGTGACCTTCACTCTCGATGATGTGTCAGGGCTTACAATCCATTCTGAAGCGCTAACGACTCGAAAAACAGTGATCAATATGACTAATCATAGCTATTTTAATCTTTCTGGTGATGGAACTAGCTCGATTTTGAATCATCAACTTATAGTAGCTGCCGATTATTTCCTCCCTGTTGATGAATCTCTCATTCCTACTGGCGAGTTGCGCTCAGTTGAAGGTACTCCGTTCGATTTTCGTACTGCGCATCGAGTAGGGGAGAGAATTTTTGCTGATGATGTACAATTGAAAATTGGAAATGGTTACGACCATTGCTGGTGTTTAAATAATCATAAAAATCTGTCTGTGCCTATTGCAATTCTCTGTTCGCCAGAAAGTGGTATTGTAATGAAATGCTTTACTGATGAGCCTGGTGTACAAATATATACAGGAAATTTTTTAGATGGACAAATTTGCGGAAAGATGGGAATTGCTTACAAAAAACAAAGTGCTATCTGTATCGAAACACAAAAATTCCCAGATTCCCCCAATCATCATTGGCCTCAATCTAATCCATGGTTAAATCCTGGAGAAAAATTTGAAACTACAACCCAATTCCAATTCTCTGTTGCTGAGTAGTTATCTTTCAAAATAGCCATTATGTTGAAAAAAAATCTATTTTTCTTGTTATTATTACTCATAGCTGCGAAGATTTCTGCGCAGATTCTTTATCCTGCTCAACAACAACCAGGTAAAGCAAAGTTAGAAGCCCACGAGGATTATTTTAGTCTATCAAATGACCTATTTACTGCCGATTTTTTCGTTATCAACAATCAAATACGTTTTATCGGTTCAGATTGTTTAGGATTGACAGAATCTACTGACCTTTTTGTGATTACCTTTGCAGACGGAACAACCATTGGAACCTCACAAATGCATCATACAGGTCTCTCTTTTGCTAAACTTTCTAGCGATACGAATGCTGAGAAACTCTCAGAACGTGCGTCAGGTGTGGAATTATCAGCAATTTTTTCATACGGAAGTTTGTCTTGCCATTGGAAGACAATTCTGCGTGATAATTCCCATTATCTGAGAACAGTGTTGAAAATAGTTGCAAATGAAGATGTTGCAATTCAAAATATTGTTGCGCTAAACTACAAAATGAACCCCAATGAACCGATTCCCAAAGTAGTAGGAAATACTCGTGGAGCACCCATTGCAAGCGACAAAATCTTTGCAGGATTAGAAACTCCGATGGGAATTAATATGGTTGAAGAGATTGAAGGAAGTGCTGTAATTAAGGGAATTTGGAGTCGGAAGGCAACTCTTGCTGCGGGCGAAAGTTGGCAAGTTTCAGCGGTGGTCGGTGCCGTAGCTGAAGGACAACTCCGACGATCATTCTTGGTGTATCACGAGCGAGAACGTGCCGTACCTTGGCGCTCATTTATTCATTATAACTCTTGGTATGAACTTAATATCGGTAGAAATAATATTATTGATAAACGGATGAGTCGGGAGGATTGTTTACAGGTAGTGAATGCTTGGCAGAAACACCTTTTCGAACCTTACAACGTAAATATTGATGCTTTCGTTTGGGACGATGGTTGGGACGACTTCAATTCGTTGTGGGATTTTTATCAACCTAAATTTCCTAATGGTTTTACTGAAATTAATCAGTTGTGCCGCAAATATAATGTGGGATTGGGTGCGTGGTTAGGACCAATAGGTGGCTATGGAGCATCTAAACAGCAGCGTCTGAATTTTTGGAATAATACCCATACGGAAAAAATTGATAATTTTCAACTTTCTAATGCTGAGTATTTTAACGCATTTTTGGGTAGATGTTCTCAGATGATTGACGATTATGATATGCGATATTTTAAGTTTGATGGAATTAGTGATATTGGTAATGCTGTCGGTCCTGGTAATGAGGAGGACGCAGAATATTTCCTTCGTCTGATAACTATGTTGAGGAACCTACGTGGTGACCTTTTTATCAATTGTACTGTCGGTACGTGGGCTTCTCCCTTCTGGTTTCGTTTTGCGGATGCTGTTTGGCGACAAGATGCGGATTGGAGTACGATAGGTAATCAAGGAAATATGCGTCAACGTTGGATTACCTACCGCGATTATATGGTGTATAAAAATTTTGTGCAAGGTTCTCCATTATGTCCCATCAATAGTTTGATGACGCACGGACTCATTCTATCTGGATTCGGAACTACGGAGATAAATCCTCCGCGCGCTATGGAAAACGATACTTTGGCAAATAGTACAGCCGAAATCATAAAAGAGATGCGTTGTGCCTTCGCTTGCGGTTCTGCAATGGTAGAACTCTATCTCGATCATCTATTGATGACCGAAAAAGATAATGGTATTCTGTGGCGTGAATTGGCTGATTGTATCCGTTGGCATCGCGCCAATGCAGACCTATTGGCGGATACACATTGGGTGGGAGGAAACCCATGGGATGGTGAAAAAGCTAACCTCTACGGCTGGGCTGCTTGGAATGGTGGCTCTTAGAAATCCTTCAGATTCTGCCCAACATATTACGACAACCTTGCGTAATATTCTTGAAATTCCTAATTATATTTCTGGAAAAATTTTTCTCACAGACGCTTTCTCAAATCAAATTTTCCTTTCCGATATTACAAATCAACTTATAGATATAGATGCAAAAATAACATTCGTAATTCCTCCTTTTGAAGTTGTTGTTTTAGATGGAGTATTTTAAATATATCTATTTTTAATTTCTTTTTTTCATTAATTTTTTGTATTATTGTACTTGCGTTTTTTTTATGTAAACTAGTTGATAATCATAAAATTCTGTTTTTGTTTTTTGTTTTTTGATATGAAAAAGTTTCAATTTTTTCTCAAAACGGGTAGCCAAAAGTTAATAATGTTATTTTCGCTATTGCTACTTTCGCTTTCCGCTTGTGATGACCATTTTCTAGATTTTTCACGATTAGACTCAGCTGATATTGCGGGAACTTGGGGAATTCCTGTTGCTGATGTGCAATATTCTATTGAGGATCTGCTGAACAAGATGGGAAACAATGATTTTCTGTTTGTTGATGACGATGATGTGGTTAATCTAAAATATGTGATAGAGATGGATAAGTTGGTGACGGCAGAGGAATATTTGAGATTTCCGGGTGCAGATATGCAAGGCTCTATTCTTGTACCACTTCCAGAAATACCTGATATTTCCGATATTCCTGGATTTGATATTTCCGATGTTTTGGATTCTCTTCCTGTAATCTCTTTTTCACACGATTTTACATATTCTCTTGAAAATGAATATGTTATTTTGAAAGGTGCTGCTATCGATTCCGCAATTTTGAATGTTGACCTCTCTCTTAATCTGCCAGTTTCAGGTTCCGTTACTATCTCTACATCAGAAATTCTGCGTTCCGATAATACTCCTTTTGAATGGACATTTTATTTGAATGGTGATGCCAGCCTGCAAACCTTAGACCTTTCTGGATACTATTTACATACCCCAAATACGGATGAGATTGCTTTTCATTTGGATGCGCAAGTGTCGCTTCTTAGTTATAACTTTCAACCTGACTTATCTGTAGATGTTGATCTATCCCTTTCTGATGTCTCATTGCGAGAATTAGAAGGTTATTTGGCTGCATTTTCTCTTCCTTTTGAACAATCTGTAGATTTTAATCTGAATTTGAATAGTTTGGGTGGAAATATAGAGGTTTTTGAGCCACAACTCATTCTTTCATCGCAAAATAGTTTCGGAGTTGAAGGTTTGTGTAATATGCAAACGGCAGCTCTTATGGGAGCAAATCATCCAGAATCATCGTTCATTCCGACATCCACTACGATTACAATTCCCGCAAGTGATACCTATTTTGAACAAGATGTGAACCTAAATTCCTCTATTCTTATTTATCCTGATTATAATAGAATTGAGGTCGCTGGTGAGGCTATTATTAACCCACAAGGGTTTGAGTCAGGTTTAATCCATATCGATAAAAACTCTTCTATTAGTCTGAAAGCTGAAATTGTTATCCCACTTAAAGTCGATTTTAACAAGCTTTCTTTTGTCGATACACTCAATCTGAATTTGAATGCTCTTCCTAATATTGAGGAGTTGCAGGATATCACCCTGCGAATCGCTTTTGAAAACGGCTTGCCATTTGACTTGTCAGGTCAGTTGTACTTCTGTGACGAGAATTATCAAATTGTGGATTCCGCATTTTCCTCATCAGAATTGCTGTCCGCTTGCTATTGGGAAACACCTACAATTTGTAAGCCTATTTTTGTTACTGTTTCTGATATGGAGGAACTGAATCGCTTGATTGCTTGTCCCTATATGATTTTTTTGGCAAAAGTGGATTCCGATTCACAAATCTCGGTCCAAACCGACCAAACTTTGCGCACTCGAATCTCTGCCAAGACAAATCTTAATTTAACAACCCAAAAATAGGAGGTGAAGTTATGAAAAAGATAAAAAAATTGTTTTTTGTTTTATTGTTGGGTTGTTCTTCACAACTTTGGGCACAATCAGATGCAATGCTGAACTTTTCCTGGTCAAATCCGCTGCGAACCTACTACTCTCCATCGTTGCCTTACTACCATGATGCATATATAGCACTTCCAGCTTTGAGTGGAATCAATGTTCAGGTTTATAACGCCTTCTTGCCATACAATGACATCTTTATTAGAGATGCCGAAGGATATCCGGTTTCAATTCAAACGGAACAGTTTCTCCAAAAACTGAAGAAGGAAAATTGGCTCTCTCTTAATACAAATATTAATTTGCTCGGCTTCGGATTTCGCGTTAATAGCAAACTCTTTCTCTCGTTAGATATCCGTTTCCGTGCCGACATAAGTGCTGCTTATTCTAAAGATTTGTTTGGATTGATCTTGCAAGGAAATATGGCATATTTGGGAGATGAAAATCCTGCACGTCTGGCACTTAAAGCCAATGTGAACGCTTATCAAGAATATGGCGTTGGAGTGCAGTATAAGTTGCCAATGGGCTTTACTCTTGGCGTACGTCCGAAGTTGCTGTTCGGTGCTGCTAATTTGCAAACGAGAACACTCGCTGCCGACCTTTATACGCACCCAGAAACCTATGCACTGCGAATGCATTATGATGCAGCAATAAATGCGTCTCTCCCTTTCCCTTATCAACTCTCTACAGATACAATAGGCTTTGATTTTGCAGGTTTTAGTGCCGGAAATCTATTCCGAAATGTGGGCGGTGCTATCGATTTGGCACTTCGTTACGAAATCGATTCAATCTTCAGTGTGAACCTCGGTGTGCGTGACCTCGGCTTTATCCGTTGGAAAAGCAATTGTGTCGAACTTACCTCTGTATTAGCGGATAACGGAGATTTCTATAATGACGGTTTCCTCCAATTTGAAGGTGTGACAGAAACTCAACTCGAACAGCTGATGAATAATGATGAGTACTTGAATCAAGTGCTGGATTCTGTTGTAGGTTATTTCCCGTTAAATGATTCTGTAATAGCGGCTTATAATACGATGCTAAATCCGAAGATCTATGCTCAGTTTGATGCGCAGTTGAATAAAAACCATAAATTCTCACTTCTGGCACAAGGTGAATTTATAGGAAAATGGTTCAACCCTTCGCTAACAGTAGCATATTCGGGATTTTATGGCAAAACTTTAGAATTGGGAGTGGCCTATACAATCAAGAAAAGAAGTTTTGCAAATTTGGGGGTTTCTTTAGGACTTCATTTACGTGCCGTTACACTTTATGCGGCTTGCTCCGATGTGCTGACAGCATTTAAACCCTCGCGGCTCTCTAATTGCTCCGTGCAAGCAGGGCTTATTGTCCATTGGCGAACGAAGAAGTTTAAAGAGACTCTTCATAATTCGGTAGTAAAAAAGTATGATTTATAAGAGTTTTAATTGCCAATGCAGTATTTTATAGAATAATATGTGTTGATCTTTTTGCCATAGAAAGATTAAACCGCATCAGAAAGAACTTGTCATTATCTATTAACAATGCATTGTAGTAGTAATGTCTCATTTTAAACCTTAATGAATATGAAAAAAATTGTTCTCATTATCTGCTTAGCTTTGATGATTCCGCTCTCTATAGCTCAACACCATTCCCATAATCACCCTCCAAGAGGTAACTCCTCTCATTCAAATCATTACCATAATCAGCAGCAAGGAACAGATTGTTCTGTACTCTTTATCGCCGAGGATAATGAAACATTTTGGGTGAATGTTGATGGTAGAAATGTTAATGGAAATGCTCGCCAAATGGTGTTGGTTACAAACCTCTCTCAACGTCCGCACAATATCAGTATTACGCTGAAACGCCCTGCAAGTGAAAGAATCAATCTTCAGATTCATCCGCAGATGGGATTTGAAAGATATAAGATCTCTTTCGATGAAAGAAGTCGGCAATTGAGAGTAATTCCGATGTGTGAGGTACACCACCATCCGAATCAGGGACCGCAGCCGCCAGCGCAGATTTATCCGCCTGCACCTATGGTTTGTACGCCAGAAGAGGTAAACAATATGTGCCAGTCTATTAGTAGAGAATCGTTTGATGATAGACGAATGGAGTTGGCAAAACTAATCGTTAAAAGTAGTAATAAACCGTTTACAGCATCTCAAATTAAGCAGATGGCCCGTTGTTTCTCTTTTGATAATGCTAAGGTAAAGTTTCTCAAATTTGCATACGATTATTGCATCGATCCTAACAACTACTACGAATGTGTGAGTCTGCTGACTTTCACTTCCAACAAGGAGGAATTGATGAGCTTCTTAAACAGCCGACCACAGCAGAATCTGTATCCGTCCCATCCCATACCACCGGTTGCTCCGCCAGTTCTCATGGTTTGCACGCCAGAAGAGGTAAACAATATGTGCCAGTCTATTAGTAGAGAATCGTTTGACGATAGACGGATGGAGTTGGCAAAACTAATCGTTAAAAGTAGTAATAAGCGGTTTACAACATCTCAAATCAAGCAGATGGCCCGTTGTTTCTCTTTTGATAATGCTAAAGTGAATTTTCTCAAATTTGCATACGATTATTGCATCGATCCTAACAACTACTACGAATGTCTGAGTCTGCTGACATTTACTTCCAACAAGGGGGAGTTAATGGAATTTATAAATGGTAAGTTGAAGTAGTTATATATTTTCAAATATCAAAAACCGCACGCTGACAACTCAACGTGCGGTTTTTATTTAGCGTAAAATATTGAGTATTATCTAAATAACTCCCAGAAGGTTCTGGTGTTATTTTTCTTTTAATGTTTAATTGTTTTATTTTCTTAATAAACGTTAAAGTTATTGTTATGGTTTGTGTTTTCAAAAAAAATGTTTATTTTTGCAATAAAAAAAAGTTGGTGTTGAATGTGTGGATTTTTGGTTTTGTTTTTCATTAATTTTATACTGTTTAGACAAATTTTGATTCCTATGCGTGTCTCTAATCTTATTTCATTAAATGGAGGTACGGATCTATCCTTTGTGAATGACCTAATAAGACAATTATGCTTAAATGAAAAATTGGCATCAAATATTAATGGAGCGATAGCTTCTATTGGTAAATCTGATGTTGTACGTGTTATACTTGAAATTTTAACTGATGAAATATAACCCTTTATGAAATCAATTTTTACCTCTATATTTGTTCTCCTATTTTCGATAATACTCTCTGCGCAAACAACCTATTTTGTTTCTAATCAGGGAGATGATAGTAATGATGGTTTGACGTGGGCTACTGCAAAAGCAACAATTAATGCTGCAATAGATTGTGCTACAGTAGATGATAATGATTCGATTTTTGTAGCCACAGGAGTTTATCTACCTTTTACTCTTTACGCAACAGTCCACGTATATGGAGGATTTTCTGGAACGGAAAACTATCTGTGCCAGCGTCCCGCTCTTACAGACTCTACTTACTCTATTGTAGATGCACAATCGGTTTATAATCGCGCAGTTAGTGTTAGTAGTTATTATCTTGGTAATAATACTTATCGTTATTCTTTCAATACAGATTTGAATGGCTTTTATCTAACAGGCGCTGTTAATGCTGGTCTCTATATTTCTACTTATTGTAGAATATCTAATTGTATAGTTGCGGGAAATGCGGGTGGTGGATTAGAAATCAGTTCTACAAATTTAAATTTAAATTTAAATATAGAAGTATCGGATAGTAAAATATTTAATAATCAAACTAATAGTGGTGTGTATCTTCACAAAGAAGAAGTTGCAACATGGACGATTACTTTTTCACGTTGCGTGATAACCGAAAACGTGGGTTCTGTATGTGGGGGAATCTATTGTGATCGTGTGAGTCCTAATGATGCATCGCAAATTTCTATTATAGATTGTGAGATTTCCAAAAATATTGCCTCTGGAGATATGGCTAAAGCGGGTGCTATTCTGGTACATGGTTCAAACGAATACTCTACAACAAGATCGCAGTGGACAATTGTTAATTCTAAAATTATTGACAATGTGGTTAATAATACACGAACATCATCTCCCTCCTCCGATTATGTTGCTATTGTTGGGGGCGTTAATGGATCTGGCGGTTCTACGCACCTGATTGGTTGCGTTGTGGCTAATAATAGCGCAATCTCTATGCATGGGTTAGCGGTTGCTGGGGGTATTGGTGCTAATTCTGGAACATATTCATCTAATAATTATCCATATCAGTCAGGCTCTTTGCATATTACTAATTGTATTGTGGCTAACAATTGGGCGCAATCAACCACTACAAATGCGATAGGTGGCATCAGATCACAGCGTGCTGCTGTTGTTCGAAATACTATATTGTACAATAACAAAAGGAATAACTCAATTTCCCACTTTTCCTATAACACTAATTTTACTTTCCCATACGCCTATTGTGCGGCAAATCTTCATGCTGCTAATAGTACTTTTTATAGTGACTCCACCAATATTATGTTGGATTCATTAGGAAATCAATTTGTGTCACCTTCCGTAATGGTAGGAGCAAATCCAAACCTGTCAGACCGTTCTAATATTATTGCAGATTGGCATTTGCTTCCAAACTCCCCATTGATAGATGCAGGTGACCCTAATACGGCTTTTATCGCTTTTGTGCCTGCTACCGATATGGATGGAAATCCACGTTGTGGAAATACTCGTGCTGATATTGGTTGCTACGAATATGCAAATACTACCTTCAACCAAACGATTACTTGGCCACAAACATTAAATGCTGACTTGTCAGATCAGTTCTTTATCTTGGAGGCAACAGCCACTTCTGGATTACCCGTACAATTCTCAAGCAGTGATACAAATGTGGCTATAGTGAATGGAAATCTACTTACCTTAGTGGGCGAGGGATATGCAATTATTACTGCTGCGCAACCCGGTAATACAACCTGGAATCCAGCCCCGACAATATCAAAAATTCTTACTGTTACAGATTCTATTGTGCAACAATCCCAAACAATTTTGTGGGAACAAGAGTTAGACTTTATGCTGGAAGAATCTCCCGTTATTCTGACAGCAGTTGCTACTTCTGGTTTGCCTGTACAATTCTCAAGCAGTGATGAAACGGTGGCTACTGTGAATGGAAATCAACTCATATTAGTAGGTGAGGGTGTGACACTTATTACTGCTTCACAACCTGGTAACGATAGTTGGAATCCTGCGCCAGAAGTTGTTAAGATTTTGACAGTGACAGATGTTGTTGGACTTCAACAGCAAACAATTCTATGGGAACAGGAGTTGAATTTTACTTTGGAAGATTCTCCCATTATTCTGGCAGCAGCATCCACTTCTGGTTTGCCTGTGCAATTCTCAAGCAGTGATGAAACGGTCGCTACTATCATGGGAAATTTGATGACCCTTCATAGCGAGGGTTTGACAATAATTACTGCTTCTCAACCGGGTAATTCCCAATATGCTCCAGCCTCAAGTGTAATGAAAATCTTGAATGTTCAATCTGTTGGTATTCATGATGTTGATGATAATAATGTTGTAATTTTTCCTAATCCAGCTCACGATTTTGTAAATGTTGTCTCACAACAAAATGTTAGGAGAATAGAGATATTGGGTATGGAAGGACGCATCATTGATCAATATGATGTAAATGATGACCATGTAACTATTAATACTCTTAATTTGTTGAGTGGATTATATATACTTAGAATTTCACTCTCAAGTGGTGAGGTATTTATTCGGAAAGTTATGATTCAATAATGATTTTGGGTAATAATGATTAAACCCTACTAATTACAACGTGTCATTTTAAAACAATGCATTGTAAATTTAATCTATAATTTTAAACTTAAATGGATATGAAAAGAACGTTTTTGGCTATTTTATTGGTGTTGATTATTCCGCTTACTATGGCA
The DNA here is from genome assembly GCA_937901925.1 of uncultured Bacteroidales bacterium. Taxonomy (GTDB): domain Bacteria; phylum Bacteroidota; class Bacteroidia; order Bacteroidales; family WCHB1-69; genus JAEZOU01. The sequence goes on along the minus strand of CALGTS010000026.1, from coordinate 42,536 downwards.
CAATATCATCCCAATAATCGTACATCTAAAGGAAAACCATCTCAACATAATCAACATCCGAACCGTCATTCACAACATCAACGAAGTTGTACACTCCATTTTTATGCAGAAAGAAATGAACAATTTTATGTTTCGGTTGATGGACGCAATATTAATAGAAAACCTCGGAATTCAGTTATAGTCAATGATTTATCATTTCGTTCACACGATGTTTATGTTGTAGTAAAACATCCTGTAAATGATAGAGTTTACTTGAAGATAGATCCGCAGATGGAGGTTGAAAAGTATCTAGTATCATATAATGAAAGAACTAGAAAAGTAATGGTTACACCGATGTATGAATCACATCACCACCCACATCAGGGCCCACAACCAGGCGAACCTCATCATAGTCAACATCCGAATAGTGGTCATCCGCAGTCGCCAAATCATGGGCATGTGCCGAGTCATTCTACTCCTCCTCACAATCATCAGGCTCATTTGCCTACACCACCTACTCCTGTCGTTGTACCTGTACCTGCACCTGCACCTGCACCTGTACCTCCAGTTACTCCCCCAGAACCTTTGGTGTATCTTTCAGAAGAGGTTAATGATATGTGTCAGTCAATTCGTAAAGAATCTTTTGAAGATAATCGTCTTGAGATGGCAAAATTGATTGTGAGAAGTCGTGATAAGATGTTTAAAACAGTGCATATTAAGCAGATGGCTAATTGTTTTTCCTTTGAAGATTCTAAAGTGGAATTTCTCAAATTTGCTTTCGATGCTTGCGTCGACCCAAACAACTACTACGAATGTGTAAGTATATTGACATTCTCTTCTAATAAGGAGGAGTTGATGGAATTTATAAATAGTAAGTTGAAGTAGTTATATATTTTCAAATATCAAAAACCGCACGCTGACAATTCAACGTGCGGTTTTTATTTAGCGTAAAATATTGAGTGTTACCTAAATGTTTCCAAAAGAGTTTGCATCGTTTCTGTAACATTATAGTCTTGATAAAGAACCTTATACACGCTTTCGACAATCGGCATTACAATTCCTTTCTCATCAATTAGTTCCTGAATACAAGCACAAGCATAATAGCCTTCTGCAACCATTTTTAGTTCTGAATGAGCAACCGAAATGCTGACACCTTTTCCAATAAGATGACCAAATGTGCGGTTGCGACTATGTTGTGAATAGGCTGTTACTAAAAGGTCGCCAATATAACTCGATTCCGCAAGGTGTGGTAGAGTTTCTGGATGTATCTGCTCGAAGAAATATCTCATCTCGCGAATGCAATTTGCCATATAGGTGGCAATCAGATTATCGCCATTGCCCAAACCAATATAGATTCCAGCTCCTAATGCGTAGATATTTTTGAGTGTAACTGCATACTCCAAGCCAATCATATCTTGATTGGTGGTTAGTTTTACATACGGACTATTAAACAACTCTTTGATTTTAAGAGCAAAGCTTTCTTCTTCTGTAGCAATGGTAAGAAAAGTAATTCTTCCTTGTGCAATCTCTTCTGCGTGTGAGGCTCCACAAATTACCGCAATATCTTTATCTGTTAGTGCAAAACGAGACTTAAAGTAGTCCGAGATTAATTGTTGGGTTTCAGCAACAATGCCTTTAGAGGCAATAATTACTTTTTTACCTTTAAGTTTTTGTGGTTCAATAGTTTTGAAGGTGCTGGAAATGTACGCTGAGGGTAATACCAGAATAATATTGTCGGAGTTCTCAATCACTTCATTCAAGTCGTTGCTGACGTGAATGGTATTCATTGATAGTTTTACCGAACTTAAATAGAGGGGATTGCGTCCGCGTTGTTGCAAACTTTTGGCAATTTTATCTTCTCGTATCCACCAAGAAAATTCTACAGCGTTCTCGTTGAGAATTTTAGCAATTGCTGTTGCCCAAGTTCCACTGCCAATAATAGCGGTGCGTTGCAACTCTGTCGGAATATTTTTTTCTGTTCCTGTCATTATTTGTGTGGCTTTGCTGAAACCCTTATATGTTTTGGTTCCGTTAGTAAATCTATTTATTTCAGATTGCTCTATTTGGGAAGAAAATATGAGTTATTTTGTAAATTGTAAAAATGTTTTATTGTTGATAATCAATGGTTTATATTAAAAATGGATACCAATTTTATCGTTTGCAAAACTATAAAAAAATCTTTATCTTTGCAGCGCTAAAAATTGTGTGATGAAGCTTTCTATCGTAATTCCAGTTTATAATGAGGAAAAAACTATCCATCTGATTTTGGATAAGGTGATTAATGTACAGTTGATAGGTGGGTTTTCTAAAGAGATAATTATTGTAAATGATTGTTCAAAAGATAATTCTAAGCAAGTTATTCTTGATTATATTGAAAATCATAAAGAGGTGGAAATTCATTATTTCGATCAATCTCAAAATTTGGGGAAGGGTGCTGCGCTTCATCGTGGTTTTGAAGAGGCTTCTGGCGATTATATTGTTGTGCAAGATGCTGATTTGGAGTACAATCCAGAAGAATATAATCTTTTGTTGAAACCTGTAATAGATGGATTTGCTGATGTGGTTTACGGTTCTCGTTATTTGGGAGGAAATCCTCATCGAATTCTCTTTTTCTTCCACTCTTTTGGAAATAGATTTCTAACTTTCTGCTCAAATATGTTTACAAATCTCAATTTAACAGATATGGAAACTTGCTACAAGTTGGTGAGAGCGGATTATTTGAAGAAGATCTATTTCAAAGAGAAACGCTTCGGTTTCGAACCTGAAGTTACAGCTAAGTTGTCCCGTTTCAAGGGAATACGGATTTATGAGGTGGGAATTTCTTACTACGGAAGAACCTATGATGAAGGAAAGAAAATAGGTTGGAAAGATGGGTTCCGCGCACTTTATTGCATTGTGAAATATAATCTTTTTTGTCGTAGATATTTGAAATAATTTCTTGCCTATGAATAGGTTATTATTTCTTATTTTCTTGTTTCTTCCAACATTCCTTTTCGCTCAAATTTTTCATCTTTACCCTGAAAATCGTTTGGTAGGTTCTGGTAGTGAAAATGAACTGCTACTTAAGATTGTTGTTTGTCCTCAAGATATTGAAAATCAGATAGAAAAATTTGTGTTTAATCTCAATAGTTCCGATTCTTTATTTACAAAATTATCAATCTACTCTACACCACAAAATGTGCGATTCGACGGAAGAAAAGTTTCAGAATATTTGCTTGTTTCAGAAATATATCCTGATAGTCAGTTTGTTACGTCTCCTATAAATCTTTCTGTTGCTAATGATACGTTTAATCTGTGGGTGGTTGGCAATGTGTCAGCAACGGCGCCAGAAGGAGCAAAATTATATTGTGCGCTCCATAGTTATACTACGCAAGAGGGTGATTTCCTTTTGTCAAAGAGTACTCCTTATGCTTGTCGCGAAGTGGTGCTGTCGCGCACGGTGCTTTATCGCCCTGGTGACTATAACTCGCTGTTTTACAGAATTCCAGCTCTGATTACTACGGACGAAGGAACGCTTGTGGCTGCAACGGATAAACGTAAAAGGTCGAATAATGACCTTCCTGCAGATATTGATATTCTTTGTAACATTAGTCATGATAACGGTAAAACTTGGTCGGCGCCAATTCCTATTGTTGTTGGCGATTCCTTATTTGGGTACGGCGACTGTGCTTTGGTGCGTGGAAATGGCAAAAATGAACTTATAGCTGCGTTTGTTGGTGGTGTCGGGTTGTGGAACTCAACAGCTGAAAAACCGATGCACTCATATATTGCTAGAAGTTCTGATAATGGTAAGAGTTGGTCGCAACCAATTGATATTACAAATTTTATATTTGGCAAGAATTGTAAAGATTCGATTAGATCTACTTGGCTTTCCTCCTTTTTTGCCTCTGGAAATGGCTTACAAACGTCGTCAGGTCGTTTGATGTTTGTTGCAGCAGTGCGAGAAAATCAAGCTTACTCGCTCAATAATTATTTGGTTTATTCTGACGATAACGGCGCGACTTGGCAACTTTCGCAGTGCGCCGCCGTAGGAGGCGATGAGGCAAAAGTAGTGGAACTTGATGATGGAACGATCTTAATGAGTGTGCGTTACGCTAATTACCGTCGTTATACTCTTTCTAAAGATGGTGGCGTTACTTGGAACCCAACACTTTCCATTTGGGACGATTTAGAAGCTCCTGCCTGCAATGGAGATATAATTCGTCTATCTTCAGTAGCTTATGATAAAGGGAAAAATCGTCTGCTCCATTCACTTCCGTCAGGTGATAAACGCCATAATGTTTCGGTTTATCTAAGTTATGATGAAGGAAATAGTTGGCCTGTAGGTCGTTGTGTTGTACCTTGCAATGCGGCTTACTCATCATTGTGTGTCCTTCCAGATAATACAATTGGGCTTTATGTGGAGGAAACATCTGAAAACTCTGATGTGTATGAGATGGTTTTCTATAATTTTTCGTTGGAATGGCTGACCAATGGAAAAGATAGTTTTAAATAGTGATTTTTTCTAATGGATAGAATGATAAGTTATTAATTATAAATGTTTTGAAATATGTATGATAACCAAGTAATTATTGTATCGCTAATTTTTGCCTTTTTAATTCTATTTTTACTTCTATTTTTACTTTATATTTACCTTCCGATTCGTATGGCTAGACGTAGAGGTAGAAGTGTATGGGTTTCACTTTTGCTGTTTTGGTTTACCTCTCCACTATTAGGAATTTTAATTTTATTGGTTTTGGGTGATAGTGAGTCGAAACACAGCGAGGATCGGTATCATCAATATCATCGTGATTAGATAGTCTTTTGAACATAATTTAGTGCTATCATTCCAAGATTATCTCTTTGCAGGTGAAATTTCTATACTCCGAATCTCGATTTTTCGTTCTTTACATGCAGAAAGTGTGTAAATGCTTGAATTTTTGCCTTTTTCCTCTCTTTTTTCTGCAGATTCATTACTGCCTTTAGGAATGGTTATGAAGCGAAGTTGCCCATTTCCATTTTTAGCAAGATAGGGGAGAAGAGCACCATTTTTATATTCTTGGAAGAAATTGAGAAGTGTGTGTATTCTCCGTTCAGAAAGGTGCAGATTGTAGTTGCTGTTGTGAAGCAAACTTGCGTGTCCGTAAATGGTAAGCGTGAGCGTATCGCCTGCCTGTAAGTAATTGAGAATCTCTTCCGTTGTGCGAATCAACTGCTGATAACCACCAGCTACTGAATTTCGGAAGAATTTCTGCATTCTGTTAGCCTCAATGCTATCTCTACAATTCTGAATGTATAGCGTTTCTCGGCTCATATATTCTAAAAATGTTCTGTCGTACGTTTGCTGCGTAGTGGGTCGAGTGGTGCGGGGCTCTGGCTGGTCATTGTCAAAGTAAAGTAGTAGAGGAATACTCTCTATTGCAGGTTTTGAAGGAACTATTAGTGTGTCCTTTTTTTCTTCTAATTTGTTCTGCTTTAAGTCGTAACGAAAGCTGTAAAGGTCGTTGCAACATTTGTTATTTTCGTCAAAAACTTTATTCGGACGATTGGAGGAGAAGTACCCACTGCGTCCATCAGAATTTATGGTTAGGTAGATGTCGTTGTCTTCCGAATTGATAGGTACTCCCATATTGCTCGGAGAACTCCACTGCGACATCGCACCCTCCGCATAAAAGATGTCGTAGCCGCCAATGCCGATATGTTCATCAGAACTAAAGTACAAAATAGCTCGTTTTTTATCGTAAAATGGTGTAATCTCATTACCTTCGGTATTGATAATAGGTCCCGCATTAATCGGATGTTCAAATTTTCCATCTCTTGCAATAGAATACCAAATATCCATACCGCCTTCGCCCCCAGGACGATCGGAGCAGAAATAAAGAATGGCATAATTGCCCATATCAACCCAATGCGGAAAGTTGTTGTTATAACCCTCCATATTGATAGTTGCTGGTAGTATTTTGGGCTTTTCCCACTCCCCATCGATTTTATAACTAAGCCATATATTTCCCTTGGGCTCTTCGGCTTTTTTGTGTGTGCGGACAAAAAAAAGCGTGTTTCCTGCTGAATCAAGGGTGAAATTCGTGTTGTAAAATTTGTTGTTGTTTAAGACGTTGCTAATTCTGTAAGCTTTGCTATATCCATATTCTCCTAAGTGGGAAAAGTAGATGTCTGCTGTCCAATGAACCCCAAAAATCATATCTGTATTTTCCGTCCCGTTGGCACGCATGGTGTTGAAATAGAAAAGGGAATCAGAAAGTAAAATTCCTTTATATTCAGAATATTGAGTGTTGATTTCTCTGGGAAGCATCTCTATTGTAATGGGGTGCTGCGCCTGCCGAATAAACTCTTTTTGCTGTTGTTTGAAGTTTGCACTTGTAGTAGGGACTTGTCCGTAGAAAATCCCCAAACATAACGAGAAACAAAGTAGAAGAATTCCTTTTTTCATTTCACATGATTTCGTACGGACAAGGTTCTTTGCCAATTTTTCTTATGGAAGATTTTCTAAAAATATATCGAAGCGATAGCTCAAAGCCTCCACGAGCGTGCGATGCGGACATCAGTGTGGAGATATTTATATCGTAACTAAAACAGAAACGAAGATGTTTCCAATCTAAAAGCATATTGAGGATAATGGCATCGTTCCATCGGTAGAAGATGCCGCCACCTAAAGTTACCCAAGTGGTGTATCTGTTCTTGTTGATATCATATTCAATGTTGCTTCCAAATGTAATCTCTTTGAAGTTTCCCTGAAAAGCGGTATAAACCATTGGCGATAATGTCAGTTCGTTTGTGAGGGCAATCCGAGAGGTTATGTAGGGCGCATATTTGATGGGATGTAGAAAAATGCCATCTCGAAAGGTTTGGTTGGGATGGGTGAGATGAAAAATGCCAATTCCAATTGTGATTTCAGTTTTGTTAGCTGGTGAGTAACAAAAAGTGCCACCAAGTCCTAAATCAAAGTAACCTATTTTGTTGTTTCCAAAGATTTCTGTAACTGGAATTTCAGGATTGAAATATCCGTTCTGAAACTGTTCGTCAAAGTGTAACTTTGCATAGTTCAGAGATTTCTGAGTGTAACTTCCTGATACGCCTACGCCAATTCGAAATTGACTTCTCCATCCAAAACTTTTGAGAAAGGATAATGATAGTCCCGCGTCAAAGGCTTTGAACTCCGAGTCTCCTGAGCGGTCGTTATTAATCAATGCTCCTAATCCGAAGAGAAATTTGTACTTTTTATTTTTGTATATCGGAAGATCAAAACTACCCGAGACTGTAGCGTATGGCTTGGTAACCGATAGCCATTGTGTGCGTTGGTGCAAGCTGGCGCGGAAAACGCCTTGAATGGCTCCAGCTTCTGCTGGGTTTAGGTGCAATGGTGCATTGTAAAATTGTGAAAAGTGGATATCTTGCGCTTGGAGTTTCTGTGTAAATAATGAAAATAACGCAATTACAAAAATTATTATGTATTGATATTTCTCTTTCCAGCAGTTTTTTAGATATTTCCGCAGCTCGTTCTCTCTTGCGTTGTTTTGTGGCTCATAGAACTTCTTGCCACGAATAGCGTCAGGGAGAAACTCCTGCTCTACAAAGTGGTTTTCGTAGTTGTGTGCATATTTGTAGTCTTTGCCGTAATTCAACTTCTTCATCAGCTGGGTGGGCGCATTGCGAATATGTAATGGAACGGGTAGGTCGCCAGTTTTACTTACCCAATCCATCGCTTCGTTAATGGCTAAGTAGGTAGAGTTGCTCTTGGGTGATGATGCTAAATAAACTGTAGTTTCTGAAAGAATAATGCGTGCCTCGGGCATGCCAATTTGGTGGACAGCCTGAAAGCAACTATTCGCAAGTAACAGTGCATTCGGATTGGCAATGCCAATATCTTCAGAAGCCAAGATTATTAGTCGGCGCGCAATAAATAGGGGGTCTTCGCCTGCCGAGAGCATTCGCGCTAACCAGTAAACCGCCGCGTTCGGGTCGGAACCACGCACCGATTTGATATATGCTGAGATGATGTCGTAATGGTTTTCTCCCTGCTTGTCGTATATGGCTAAGTTCTTCTGAATACACTGTTTTACACTTTCGTTAGTCAGCGTCAGTACTCCTGAAACTTCAGGTGCATAATTTACGGATAGCTCAATTGCATTTATCAGTTTCCGTGCATCTCCGCCCGATATACGAAGCAATGCATCACTCTCTTGAACCACAATTTTTACGGAACGTTCCGCCTCCAAATGAGCTACGGCTGTAGTTATAATTTGCTTTAATTCATCTTCTGTAAGATTCTTTAAAACATATACTTGACATCTTGATAAAAGTGGAGAAATTACCTCAAACGACGGATTCTCAGTTGTGGCGCCAATAAGGGTGATTATGCCTTGTTCAACCGCACCCAAAAGTGAATCTTGTTGCGATTTGCTGAATCGATGGATTTCATCAATGAAGAGTATTGAGGTGCGTTCGCCTTTCTTGGCTTTGTCGATAGTTTCTCGAATCTCTTTTACTCCCGAATTGATGGCGCTGAGCATATAGAAATCGGCGTCTGCCAACTCTGCCATCAAAAGTGCCAAAGTGGTTTTGCCCACGCCTGGAGGCCCCCACAAAATCATCGAGTGGATTTTGCCGCCTTCAATGGCTCGCCGCAAAATTCCTCCTTCACCAACCAAATGGCGCTGACCAATGTATTGGTCTAAGTTTTTCGGACGAAGAATTTCGGCTAATGGCTTGTGCATCTTTTCTCTTTTTTACCAAACTTTTGTAAAATCTTCTCTCTTCAACACCTCGGGGTCGGTTTGATACTCACGAAGTTTTGCGTATTTCATATAACTATTGCAAGATAATGCCAATGCTAAAGTAAAACCATCAACGCCGCCTAAAATGCCGCCACGGAAGAAGTAGTTGCTGATAAAGGCTGCAGCTCCATGAAGAAAAGGCGTGAAAGCAGATGCTCGTTTCCCTTGCAAGTATAAAATTTTTGCACCGCGCGTGCTGTAATTGCGTGCGGGTTTGGAAAACAACTCTCCACAATTGTTATAGCGATAATGCAGTAAATCCGCTTTCAATTTCGCTGTGTTTATCTCCGGAACGGAAGAGTGTTGCTTCACATCACGGAAACGTAACTTGTCGTGACGATACAAACGAACCAAATAATCGGGATACCAGCCACAACTCTTTACCCAACGACTCCCAATCAGGTTTCGGCGACGAACCGCAAAACCATCGTACGGCGTTTGCTCAAAGTCAATATTCTTGATTGCCTCTACTAACTCTGGCGTCAGACGCTCGTCGGCATCAATACTCAATACCCAAGCATTGGTTACATATTTTAGCGCAACATTTTTCTGGATTCCATCGCCCAAATAATCCTGAAAATAAACTTTCGCTCCCATGTTTTCTGCTATCTCTGCAGTTCGGTCAGTGCTATTTGAGTCAACTATAATCACCTCATTGCAAACTTGTTGTAGAGATTTTATAGTTTCAGCAATATTGTGTTCTTCGTTTAATGTGGTTACAATTCCGCTAATGTTCAACATTTACAAATCATTTTTTTACAACCTGCAAAGATACGTTTTTTTATTTGAATTCTTCACCCTTTTTCTTTTTTTATTTGGGCGTGCCGGCTCTGCCTGCGCTTTCGTCATGCTTTCTGTTATTTTTTTGCGTTCATTTATTCGTTATAGTGAAGTTGTTTCCTTCCTGCTCACCTTTCCGCCCGCTCGCCGTCGGGCTTTCCGCTCAAATTTCGCAGCGCTGGCCCACGCATCCTATCAGCAAAAACGAAAACAGAGAAGCACAAACCTCTAAACTCTTCGACTACACTCTGCCACTACCTATTCCAAGCCGACAATAATTCCTAATTTCGCATAAATTCCAAATTTCTAATTCATTCCCGCGCTGCTCATAACCGCTGCAATCCCTCACGCAATCTCTTGTGCGCAATTCTCACCGTATAATGCCTAAATGTTGTCGCAAACTTTTTTTTAATTGTCATAAAAGCTCCATCAATATGAAAAAAGTATTCTAAAAAAAGTATTTTAAATCAATTTTAAATTATAAAATATTCACATATTACAAAATAATATTAATATTGTTCGGGATTTTTCTTGAATATATCCATCATAATTTTCTTTTATCTTCATGCTTTGAAAATTAACGACTGCGAATCAAGTTAAAAAATCATTCTTTGTTTTGTAAAATGCTGATTGATAACTATTTTTGAGCAAGAAAGCTGTTTTTTATTTTTAGCGTAAAAAAAAACATTTTTTTAGGCGGTTTATATCTTTTTTTGTGTACCTTTGCCAAGTTATAATTAAACATCATTTTAGTAACAAAAATATTTTTAACATGAACAAGATCAAGTCATTAGCTGATTTAAAAAAGAAAAGAGATGAGTTAAAATCTACCTTGTCTATCCGTGAAACTGGTGACAATGCAGAGTCTCTAGTTCAAATCAAAGTTGCTATGGCAACCTGCGGTATCGCAGCTGGTGCAAAGCAAGTGATGGACACTCTCATCCAAGAATGTAATGCAAAAAACATCACCGCTGTTATTACACAAACTGGTTGTATGGGTTATTGCTATGCAGAACCAACTATCGAAGTGAAAAAACCAGGTAGCGATCCTATCGTATTTGGTCACGTGAATCCTGCTAAAGCAGAAGAGATTCTTACTAAATATGTCTTGAATAACGAAATCGTTGACGGAGTTATTCCAGTAAATTATGAAACTATTGACAAATAAAAAATAAGGAGAAATAAAATGGCGCAATACAAGTATCACATTTTGATTTGCGGCGGTACAGGTTGTCACGCTTCTCAAAGTGAAAAGATTATTGAAAATTTCAAACAAACTTTGGCATCTAAAGGTTTGGATAATGAAGTTCAAGTAGTACAAACAGGTTGTTTCGGTTTCTGCGAAAAAGGACCTATCGTGAAATTATTGCCTGACAATACTTTCTATGTACAAGTAAAACCAGAAGATGTAGAAGAAATTATTAACGAACACATCATCAAAGGTAGAAAAGTAGAACGTTTACTTTATATTGACCCAAAAACTCAAGAGCATAAAACTGACTCTAAACACATGGGTTTCTATAAAAAACAGATGCGTATCGCTCTTCGTAACTGCGGTTTCATTAATCCAGAAAATATTGACGAATATATCGCTCGCGAAGGTTACGAAGCTTTGGCAAAGGTTTTGGAAGATAATGATCCACAAAAAACTATCGACATTATCAAGAAATCTGGCTTGAGAGGTCGTGGTGGTGGAGGTTTCCCAACTGGTTTGAAATGGGAAATTGCCAGCAAAAATGCTGCTGACCAAAAATATATGATTTGTAACGCTGACGAAGGTGACCCAGGTGCATTTATGGACCGTTCAATCCTTGAAGGTGACCCACACTCAATTATCGAAGCTATGGCAATCGGTGGCTTCTGTATCGGCGCTACAAAAGGTTTAGTATATATTCGTGCTGAATATCCATTGGCTATCCACCGTTTGCAAGTGGCTATCGACCAAGCTCGCGAATATGGCTTGTTAGGTGAAAAAATCCTCGGTTCAGACTTCGATTTCGACATTGAACTTCGTTACGGAGCAGGTGCTTTCGTATGCGGTGAGGAAACCGCTTTGATCCACTCTATGGAAGGTCAACGTGGTGAACCTACTTTCAAACCTCCATTCCCAGCACAAGAAGGTTATTTGAAGAAACCAAGTAACGTAAACAACGTTGAAACATTCGCTAATATCCCAGTTATTATTAATAAAGGTTGGGAATGGTTCTCTTCAATCGGAACAGAAAAATCTAAAGGTACTAAAGTGTTTGCTTTGGCAGGCCAAATTAATAACGTTGGTTTGATTGAAGTTCCTATGGGTATCACCCTCCGTGAAGTTATCTACGAAATCGGTGGTGGTATTAAAGGTGGAAAACAATTCAAAGCAGTTCAAACTGGTGGTCCTTCAGGCGGTTGCTTAACCGAAAAATTCCTCGATACTCCTATCGATTATGATAACTTGCTCGCTGCAGGTTCAATGATGGGTTCTGGTGGTATGGTAGTTATGGACGAAACTAGTTGTATGGTTTCTATCGCTAAATTCTACTTAGACTTTACAGTAGAAGAATCTTGCGGTAAATGTGCTCCTTGCCGTATCGGTAACAAGAGACTTTGCGAAATCCTTGAAAAAATCACCTTGGGACAAGGTACTATGGAAGACCTTGAACAATTGAAAAACCTTAGCAAGGTTATCAAAGATAGCGCACTCTGTGGTTTAGGTCAAACTTCTCCAAACCCGGTATTGTCAACTATCGATAACTTCTGGGATGAGTATGTAGCTCACGTTGTTGATAAAAAATGTCCTGCCGGCCAATGTAAAGCGTTGAAACAATACTTTATTGAAGCAGATAAATGTAAAGGTTGTACACTTTGTGCTCGCAATTGTCCTGTTAACGCAATTTCAGGAACAGTTAAAATGCCACACGAAATCAACCAATCCGTATGTATTAAGTGTGGAGCATGCTACGATAAATGTAAGTTTAACGCGATTAGTATAAAATAATAAAGAAAGTTTGAAATAATGGATACAGTAAAATTAATTATAGATAATAGAGAAGTAGTTGTTGAAAAAGGTACAACTATTTTGAAAGCAGCTCAACAAATGGGTATCAATATTCCTACCCTTTGTCACTTTGAGTTGAATGGCTTAAATATTCATAACAGACCTGGTGGATGCCGTATTTGCGTTGTGGAAGTTGCTGGTCGTAGAAATTTGGCTCCTGCATGTGTTACTGAATGTATGGAAGGCATGGTGGTAAATACCCACTCAATCCGCGTAATCAACGCTCGTAGAACCGTTTTGGAACTTATCCTTAGCGATCACCCTAACGATTGCTTACAATGTGCAAAGAGCGGAAACTGCGAACTTCAAAACCTTGCTATCAAATTCGGTATCAGAGATATTCATTTCAAAGGTGAACAATCTTCTTACCAAATTGAAGTTTCTCCTTCTATCATCCGCGATATGAACAAATGTATTATGTGCCGTCGTTGCGAAACCGTTTGTAACGATATGCAAACCGTTGGCGCATTGTCCGCAATCGAACGTGGATTCCCAGCAGTTGTTTCTACAGCTTTTAACCAACAACTTGACCACTCTCCATGTACATTCTGCGGTCAATGTGTGGCTGTTTGTCCTGTTGGCGCTTTGACAGAAGTTGACCATACTTCTAAAATTATCCGCGCTATCAACGACGAAAAGAAAACCGTTGTTGTTCAAGTGGCTCCAGCCGTTCGCGTTGCACTCGGCGAAGAGTTCGGTATGGCTCCTGGTAGCATCGTAACCGGAAAACTTACCGCTGCTTTGAAACAGTTAGGTTTCAATTATGTATTTGATACTGATTGGAGTGCTGACTTAACAATTATGGAAGAAGGTACTGAACTTATCGGCCGCCTTAATAAATTCTTGGCTGGCGATAAAGATGTTAAACTTCCATTGTTAACCTCTTGCTGCCCTGCTTGGGTTAACTTCTTTGAACACCAATTCCCAGAATTGCGCGACATTCCTTCAACCGCTAAATCACCACAACAAATGTTCGGTGCTATCGCTAAATCTTACTTCGCTGAAAAAATCGGCGTAAAACGCGAAGATATGGTGGTTGTTTCTGTTATGCCTTGCTTGGCTAAGAAATATGAATGTGCTCGCGATGAATTCAAAGTAGATGGTAATCCAGATGTTGATTACTCAATCTCTACTCGCGAATTGGCTCGCTTGATTAAATTAGCTAATATCGACTTCACTGCATTGGAAGACGCTCCTTTCGATAGCCCACTCGGCGAATCTACAGGTGCTGCAGTTATCTTCGGAACTACAGGTGGTGTTATTGAAGCTGCTGTTCGTACTGCTTACGAAGTTATCACTAAAAAACCTCTTCCAAAAATCGAATTCGAAGAACTTCGTGGCTTAGAAGGCGTACGTAGTGCTACTATCGATGTGGATGGTCTTAAATTAAATATTGGTATCGCTCATGGTTTGGGTAATGCTCGTAAATTGCTCGAACAAATTAAAGAAGGTAAATGCCAATTCCATGCAATCGAAGTTATGGCTTGTCCAGGCGGTTGTATCGACGGTGCTGGTCAACCATTACACCATGGTAATTCAGATGTAATTAAAGCTCGTTGGGAAGCTATCTATCAAGCTGATAGAGAAATGCCTATCCGTAAATCTCACGAAAATCCTTCTATCCAAGCTATATATAAAGAATTCTTGGGAGAACCTTGCGGACATAAATCTCACGAGTTATTACATACTCACTACTTCGATGCTCAAACTACCGTTGAAGTTGAATTTTAGTCATTAGTTCATTAATCAAGTTAAAAATTAGATTATGTCAAAAATAATAGTAAAAGTTAAACCCGATGTAAAGGAAAAAATTGTTGAAATTTGCAACAGATTCAACAACAATCCGGGTGAATTAATTAACGTATTGCACCAAACTCAAGACTATTTAGGATATCTTCCTGCTGAAGCTCAAGAGTTGATCGCTGAATGTTTACATATCCCTACAGCTAAAGTTTATGGCGTTGTTTCTTTCTACTCATTCTTCACAATGACTCCAAAAGGAAAACACCCAGTATCTGTTTGTATGGGTACAGCTTGCTATGTACGCGGCGCTGAAAAAATCCTTGACGAATTTGCAAGATTACTTAAAATTAACGTTGGCGAAACTACTGCTGACGGTGAATTCTCACTCGCTTCTTTGCGTTGTGTAGGTGCTTGCGGTTTGGCTCCTGTGGCTTTGGTAGGTGATAACGTTTACGGAAGACTTACACAAGCACAAGTAAAAGATATCATTGCTGAACAAAAATAATTCAGTATTTGATACCAAATGAAAGAGAGAGGGTGACTAAAAAGTAGTCATCCTCTTTTTTATTTTCCAATGCAGATTGAGTAATTACAATTTTGCTCCTTCATGTAAGGATATTATTGTGTATGAAAACTGTTGTATAAATAGTTTTTTTTATTACTTTTGCATCGTCAAACAATATGCTATGCTTGTGCCGTGCATATTGGAAGGCAGACATATAAGAAAGACGTTGAGCTAACGTTTTATCTGCGGCAAATCGAACTTCGCAAATTCAAAACCGCCACTTAGGTAGAGCAATAGCCGATGCTAAAGTTGTATTTCAGCGTTGCAAACGCAAGGTGAAACTGGAGTCCCTTTGGTTTTACTGACAATACAGCGTGGGTATTGGTATTGCTTATCCTTGGCGGAGGGCAATGCGAAGGCCTGATTTGCGGGATGAGCAAGAACTGGGATTCCCGCGCTTTTTTTATTTGTCTTGTTCTGAATTTTGAAGTGTTTTACTGCGTTAGGAATCCGCAAAGTACTATCTGTTTTCTGTCTTTATGCAAAAAGAGGAACACGAAATTATAAGGCTACACATCGGCGACCTAATCAAACAAGAATTGAAAAATCAAGGTCGTACTATCACTTGGCTTGCCAATCAGTTAGGTTACTCACGCCAAAATATGTATAAACTCTTTGAACGACAATGGATTTATACTGATCTATTGCTTAAAATCTGTAATGTAATGGATTACGATTTTTTTAGTCACTATTCGCAGTGTCTGAAATCGCAAAAGTGTAAATAATAAATTGATGAGTCGATTATAATAGCAGAATCGTGTTTGAAATGCTGAATTTAAGTTGTAATATTCGTAGTATAATAAGTTATTCAATTAGTCATGAAGATTTTAGCAGTTGTCTTTTCTTTGTTTATCACAATATGTGTTACGGCCCAAACTTTACCCGAGTATCGTAAGGTGGGAATGCCTGAGTATATACATAACCCACAGTCCAATCCGCTAGGAAAAAAATCGGTGGATTCATGGCAGGATTGGTGTGAGGATCAGATATTAAATGATAATCTTCCGAGAAGTGGAAATTTGACTGCTTGGGACGTGTATAGCGATAGAGCTAATAATAAAACTTATGTTTCACCAAGTAGCGATTCGGAGGTTCATTCTTCCCTGTCGTTTGGTGAAAAATTATGGGTTGCGGATGTGAGAAATGGTTATGCATTGGTGTTTAGCGATAGAAATCACCAAACTTCTATGCGCATAGGTTCTTCCGCTGTATGCAAGGGATGGATTCATATCAAAAACCTCCTTTTGTGGAAAGAATGTCCAATGAACAGTAGTTCCATTTACGAAAAAGGTTTAGTCGTTCATGACCCAAGTAAGAGTAAAACATTGAATCCTAATCCAAACTATCTGCTAACACCTACTGACAATGCCGAGAAAGGAAGCAAAAAAGCTAATGAGCTTGATATTTTGTTTATTATGAAGAAGATTTCTGCAGGTCGAGGAGTTGAATACTACTTATTGTCAACAGACCATACCTTTGAAAGAGCACCCTTTGAACGTGTGGTGATGGGATGGCTTCCTGCGGCATACGTTACACCTTGGAATCAACGATTGGTAGTGGAACCGACTTGGGCAACTCTAGCAGTGGAAGAGTATAAAGACTCGGGTATTTATCCAAGTGTTTTTGACAAACATTCCTCCGCAATGAAGTTTAAACAGTCTGGAGAGTCAAACGAAGGGTTGATGTGGTCTTATAGGACCAATTTTGTTCCGAAGAGAATGGATCCTTATATGATGAGATTCCCTATTTTGGGAGCAGAGGGTGATAACATCTACAAGGTCGCCTCCATTGCTTCTATTGAGGGTAGAGCTGGTGATAATAAGGAATATATTGTTAGTTTTGCCCAAGAAATTGAGGAACTGAAAAACAGAAGGGACAATATCAATGTTATTTTTGTCATTGATGCAACAGCATCTATGAAAAACTATTATCCTAAAGTTGCAGACGCATTAAATACGGTAATAAAAAGGGATTTTAATTCTAGTATTAGAATTGGAGCAGTCTTATACAAGGATTATATCGACCACGAAAAACATGGATTGAGTTTCATGCCGGTTACAAGTAGAATTGACGAAGTGTCGAAATTTATTTCAGAGGCGAGATATAAGCTGGGTAGCGATGATGCAGATCACTGGGAGGCAATGTTTGATGGTTTGGACCTTGCCTTGGATAACAGAAAGATGGGGTACGGCCGACGAGAGACAAACTTCATCATCCTAATAGGCGATGCGGGAAATCATCTTAGTAAAAAAGGAGACTGGAAGGAGATAGCAAGTGATATAAGTCAGAGGATGTTTGATAACCAAATCAACTTCCTGGCTTTCCAAATTAACCACCCAGCCTCTCCTGCTTATGATTTCTTCCCTTTACAAGTCCAGAATATTCTTACTGAATTAACCCAAAAATATGAGGCAAAGACACGACAACCGATGGAGGTCGTACTGATGCCTAATAGTAACACATTTCGTCTGATTAGAGAATCTGCTACCGCAACTGACATTCCGATTATGACGCAGTATATATTTGCCACTCAAGGGAAAAGCGAAACGCCGGAAAGATTGAAAGAGTTGATAGTAAGCAGTGTTGATGAGTTTCAAGAGTTAGTGAATTCAAACATTAAAACATTGGAAAGTAATGATTTCACCAATGCCAAAAGTAACCTAACTAGCTCATCCGGATTGCAAAAAGAGAAATTACGTGCGATTCTACGTCTCAATGATTGGAGTGAATCCGATATTACCAAATATATTGAACACCTAGAACGAGGCGGCGTTACGAAACTTATCGGTTATGCTGTTGATAAAGTAGAAACAAAAGCTTATAGCCTCCTGGAATATGCTGTGTTCTTTAGTCATCAAGAGCTGGAACTAGTCATTAGAAGCTTGAATCAGGTACATTCGATTCACGAGTCAAATGATAAGAAGAAATTCCAAGATGCCCTTATTGCTATGGGTACCGCGCTTCTTGGAGAATTCTCATCAACCGATAATGCAGACATCTCAATAGATGAATTAATGGGAAGGATATTTGGAGTTCCTGTTCCTATTACAACTTGTGGATTTGCGATAGAAGATATTCCTTATATGGATGATGATAAGTTCAATAAATATTTTACAGATTTTAAATCCAAATGTGAGCGATTAGAGTATCTGCTGCGAAGTAGTGCAAAAGAATCAGGGCAATTTACAAATAATAGAGTAGAATATTTTTGGATACCTTTCTCAGCTATTCCTGGGTTTTGTCATTAAGGTTAAACAGCTTAATCCATAATTATTCTATTTTTTCAATGATTATTGCTGATAAAATGATTGATGTAGTTGTTTGGAAATTAGTGTGTTGGATGTTGTGATTGAATTAATGTAAACGATTGTTTTACATTTTTATATATTAATATATATAATTAATTTCAACTAATAGGTTATATAAGGAAAGATGGAGTGTAGTGTTAACTACTAATTTTGCAAATCTAAGAATATAAGAATGATGATTAATAATGAAAATAAACTTATTTGATTATGAAAAAATGGAAATGTAATAACTGTGGTTTAGAATGGGGCGCAAATGCTCCTATTTGTTGTCCGGGTTGTGGAAGTTCACAATTCAGTGAACTAGCTTCTTCTGGAGGAGCATCGGATTTTTTAAAAAAATTCTGGTGGGCTATCCTATTGGGTGTTTTGGCTATAGCATTTATAGTTTTTTTTGTACTTAGGACCATAGGCGGATCAGTTGACGATGTTATTGCGACAGCGGAATATGATGAGAGAGGTAGGTCTCTTGCCGTCAACATCGATAAAGGTGAAAAGGAAAAGGCAGATTTTAAAGGCCATAGTATGATATTGGAAAAATCCGGAAAATTATTCTTGAAAGTCTCTGTTGCTGAAGGAAGCGGTTTTGAAGAGAGCGGAAATGAGCTTGTGTTTTTTCACTTGTTTACAGAGGATGATGCAGGGGAATTTACTGTTAAGTTTATTAGTTCAGAATCAGAAAAATTTAAGATAGAGCTAAAAGGTGAAGGTAGTTTTACCGTGGAGGAAGTTGAAGAAGGCGATGAAGAACTCCCAGAGACTAAAGTTCCTGTCGTTACTAATTTGAGAACAGTTCCGGAAAATGGTAAACTTACAGTAGAAAATCCAAAATATAAAGTTTTTGTGGAAGTTGATGAGAATGTATTGCCTATTTCGGAATGTGAATTTTCTATTGATGGAGAAAATTGGCAGTATGCTAGTGAGGAATTTACAGATGTCGCCCCAGGTGAATATATGGTATATGTTCGAAATGCTCAAAATCCTGCTCGTAGAGATGAAAAAGAACTTATTTTATCTCCGCCAATGGCTAAACAACCTACTAAAAAAGAAATCAATGATCTTCTCTCTAAGCTCTCAAGAGGAGATGATAATGCGTATCTTGAATTGAATAAATTGGGAGGAACAACAAAGGTCGTTTGTGCAACCCAACCTAATATTTCGAATTTAACTACTTTATCTATTCAGGCATATACGATTCTTTTTGAAGTTACTGATATTAAGTATGATAAAAATAGAAAGATTTCAACATTAATTGTTCGGGAAAAATAATGAAAAAAGTTTTTTTGTGTATATTGTTTTCTCTCTTTTTAAGTGCATTTTCACAGGAGCCATCATTTCATATCCTGTATGTCCGTCTGGATGTGTCTGCAGATAAAAGCACTCTTCTAGACAGCCTAACTAAATACATTGAGGATGTAGAGCATGAAGAGCATGAAGATTTTGTCGTGTATGTAAGTAATACTTCGGAAATCTTTACAAAGAAGAAATTAGATAAGCAAAATTTAATAGGTACGATTTATGAGCTGAATTCATTTGCTGCACTTCCAGGAGCAATGTATGAATTAGAAAAATTATCTAGTATTTTAGAAGAAAATGTGAAATGTGAGAAAACAGAGAACTCTTATATCTCCCAAAAATATAAAAATATTAAGCTAGTTTGTTTTGTTGATGAAGAATTCATTGAGGATAAAATGGATAGTGCTTTTATTGCAAAATTCCTATTTTTATATAAAAATCTACGCCCTCAAATCGAATTGATTACACGACCGAACAAAGACCTTAAAGATGGATTTGATTCCAAGGATAATTTATATATTTATTAGATTAGAAGATATTATGAAGAATTTAACAGTGATCTTTTTTTTGTTTATCACAATATGTGTTACGGCCCAAACTTTACCCGAGTATCGTAGGGTGGGAATGCCTGATTATATAGAGAAGCCGAAGCCTTTACGTACTTCGCAGGATTCATGGCAGGATTGGTGTGAGGATCAGATATTAAATGATAATCTTCCGAGAAGTGGAAATTTGACTGCTTGGGACGTGTATAGCGATAGAGCTAATAATAAAACTTATGTTTCACCAAGTAGCGATTCGGAGGTTCATTCTTCCCTGTCGTTTGGTGAAAAATTATGGGTTGCGGATGTGAGAAATGGTTATGCATTGGTGTTTAGCGATAGAAATCACCAAACTTCTATGCGCATAGGTTCTTCCGCTGTATGCAAGGGATGGATTCATATCAAAAACCTCCTTTTGTGGAAAGAATGTCCAATGAACAGTAGTTCCATTTACGAAAAAGGTTTAGTCGTTCATGACCCAAGTAAGAGTAAAACATTGAATCCTAATCCAAACTATCTGCTAACACCTACTGACAATGCCGAGAAAGGAAGCAAAAAAGCTAATGAGCTTGATATTTTGTTTATTATGAAGAAGATTTCTGCAGGTCGAGGAGTTGAATACTACTTATTGTCAACAGACCATACCTTTGAAAGAGCACCCTTTGAACGTGTGGTGATGGGATGGCTTCCTGCGGCATACGTTACACCTTGGAATCAACGATTGGTAGTGGAACCGACTTGGGCAACTCTAGCAGTGGAAGAGTATAAAGACTCGGGTATTTATCCAAGTGTTTTTGACAAACATTCCTCCGCAATGAAGTTTAAACAGTCTGGAGAGTCAAACGAAGGGTTGATGTGGTCTTATAGGACCAATTTTGTTCCGAAGAGAATGGATCCTTATATGATGAGATTCCCTATTTTGGGAGCAGAGGGTGATAACATCTACAAGGTCGCCTCCATTGCTTCTATTGAGGGTAGAGCTGGTGATAATAAGGAATATATTGTTAGTTTTGCCCAAGAAATTGAGGAACTGAAAAACAGAAGGGACAATATCAATGTTATTTTTGTCATTGATGCAACAGCATCTATGAAAAACTATTATCCTAAAGTTGCAGACGCATTAAATACGGTAATAAAAAGGGATTTTAATTCTAGTATTAGAATTGGAGCAGTCTTATACAAGGATTATATCGACCACGAAAAACATGGATTGAGTTTCATGCCGGTTACAAGTAGAATTGACGAAGTGTCGAAATTTATTTCAGAGGCGAGATATAAGCTGGGTAGCGATGATGCAGATCACTGGGAGGCAATGTTTGATGGTTTGGACCTTGCCTTGGATAACAGAAAGATGGGGTACGGCCGACGAGAGACAAACTTCATCATCCTAATAGGCGATGCGGGAAATCATCTTAGTAAAAAAGGAGACTGGAAGGAGATAGCAAGTGATATAAGTCAGAGGATGTTTGATAACCAAATCAACTTCCTGGCTTTCCAAATTAACCACCCAGCCTCTCCTGCTTATGATTTCTTCCCTTTACAAGTCCAGAATATTCTTACTGAATTAACCCAAAAATATGAGGCAAAGACACGACAACCGATGGAGGTCGTACTGATGCCTAATAGTAACACATTTCGTCTGATTAGAGAATCTGCTACCGCAACTGACATTCCGATTATGACGCAGTATATATTTGCCACTCAAGGGAAAAGCGAAACGCCGGAAAGATTGAAAGAGTTGATAGTAAGCAGTGTTGATGAGTTTCAAGAGTTAGTGAATTCAAACATTAAAACATTGGAAAGTAATGATTTCACCAATGCCAAAAGTAACCTAACTAGCTCATCCGGATTGCAAAAAGAGAAATTACGTGCGATTCTACGTCTCAATGATTGGAGTGAATCCGATATTACCAAATATATTGAACACCTAGAACGAGGCGGCGTTACGAAACTTATCGGTTATGCTGTTGATAAAGTAGAAACAAAAGCTTATAGCCTCCTGGAATATGCTGTGTTCTTTAGTCATCAAGAGCTGGAACTAGTCATTAGAAGCTTGAATCAGGTACATTCGATTCACGAGTCAAATGATAAGAAGAAATTCCAAGATGCCCTTATTGCTATGGGTACCTCGCTTCTTGGAGAATTCTCATCAACCGATGATACAGACATGTCAATGGATGAATTAATGGGAAAAATATTTGGAGTTCCTATTCCTATTACAACTTGTGGTTTTACAATTGAAGATATTCCTTATATGGATGATGATGAGTTCAATGATTATTTTACAGAATTCAAAACGAAATGTGAGCAATTAGAGTTGCTGCTGAGAATGAGTTCAGAAAGATCGGGTCGATTTACAAATAATGGAATGGAATATTTTTGGATACCTTTCTCAGCTATTCCTGGGTATTGTCACTAAAATTATGTGCTAATGAAGGCTTTTTTTGAAATAAGTGAACTCTCATGTTCTTATGGAGAGAAAATCGTATTACGAATAGATGAACTTACTATTCCCAAAGGTGAAATGGTTTTTATTGTTGGGCAGTCAGGCTGCGGTAAATCCACTATCCTTGAGGCATTGGGATTGATGAATGATACTATCGTAAAGAATGAAAAAACTGTTTTTAATCTATACGTTGGTGACGATAAAGTTGATGTTACTTCAATATGGAATAAAGATAATGGAATATTATCCGATATCAGGTTGAAGCACTTTAGCTTTATTTTTCAACAGACCAACCTAATGAAGAATTTCAATATTTATGAAAATATTGCCATTGCAAAAATGCTTCAAGGTGCAAGCGAACGTGAATGTATGGTCGCCGTTTCTGATATTTTGAAAACGGTGGGGCTGGAGTCGTTCTTTGTTATGGAGAATGGAGAATGGAGTGCCAATAGTAAAGTGTATGGTAATCCTGGGGCTGCTTCTGGCGGACAGCAGCAACGTATGGCATTCGCCAGAGCAATGGTATCCGATTATGATATTCTCTTCTGTGACGAGCCCACGGGAAATTTGGACCCAGCTACTGCTGATAATCTAATGCGTTATCTGAGTGAAGAAATTGCCAGAAAGAAGGATGTAACCTCGATTATTGTTTCTCACGATTTACCGATGGCACTCAAATATGGACATAGAGTGATTAAAATCTTTATTGAAAAGTCTGATTCGGGTGATTATGGATTAATTAATGCTCAAAGTGTTTTCGTAAAAGATGCTAACGGTGTTTGGGGAAAAAATAATCAAGAATTTGATAATCAATCTATTATTGAAATACTAAAGCGTAGTCATGCATAAGAAAAATATTTTATTCAATAAAGTTTTTGTTAAGAGGGAGTTTAAATCTATTTTAGGTCAAAACAGACGTAATTTTTGGATTTTATTTTTTGTGTTCCTCTGCACGTTACTCTCTTTGGAAATAAGTCGGTCTGGAATTAAATACCTCAACTATAAAATGAGTGATCCATTTATTAATTGGATTGAGGTACAGGAACAAAAGGGATTTAAGCAATTTAAATCTGCTTTGGATGAGCAGGAGTTGAAATCCCATTATTACATCGAGGATGTTGAGCATAATAACTATCTTTTGGACTATTTTTTTACAAAGGAACATCATAAAATGAGGTTCGAGGGAAGAACCATATCAGAAGATAGTAAATTGTTGGAGAAGATCTTGAGTGAGGATAATGTCGTAATTGCTCGTGAGAAACAAATCTCAGAATCAGATTATGGCTTTATTGTAACACAGGAAGTTATGTTTAAACTAGGGTATGATAATGTTAATGATTATCCCTTCTTCGTCCCTTATACCTTACCAGGGGATAGTGCTAACATAAGCGACTTGGGTATTACTGATTTTAAAGGCTTTATTGAAGTTCCGATACCGATTGTAGCTGTTGTAAAACAGTTGCCGGATCTGTTGGATTTCATTGCTCCGGTAAATTTTATCCAATATAGATATGCTGCAAATCAACCTTTCGATTTATCTCAGCATGAAAAATGTTATCATCATTTGTCATTAGTTGCAAACTCGTTTGATGATGATTTGAAGCAGGATGTTTTTGAAATCTTGGATAAAAATGGTGTCGATTATGATAATGCTGTAAGTGTTCAAAAATCAGATGAATATTTGAGACCAGCAGAAGTGATGGATGTGTTGATCAGAGATACAGCATATCATAATTTAAACAAAGCTGCTTTGGAAATTTGTAACCTTAGTTCAGATAAGGTTGAACGGACTTATTTGTATGAGTTTGTCGAACGGAATGAATTGGAAACTAATTTTATTTCCATTATGTTCGGAGCATTGGATTCCATCTCTTCCTTTGCAGAATGGGCGAAGGATGGTTTTGATGTTAAAATTGATATGTCTCAAATTGAAGCAAAAAATAATTTTCAGACCTTCAATTTGTTGACAACCATTATGTGTTTTACGATAGCTATTATAGCATTATTGTTAATTGCTATCTTTTTATGGTTTTTAATTGACTCACATTTTAGGGAAATATCTAAAAATTTGGGAACAATAATGGCTTTTGGTCTTTCAAACACAGCAATCTGTAAAATTTATTTGAGAATTTTTCTGAGAATAATTCTTTTGAGCTTGGGATGCGTAATTGTTGTTATGGGCTTGGGAGAATTGTTATGTGTGGTTTGTGGGTTTACAAGAGAAAATGGTTTCAAATATTTTAGTTTGCTCGATATTTGGGTCTGGATAACAATTATTGCAATTCCATTGCTGTCAGCAGTGGTTGTGTATTGGTCAATGCAGTCTAAACTGAAGGCTACTCCCGGTGATTTGATTTTTGAACGTAAAAAATAGAGAATGCTTTTCTTTTGATTATGTTTGTTTAAATAAATTCGCAAGAAATCTTCCTCTAATTGTTTGTATTATATTTTGAATCAATAATTTTCTAAATGAAAAAAAGTATAGTTCTTTTGTTTTCTTTTTTATTTGTGTCAGGTGTTTTGTTTTCGCAACAGGAAATGCGTGTGTGTTACGATGGCATAGCGCACGTCACCTTACCCGATTTTAATGACACTTGTAGCTATCGTTGGATAGCCTCTATCGCTGAGGCGGATACATATGTCTTGCAGGATTGGAGTAATACTTATTTAGTCACTATTGATTCTATTACTCAGCCAATAACAGTTAGTTGCTTTTGTGACTGTAACTTGGATTCTTTGGCAGATACCTTACTATACGAAGTCGATATTCTTCCATATCCTGTTTTTAGTGCTGGTGAAATTGTGGGAATAGATACGGTGTGTTATAACTCCTCACCAGATACCTTGAGGCTTCAAGTGGATTGTTCCGGTGGTGCTACTCCCTATTTTTATCAATGGGAATATTCTAACGACGGAGAACAGTGGGAGAACATACCTGGGACTATTGAAAGAATCTATCAACCCAATAATCTGCAAAACACAACGTTCTACAGATTATCCTTTTCTTCGTCCGAAGAGTGCGGAATAGCGTATTCTAATTCTATTTGCGTAACAACGTATGAGGAATTACAAGCTGCAACAATTACATCAGATAGTGCGCAGTATTGTTATAATTCAATTCCGCGTCCATTGTATATTCAAAACTCTGCTAGTGGTGCGGATGGGGTGTTGACGAATCAATGGCAATCATATTCGAGTGCAAATTCTAACTGGACTGATATCATAGGAGCAACGGGTACAAGTTATCAACCAAATGCTTTAACGGAAACAACATCCTATAGAGTCAAAACAACTTCGCCTTTATGTGGAACTTCAGTTTTCTCTGATCCATATACTTTAAATGTGTTTCAGCCGATATCAGCAGGAGAAATACAAGGTGATGATTTTGTGTGCTATGAAACTCCTTCAGAGATAGTTTTTTCAAGGCCGCCTTCAGGTGGTGGTGATGCTTATGCCTATCAATGGCAGGGTACGATAGATGGAGTCAATTTTGTAAATGTACCAGGAGCGAATTCTGCGCAATATACAACAGATTCATTGACTGACACTCGCCATTATCGTGTTATTGTCACTTCAACTATAGGTTGCTCCCAAGATACCTCCAATCTGCTCTCTATTAATGTGCATCAGCCGTTTGTGCCAGGAACGAGGATCTCTATCTCAGGTGAAGATACGGTTTGTTATGATTCTCAACCAGGAAGACTGGTGATTGTCTCTAGTTGTACAGGAGGAGCAACGCCCTATAGATATCAATGGCAATCTTGTGTGGGTGAAGGTTTTCGTTTTTTTAATCTGAGCTCAGCAAATAGAGTCTCTTATCAACCAGGAGATTTGAGACAAACCACCTATTACCGATTGAAAATAGATTCTGGTTGTGGAACGGATTATTCCGATACAGTTAAAGTATTTGTCCACGATCGGTTATCAATTCCAGAGATAGCACTCCAGAATGACGGCAGTAGTATTATTTGCCATAATACAGCTCCAGAAGCATTGGAAATTCAAGAATTACCTACTGGAGGATTTGGGGATTTTACACACCATTGGCAACAATCAACGGATGGAGTAAATTGGGATAGTATTCCAGGTGCTATAGGGAATACTTATCAGGTACTCCCATTGACACAAAATACCTATTTTCGAGTGGAGAGTTCAAATAGTTGCGGTTCTACAAGATCCCAACCTCAAGCGATTGAGGTTTATGCGCCCATCGATGCAGGTGAAATTACCGGTGATAGTTTGATTTGTTACGAAGCTACTGCACAATTAGGATTTCTTTCTCAACCTAATGGGGGAGGAGGGGATTATAGCTTTCACTGGGAAAGTTCTTCGGATGGTAATCTTTTCTCAGAAATTCCCGACAATGACATGGATAGTTATGATACTGGTGAGTTAACGTCAAATGCTTATTGTAGAGTAATTGTCCAATCAAATTTGGGATGTTCTCAGGATACATCTAATGTTTTTGAAGTGAATGTGCGTCAGCCGTTTATGGCGGGCTCTGTTGCGGAAAATGATACAATATGCTTTAATTCACGGCCGGAATTATTCACCATCGGTTCATCTTGTTCTGGTGGTGCACAGCCCTATACTTACCAATGGTATATCTCAACTAGTGAGAATTCTGATTATGAAGCAATCCATGAAGCCACAGATTCAATGTTTCAGTCCGATAACTTAACGCAAACAACATATTTTAAACTTAAGTTTATTTCTGCAGAAGGATGTGGTCAACTATTTTCTAATCCAATAGAAGTTTTTGTGTATGACAGCTTATCCCCAGCAATAGTTAGTGTTACAGATGACTCTCCTATCTGTTATGGAACTTCATCCGATGAGTTATATGTACAGTCACCAACTAATGGAGCAGATGGTAATTTTATTCACCAGTGGCAGATATCAGAAGATGGAGAGCAGTGGGAGAATATTAATGGAGCAGATAGTTCAAGTTATCTCCACCCCATTTTGTATGGAAATCAGTATTTCAGATTGGTAGATTCATCATCTTTTGGTTGTGGAACGGCAGTCTCTGATCCGATTTTAGTTGAGGTGTATCCTCAACTTGATGCAGGTGTCATTGGTGTAGATGATACAATCTGTTATGCAGCTTCAGTGGATTTAAATATTACTCAATTTCCGTCAGGTGGCGGTGATACTTATAGTTACCAATGGTTTGCCCAAATCGATTCTACAACGGTTTCTGCTTTAGCAGATGCAGATACTACTATATTGCATTGCGACAGCTTATTGCAGACAACATCTTATAAACTTGTAGTTTCTTCAAATCTTGGTTGCGGTCAAGATACTACAAATGTGGTAACTGTATATGTAAGAGACCCATTTACTGCAGGTTCTATCGTGGGAAATGATACAATATGCTATAATACTCAACCGGCATCATTCGCTATCGATTCGTTGTGTTTTGGGGGGGCGCTGCCTTATACTTACCAATGGCAAAGATATGATGGAGATTCTTTGTGGGTTAATGTTGAAGGAGCAGAAGATGATTCTCTCCAAGTAGGTGAATTGGCTGAATCAACAAGTTACCGCCTGCAATTTTCATCTTCCGATGGTTGTGGAACGGGTTATTCCGATTCTATTTATGTTTATGTTTATGATGAAATGCAACCCGCTACTATCTATTCTGATACTGATTCTATAATATGTTTTAGTACTGCACCATCACCATTCGGTATCATAACACCAGCCACAGGAGGTGGAGACCTGTTCTCGTATCAATGGCAAAGTTCTATAGATGGAACCATTTGGAATGATATTGAAAATGCAGCGGACACAGTTTACAATAATGCTCCAGAGTTAACCCAAAGGACGTATTTTAGATTAGTGAACAATTCTCTTTTCGGTTGTGGAAACATAGCATCAGATCCTATCATAGTAGCTGTTTATGATGAAATTGATGCCGGAGTTATTGGAAATAATGATTCTATTTGTTATATGTCTGATGCTACCATTAGTTACTCTTCAGCTCCTACAGGTGGTGGAAATAGTTACTCATTCCAATGGCTTAAGTCTAATGATGGTGTTACATTCCAACCTACTGTTAATTCTAATGATGACTTTTTGTACACAGGCTTGCTTGATAGCACTGCCTACTACAAAGCAGTGGTGGTGTCTTCGTTGGGGTGCTCACAAGACACAACAAATGTGGTGCAAATCTTTGTCCGAGATCCTTTCGTTAAGGGAACAATTACAGATGCAGATACTGCATGTATCAACCAAGTTCCCAATCCTCTGTCATATATTGAAAATTGCTCAGGTGGTGCAATGCCTTATTCTTATCAATGGCAAGTTTTCGACTCATTGTCGATGGAATGGACCAATATTGCCGGCGCAATAAACAATGTTTATCAGCCCGATACGATTACACAATTGACATATTATCGTTTGCAATTTATATCATCAGATAATTGTGGAAACGCATATTCTGATTCAACGTGGATAGATGTTCAGCTTCCGCCATCTTATAAACCAATTGTAGGTGATGATTGGGTTTGTCTTAACCAGTATGATGTTGCATACACTCTTTCTATAGCAGAAGATGGGGTGGGATATAATTGGGAAGTAATAGGAGGTGAAATAACAGAACAATTAAGCGAAACTTCAATTGTTATTCACTGGGATGATTCCATAGATAATGGTGAGATTGTTTTAATGCAATATAACACCCTTATTCCGTCGTGCACAAGCACATCCTATTATAAGATTCAAAAGACAGACTCTTATTCTCCGGACAAAACACAGATAGTAAGAAAGGAAAATTCAAATATTTTGATATGTGCTGAAAATGATTCTGATATTATCTATGAATGGGGGTTTGTTGAAAAATCTTCAGGAATAGAATCGCTTATCCCTGATTCGGATGCACCTTATATCCTTGTTCCGCATGATATTGATACCACTGTTTATGATTATTTTGTGTTAACCCAGTATCAGGATGAAGATTGCGTTACTCGTACTTACTACAAGTGCGAACAAAGTACCTTAATTGAAGAAATCGCCGATAAACCACTGAAAGTTTATCCGAATCCTGTTCAGAATGATCTTTGGATTGATGTAAATGGAGCATTTGATGCAGATTTTAAAGTATTAATATTTAATACAATCGGACAGCTTTGCTCTTCACATAAATTTTATGCAGATGAACTGCATAAAACAGTATTCTTGAATATTAACTTGGATCCGGGGTTATATCTGGTTCAAGCAACTGATGGTAAAAGAATGTTTGTTAATAAAATCGTGGTGAAATGAAAAAAATTGTAGGTATATTTTTAGTTTTGACATGTACACTCCCTGTGTTTTCTCAAAAATTAAAACAACAACGACTTATTAAGCAGACTGCTTTAGATATTTTTGAGAGTTACGTTGATGTTTGCAACCGGCTTTATCAAAATAAAAAGGATGTGTACATTTATGATCAATTTTTAAATCTGTTTTCAGATACAGCTCGAGTGTATAATGACATTCTTCCTTCTTTACCACCTGGAGACCAAGTAGTTCCGACAGATTCGATCTTAATAACTCCTGGAGAATATTTTAACAAATTTAAGTCGGAAATCTTAAAAAATTCCTTTAGTTATGATAGTTTGGAACTGTATGATATTCAGAAAGTTAATAAGCAATGGTGGACGCTAAAATGCTCTTTGGGAAGAACGGTTGCTTATACATCTTCATCAAAGTCTGATTATCCTCCGTATAAGGAGTTTCATTATACCATGACCATTGTTATGCGCGAAGAAGCTTCGAGGAATGCAAAACAAATGGTTGATGCAAAAATTACCAATATATCAGTTTCAGACCCATATTTACAGGTGCGTATTATCACCGAGACGGATGGTATAAACAAAGAGAACTTTATTGATTCTAGTATTCCTTATACACCGAAACATGATACACTGAACTCCGATAGAATGCCTGTGGGCTATTATTTGAAAGATGATGTAAAGATATCAGATATTGAAAAAGAGATAAATGCTAATAGTCCGGAGGCCTCTCTCTTTAATATTATTAAACTTACACAGTATAATAAGCATTTTTATAAAAGAAATAGTAACAAACGCAATTTCTGGGGTTTAGGCATAAATGCGTGCCCGTATGGTTTCGGGAATAAGATAAGTTCTGCAAATACAACAAAATTCGGGTACGAGAATATCTCTCAAAGAAATTTTTCAATTGAGTTTTCAACCTTCTTCGGTATAAATTTGTATGTGAAGAATCGTTATTCTCTATTTTTGGTTCCCCAATTAAGCCTTGGCTATCGTAATTTTAATTTTTCAGGTGATTACTCTGCACAATACCAAGCCGTTGACATCGATGGTACAGAATATATGCGTAATATTAATGTTGATTTGAAAAATGAGAATGTTAATCAGTTCACAATTAATTTTCCTATTTCTATTAGTAACATGTTTCTGTTACATAAAGATGAATTTGCTGAAAATCAACTTTTTTTATCTTTAGATTTTGGAGTTCTATTGTCCTGTGTGCCTTTTACTAGAAACACGTATGATTTTTCCGCACGTTATACAGGTACCTACGATTTCTTTGGCGGTGTAGAATTTGACCATTATTATGATTACGGAAACTTTGACCTTAATCATAATGACATAGCTTATATCCCAAATTCCCTAATTAATAAATTTAACATCGGTATTTTGGCCGGTGTTGGATTGATGTTTCAAATTGAAGAAACGTCAATGTTGAAGTTTGATCTATCTTTTCGAAATGGTTTCCTTTCTATAGCAAAATATAAAGAGGGATTTGTTCTTTCAGAAGATTATAAAAATTTCGAGTCGCTGTTGCAGGCTAGTAAATCCGGAGCACATAATTTGTATTTCTCCTTGTCTTATATTAGAGCTATCAGTAATGATCGGTAGAATTACATCTCCTTGAAACATATTCCTTAAGTGGCTAATTCATTGTTTTTAATACTTGATGATAATTTTTTTTTTGTGTATTATGTAAACTGTTTATTTACGTTTTTATTCACCATAAAGTTGAATTAATTGTGTGTTTGTGTTGTCAAATAGGTGAATGAGTGTGTGTGTAATATTTATATTTGCAAAAACAAAATATGTAATTATGAAAAAAATTTTTCTTTTGCTTTTAGTTTGTATTTCACTATGTGCATGTCAAACTAAAACGGAGCGTTATCTGGTGTCGTATGAGTCATTTGTTAATGAGGTCGAGAGCAATGTTGATTCATACACAGCTGAAGATTGTGAGCAAATTTTAGATGCTTATGAGTTGCTTAAGCAAAAGGAGAGTGAGTTCAGTGGGAAACTTTCTTCGGAAGAGACGAGAAGATTAGGAGAGTTAGATGCGCGTTTCTTTAAAGTACAGATGAAACTTATGATGATAATCTCCTCAGATGTACTAAAAAGGGGTGTTGAATATGGAAAGGGGTTCTTCGATGGAATGACAAATGGCTATGATGATATGGGGAATGGTCAAGAGTTTATAGAAGATGTGATTGATAGAGTGGATGAAACCATCGGAAATTATGAAAATTCAGGTATAGAAGAGAAAATAGGTGAAGGAGTAGATTATTTAGATTCAGTTATTAGTTCATTGGGTTATTAATTTAATTTATTATAGATAATTTTTGTATGAGAAAATTTTTATTTTTTGTTTTTGCTGTTTTGATTTTAGCTAGTTGTAATAAGAAAACCTTCATGACGCTCCGCAATACCCCGAGTGGAAATGTATCCGAGGTTGGTTCTAATGTTAAAGTGTATGTCGAAATTTCTGCAAGTATGGATGGTTACATTAATGGTGGAACAGAGTTTGAAAATATTATACGAGAATATCTTGATGAATTTACATTTATGGAAGGTTTGGAAAGCATTCCTGATTCAATGAAAAAACAACGCTTCCAATTGAATTTTATAAGTAGCAAAGGTATAAATGACTCTGTGCAATATGATGTAGGACGCTTTATTGATAAATTGGAACCGTATCAGTTTAGAGGAGTTCCAGGTAGGGGAACAACAGATATTGCGCAAGCAATTAGATTGATTCTTAATAAATCAGATGTAAATGACATTTCTGTTTTCATTACTGATGGTGTTTTTTCAGTAAGTGAATCTGATGATTATTTGAGACAACAACAACTGCATATATCAAATACAATAAGGAACTTTCGCAATAGTAAAAATCCTGATTTTGGGGTAATGATATATCAATTCTCAGCCCAATTCAACGGCACATACTATGATAAGAGAGATTTGTCTGTTAATTATAAAGGCAAGCGTCCATTTTTCATGTGGTTTTTTGGCAGCTCATCTGAGTTGGCAAGATGGCATAAGGAGCTGGAACAACGTATTCGGTTGTGGGAAAAGAAAAATGAGTTTGTTATGTTACCGATTGGTTTAAGTAGTGTGAAAATACAGTTTTCTAATGGGGATACAATCGTCCCTATTTCTTCAAAAGAATCTGTTAATGTTGAATTACAGTTGCATACAAATTACGATTTGGAAACTTCAGGATTCGCATTAGAATCAAAAAATTATAATATAGAAAAAGTTCGCCATGAGGATTATGGTTATGCAATTGAGATAGTTGGTAATGGTGGCTTATACTATGGTGATTATAGTATAAGTTATAATAATGATGTATCTTATAAGTCTGATGACAAATGTTGGTGGAATTTAGCCAATGACTCTATCGGAGAAGGTGTGCCTAGGCCCGGTGAAACTTATGGAATCTATTATCAGATTGAAGGTGTTCGAGATGCTTTTTTCAAAAGTGGTTATGAGAGGGATGCCTTTAATATTGACTTTAATGTTAGAACAAAATAATAACTTTAAATTCGTAATAATATGAAACTTTTTTTTCTTAACGTTGATGCTGTAATGAATCAGAATCTAGAAACTGGTCAAAATCCGTTAGACAATTTTTTCTCAAGCCTTTTTGAACTTTTTGGAGCAGGAGGTCAAATCAATCAAGGTGCTCAACTTGATCTTATAACTCCAGGACTTGTTACATTGTTTGTCCCATTAATCTTTTTCGGTTTGCTCTATTACGTTATTAACCGTTCAGACTTTAATAAGTGGTATCATTGGTTGTTGATGATGCTCTTGTCTTCTTCAATTTGCTTTGGAGTAGTTGCATTTGTTATGTTCAAGCAAAGAGCGAATTTTATAGGAGGTACTTTTAGTTCAATAAGCTGGGGAATCTCTTCTTTCGGTATTTCTGCTCTTGTATTTATAGTTGCCTCATTCCTCGGAAAATGGTGGAGCACACAATGTCGTAATACTCCATTTTAATTTGTAATCAGAATAATAACTAAATAGAATTTTTTATATGTCTAAAATTTATGTTTTTGCAATAGGTGGAACTGGGTCACGGGTCCTGCGTTCACTTACGATGCTTTTAGCTGCAGGTGTCGAATGTGCAGCGGATACCATCATTCCTATCATTATTGACCCAGATTCTTCCGGAGGAAATGTCAGTCAGACGGAAGTTCTGATGAAAAATTATGGGAGAATCCGTGAAAAAATAAAATCAAGTTTTGCGGACAATGAAAATAAATTCTTTCGGACCGAGATTCGTAACATAATGAATAATTTTCATTTGAATTTGCAAAATACGGAGGATTGCCGTTTTGACCAATATATAAATTTGGCAAATATGTCTCGCTCCGATCAGGCTATGGCTAGAATGCTTTTCTCAAATAAGAACCTCAATGCGGATATGAAGGTGGGTTTTAAGGGGAATCCGCACATTGGTAGCGTAGTGTTAAATCAGTTTGAAAAATCTGATGATTTTAGGGAATTTGCCAATGAATTTCAGCCAGGTGATAAAATATTTATCATTTCCTCCATCTTTGGCGGAACGGGTGCGAGTGGTTTCCCTTTACTTGTAAAAATATTGCGTACCACAACAACACTCGCTAATCATGCTGTGGTAAATGAATCACACATTGGAGCAATTACAGTTTTGCCCTACTTTAATGTTAAGCAAGATGAAACCTCACAAATTGATTCCGGTACATTTATTTCTAAGACAAAATCTGCTTTAGCATATTATAATCGTACTATGGAAGGTGAAGGAGCTTGCGCCGTGGATAATATGTATTATATTTCAGACACTCTCCCAACTACTTATGATAATAATGAAGGTGGGGTGGAACAGAAAAATTGGGCGCATTTTGTAGAGTTGGCATCTGCTCTGGCTATTATTGATTTTGCAAATCAAAATAAGTCAAATGAAACCATTTACAAGGAATTTGCTATAGAGAATGATGTTCCTACGATTACTTTTGGGGCTTTGGGACTACAAACAAGAAATTTGTTGCAAAAACCTTTGGTACAGTTCTATCTGATGTCAAAATTCTTGTTTGAGTGTGATGATTATGTGAGACAGCCTTGGGCTAAAGATAGACATTTAGATACTACCTTTTTTACAGGTTCATTTATGAGCATGCTAAGGGAGAATATTATTAAAGAATTTTATCAATGGCTTAAAGAGTTGAGAGAACAAGCGCGATCTTTTTCTCCATTTTACCTCGATAATAAAGACCCCAATCGCGTTTTTGATATTATAAATGGTTATGTTTTGGAAAAAAAGCTATTTCAAGCTAAAAACTTTACATACTTTAACAATTGCTTAAATAGTATAGATTTTAAAAGAATTTCAGCTGATATTTCAGGAGGGGAAGAACAGAAATTTTTTGATCTTTTTTACAAAGCTACACAAAGAATATCAAAAGAAAAATTCAATATACAATAATTAAATACTTAAAGTTATGACCAAAGTCTTTAGACCATTTAATATACAAAAGTCGAATGCTCTTCATGATTGGCAGGAGTCAGAGGTTTATGGAACCGAGGCTATTAATCAAATAAAAGATCCAGAAGGAGCGATTCCAACGAAGGAGATAACTTCCATCCCTTCTCCTTTTGCGCGAATTGATTTAGTTAAAACAGCTTTTAAAGAGGTTGTTGATGCAGTCCGACGTGCTACAACGGATCCGTATAGCCTCTCTGCTGATAAAATGAGAGATGTGCTAACAAGAGGCGGAGGAAAGCAACCGTCAATTTATCATAAACTAGTTTCTGAAACCTTTGATGTAGCAGAGATTTTCTTCAATTTTGACCGGTATCGTGAAATGTTTGAGATTATTACTTGGGACCGTCAGGAAAATAATCCCACTTGTTGTTTCAATAATACATTAAACCTATTTTTAAAGTCAGACGCAGAAGGAAGTGACCCGTATAATTTCAAGAAGTTAAATCGTTTTTATTTGTTAAATTACATAGGACCAGGTCGTCCTGCGGAAATGAACATTGTAGGGGCAACTTCGCCAGCAACACTATTCATCTCCTCCGCGAATGATTTGAGTTATGTGTCAAAGAATATCTCTTTTAGAAATGATCGTCCTTTTGATGACAATTACCAACCGCTTTTTGCACGTGACTTTGAACTTCAAAAATATTTTTTCACATTTAGAAAGAAATATGATGGTTTTTCTAGGGATTTTGAGGAGTTAGATGATTACTTGAATTTCACATATCACTGTCTTTCTTATGAGCAGAAAAGGGAAGTGGACAATATTGATGTAGAGCAAGCTCTTGACGATTACCAGAACATCAGAATTGACGGAGGTAATGATGTGCTTGAAATTCTGGGTGATACATTTCACCAAAGATCCAAATCTATTAAATGGAAGAGTGATTTTGAGATATCATCTAATATTTTCAACGGCGAACAGCCCCCTTTGGTTTTACCCGTTGAATCAGGCAATCTTTATGCTGATTTTATCTACACAACGGATAAATGGGGTGTGGATAATAAAGCAGAGTATTTTGATTGTAAAGATTGGAAACATAGAAGACTGCCAATTGTTCATGAGGAATACCCATATTTAACAATAAGTGATTTCTTGACAGATGTAATTATAAAAACTCCTTATGAGTTAAATTCTGATTGTTTTTATAATGGTGGGTATGTGAGCTCTAAAGAACATATAGAAAAATACAGTTTCTTATTGCCGTTGTCGGAATTGTTTTTCGATTTTTTTACGCCTCAAGATTTAATCAAAGCTCAGAAGAATGGGAAAAAAATGCTGGAAATCGTTGATTGTAATGTTGAAGGAGATGTAAAAGTTACGCTTCGAATTCCGGTTAAGAAAGGACACGTAGAATATACACGTTTATATTCTACGTCGGGGGGGGATCGGGAGAAAAATATAGGAACTATAGTTGAGGCAGAGCTTGGATTAGGTATAATGCCGCTTGTTGATTTTCCTCAAGAAGTAAGTAAAGAGTATCGCGTTGCCTTTTATAATAGCAGTCGATTCGATATTAGCTTGTCCTATCGGAATGGAAAAGATTCCGTTGAATCACAAAATGTAGTTAGACTTAAAAAAGATTTAGAAGCTCATGGAGGTAGTCACGAATCTTATCGAATTACAGAAAATATAGATAGCATTAAGGTTGATTTGGGAATAGACGTGTCAGGTTTTATCTGCCCTATTTTTAAATCAGTAAGTGATTCCAAAGAGAAGTTTACATTTGCAGTGGATTTTGGAACAACTAATACGCACATAGAATATTGCACTGATCAACATCCGACACCAGTTCCTTTTAATATTTCAGCAGAAGAAAAACAACTAGTGAAAATGCACATGAAATATACTAGTATGGATATTAAAATGGGATTTGAGCAAGACTTCATCCCGGAAACTATTGGAGATAAAGATCTCCACTCTTTTCCAATGCGCACCGTATATGTGACAAAAAAGGATGTAGAATATGGAACTGCTATTCCATTTTGTGACGGAAATATACCCTTCTTGTATGAGAAAGAGAAAATTCCGCAATGGGATAGAGTTATAACGAATTTGAAGTGGGGAGATAATAACCGATTATTGGAATTACATATAGAAACAATTTTCATTATGTTACGAAATAAGGTTATTTTGAATGAAGGCCGTTTGTCAGATACAAAAATCTTGTGGTTCTATCCTGCTAGTATGACTGCACATAGGGTAGCTTCATTTGCAAGAATGTGGAAAGGAGCATATGAAAAATATTTTGGACCAGATGCTGATCAGAATGTAATTAGTATTTCTGAATCCAAAGCGCCTTATTTACACTTTAAAACAAGTCAGGGAGCAACACCAAATGTTGTGACAATTGATGTCGGTGGTGGAACTACGGATGTGTTTGTAGTTGAGGATCACAAAGACAAAATGTTGATGTCTTTTAGATTTGCGTCAAATGCGATTTTTGGAGATGGCTATAATTCTAATCCTTCTCAAAATGGTTTTGTTTGTAAATATATAAATGCAATTCGAAAAGATTTAGAGAAATTTGCAGAGTTGAAGGACTCGTTAAGGCAGATCGAAGCAATGCAAAAATCACCAGATATAATAGCATTTCTTTTCTCTTTGCAGGGCGAAAAAGTCAAAAATAACAGAGAACTGGATTTCTTACGAAAGTTGATTGACGATGATAAAATGAGATATGTTTTTATTATATTCTACGGTGCAATCGTGTACTATATCGCTCGTGTGATGAAAGCAAAGGGTTTGAAAAAACCTACAACTATTGCCTTTAGCGGAAATGGAGCAAAAACGCTGACAATCCTTTCTTGTGAATCTGATATTCAATCTAATTTCTTCAAGTTGATTTTTGATGGTGTGTATGAAGATGAAACAGGAAAAATTAAAGTCCAAATGGAGAAAAATCCGAAGATTGCAACTTGTAAGGGCGGAATTGAAGATCCAACTCCGCAAAGTTATAACGACATAAATGCTATTAAATCGGTATTTCCTGGAGATGGCTTCGAGTGTGATTCAAATCAGCCGATTACATACAGAGATATTACAGATGAAATGAAAGCATCTGTTGAGAATTCTGTGAAGACTTTCCTTGAGTTTTTGTTTGACTTACATAAGAATAATCAAGACTATCTTGTAAATACATTAGGTGCAGATTCGTCGATATATAGTAAGGTGAAAGAATTCTGCTTAGGTGTGGATGGAATACAAGCCCTGAATGTGTCAATGTCCGAAGGTTTTAATAATAAGAATAAAGAGGTAACCGACGAGACAGTATTGGAGGAAACGTTGTTCTTCTATCCGCTTATTGGTTTCTTGCATGATTTAGCTTTTTACATCTCTAAACAATAATAATATTTTTTTGAGGGTTTCGATAAGAAACCCTCATTCTAATCTTTTTTATAATGAAGAAATTTAGTGTTTTTTTATTCCTATTGCTCTTCTCCTTTTGTTTGAATCTGACTGCTGGAGTTGGTGATTCAACAAAAACCCCGCAAAACGCAGGAGCAGCTTCCAAGCCAAGCGTAGTTAATATAGAGGTCATTATTAATGGCGTTTGCGATTCAACGATCACTATTGATTCAGGGGGGATAGTGCCTAGTACCATATGGGAGAAGTATAAGCCTCATCGTCCTTGCGATTCTCTTATAATTGATTCATCTCGGGTTCAGCAGGATGGCAAAATTTTCGTAGATTATGTTCCCGGTTTTGTGTTTAAGTATGTTAGAATTGCTAAATTAATTGTCATACTCATATCTCTATCATTTGCAGGAGCGTTTTTCCTATTTATAAAATATTTTTACAGAAGTAAAAAACATATTTTTCCCGCTGAGCCTGAAAAATCACCTGCTATAGATATAGGTGGAGAATTATTGAAATTAAGGAATGCTATCAAACAACTCAATGGTCAGAATGTCTTCCTTGACAAACAGCATAAAGCCTTGACTGAAAAAATAGGCAAACTGGAGGCATTACTCCAACAAATAACAGATGATATCAGTCGTCTGAAGAAGGATGTATATCATACTCCACCACCAACTTCACCATCTGTTTTGTATGCCAAATCAATAGTTGACAACTGTTTGTGTAATGTCACATCCCAACCCAATGGAAATACAATCTTTGAACTTCATTTGAATGGAGCAAATCAAGCTGAGCTCTGTCTTTATTCAGGTGCATTAAAGCGAATAGTTGCGAATCCTGCTTTTATTGATGGTTGTGATAAGCAAGTGATTAATAATGATAAAAATGTGGAAGTTCGTTCGACAGGCTTGGTCCGGAAAGATCCTATCAGTGGCCGCTGGCAAGTTATACGGAAAATGGATATATTAATAAAATAATTGCATTCTTTACTTATAAATTTATATAACATAATTTTTTCTATGGATAGTAAAAAAATGAGTATTATCACTTTGTGTGTTATCTTTCTCCTAATTTTTATCTTGGGGATACGAGGGTGTACAAAAAAATCTACTCCTATTCCTCCTGAGCCCCCTGTAATAGATGTAGAAAATGTCGAGGTGTCATCACAAAATAAAGACAATGAACCTGTTACAATTCCAATGGATTTCGGAAATGGATTGTACTATCTGCCGTGCCTAATCAATGGGGTGCCCATGCAATTTATATTTGATACAGGTGCTTCAGATGTAGTGATTTCGTTGACGGAAGCACAATTTCTTTTTAAGCATAATAAGATTTCGGAAGATGATATTATTGGTGAGGAGTATTATCAAATTGCAAATGGAACTATAGAAGAGGGGACCGTTCTTAATTTGCAGTCTGTATCTGTCGGAGGAAGAGAAATCAGAAATGTAAAAGCTACTATTGTGCATAATATGGATGCACCATTACTTCTCGGACAATCATTTTTATCTAATTTTGGTACAGTAACCATTGACTATGAAAACAAATGTTTGATACTTGAATAGTTTGACATAAATCCAATTATTAACCTTAATTTATGTATTATGAAAAGAATTCTATTATTTTTATTTATGATAGCGATTGCTATCTCTTTTTTCAGGATGTTTTTCTGTTGCTTATCCTAAATTTACCTCCTCTGAACGTTTATGTAATCTGAAAACAGGTCAAAAATATGATAAAGTAGTTACGGAATTAGGCTGCCAACCATATGATCTTTTGAGCAAACAAGACGATGGATTTGATATCTATATGTATAAGTACAAAGTTTTGGTGCGCAAAATTAATGCGAAAAAAGTTAACAATGTTGGTAGAGAAACAGATGGGAAAGAAGTTTATACTGGTCGCGTTGAGACAGCTTTTCTCATCTTTAATAAAGGCAAATTAGAGACTGTTGTTACGGCGAATGGCCGTACTGATGCTCCCAGTTTGATTATGCTCAATAACACAATGTATCAAATTGCTAAAGATAAAAAAGGACAATACACTATTGTCCCAACTTATCCGGAAAGTTTAATTTTTCCGTATAAATCCAAATCACAGGAGATTTTCAGCTCATGTGTAAGTGTTCCTAAAACAAAAAAATCTTTGAATATTTTCACTGATTTAAAGTAGTGATTGCTGTTTGCCTTGGCAGTCCATCATTTTATCAATGATTCTTCCTCTTCATAGAAAGAGGAAGAATCTATTATAATTATTTTGTTGATGAGGATATTAGTTATGAAAATAAATCTTCTATTACGTTTTATTAGTTTGTTTTTGTTGTTAAATTATGTCGGTATTGCTTATAGCCAGCGATGCCCTAGTGAAGTAATTGACATTGAGGACAACATATATGCTACTGTTATACTTGGAGAACAATGTTGGCTGAAGGAGAATATGCGAGCAACAACCGGAGCACACGGTGAAAGTTTAACCTACTATTCGCCAGGAGATGATGAAGGAAATGTAGCAAAATATGGTTACTTATATACTTGGGAGTCGGCCAAACAGGTCTGCCCAGAAGGTTGGCACTTGCCTTCTATGGAAGAATGGAGGAAATTAACTATATTTGTTCGTTCACAAGAGAGGTATCAGTGTGGTGGTGTGAGTGAGAATATAAGCAAAGCTATGTCTGTAAAAAAATTTTGGAAAAACAATCTGAATCCTTGTTCAATAGGAAACTTACTAGAAGAAAATAATTTGACAGGTTTCTCTGCATTTCCCGCAGGAACTTATTCTGATGGATTTTATGACGATTTTGGCAAGGCTGCACACTTTTGGAGTAGTACTCCTGAAGGAAAAAATATGGCGTTAACTCGTTATTTATATTACCATAATCCTTATGTCAGTGTTCATGGAGATTATATAAAGAACGGATTGTCTGTACGTTGTGTTTACGATGGGAAAAATCATATTCAAGATGAAGAATATGACGGTGAAGAGTATGACGGTGAAGAGTATGACGGTGAAGAGTATGACGGTGAAGAGTATGACGATGAAGAGTATGAAGGTGAAGAGTATGACGATGAAGAGTATGAAGGTGAAGAGTATGAAGGTGAAGAGTATGACGGTGAAGAATATGACGATGAAGAATATGACGGTGAAGAATATGATGATGAAGAGTATGATGATGAGGAATATGATGATGAGGAATATGATGATGAAGAATATGATGATGAAGAATATGATGATGAAGAGTATGATAAAAAAAGAAGTTGAAAAAACGGATGATGCATTTTTGATACAAGAGTATAATAGGGAAGGGGTTTTGTTAAAATTATTTATATTCCATGTGAAACATGTAATTCATTAGAATTTCACTTTAATAAAGGAAAAGTTATTTCGGTAGAAGGTTCGCAGATTGGAAAGGAGGGTAGTCCCGTATATGAATATTCTATAGGTAATGATGGTACCAAAGTCATTTTAGAAGGTGATGTTCCTGAAGAGTATGAATTTAATCAGTTTGGGATTTCGAAAATTGGCATTTATTACTCAGGTATGGCATATATAATTGAGTATCAGTATGGAGCCGATGGAATGCTTTTAACATCTACATCCATTACGGACGGGATTGACGGATATATAGAGAGTGTTATTCAATACACTTATGATGTTTCAGGTAAAGATTGGGAAAAAAGATTTTACGAAGATAGATACAGGGGCACTGTTATAACCGAACGTACTATCGAATATTGGTAGATTAAGAGGATTTAATTATTATTAGTGTCCGGTAAAACTTTTTTTGCCAAAATAAAAAAAGGCTGTTTCCATTTGCAGGATTCAGCCCTTTTTCGTTATTTAGCGGTTACTACACACATCCAAATAACTATGGGCAAAAGTACACATTTTATCGGACAGC
>CALGTS010000025.1 GCA_937901925.1 uncultured Bacteroidales bacterium | reverse complement strand
CTACCTAAATATCCATAGACAGAATCAAGAAAAGCGTGTGCAAAGATAGTTTTTTCCTGACTTCGTCACAAAAAAAACTTTAAAATTATAATTTGCTTGTAATGAGCAGAATACTTTTGTTGAGGCACCCGAAATGGGTGTCCCGATGCTTTTTTTGAGTATTTTTGCGAACAAATTACAAGTGATGTTTGTCCGACAAAAAAAGAACAAGTCAGGTTCGACGAGCGTTGTCGTTGTCAGAAAGGACAAAGGCAGATATAAGCTCGTCAAAACGATGGGGAGCAGTTCTGATCCGCAAGAGATAGATAATCTCAGCAGACAAGGGGAAGAATGGATAAGACGCAAATCCGGCATGGCGGACATGTTCACTGATGCCGAGGGCAAAGATAGGGAGAGGAAGGAGATAGAGCGGTTCATAGACAGCATAGAGAACATTTTGGTCAACGGGGACAGCCTCATTTTGGACCGCATATTTGACAGAATAGGTTTTGACAAGATAGAGGATGATGTATTCAGGAAGCTGGTCGTCGCACGCCTTTCGTGCCCGTCAAGCAAGGCTGCGACGGTGGAGTACCTGAAGAACCACTTCGACGAGGATGTGGATTTGTCGAAGATATACCGCTATCTGGACAAGCTGAACCATACGCAACAGGAGAAGGTTCAGGATATCAGTGTACGTCATACCAGAGAGCTGTTGGGCGGCAACATCGGTGTGATGTTCTACGACGTGACCACCCTGTACTTCGAGGCCGACAGGGATGACGACCTGCGCAAGACGGGCTTCTCAAAGGAGGGCAGGCACAAAAACCCTCAAATCATACTTGGGCTTCTGGTGAGCCTGAACGGTTACCCGCTGGCCTACTGCATCCACGAGGGGAACAAATACGAGGGACACACCATGATGCCGGTCATCGAGGAGTTCGTCCGCAAGTATGAACAGGAAGACTTCGTGGTTGTGGCCGACTCGGGGCTGATGAACGAGCAGAACGTCGCTGATTTGGAGCGGAACAACTACAAATACATTATCGGGGCACGTATAAAGACCGAATCGACAAGAGTCACGGAATGGATACTGTCACATTCATGGGTGGACGGACAGATGGAGGAATACGACAAGGGGGACGGGAGGCGGCTTCTGGTAGGTTACACTGACAACAGGGCGAGAAAGGACTCCTACAACAGGGAGAAAGGGGTTCGAAGACTTGAGAAGGCATACAGGAACGGGAGGCTGAGCAAAGAGAACATCAACAGACGTGGCTACAACAAGTTCCTGGAAATGAAGAACAAGGTGGAGGTGTCCATCAATTACGGGAAAATAGAGGAAGACGCTGTATGGGATGGACTTAAAGGCTATCTGACAAACACCGAACTTCCCGCAGAACAAATCTATGCGGCCTATCATAACCTTTGGACCGTGGAGCTGGCCTTCCGCATCGCCAAATCGAAACTGGAAGTACGCCCGATGTTCCACTTCACCCGCAAGCGTATAGAGGCGCACATCTGCATCTGCTTCGTGGCACTGAAAGTTTACAAGGAACTGGACAGAATCCTCAAACTCAACGGCATCAAATTAAGCATAGACAAGGTGCTGCGAATGGCTAAGACAGTGACGACCATGCAAGTCCGTCTGCCACTCAACGGACAACTTCTCTCCAGGACAATGGTCATGAAACGGCACAAACCCATTGAAAAACTCTTTGACGAAAATTTTTGGGTGTCCCAATGACGAAGTCAGGAAAAAGCGTCAACCTGAGCCCATTTACTATTTTGAAAAGCCTATCCAAATTCGCGGTTATTGGGATTTGGAAGAGGAATTTAGAATTGGTAATTAAAGGTTAGCATAATACAGCTATTCATCTGTTTTTTTATCCAGCGATTTACAGCCCAATTGGGTTTTCTAATTGGAATGAGTGAGTTTGAATAGCGCAGTGTGAAACCATAATGTTCTTTAAAGTAGTAGCTGATACCGGCCATTCCAGAGAGTTCGAAAATAGAGAATTTAGGACGACCAATGATAGGATAGTTGTTTTCAGTTTCTTTATAGGAAAATAAGATATTGATAGCGGGTCCAAATTCAAACTCTA
Source organism: uncultured Bacteroidales bacterium (assembly GCA_937901925.1). Taxonomy (GTDB): domain Bacteria; phylum Bacteroidota; class Bacteroidia; order Bacteroidales; family WCHB1-69; genus JAEZOU01. The sequence continues at coordinate 99,805 of CALGTS010000025.1, read as the reverse complement.
AATTGCTTAATCCTACATATTTAAAAAGAAGAGGAACTTCTATATAGTAGAGATTCAGTTTGTAGATAAACTGAGGAAATTCACTTTTAGGTGGAGTGTATGTTTTACTACCTTTCATAATGAAATTGAGTTCCATTTGGAATTTCCAGTCTTGATTTCTATCAATAGGCACATTAGCAAAGAGACCTGCATAAGCTCCCAATTTGTGGAATCCGGAGAGGTCATCGCCAGATATTTGTGTGATTGAGCCCCCTATACGAACACCGCCCTTAAAAAGGGATTCGTTTTGTGCGTTGAGGGTTAGAAATCCTATAATTAGTAAGAAAAAGGGAATAAATCGTTTCATAACATTGTTTTATGTTGTTAGAAACTATAGCCGATACCTAATCCTAGCACCTCTTTGAACTGAACTCTCGGAGCCAATACACCATCTTTGTTTGCGATAAGTGTTTTTTCGTAATATTTCAGCGAAGTAGTTAATGTTACATTCAAAACTTTCAAGAATTGGTATGAGATTGCGAAATCCCAGTCCACATTGAAGTTTCCGAAGGGTTGTTCTTTATCGGTATATGGAGTGTAAAGTTGTACTGCAGTAATAATTTTGAAGTTTTTAATCAGGGTGTAGTTGATACCAGCTTTAATGGTAAGTCCTAAACTGGCAGAAACATTTTTATCTTCTGGTACAGAGTATGATGTACGGAGAAGACTATCAGTACATGTAGTAATCAATCCAGCAAGGGGAGAAACATAGACTGTGAATAAGTTCTTCCATTTCCAGTCGATACCTAGAGAGATGTCGGTATAAGAGGGAGATAGCCAATTAGATATTTTCTTATATTCTTCGTCGGGGGTAAGACCAGGAGCGGAGAAATCCCAGCCTGGAATATATTGTGACTTAAAGGTTCCCATTGCCGTAATGAACCACATATCAGCCACCTCGAAACCGAGTTTTGTAGAGAAGTTAATCTTGTCGCTTGATTTTCTCCAAGTGGGTATTAGTTCGGAAGAGAACATATATCCGAATTCTGTATCTAATTGGGTATCCCAAGCCAACTTGTTCTTTTTATAATTGAGGGTTGCATTAGCAAAAACCACACCGTTGAAGTTGTTATTTCCGCCAGCTGCCCAATGTACAAATTGTGTTTGAGCTACGTTAAAACCAACGATTCCAGAAAGTTTCCAATAATCTTTCCATTTGGAATTTTTAATAGTATCAGTAAGATTTTCTGTGGATATTGGGTCAATATTTGGCGTTTCTTGAGAGAATGAATTGTTTATACAGAAAATCAATAGTAGAACAATAATGTAGATTTTTTTCATAGGCTTATTTATTTAATTTATTGAATGTTAACCACCATCTTTCAGGGATAATATCTTTGCAGGCAAGTTTATAATCCTTTTCGCTACAAGGAAGAAAATATTTTTGGTTGATATTTTTTGTAGGATGAATTACGGGTACGAGTATCCACCAGCGACCTGTTTTTTTGCTACAATAGAAAACGAGATTTTCAGGTGCATCATTTACGGTAACTGAGAATTTTGTGTAATTTTCTTTATTTTGGAAGAGCATATCGCCGCAACGTCCTAAATATCCTTCTATAAAGTACCAAATTGCGTGAGAGATGAGCTGGGCAGTTTGGTTATTATTATCGTATGCGGGGTTAAACTCATAGATACCGAACGAACTCATCTTTTCGCTAATTCCGGTTAGATAAGCAATATGACAAATCTCTTCTCCGTAGAACCCATGTGCTGATGCGTTCGGGTTTCCTGGTGCGTCAGGTCGTCTTACGGCTGAGATGTCAATAGAGACCATTTCTGCGTTGCGAACAATAGGTTCTACTTCAAGAATATCTTTCCGAAGTGCGCCTACGCGGTAGGTATCGAAGTAGAGCTCTTTCATCATAGCCAAGGATTCAGGAGAGTTTAAATAGCTTTGGTATCCAATGTTAGAATAGTTGAGCAGAAAGTTGGGCTGTTGCAGTATGATACTATTGAGGTAGTTATTAGAATTGATTTTTTCTTCCACATTTCCTAGGTTGAATTGAGAATCAATAGCTGCAATGTTTACAACTTGTTCTAGTTTTTCGTATGCTCGATAGTTGGCAAATGCTAAGTCGTTGCTGCCTCCAATAATAATAGGAATAATTTCTCTTTCAATGAAATAACTTATCACGTCTGAAAGAGCTTCGTAGGTGTCTTCAAGTGTAGTACCCACTTTCAAGTTCCCTAAGTCGTAGATATTTACGGGTTTATTCCATCGGAAAAGTTTATAGAGTTCTTTGCGCACCTCATTGGCAGCGTGTAAGCATTCGTAGTTATTTACAGCGCCACGAGACTCTGGTACACCAAGAATTACAATTTGGATGTCGTCCAATAAAATCTTTTCATTATCTTTATTGATCTTAATAGAGTTGATAATACGTTGATTTTCTTTTATTTGTCCAAATATATTAAGCTCCTCTAAGTCGATAGGAGAGAGATATTTTTCCAATTCTAATTCCATAATTAGCTTTTTTTACGCGTATATTTTTTCTTGGCTGTTGGATTGCTGCTAGCAATGATATTTAGGCATTCTTGATAAGTAAGTTGTTGTGGATTAGTTCCTTTCGGGATTTTAAAGTTGTCAGTTCCATTAGTAATATAAACGCCATATCTTCCGTTCATTACTTTAATATTTTCATCTTCTGGGAATGAAATCAGTATGTTTTTGGTTTTAGCACTATCAATAATTTGAATTGCGTCTTCCAAAGTGAGTGTTGAAGGAGATATTTTCTTTTCGAAAGATATATTTTGGTCGTTATATTTTACGTATGGCCCATATTTTCCTGATGCGACAAAAACGTCAACGTCGTTGTATTGTCCTAAAAGACGGGGAGCTCTATCAGCATCGAGTTTTAGTTTTTCCTCAATTAGTTCAACTGCTCTTTCGTAGCTAATTTCGGTAGGTTCTTCAGTTTTTGGAAAAGAAACGTATGTTTTTCCGTGTTTGATGTATGCGCCAAATCTACCTAAGCCGATGGTAAGCATTTCACCGTTGTATTCTCCAAGTTCGCGGGGAAGTTTGAAAAGATCTAATGCTTCTTCTAAGGTTATGGTTTCGATAAATTGAGTGGATTTCATACGTGCGTAGCGTGGTTTTTGATCCTCATAATTTTCGCCATATTGAACCATAGGACCATATTTGCCCAATTTAGCATAAACATTGGCATTGGTTTTGGGGTCTTGTCCTAAAAGTCTCTCTCCACTAGCGCGGTTAGAGTGTTGTAATGCATTCTCAATGGATTGGTGGAACGATAGATAGAATCTATCAATCATCTTTTGCCATTCGATTTTTCCTTCTGCAATATCATCAAATTCCTTCTCCACTTGTGCTGTAAATCCGTAGTCCATAATAGGTTCGAAGTGCTCTTGAAGGTATTCATTGACAACAATTCCAATGTCGGTTGGGAATAGTTTGTCCTTTTCATTTCCATACTTCTCTTTCTTACAACTTTCTTTAATATTGTTCTCTTTTAGAGTTAAGACGATAATGTCGTGTTCGCTGCCTGTACGTGTTTCTTTAACCACATATTCTCTTTTTTGGATAGTAGAGATGGTAGGAGCGTATGTAGAAGGACGACCAATTCCTAACTCTTCCAGTTTCTTTACCAAACTTGCCTCGGTGAAGCGTGTGGGTGCCATCGCATATTTTTGCCAAGCTTTTACCTCTTCAATAGCGAATTTTTCGCCAACTTTTACAGGAGGAAGCCAACCCTTAATTTCTTCATCTTCTTCATCTTTTGATTCAATATATACTTTCAAGAAACCTTGGAAAGTTACTACTTCTCCAGAGGTGACAAACTTTTCTGGGCGGTTAGAGATATCGATGGTAATGTTAGTTTTTTCCAACTCTGCATCGCTCATTTGAGAAGCGATGGTGCGTTTCCAAATTAATTCGTAGAGTCGTTTTGCGAAAGTATCGCCAGGGATAGTGTGATTTGACATGATACTAGGGCGAATAGCTTCGTGCGCTTCTTGTGCTCCTTTGGTTTTGGTAACATATCGACGCGTTTTGGAGTAGTCTTCGCCATAAATTTTGCAAATTTCATCTTTGGTACTTTCCAATGCTAGTTCTGATAGGTTTACGGAGTCAGTTCTCATATAGGTGATATAACCGGCTTCGTACAATTGTTGTGCAATTACCATTGTTTTACTAACGGAGAATCCTAATTTGCGAGCGGCTTCTTGTTGCAATGTTGAAGTGGTAAATGGAGGTGCTGGAGATTTTTTTCCAGGATTTTTCTCAACAGAGTTAATGGTAAATGTAGATGATTTGCAATCTTCTAAAAACCGTAATGCATCCTCTTTTGTATTAAAACGTGTGTTGAGGTCAGCATCTAAAGAGGTGCTGTCGTTTTCTGTAGAGTTGAAAATACCGCCAACTTTGTAGTTATAACTGCTTGTGAATTTGTTGATTTCACGTTCTTTTTCTACAATTAATTTTACGGCTACAGATTGTACGCGACCCGCAGAAAGTTGAGGACGTACTTTTCTCCATAGTACAGGTGAAAGTTCAAATCCTACCAATCTATCTAAAATTCTACGAGCTTGCTGTGCGTTTACTAAATCGATGTCCATATCTCTTGGATTTGCCAACGCTTGTTCAATAGCCGTTTTAGTAATTTCATGGAAAACAATACGTTTCACTTTATCCATCGGTATGTTAGCAGCTTCAATCAAGTGCCAAGAGATAGCCTCTCCTTCGCGGTCATCATCCGTTGCTAGCAAAACGGTTTCCGCTTGGGTAGAAAGTTCTTTAATTTCAGCAATCAATTTCTTCTTTTCTGACATAATCTCATAAAGAGGTAGGTAACCTTGTGCAACATCAATACCTATTTCTTTTGGGGGAAGGTCGCGAACGTGTCCTTTACTTGAGATTACTTGGTAGTCTTTGCTTATGAATTTTTCTATCGTTTTGGCTTTCGCTGGAGACTCAACGATGATTAAGTATTTGCTCATAGAGTATATTTTTTTATTTTTATTCTTTTTTTCTGAATGTGGAATGTCCTAATAGGGCTTCCGCTTTTGCATAATTTTTATCAATGATAGCTTCTCTGATTTTTGAGGACCGAACAGCAATATCGTTCATTAGATATTCCTCTATCAGAATGGGAGTAATGCCGTTTTTTAAAAGAAAATTGTATGATGATTGATAGTTTCCTTCTCTGCCTTTTCCAAAATTATTGCCTGGTCCCATAATTAGGGTGCGAGTGCCAATTTTTTTGATAAGTATTTGTTCTACAAATTGTTCTGATGATAAATTGGCTAATTCTGGGGTAAAAGGAAGAAGTAACAGAATATCGATATTTTCTTTTTCAAGAAGAGAGATTTTTTCCTCTATTGTAAGGATTGTGAAAAAGTTGGGGTCGTGGCGTAGTACTTCTTGTGGATGTGGGTTGAAGGAGATAACAACACTAACACCATCAGTATTTTGGGCAGTTGTGCAAAGTTTTTGCAACAGCAATCGATGCCCAATATGAACACCATCGAACGAGCCGATGGTAACCACTGCATTTTCCAGTTTTTTGAAATCCTCTAAATTGTTAAAAATCTGCATTATCTCAACTTAGCATTACATTCTCTTTCAAATGCTGCAATCAATTTATTCATTACTTTGTTAATTTCCTCTTCTGTAAGAGTTTTTTCAGGATGGTGAAGAACAAAGTTGAGTGCGTAAGATTTTTTATTAGCTTCTAACTTGTCACCTTCGTAAACATCGAAAAGAGAAACGCTTTTCAAGCGATTGCCGCCATATTTAAATGCTATGGCTTCTAATGTTTGGTATGTTGTAGCTTTGTCAACAACCAAGGCAAGATCTCGTTTCACAGTTGGAAATACTGGAATTGGCGAGTAAAGAACATTGCTATTTTGTAATTCCAAAAGTGTTCCAGCTTGCGTTTCTGCATAGTAAACCTCGCGCTTGATATCAAAAGATTTGAGCACTTTAGGTGAAACAATTCCCAAAGAGAATAGAATTTCTCCGTTAGGAAGAATGTATTCTAATCCTTGTGAATAAATTTTTGATTCAGAATTTTTTATGGTAATATTTTTAAGTGGAATATTTAAGAATGCAAGAAGATTGTTGATAACATTCTTCAATGTGTAGAAATTCATTTCTTGTGTAGCATCATTCCAAATATCGTCATGGTTCTTGCCTGTAAACCAGAAGCTTAATATTTGTTTTTCGAGGAATCTTACTTCCACTTTATCATCATTATTAGCAGAACAATTTTTGAAATATATTTTACCAAATTCGAAGAGACGGAGGTTGTTATTGCGATTGTTTAGATTGTGCGCAATGGTTTCCAAACCGCCAGGAAGTAGAGATTGACGCAATGCATTGAGTTCGCTGCTCAACGGGTTAAGTAGTTTGATAGTTTCATTCTCATTAATAAAAGGAAGAGTAGTTGCATAAGATTCCTTAGTAAGGGAGTTGTTCATTATTTCAATTAATCCACTGTTGGCGAGATAGATAGAAATTCGTTTTTGTAATTTTGCCGCTCTGTTTTCAGGAATAGAATTGGTAGTGTATTTAATGGTAGTTGGAATTTCGACATTGTTGTATCCATAAATACGAAGGATTTCTTCAATAAGGTCGATGGGGCGAACTACGTCAACTCTATCAAGAGGAACTTCTACTACGATAAAATCGTTGGTACAAGTAACAAATTTAAAACCAAGGTTGAGAAGTATGTTAGAGATGGTCTCTTTGTCGATAATTTTTCCAACAACTTTGTAAACTTGATCGAAATTTAAAACAATATTGTTTTTTTCAATAATATTGGGGTAAACATCAATAATTTCGGAAGCGATTGTGGCATTTGCTAACTCAATCATAAGGTTAGCCGCACGTTTGATTGCATATAAAGTGATATCTGGGTTGCAGCCACGTTCAAATCGGAAAGCAGCATCTGTTTTAAGTCCGTGTCTTTTTGAAGTTTTACGAACGGAAGTAGCTTGAAAATAAGCGCTTTCTAAGAATACATTTTGTGTATATTGACAGATTCCAGAGTCTAAACCACCATAAACGCCAGCAATACACATTCCTTCCTCTTCGTTGCAAACTATTAAATCTTCTTCGTGCAATTTAATTTCAGAGCCGTCCAAAGTGGTAAATGGGGTGCCTGTAGGAAGATTTTTGATGATTACTTTGTTGCCCTTAATTTTATCTGAATCGAAAGCGTGCAAAGGTTGACCGCATTCAAACATAACAAATTGCGTGATATCCACAATGTTGTTTACGGGTCTGATACCGATGGAGCGTAAGCGATTTTGTAACCAAGCAGGAGAGTCTTTTACTTCTACATTTTCCAAACAAAGTCCGGTATATCTTGGACAAGCAGTTTTGTTTTCTATAGATATATCAATTTTGTTGGTTTTAGGAGCAGAAATGAAATTTTCGGGAGCTGGCATCAGAACCTGTGAGGTTGGCAGGTTATTCATTTTGAGCATTGCGAAAAGGTCACGTGCAACGCCGAGGTGTGAAATTGCATCGCTTCGGTTGGGTGTTAGTCCAATCTCGAAAATATAGTCGCTTTCAATTTGGAAGTAGTCAGCAGCAGGCGTTCCGACTTTAGCGTCAGCAGGTAGAACCATAATGCCATCGTGAGCAGAACCTACACCAATTTCATCTTCAGCACAGATCATGCCTTCTGATACACAACCACGAATTTTCGATTTCTTAATAGTAAAGGGCTTCTCGTCATCGTAAAGTACTGTGCCAATAGTTGCAACAATTACTTTTTGTCCTGCTGCTACGTTAGGAGCTCCGCAAACAATGTCTAAAATCTTTTCGCCGCCAACGTCAACAGTGGTAACGTGGAGATGGTCCGAATCCGGATGATCTTCGCAGGTTAAAACTTCACCTACTACTAACCCTTTGAGTCCACCTTTGATGGTCTCAAAAAGTTCGATATTCTCAACCTCTAGTCCACAATTTGTGAGGAGTTTTCCGGTTTCTTCCGGATTTAAGTCGAAACTTAAATATTGTTTCAGCCAATTGAAAGATATTTTCATTGTTTTGTCAATTTATTTATAGTGATTTTAAGGCGGCAAAAATACAAAATAATATTATATATATTTATATGTTGGTTTTTTTTATCAACTTTTATTCTTGATAAGTTTTAATCTTAACTCTCTTTAATTGTGATTAGAAAAAATAATTTATGTACTTTTGCAACCCAATTTATTAACTAAAAATCACAGAATATGAAAAAAATTTTACCTATTTTGATGGTTCTAATTTTAGGACTTACATCTTGTAATTTTGGTGGCGAAGGATCTAAAGTAAAAGGTACTTACCACGGAACATTTACATTAATTTCTCAAAGCACCTCTAAAGAAGGTAAGGTGATGATTGGTGAAAATCCTGTTGTGCAGGATGGAATTCTTCTTTACTACGTTCTTCCAATGGATTATGCAGGTGATAATACTTTTACTGCTAATACCGATAATGTAGAGTTGTTAACTAGCCTTTTCGCATCTCTTACCCAAAATACAGGTATGACTAACTTGTTGAATAGTGCGGAAGAAAATATTAAGAATGTAATTGTATCGGCTGAGTTTAAAGGTTCTTCTCTTCATTTAGAGGTTAAATATGAAGTTGAGTTGATAGCAACATTAACAACTCAAGTGAGAATTTTAGAGTTTAATGGAGAATTAAATTAAGTTTTGAAATTTAATATTTGAAAGTCGGTGTAGCATCTGTTACGCCGACTTTTTTTATTTTATTTTGGTTCGACTTTGTTTTTCTCTGATTTTTCGTGCCCAATATACAATTGGTGTGTCTAGCAAGCTAGCAATGAAATAAATGATATAAGAGGAGGTAAAAATGGAGAATAAAGTTTTGAAATCATAAATGCCTACAAATGCTATCATTGTGAAAATAAGTGTATTGATAAATTGACTAATGAGTGTAGAACCATTATTTCGCAACCAAAGGAAGCGATGTCGAGAGCCCGTTCGCTTTTCGGTGAATTGCCACCACTTATGGTAAATCCACACGTCAAAAAACTGACTGATGGCAAAGGCAATAAATGAGGCAATGATAATGCGCGGTGTCAAAGAGAAGAGTTGGTAAACCATCGGGTGTATTGTGTCGTTGATAGATGGTTGATATATTCGCCAACTTTGGGAGATTATCAAGAAGAATAGAGATGCCCAAAGCCCCATTACTACCGCACGATTGGCGTATTTTTTTCCTTCGCATTCGGAAAGAATGTCCGTGATGAGGAAGGTAGTTGCAAATAAAACGTTGCCTAATGTTTGCTCAATACCGAATGCGGTAATGAGAATTACAACTTCAATATTGGCTAAAATGGTGACAGCAACGGTCATGCCGAAAAGCCCTGCGCGCCCAAGAAACCGATACGCCAAGAGTGTTGTCCCGTAAATAAAAAGTAGGGATGAGATGAGAAGAATTTCATTCATTTTTAATTCCGTTAGTTTTGTTTCGATAAATTTCTCATTATCTGGCAGGAGGGTTTCGAACTGCCATTCGTTAAAAGAAACGAGGATGCAAAAATAGAGTTTTTTTTTATTCCTTCAGTTTGCGGAAAATCTGCGTTGCGCGTTCAAAAATTCCGGTTAGCAATGCTAATGCCATTCCGTAGTTAGAAACAGGAATTCCTGCTTCAACGATTTGTAAAATGCGGTTTTGCAACTGCTTGCGTGTAACCATACAACCACCACATTGGATAGCAAAGGCAATGTCTGTAAGTTCAGGAAGTGGGTCTAATGAGGCAATGAAGGTAAAGCGAAGTTGTTTGCCCGTTACTTTTTGCAATAGATTTGGAAGCTTATGGCGCCCGATGTCACCACAGGAAGTGGTGTGTGTACAGGATTCTAGGATTAAGATATTATCACCATCTTTGAGCTGCGAAATATAAGAAGTTCCTTGTAAAAAGAGTTCAAAGTTTCCCTTTGCTCGCGCTAAAAGAATACTGAAACTTGTTAGTGGAATCTCCTCAGGTATATTTTTTGATACAAATTCAAAAACTTGACTATCAGTGATAATTAAGTCTGGAGAGTTTTTTTGAAGTGTGGTGCGTAACTCTTCAGGTTGTATTGCAATGGCGATAGCGTGATTGTCGAGGAGGTCGCGCAAAGTTTGCACTTGTGGAAGAATTAGTCGTCCTTCAGGAGCCTCAGCATCTTGCGGCATTACTAAAAGTACAACCGCATTTTTAGGAATGAGGTCGCCCAAAAGGGTAGGACGTTGGTGCGCACTCGCAGGGGTAATTTCGATAATTTTTCGGATAAGTTCTTCGATTCCCGCTTTTGTCTGTGCGCTGCAACTTACCCAAGGCGCACGACTTTGTTCAAACTGTTTTTGTAATGAGGTTGGTATTGGGCGTAGATCCGATTTGTTGTAAACCCAAATGAAAGGAATGTTAAAGCGACGGAGTTCCGCAATTACTTGTTCTTCAGGAGTTCCCACTTGTTCGCCTGCGGTAACTAATAATGCAACGTCAATAGTTTTTATTGCTTCAAAGCTTTTCTGCATACGCATCTCTCCCAATGCACCAATGTCGTCAATGCCTGCAGTGTCTACTAAAATTGTCGGCCCAATGCCAAAAATTTCAATCGATTTTTTTACGGGATCAGTTGTGGTGCCAGCAGTGTCTGAAACTATCGCAATCTCTTGTCCCGCTAACGCATTGATGAGTGCACTTTTACCTTGATTTCTTCTGCCAAAAATGCCGATGTGTACGCTTGTTGCTTTCATTATATTCTCTTTTTATGCGAGTAGAGTTTGATTGGCAAAAGTATGATTTTTTTTGCTATCTCAAGAATGGATTGAGAATCTTTCGGAAGTTTGGTTTTTTAGAACGCAAAGGAAATTTATTGCAGATACGAAGCGATAGTGGCAATAGGTTGCGTGAAGGATTGCAGCGGTTATGAGCGCCGGATTTAGACTTTAGAATTAAGAACTTAGAACGTAGAATTAGGGTTTAAAATAGATTGGAGTGAGAGAATAAGGCGCGAAATTTGAGCGGAAAGCCTGACGGCGTGAGAGGGATTGTGGGTAGGAAAAGCCGGCACGCCCAAATAATTTTTATAAATTTTCTTCACATTAATAAAAGTTGTAATTTTGCGCAAAATTCTAAAAATTATAAGATGGCAAAGAGATTAAAATCGCCAGCAGTGTCGATGTTGGTAATTGTTTTGGGAGTTGTACTGTTGTTGCTATTCCTGGCGCAAACCAAGAAGAATGCCGCAATCGATGAGAAAAAATATTTTGAAACAGCTCAGATAGAAAAGTTGGAAATTCCTCAATTTACGCAAGAACGAACATCGCAGGTTATTGAACACAAGGGGTTTACCGTGAGTTATAATTCCGACTGGCGAATTCCGAATTGGGTGGCATACGAACTAACAAAAGTGGAAAGCGAGGGAACAGGTGAACGTGCGCGACACTTCCTCCCTGACCCAGAAGTTCGTGGCATTTGCCCTGAAACACGCGATTACTCCAATTCGGGTTACGACCGCGGTCACATGGCCCCAGCAGGAGATATGAAGTGGGACGAACAAGCAATGCGCGAGAGTTTCTACCTTTCTAATATTTGTCCCCAAAATCATAATCTTAATGCTGGTGTTTGGAAAAGTCTGGAGGAGAAGGTACGAGATTGGGCACAACAATATGGATCTGTGTATGTGGTTTGTGGACCTATTGTGTCTTCAAATTGTTCTGTAATAGGAAGTTGTGATATTTCAGTACCAGAAGCTTTCTATAAGGTATTGTTGATTCCTATGAACGGGACCTACCATGCAATCGGCTTCTACTTTGAAAATAAGGCCGGAACGCAACCTTTAAAAACTTTCTGCAAAACCGTTGATGAGGTGGAGATAATGACAGGAATAGATTTCTTTCCACAACTGGATGATAATATTGAAAATAGTATTGAAGCTAAATTTGATTTCTCTTTTTGGGATTTATAACATATTGAAAATAATAAAATTATGGAATATTTGGTGATTATAGGGGCACTAATATTGGGACTTATCGGTTTTATTGGCGCAATACTACCTGGATTACCAGGAACGCCTCTCAGTTTTGTGTCCTTATTGTTGTTTCTTGCGCTCCCCAATTTTGATGGAGATATTACTTTTTTAGTGATTATGGGGGCTATTGCGCTGGTTATTACTGTGTTAGATTATGTTATTCCGATTTATGGTACCAAATTTTTTGGAGGTACAAAACAAGGAGTGCGCGGAAGTACTATAGGTTTGATTGTAAGTGTTTTAGTGTTGCCGTTATTGGGAATTGTAATCGGTCCGTTTGGTATTATTGGCTTGCTTTTAGGTCCATTTTTGGGAGCGTTGATAGGAGAAGTCATAGCTAAAAATCAGGAAAATGCATTTCGAGCAGCACTCGGTTCATTTGTGGGCTTTCTCCTTGGTACTTTTATGAAAGTGGTTTATGCAGTTGTGGTGCTGGTTTTTATAGTAAAAGATGCAATCCAATATTTGTTTTAATTTTTTTATTTGGGCGTTCCGGCTCTTTCCTGCGCACGGAGCCGCGCACTCGCCGTCGGGCTTTCCGCTCAAATTTCGCGCCTTAATCTTGCGCTTCAATCTCTTTCTAAATCCAACTCCCAAACTCTAAGTTCTAAGTTCTAAGGCCGGCGCTCATAACCGCTGCAATCCCTAACGCAGATAACTACGCACATCCTATTTTTGTGCGCAATACTATTTTCCTGCGGAAGTTATATTCACAGAGGTGACTTATGAATTACCCGAAATGTTAATAGTAACTAAAAATCTACCGCAAATTTCAGGTTAATAAGTCGAGGTGTTAAGTAGTCGGGAACAGCATTTTGTATGCCGTTAATATCAGTAAACCAAGTGTATGACGATACATTATTGATGCCCAGAATGTTAAAAATTTCAAGATAAATTCCAGCATTACCAATGGAACGTATAAAACGACTTTTGTGCATATATCGATCGCGATTTTGTTCCAAGAAAACGTATGAAAATCCAATGTCAACACGGCGATACCAAGGCATACTCAGTGTTTGTTGGTAGCGTTCGGTATGTGGAGCTCCGTGAGGTAATCCGCTGGCAAAAACAAAGTTAAGGTGTACACGAATAGGGCGGAATCCGGGTACGTGGTCTTGGAAGAAAATGTTAAATGCAAAACGTTGATCCGAGGGCCTACGAATATATCCAGGTCGTACAAGTTCTCCTTCGGGTGTATAGTAAAAGTCATTGTATAAATCTTCTGCAGTTTTCATTATGGATAGGCTAACCCATGATTCCAAACCATCGATAAATTCGCCGCTTAATTTCATATCAATTCCTGTTGCGTAGCCGCGAGCATCATTCTCTCCGCTGTAGGTAATCCTTAAGTTGTCAAGCGAATAGGAAACTAAATTTTCAAGGTGTTTATAGTAAACTTCAGTAGTGAACTTAAATGGTCTCTTCCACATTTTGAAGTTGTATTCTGATGAACCTAAAATTTGATAGGAGTATTGGGATTTGATGTTTGAATTGAGAGTGCCATCAGGACGGCGCATCTCTCGGTAAAATGGTGATTGGTAGAAAACACCCGTTTTTATACCAAAACTCCAATCTCTTTTCCAATTAGGAAGAATACGTAGTGCAACACGAGGTGATGCCGTAAATTCATTGTTAAAACTCCAATAATGGAAACGGATTCCGCCATTTAAAATAAATTTTGTGTTGCCACTCTCAAATCTCCAACTATCTTGTACAAATCCAGTTGCTCGTAACGTGTTAATGGCATTTTGACAAGTAAAATAGTTGTTCACTCCTATATCTAAAATACGCGAGGGATCGTCAAACGGAACAATAGTACCTGGAATTGTTGGAATTGCAGGTAGAGTATAACCAGTGGAATCGAACATTGTCCATTCCTTTATGCGGTCTTCTATAATTTCACTTTGTGCCTTGATACCCCACGTGAAAATATGGTCCGTAAAGCGATGTTCACCTCTAAAGTCTAATGCTGTAACTGCAGCCGTTAATGAGTTACGAACGTGTTCCAAACTTCCCCCCACAGCCCTACGCGAAATTTCTTGTGCTACATCATCGGTTTCCCCACTCATATCCCCTTCTAAATCAGATAAAAAATACTCATTTAAGATGTCATAGGTTTCCTTTTCTTTGGCATAGTATGAAGAGATAATCCAGCGAAGTGTACTCTTTTGCGTAGGAGTATAGGTAAAGGTCAATCCGCCCAAATAGCTCTCATATTTATCCACCTCTTGACCCTCTGAATAAACTGTAAATTGTCGCATAACCTCTGAAGTGCCGTAGCGAGTGGTGCGGATTGTTGGTGCATATAAGTAGCTGTTAATTGCGAAATTACCTAAGAAGCTAATATTAAATTTAGGCGCAATGTTCCATGTCAGTAACATTTGAGTGTCAAAAAAGTGTGGTTTGTAATCACCTTTTGTATCCATAAAGCTGAGTAAGTAAGCATTGGATTTGTATCGAACGCCAACAAGGTAAGAAAATATTTCCCGTTCCTTCTTTTTGTCTTTTATGGTACCTTCCACGTGGGCGCTTCCTCCTAAAAAACCAAAAGATAGTGAGCCTCCCAATTTTCGAGGTTTTTTATACTCTACATCCAATACCGATGACATTTTGTCTCCATACTCTGCTGAAAATCCTCCTGCTGAGAATTTTACGCTCTTAGTAAGATCGAGATTGACAAAACTAAGACCCTCTTGGTTTCCGCTACGCACCAAAAAAGGTCTATAAATTTGAATTCCATTGACAAAAATGAGGTTCTCATCGTAATTTCCGCCGCGCACATTATACTGCGAACTTAGTTCATTGGTGGAGGAAACTCCTTGGAAACTCTTGAGCAAACCTTCTACACCATTGGTGGGTGATGGCATTTTGAAGGATAGTTTGGGGTCAATGCGTTCGTAGCCATCTTGGTGTTCAGCCGAAATTACTACTTGTTCCAAAACTTTTCCTATAGGACGAAGCGTAATATCTAATTGTCGCTGCTCATTTGCTGAAAGTTTGAGGGTGAGAATGGAGTCTGTAAAAGAGATATGATGAAACAGAATTTGGGTGCTTATCTCAGCCGGAATTTCGAATTTGTATTTTCCATCAGATGTGGTAAATACTCGTTCTTGCGTATTAATATTTGAAATCACAAGGTTGTCAATGGGTTGACCATTTTCACCTGTTATTGTTCCAAATATAAAAGATTGTGCTTTTGTTGTAAACAGCAAAAAAAGAAAGAGAAGAAGTATAGATATCTGTTTCAAAATTTATTTCACTAAAATTGTTACTAATACGCAGATTTCTTCAAATTATTGTGTATTTAATACAAAAACTGCCACACCGTAAAGATGTAGCAGTTTTACCCCATTAAAATCCAATAATATTTATTTAATATAACCCTTATTGCTAGCTTCGATAATGCAGTTCCACACTCCTTTTTTAGTCATATTTCTGATACCTTTTGCAGAAACTTTCATCATTACCCAACCGCCCATTTCAGGAACGAAGAATTTTTTACTATGTAAGTTTGGGTTGAATTTTCTTTTGGTTTTAATATTAGAGTGGGAAACGTGATTTCCTGTTAATGCCTTTTTTCCTGTAATTTGACAAACTCTTGACATCGTTATTCTGTTTTTTTTATGTTATTCTTTCGTACTTTTTCGAGGTGCAAAAATACAACTTTTTTGATTACAAAACTTCTTTTTTGCAATAAAAAATATTTTAATTCTTCTTGACGTTTAAATGTTTGTTTTATAGATGTTTATCGTTGTAATGGGCTGTTGTTTTTTTCTAAAAAGTTATGGTTAATACTGAAATAATACCGATTTTTCAACAGATTATTTAAGAAAAATAGTTAGATTTCCGCAAAAAAGAGATCAAAATTTTACCCTTAGAACGAAATTTTTTTCGAATGAAACAAAAAGTTTTTTTTTTCGTTAAAGTCAATAATTATCCAAAGATTTTTTCTTTTCATTACGTTTATATATTAAGCGATGTCGAAACAACAAGATTATTCACAACTGATTGCAGATTGTATTGATGGAAAGCGAGCAGCGCAACATCGACTGTTTAAGTTGTTTTATAGCAAGTTGTTTCATTTATGTTATCGTTATGCGCAAAATAAAGATGAGGCGCAAGATATGTTGAATGAGGGGTTTATCAAGATCTTTGAAAATTTGCATAAATATAAACCAGAAGGTTCTTTTGAAGCATGGCTAAAACGAGTGATGGTGAATGCAGCATTAGATTATCAGCGCCGTTATTGTAATCACGCAGAGGTGAGTATGGAGGATTTGCAAGAACTAAGTTGGGAAGGTGTTGATCAAAATGCAGCTATCTCAAAACTCTCTTCAGATGAGTTAATGATGATGATTCAACAATTGCCTCCGACGAGTAAGGCTGTTTTTAACCTTTATGTATTTGAAGGATACTCACATGCAGAAATCGCAGAAATGTTAGATATGAAGGAAGGAACCTCACATTGGCACCTGAATTTTGCAAGAACAAAATTGAAAATGATGATTTTAGCACAATGAAAGAAGATAATAGTTTTGACGAATTAGTGAAAAATAAAGCGGAAAAGAAAAAGTTTCGATATTGTCCGCTATTTTGGCTTCTTTTTGCTAAGAAAGCAGGGATTGCGGCTTTTTCGGTAGCACAGATTGTAGCTGCATCAGTGGTGACAGTTTCGATATTGGCCGGAGGAACATACGCAGTGGTAAAGAGTATTCAAAAGCAAAAAATGGCACCCACAGCGCCAATAACCGTAGTTGAGATAGAAGAGGATTCTGTTTTTCAACCTGTTGATACTGTGAAAATTCCAATGGTTGATACCGTTGATGAAGTAAATGTTGTTACGAAACCAACGCCAATTCCTTCCAAAGTGAACCCCAAAACATCACCTGCAACTACGCCAAAACTTGCGCAGAAACCTAATTCTACTCCTGATACACCCAAAGTAGTGCGAAAAGGCATTCCTAGATACAATATTAGAATATTGGAAATCGATCCCGATACAATTACTTCAAATTATTAGAAATTGACTAAAATTCCGAAGTGTATTTTGCCAGTTTTGAAAGAGATTTGACTATCTTTGAGTTTCCCTAATGCGTAGCTAATGTAAAATTGTCCCGCTTTGGTCTCTAACGTTGTGCCAATTCCAAATCCGATGGGGAAATCTTTAGAAGATTGTTGTGTTGTCTGTTTTTTCAATACCCCACCATTTACAAACAAATTAATGTAGGCATTTTTTGCAAAAATGAAGCGTAATTCTGCTGCTCCTATAGTATATGATGAAGCGTAAAGTGATTTGTCGTTAAATCCTTGTAAGGTGCCTATGCCTCCAATTCGGAAAAGTTCGTTGGTTAGTAAATCGTTGCTGATAAGTGAGCCATGCTTTCCGCAAATTACTATAGTCCACCATTTTTTGATTGGAATGTAGCCTATTATGTTAGTAATGATTGATGTTTGGGTACTCTTTTCAAGACTTTCGTTAACTTTTTGTGCAAGATTAAAATCAAACTGAATATCAATTCCTTTTTTGGGGTTGTAGAGATAATCTAATCGCCGAAAATGAAACTCAATACCATAAATATTTTTTTTGTAGCTATCCCAAATATCTATTTGGGTATTGGTGTTAATGAGGTTAGAATTGTGTCTAGCATAATATACTTTTAGAAAATTGTTGCCCGAAAAGTTGTATTGGATTCCAACTTTATATTGATTATTTATGTATGCCGTGTCTTTCTTTTCTAAAATAAAAATACCATCAATTCCTAACGGCGTACGTAATAGGCAGGGAAAATTAGCGTGAATATTGAGGTCCTGAGAGTATCTTTCGCTTGCTTTCCATTGTAAATCAATGGTTTCTCCGATTGTGAAGAGGTTGCGTAGATGCAGATTTATTTCTCCAGAAAGTGCTATTTTTCCACTTGTTTCATCTATAGGAACCAAACCGATGTAACCATCAAATTGATTAATCTTTCGTTTGTTCGCAAAAATATATAAAGTGGAACCTTCTTGCGAAAATTCTACGCCCGGCGCTCTCGTTAATGTGATGTATGGAAGTTCTGATAGTAACCGCGGAATTCTTTTTATATATTTCTCTTTGTAAGGCCTGCCATGCCTAAATCGCAAGTAAGATTGCAGAAATCCATTTCCTATTTTTGCATCTCCTTTCATTACAATCGAGTCGAATCGAATGTATGGACCCGTTTCTAAGGCGAGAGAAATTTCTGAACCCTTTGTCAAATTTTGGATACTTATTGACGCAAAGGGATAGCCACTATTTTCGTATAATTCCACAAATTTGTGAGCAAAGGAGGCGTATTTGTTCCACGGGATTGTATTATGGGAAATATACCCTCGAAGTGTTGAATTATCAATAAGATTGTGTGAACTATCAGGAATAAGAAAATAGTAATCCTCATACTTTTTGCCTCTATATATCAGTACTTTAAGAGTGTCGTCTTTTTTGTAAAAAGTATCTATCGAAAAATTTAAATAACCATTTTCTTGATTCTTTAAAATCGCTTTCTGAAACCTTTTTTCAACCTCTGATAGTTTTATTTTTTGAGGAAGAAAAATAGAATCAGGAGAAATTTTTTGTAATACTTGTTTTTGGGTTTCGAAGCAAGTAATCTCTAATTGTTGCGCGTAAATTTCTTTACTTTCTACGGAAAAAATGAATAGAACGAAAAATAAATAACCTATAATTAGCGTTATTCGTTTGTCTTTGTTGATATTTTTTAGAAAAGAAAGCAAAGGTCTCAACTTTTTGTTTATTTTTGCAAAATTAAAAAAATAACGTATATGAAGAAAAATATTGTAATCGCTGCAGTTTTATTTTATTTTGTTTTGATTATGTCAGCTTGCGAGTATCATAAATGCGCGGCGTACGGACATTATTCACAAAACTACCAACCACAGCAAGAACAATCTGCTGAGTAAAAGAGTGTTGTGTTATGATTCCGATGAGGGAAATTCTTAAAAAAATAGGAAGCAGGACCGTTGTTGTCGTGCTTTTTTTATTTGCTATTTTCTCTTTGGAAGCACAAGATGTAGGTGAAGCTGAGATCATTCAGGTAAAGTCACGTGAGTGGAATTTGTCCTTTTTTTTGAATACTCGTGGGGCAGGAGTTGGTTTCCAAGTAGGGAAATTACCCGATTATCGCAATAAACACTATTTTGAGACTGATATTTTTTATAGTATGCATCATAAACAGTTGCGTGCGCGTAGTGCTTATTGGGAGGGAAGTCGTCCTTTTTGCTATGGTAAATTGTATGACCTTTTCTTTTGGCGTGCGGGTTACGGGTATCAACGCATATTGCATCACAAACCTTATTGGGGGGGCGTAGAGGTGCGTTATTCATTTTCTTTCGGTTTTGCGCTCGGAGTAGGATTTCCCGTTTATCTTGATGTTTTGTATGTAACTTATCCAGATATGAATTATCTTGTGCAAACAGAACGTTACGACCCTAACATACACGATGTGAGCAATATTTTAGGGGGGGCTGAATGGTATTATTCATTCAAAGGAGTTGCTTTTCGACCAGGTGCGTATGTTAAAACGGGGGTAAGTTTCGATTTTAGTAAAGATCAATATAAGTCGCATATCCTTGAGGTGGGAATCTCTGCTGATGCTGTTTTTCCTTTTATTCAGCAAATGGCTTTTAATAATCCAACTCCAGTATTTCTAAATGCCTATATATCATATAGTTTTGGAAAGAAAAAAGGATTGTATGAATAAAAAAATAAAAACTCGATTTTTTCCCGAATTAAGTTTGTTTTTTTCAAAAAATGATGTAATTTTGCACTCGCTAAAAAATATACTTTTTAGTGTTGAAAACTTATCTAGTTTTAAATGTAATTAATTAAATATAAGCAAGTTATGATAATGCAAGAAAAAATTAACGAGTTGCTTAAAAAGCGTGAAGAAGCTCGTTTGAGTGGAGGTCAAAAGAGAATTGACAAACAACACTCACAAGGAAAGTTTACCGCTCGCGAAAGAATTCTTATGTTCTTGGATGAGGGAAGTTTCGAAGAGTTTGACATGTTTGTGACTCACCGTTGTACCAATTTTGGTCTTGAAAAGGAGAAATTTTTGACCGATGGTGTAATTACAGGTTATGGTACAGTTAACGGAAGATTAGTGTATGTTTATTCTCAAGACTTTACAGTTTTTGGTGGTTCACTTTCAGAAAGTGTTGCTAACAAAATTTGTAAAGTTATGGATCAAGCGATGAAAGTGGGAGCCCCTCTTATCGGTTTTAATGATTCAGGTGGAGCACGTATCCAAGAAGGTGTAAATAGTTTGGCAGGTTATGCTGAAATTTTCCAAAGAAACATTCTTGCTTCAGGTGTAGTTCCACAAATTTCAGCTATTTTCGGACCTTGTGCAGGTGGTGCAGTTTACTCTCCAGCTTTGACTGACTTCATTATGATGACTAAAAACACGAGCTATATGTTCGTAACAGGTCCAAAGGTTGTAAAAACAGTTACAAATGAGGATGTTACTGTAGAAGATTTAGGTGGAGCATCAGTTCACGCTTCTAAATCGGGAGTAGCTCACTTCGCAGTTGAAAATGAAGAGGAAGGTATTGCAATGTTACGTCAATTAATTAGCTATTTACCTTCTAATAATATGGAAGAACCTCCATATCAACCAACCGAAGATCCAATCAATCGTTTGGAAGATGCTTTGAATTCAATTATTCCTGATAATCCAAACAAACCTTATGATGTGAAGGAAGTTATTCACGGAATCGTTGATAATGGTGAATTTTTGGAAATTCAACAAAACTATGCACCAAATATCGTAGTAGGTTTTGCTCGTTTCAATGGAATGTCAGTAGGTATTGTTGCTAACCAACCTAAATATTTGGCTGGTGTTCTTGATATTAATTCATCACGTAAAGGCGCACGTTTCGTTCGTTTCTGTGATGCGTTCAATATTCCAATCGTTACTTTGGTTGATGTTCCAGGTTTCTTACCAGGAACAGGTCAAGAATATGGCGGAATTATCCTCCACGGAGCTAAATTGCTTTATGCATACGGTGAATGTACAGTTCCTAAAGTTACAGTTATCCTCCGTAAAAACTATGGTGGAGCATATTGCGTGATGAGTTCTAAACATTTACGTGGTGATATCAACTACGCATGGCCAACTGCTGAAATCGCTGTAATGGGTGGTAAAGGTGCTGTGGAAATTTTGATGGGTCGCGAAATTAAAGCTATCGAAGATCCTCAAAAACAAGCAGAATTTATCGCAGAAAAAGAAACAGAATATCGCGATGCTTTCGCTAACCCATACGTTGCGGCTAAATATGGCTATATCGACGATGTTATCGAACCTCGCAATACACGTTTCAGAGTTATCCGTGCTTTGGAATCTCTTAAGAATAAGCGTCTTGAAAATCCAGCTAAAAAACATGATAACTTGCCTTTATAAGAAGTAATTGCTAATTTTTAATTGAAACACAATGAAAAATATTAAACGTCTGTGTATTCTTTTGGTTGCAGTATTTTCTGTCTCTGTTACTTTTGGACAACAGATTACAGATTTGCGAATCAATGAATTACTCATTAAAAATGAAAAGAATTTTATCGATGAGTATGGTCGCCATACTCCTTGGGTTGAAATTTTTAACACTTCTTATAACACTGTAAACATTGCAGGCTGTTATTTGACGGATGATACTACTGGACTTGCTGCAGGTAATGGAAATCCTAAATGGTATAGAATTCCATCTACTGATGTTAAAACGCAAATTCCACAAAGAGGTCATATAGTTTTCTATCTTGATAATAGCGCATTGTATGGAACTTTCCATACAAATTTCGATCCTAATGAATCTAAGAATAATTATGTGGCACTTATCAGTTCAAATGCAAAGACTTTGATTCATATTTTCCACTATCCTGCTAGTTTGAGAACCTCTGATAGCTCTTTCGGTTCTATCGTTGATGGTGAATCTGAATTAGGATATTTAGAATATTTTACTCCTGGATCTACGAACAAAGTAGATATGGATGTTACTAAGTCAGAAAAATTGATGAAGTCTGATCCATTTGGAATCGGTTTAGCTGTTATCTCAATGGCTGTAGTGTTTAGTGCTCTTGTGTTGATCTATATAATGTTGAAAGTGTTCGGTATTGTTAATCGTAGAAGACAGAAGAAGAATGCTGCAACGCAACAAACTGCTGCAACCACAGCTCCAGTTGCACCAGAACCCGATAAAGATGAGGAATCAATTACTGGACAAGAAATTGCAGCAATTGCAACTGCTCTTCATCTTCATTTGAATAGTTTTCATGATGAAGAAAGTGAAATTATTACAATTGAAACACAATCAGCAGTGTATTCTCCTTGGTCTCAAAAACATTTGACAATTAAACGTGTTCAGAGACGATAATCTCTAACGTTTTTGCGTAAAAGTCGTTCCACGATTCAATACGTAAAAGTTGTTGGAGCTGCAAGGGTGAAAGTTTGTAAAGAACTGAAAAATAGTGCCAAAGTTCTTTAAAGTTTGCAAGAGTAGCACGTTCTGGTTTTATAGACAAATAGTTTAAAGCTAAATCCTTGTAGAAATTATAAAAGCGAATCTTCCAATCTTCTTCTGTTTCGACAGAAGAAGATTTTTTTTGTATCTGTTCTGCTAAAAATGGATTTTTCAAGATCCCGCGACCTAACATAATATTGTCAATTTGTGGAAATCTCTCTTGCAATAAGAGAGCATCGTTAGGGGTCAGAATATCTCCGCTATAAATAATTGGAGCTTTTGCTATAGTTAGTAACTTCGCAAAATTTTCTAAATCAACAGTATAAGCATATTGTTCAACTCCCAACCGTGGATGAATCACCCAAAAATCAATAGGGTAGGAGTTAAGGCGTTCCATAATTTGGTAAGCCTCGTCGCGGTTTTTAAGGCCTAATCTCATTTTAAGAGAAAACCGACAGTCCGTTTTGTTAAATACCTCTTCTACAACTGCTTCAACATTGTCAGGGAAAGGCATAATTCCACAACCACGCTGTTTACGGACAATTGCATTCATCGGGCAACCAATATTCCAATTGAATTGGGTGAAGCCGTAGTGGTCTTGTAATGCGCGAATTGTATCCGTAAAATGTGCAGGAATATTACCCATAAGCTGCGGAATTACATCGCAATAGGGGTTGTTTTCAGAATGAAAATCGAGCCATTTTCCAACGTTTAATTTGTTCGTTTCTTGTACGGGAACAAAAGGAGTGATGATAGCATCTATTCCTGAAAAATGGCGCAGAAATGTATTCCGGAAGTAGTAATAGGTAATTCCGTGTAGTGGGGCTAACCAAAGTTTCATCTATATTAATAAATGATTACCTTTTGATGTGTAAGCGTGTTGTTTTGTGAAATTTGCACAATATAGTTTCCTGGAGCAAAATTGGAGGTGTTGATAGTAATTTTCTCGGATATGTTTTTTTCTTCAAGAAGAACTTTACCTGTCATATCATAGAGACGAATGCTAAAATCACCACTAACTTCGTTGCAAATTGTAAGCACATTATCTGCTGGATTTGGATAAATTTGAACGAGATTATCACTTTCATCAATACCCCAAGTGTCAAAAAGCATTGTTACATCATCAATGTAAAGTTCTGATTGTAAACTAGATTCAGTTCCACTTACCATCATTAGAAGAATAATTGAATCGCAGCTTGCACCTGGTGCCAATTGTTGGAGTGGAAATTGAATTTGTTGATATTCATTGATTGTTTCTTCTGTTGTATAGATTCCGTAGGCAGTAGGAATTTTTACAGAGAAGAGTGTGCTGAAAGCTACAGCCATAAAGGTTGCTTTATCTGTGCTTCCTGCATAAGGGTGAAATTTTATCCAAGCTCTGACTTCACTTGGGATTTCATCAACAGGTACTCCGTGGGCCATAATATGACTGAATTCAGAAAGGGTAGTAATCATATTCATATCGAAGTTGGTAAAGTCGCTGTTAGTGAAATTTACCAAAGTCTCAATATCTTCCAAGCTGAGATTAACACTTTCAGAACTTCCCAGTTGGCAAACGCCAGGAATTGTCATTTCTGACATAGGAATTTGTGAAGGGGTAAGCTTTACAGCATAACTTCCGGAATGTGCATCAGAAGTTCTAGCTCCTAAAGGATATGTTATCGGAATTGTGTTTTCAAAAGTTCCCTCAATTTCTAATGTCCAACCTTCAGGTTTAGTGGAGCTTGTCCAGTCCTCAAAATCACCATTTGATGGAAAATCTTGTGCGTTAACGAATAAAATAGCAAAAATTAGTGTGCATAATAAAGATATTTTTTTCATATTGTTGGATTTAATAAGTTTAATACAATCTGTTTTGAGTAGTTTGCAGCTACTTCCTTGATAAATTTATTGAAATCAATAGTGGCATTGTCGTTTGCAGAGTCTGAGATAACACGAATTACGGTGAGTGGTATTTCATATTCGTAGCAGACTTGTGCTACAGCAGCTCCTTCCATTTCAACGCATAGGAGTGATGGAAATTTTTCAAGAAGTTCTTGTTTTTGCTTATCTGTTGAGAAAAATGAATCACCGCTGGCAATCTGACCGACTTTATATTTAGGATTTTGCAGATGGAAAAGTTCCCGTTGCTCTTGAGAGAAAGATTGTGTGAAGTTATTGGATTGTAGAAATGAGGAAACAGCAATCTCCGCTTTTTGAATTTGAATATCAGCAGCCTCCAAAAATCGTCGATTGATAAATGGTAATTCGTAAGGTTTTAGAATAGGTGCACAATTAAAATCGTGTTGGAGAAACTGCTTACCAATAACGATATCGCCCACGTTAAGTTCTGCGTTGAGTGCGCCAGCAGTACCCACAAAAATAATTTCCGAAACTTTAAAATGGTCGATTAGCATTGTCGTTGTTGTGGCTGCGCCAACTTTCCCCCATCGTGAGAAAACAACTACAACCTCTTGCTCACAGATAGTTCCTTTGTAATAGGTACGACATCCGATTTCAGTTTGCACTGTATTTTCGATGCATTTAAGAATGTCCGCAACTTCTTCCTGCATTGCGCATAGAATTCCAATCGGTGATTTTTTCATCAGTAACATTTTAATCCTGCAAAGATACACAAATTTTGTGTTACTTACTCTAAAATAATCTCAGAATTGGAAATTCAATTATTTAGCATCAATAGAAAAAAAGCTAACCATATTTTAGTTAGCTTTTTTCTTAGATGTTTACCAAATTACTCATAAAGATGCAACTTTGCGCGGCATTGAGCCGCTTCAAGCAGTATGTTAAGTAGTGTTACGTGGCTGTCGTGAAATGCACTATATTCCAAGAAAAATTCTTCGATGGAGATTTCTCCGCTTTCTAAAGCGCGAGTGATATAGTCTAAGTTTTCAATTTGTGCAATACTTTCACGATACTCTTGGCTAATCTGAAGTAGTGCTATCAGGCGAGTATGTATCGTTTTCATTTCGTTGTAGAATTGAGCCTTGCTGTCATAGGCGATAGCTTGCGTAGCAATCTCTTGTGCTTGAGAATATTTGACAGAGTTTAGATTTTCCCAAAGCGGAATGGAAATCCCTGCTGTAATACCACTGAATTGTTCAGATGGAAGGTGTTCTAAAGCATATCCTATTTTGAATTGTGGTGCGTACATTCCTTGTGCTAATTGTACTTGACGCTTGCTTACTTCAATCTCTTTATTTTGTATTTGTAATAATGGATTTTTTTGCTCAGCATTTTGATACCAAACTTCAAAATCTTTTTCAAAATTATCTATAATAATATCATTTTGAGATATTTCTAGAGAATTTCCTCCATTTAATGTAGCTAAATTACGAAGAAGAGCATCTCGTTCTACTTTTTTCAAAATTATCTCTTGTTCAATATTTAAAGCATTGATTTTAAATTTGTTGTATTCAAAAATGTTGCAGGAGCCCGCATCTAATCTTTTTTTGTAGATTTCAGATAAGCCTGTAATATTTTTTGCGCACTTTTCTAAATCTTGAAGGAGTGCATTGTAGAAGATAATTTCATTACAAACTTGAGCTGCTTCAGCCAAAATTTCGTTTCGTTTTATTTGGTAATTCAAGTCAACTTGGTCATTTCGAAGATTTGCAATCTGACTTTTTCGGATGTAAACCGAGGGAAAATGAAAATTCTGACTTGCAGAAAGTGCAATCTTATTTCCCATGCTTGGCGAACCCCATGCGTAAGTGAAATCAACACTCGGATTGCTCGGTGCAATGCCAACTTTGTTACTCACTTTTTCGGATTCTCCTAACTGATGGAAAGCTTTTAACGTTAGATTGTTGCTTTCGATGGTGTTGAGAATCTGATTCAATGACTGGGCAGAGCCAAGATATGGAAATGTAAATAAGATTACGAATATAATTATATGGATTCTTTTCATATTTTAATTCAGTTTTTTATGTAACCAGACATAGATAATTGGTACGATGTAAATATTTAATATAGTGGATGTTATTAGTCCTCCCAAAATTACAATTGCCATCGGACTCTGAATTTCATTACCGGATGCGTCTCCGTTAATTGCCATCGGAATTAATGCTAAAGCACCTGTCAGTGCTGTCATCAAAATGGCATTAAGGCGGTCGCACGAACCTTGAATAATGATTTGGTCAATAGCAATTCCTTGATTACGAAGCCGTTCGTAACCAGAGACTAAAAGAAGTCCATTTCGTGTTGCAATTCCGAAAAGGGAGATAAAACCGATAATGGAAGGAATGCTAAGAATGCCGGAGCTGAATTGAATGGCAAAGACACCACCAATCAGTGCTAAAGGAAGATTTAGAAGCACAAGAGATGCCAATTTTGTATTGTGAAATTCTCGATATAGAAGCATAAATATAACAAATACGGCTGCAATAGCAAGAAGAGTTAATGTTTTAGAAGCTTTTTCTGCACTTTCAAATTGACCACCATATTCAATGCGATAACCTTCAGGAAGTTGCACTTTCTCGGTAATGTTTTTCTCAATCTGCTCAACGCATCCACTTAGGTCTCCACCAGCAACATTGGCTGAAACTACAATTTTTCGTTGTACATTTTCGCGACTAATACTATTGGGCCCCGATACAGAAACGATATCTGCAACTTGTTCAAGGGGAACTTTCTTTCCATCGTGTGTGTCTATTAATGCGTTTTTTATCTCATCAATAGAGTGAATGTAGTCGCCTGCTAGTTTAACTACCAAATCATATTTACATTGCCCTTCATAGATGTCCGTAATTTTTTCACCTCCCAATAGATAGTTGATATATTGATTGAAAGTTTCCAATGAAATACCATAGAAAGCTAATTTCTCACGGTTCGCACGAATTTGAAGTTGAGGAACCTCCACTTGTTGATCTACAGAAACATCCACAAGTCCATCAATTCCACTCACTGCTTGTTTAATCTCTTCGCCTACCAAGTACATTTTATTTAGGTCTGTTCCGAAGATTTTGATAGCAATATTAGCACGTGTTCCAGAGAGCATGTGGTCTATGCGGTGCCCGAGCGGTTGTCCTACAGAAGATGCAATTCCCGGAATTTGGGCGAGCTTTTCTCTAACTTCTGCTAAAAATTCCTCTTGTGGCCGCTCCATTAAATCGAAGTTAACATCAATTTCTGCGCTATTGGTAGCTTGAGAGTGTTCGTCCAATTCTCCACGTCCAGTTCTACGGCAGGTACTGCGTACCTCTGGAATGGAAAGAAGTTCCTGCTCTACCAATCGCCCAATGTTATCGCTCTCTTCAAGTGATGTGCCAGGTTTGGTAACTACGGCAATGGTTAAACTACCTTCGTTAAACTCAGGCAAGAAGCTGTGTCCGAAACGAGAGAAAAGTATTACTGATATGATGAATAGTGCTAAAACGGAGCCTACAACTCCCTTTTTGTGATTCAATACCCAAGTTAGCGAGCGTTTATATATCTGCGTTATGTTTCTAACGAGCCATTTGTCCTTTTCGTTTTTGCTCAAGAAATTTTCATTTGTTAGGAGCATTTTTGAAAGCAGAGGCGTGAGGGTCATTGCTACAATAAGAGAGATGAGTAGCGAAACTAAGAAACTGATGCCCAATGAGTGAAGCATTCTTCCCTCCATTCCTGATAAGAAGAAAAGTGGAAGAAATGTTGCCATAATAATCAATGTAGCGTTCATAATAGAGGAACGGATCTCAGAAGAGGCGTGATAAACTACATCAAAGTCACTTTCCCTCTCTTCTTTAGGTTTTAACCTATTTTGTCTGAGCCGTTTATAAACGTTTTCTACATCGATGATAGCGTCGTCAACTAACGAACCAATGGCAATGGCCATACCGCCCAAGCTCATTGTGTTTATGGTCATACCTAAAAGATTTAATACAATGATTGAACCTAATAAAGATAGAGGAATGGCAAGTAGAGAGATGATGGTAGTGCGGAAATTTCCGAGGAAAAGTAGTAGAATAACAATAACGAGAATACCACCTTCTAAAATAGCACGCCCGACATTGTGAACAGCCGTTTCGATAAAGTCAGATTGGCGGAAGATTTCGGTATTCATTTTTACATCAGGAGGTAATGTCTTTTGAATCTCTTGGAGGTTTTTCTCGATTGCTTTCGTAACATTTAATGTGTTGATATTGGGTTGTTTGGAGATGGAAAGCACAACAGATGGTTTAGCGTTTTCTGCTGCGTGCCCCATCTTTGTCGATGCTCCGATTTTTACCTCCGCAACGTCGTTGATGCGTATAGGTTTACCATTCATTGACTTGATGTAGGTGTTCCCTAGTTCATTGAGATCAGAGGTTCGTGCAATTCCTCGTACAACATATTCGTTTCCGTATTGTCTTACTACATTTCCTGAGGAGTTGTCATTGATACTTTTGCAAGCTTCAATAAGTTCTCCTGTTGAAACTCCGTAGTAGCCCATTCGTTGTGGGTCAGCAAGTATTTGATATTGCTTGTGGTCGCCGCCAATTACGGTAACTTGAGAAACACCTCCTGTTGCTAAAATAAGTGGTTTCAATGTCCAGTCGGCAAGAGTGCGTAAGTCGAGCATTGAGGTGCTATCTGCTTGCAGTGATACAAAGAAAATCTCTCCCATTACACTAGATTGCGGAGCTAAAGTAGGTTGGCCAATACCATCTGGCATCTGTGCATTGATGGTTGCAAGTTTTTCACTTACAATCTGTCGTGCACGGAAAATATCTTCACCCCAATCAAATTCAACCCACACAAAAGAGAAACCTTGTGAGGAGGTAGAGCGAACACGACGAACGCCAACAGCCCCATTTACAGCTGTTTCAATAGGGTAGGTGACGAGTTTTTCTACCTCTTCTGAAGCCATACCGTGGCAATCAGTCATTACGACTACCGTTGGTGCTGTAAGGTCCGGAAATACATCAATATCCATTTGACGTGCAGAGTATATACCTGCTATCGTTAACACTAAATAACAAACAATGATAAAAAATTTGTTGTTTAGTGAGAATTTTATGATTTTATCCAACATAATATTCAGAAAATTAAAGGGTTAGTGAACATGACCTGCGTGAGGATCTAAACTGCTGCTGGCTTGTGAGAGTTTTACTATGGTTGCCCCACGACTAACAATGCGTTCGTGAACTTTGATACCTTGCTTAATTTCTGTACGCTGTCCATCGCTTACACCTAATTTAACTTCTCGTTTTTCAAATAGTTCTGGATAAAGTTGCACCATTACATAGTAGGTGCCCTGCTCTTCGAGTATAGCACTTGTCGGTACACTGATTACAGGTTCGGAAGAACGTGTCTTGAGGTAAATGTCTAACAATTCTCCTGCAACAAAGTGGTTTGTATTACGAATTTGCATTGTTACAGGAATAAGGTAACAATCAGATTGTAAAGATTTTCCGTAAGAAATAATTTTCCCTTCTAAGGAATCTAATGAAATGTAGGTGTTGTTGTGTGGATTGCGAATGTTTGCCGTATAAAGGTTGGCAAGAAGAGGAAGATATTTCTGTTGAACTTCTGCAATTAGAATTAGGTCGCGATTTTCAGAAATTGTCATTATTGGGGTTCCTACTTCAACAAAAGTTCCATTTTGAACAAAGATCTCTTTGACATATCCATTAATAGGAGAACTAACCGTTTCACTTCCAGAATTGAAGTTTTTTAGCATATTGTCATAAATAGCTTTGCAGTTTTCATATTCACGTTTAGATTCAGATAACTCCTTTTGCGATACGATTTTATCTTTTGCTAATTGTAAGTCGCGTTCGTAATTTTCTTTTGCAGTATTGTAGTTGTTTTGAGCTTCAATAAAACGAATACCCAAGTTGTTCGCTTCCATTCCCTGACTTGTAATGGTGCAGATTTGTTGGCCAGTGCTTACTGTTGACCCTGCATAAAGTGCATTGTAAGGCAAAAGAACTATTCCAGAACTTTTTGCTGTAACAACGCGGTCATCTTTCGGTGTAGGTTGTACTTGAGCAATAGTTTTAATGCTTTGACCCAAAGGTTCATACTTAGCCTGCTCTGTGGCAAAATCCACATCCCAACTCTGTTCCTTAGTAAAGTTTATGACGTTGACACTTTTCGGAGTAATCGCCTCCGCCATTTCGTGAGCTTCGTGCTCGTTCGTGTAAATATCAATGCCTTTTATTTCGATAGTAGATGTTGTATCACGAGTTTCTATTTGGTAAGTGAGAGTAGCAGTTCCAGATTCTTTTGGTGTTATTGCAATTCTATAGATGCCAGCTTGAATAGGTAAGTCAACTTTGTATGTGTATTGCTTACCTCCAACATTTAATATAGCTGTTACTTTTCCTGATGATAATGGTTTAAAGTTATTTAGCCAAGTGATATGTGTTAAAATGGTTGATTCTTGGCCCGTTACAAATGGATCAGCTTCCGCGTAAATTTCAAAAATATCATTATATCCAGTTAGATGAAGTTTGGCGTTATGTTCGTGGTCGTGATGGTGACCGTGATGGTCATGATTATGAGCTCCCTCCTTATGTCCGCAAGATGTAAAAAAAATGGACGCAAGAAGAATAAAAAATAATTTCTTCATTATATATTGATTTAATTAACTTGTGTTTTTAGAATAGATTGTGATTTTCAAAAAGTGAACAAGTTAACAAATCGGTGGAGCTAGTGTTGACCAACCTCTGACCATAGGTTTTTGATGTCGGTCAGGGATTTTTAGATTTTTTTGATTATAGAATGAAGATAATTCGATCTCCTCAATTAAAGGTTGATATTTAAGTAATGGATTGAGAATCTCGTATGAAGGAGAATAAATAGCAAAATCGTGTGTTGAGGGAAGAATCACAGGTTGATTCAACAGACAAGAGGTTTCAGAGTCTTGTTTCTCCTGCTGTTGACAAGGACAAGGTTCTTCTGTGTGATGAGTTTCTGTTGTTCCGTGAATATGCCACACCATAATCATTCCGTGATGGTGATGCGGAACTATTGCATGAGCAAATAGAATTGCATTGGTGAGAATGATAAAAAATAGTGCAACGTATCTCTTCATGTTATTCTTCCATCATATATTCCTCTTCTCCACCATTATACTCATCCATTCTCCGCTTGTAGTTATTAAGTTTGTAAGTGATTGTGAGATTAGTTTGATAAGCACTTCGGAAACGTTCGCTGTATGAGTCATATCCTTGTGTTGCCTCGTGTGAGTAAGAGTGAATTTTTGTTACTGGATTATAAATTAAATTTCTGATATTTAAGCTGATACTAAGTTGTTTGTTGAAGAAAGATTTTTTTAGACCGAAGTTTAACGAGTAGTTCGCATTACGTTTCCCTTGCCCTACGCCGCCAGTGCCCCAGCCCATGCTTCCTGTGGTTAGTGAGCGTGAACGGAAACGGAAATTCAACTGAATACTCCAATCATGTGGAAGTGTAAAGGTTTGATTTAAACGGAATCCCCATGACCAATCTGCTGCTAAATTCGGGTCAATCAAGAAGGTAGTGTCAATCTTGGTGCGATAGAAGTTTCCACTGAAGGTAATTTTCCAGAATTTCCAAAGTTTTTGATTATAAATCAATTCAAAACCATAACTTTGGCTCTTATTGATATTTTGGTTGGAAGTTAATGTATATGTGAACGATTCTAAGGAGTCAAATTCGGAAGTGACAGGAGTTTGATAGATCTCTCCATCATAAAGTTCATAGAATATGTAGCCATCTTCAATTAATGCTTCGTGAAGTTCTGTATAACGTCCTATCAAGTCGTTTCTTTGGCGGTAGAAAGCCACAACATTGAATGAGGTTTTCTTAAAAGTTGTAACGTATGCAAGCTCAATGTTGTTAGCGAACTCAGGTGTTAAGTTCGGATTTCCCATTCGTAAATTTAGTTTATTAGATGCATTTACAAAAGGATTTAAATCCCAAAATCGTGGACGTGTAACTCGTCGAGAATAACTAAGTTGTAGCGCATGTTGCTCATTAAAATCATATACTAAGTGAACTGTTGGAAAGATGTTGAAGTAGGTTTTCTTATAAGTTGTATCGGAAGATTCTAAGTGTGAATTGGTATTTGCTAACTCACCACGCAATCCTAATTGCATTTTGAATTTTTTCCAGAAAGTATTGGAGTAGATGAAGTATGCAGCATTCAAAACCTCTTTGTATGTAAAGTCGTTGCTTTGTTGAATATCTTCAATTGCAGTTGTGTCCGATTCACCATAGAATAATGAATAATCTTGTTCCATAGTTCTGTAAGTGAATTTATATCCTGTTTCAATTCTTCCACCATTTCCTACTGGTGTTACGAAATCAACTTGTCCGTTGGCAACTCGGTTTTTCCCTAATGTTTCACTCTTTTGGAAATAGTTAGGAGTTCCGTCATAAAGTGTAAAGTTTTGCAACGAATTATCAAAACTATTGTTATTTCGTTCAGTGTACATAAGGTCTGCTGTTAGCTCTTGACCTTTGCGTGCGAATGTTTTCTTGTAAAAAAGGCTAGAGTAGATATTGTTTGATTTCCAACTTCCTTTGCCTAATTGATTGTAACTAGAATAAGGAATTAGAGTTTCTCCAAAAACATTTGAACTCAAAGAGTTTGTAAAACTACTGTCTTGACTGCTGTGGTGGTTAAAACCAACACTGAATGTTAAGGTGTTTTTTGTGTTGATGAAATAGTCTAACGAAAAGCGAGTGTTATGTCCGTTAGAATTTGACCATTGGTTGTTGGCTTGCGAAAGATGTGTAGTGTCGTTATGGAACCAACTATCTCTTTCCAGCGTACCTGCCGAACGGCGATTCCCTCTTCTATAATTATAAGTAAAGTAGATATTAATCTTATTATAGGTATAGTTCAGATTCATATTGGCATTTCCGTTGCTGAAATAGCCTTTCTTTTGGAAAATATTAAATCCTCCATTCAGGCTAAATAGAGCATTGAATCCACTTACTCTTTTTTTCTTGAGTACAACATTGATAATACCGCCCATTCCATCAGGGTCGAAACGTGCAGAAGGATTGGTAACAACCTCAATGCTGGCAATATCGTTTGCCGGAATTTGGTCCAATGTAAGCTCTGTCGGACGTCCATCAATTAGCAAAGTAATGTTACTACTACCCCGAAGTTGTACATTACCTTCAATATCTACATCTACGGCAGGAACCTCTTCTAAAACTTCCACAGCTGTAGCACCTTCTGACGTAACGCTGTTCTCCACATTGTAAACCGTTTTGTCAAGATTAGTTTCAATCATGTTTTTTTGAACAGAAATCTCAATTCCTTCTAGTGTTGTAGATTGTTGGCGGAGCATAAATTGCCCTAACTTATGGTGTGGGGTACCAGCATCAAGAGTGAATTCTGCTGTTTGATGTTGTGCATATCCCATATAGCTTACTTCGATAAAGAAGGTTCCCCAAGGAATTTCAGTAATGGAGAACTTTCCTGATTCTTCAGTAACACCTCCGGTTACCACAAGAGAGTCAGAAGCTCTTTTTACATAGATTGTTGCAAATTGAATCGGTTTTTTTTGTGCGTCAACTATGGTGCCCGATACGGAACCACTATATCCTTGGTTAGATGTTGGATAGTTTTGTGCGAAGAGAGAGCTCGCAAAAAAAGTAAAAAATAGGAAAAAAAATCTTGTTTGCATATTAAAATAAAAAAACATTCAGTAGATAGAGAACTTTGTAGAAAGTTTAATCTGACTGAATGTTTTCTTGTTACTCAATAATGATTAGTAAACTAAAGCGCGTTTATCTAATGTTTTAGTATTATCCATTAAGTTCTGTAGAATGCTATAAGCACCTCTGTTTCTGCCAATAAGAATATCGCGTAAAGCGTATGTTTCGGCTTGCAAGTTTGCAGATGCAGGAGCAGGTTCTGAAATATTCATTACATTGATAGCATAAACCATATTGTTACCGCTAACAGCCGTTGGAGTATTAGGATTGAGAGTGAAAATTTGACCGATAGCTTTGCTTTCAATATTGCGATTAGTATATTGATTACCACCCCAAGTTAGGTTCACACTATCTGCCATTGCCACTTTGTGTTTAACAGCCGCATCAGCCATAGAGGTACTTTTGAGTTCTGCTTGCAAGTTGTTAGCAATAGTTTCTATTTTCTTCTTAGCAACCAATTCTGCTTCGATAGCTGCTTTTGCAACTTCAAATTTCATTTCACCTTTCTCCTTAATATTTTTTACTGCACCAACAACAAACATATTTTCATTAACTTCAAACACAGGAGAGATCGCATCAACTTCAATTTCTTCGTTGAAAGACCATTTTATTAAATCACGGCAATTTTGTAATTGTTGGATAGAGGCTGCAATAGATGTTATATCTGTACCATTAATAACTTGGATACCATTTTGGTTAGCGTATTCAACTAAGCCATCAGCAGAAGTTACTGAAGAGGTAAGTTTGTTAGCTTCTGCGCGTGTAGCAGAAATAGTGTTGTCAGAAGGAATAATCTCTTTTGTGTAGAAAGCAATTTGACGTTTTGCAACAGGTTGAGTTGCTGTAATAGCTTGATAAATAATGTATGCAGATGGATGGTTAAATACATATAAACCATTAGTACTATTTAAAAGACCGTCAAAAACAGCAGGAATTACAGCGCCATCTATTAACCAAGCAGTAGTATCAGCAGCATCGCGACCACCTAAATATTGAGGAGTTAATTGGAAAATATTTGCAACACCAGTTGTTAGAACATTTTGTAAACTATCTTTCAAAAGCGTAGCTTCCTCTTGTGTTCTTGTTCCATTTGGGTTATTATCGTTTTTGAAATCAACAATCAAGTAACCAACCATAATTGAATCTGGACGCATTACTTCGCTGTAGCTTTTTCCATAAATCCATACATTATCTTGGTAATTGATAGGTGCAACGTTTGTATTAGCAGGCTGATCAAAAAATGCCTTTGTAAGTGTATCAATTTGATAGATTTCTGCAAAACGAGCGCGAGAATAGTAAGTGCTATCAACGGGGTTGAAATATTCGTTTGCGTTGAACTCGACAAGAGAAGTTGCAGCTTCAAATCTTGCATATTGTGCATTTACACTATCTGCAATAATCTGTTTGTCTTGCACTGATGGAAGAATAGGGAAAATTGCTACGTTGATGTCACGCATATTTTCCTTAATATTATATTTCTTGCTATTTTTAGCATAGTAATCTTTCATCTCTTGCTCAGAAACTTCTACTTTTAAATCTTTAAATTCAGGAGTGTTTGGATTTAAAGAGAAGAATTGAACTTGAGCCTGTTTGTTGTCAGCAGCAAATTGTTGTACAAGTGGAGTGGATAATTGTACAGAAGCATTTGCAGCTGTTAAATATGTATTAAGTTTTTGGTTAAGAATCTCTTTTCTTTCAATAGCTTTGTATGCATTGTAGAATTCTTCATAGCCAGGCACGTTTCTAACCTCTTCGATGTTTGTTAAGAAACTTACTACAGACTCTAAAGGCTCGCCTTGAGAAACTAAAAGTTGTGCAAAGTAATCAATCTCAGAACGTGGAGATTCTACTGAAATTCTTGCTAACATATTGGTCTTAATCTCTTCAATTTTCTCAGGAGAGAATGATAAACCTAATGCGGCTAATTCTTTGTCTGTGTTAATCTCATTTAGGAGAATTTCCCAAGTTATGTTGTGAATTTGTGCAACCTCAGTTTCGGTAAGTGAGGTTTTTTGTCCGAGAAATCTTTGTAATGATGTGTTTTGCTCATAAAGTATGCGATACTCATCATTTAACTCTTTTCCGTCCATCTTAACAATGGTGTTTCTGTCTGAAAAAGAAGATACTAATTGATCTAAGTCTGATAAGAGAAATGCAAGGAGCGCAACTCCAATGATAACCATCAACAAGACTCCGTGTTTGCGAATTGAACCAATTGCTGCCATAAAAATAATATGTTTTTAATGTTAATTTTTTGAGGGTGCAAAAATAATATTTTTTTGCATACAATCGTATAAAAAAAAATTCTATTTTTGCGCACTTTTTCTTAGTAAGTATATTAACAAAAAAATTAAAGAAATGAAATCAGTATCTATGAGCGGTTCTCTTAGAGAGAACGTAGGGAAAAAAGATGCAAAAGCACAAAGAAATCAAGGACTTATCCCTTGTGTAATCTATGGTGGTGAAAAACAAATTCGCTTCGTAGTGGATGAAAAACAATTCAAAAACATTATTTATACCCCTGAGGTAAAATATGCAGAATTAGATATTAATGGCGAAAAACACATCGCTATTATTAAAGAAACACAATTCCACCCTATTACAGATAAGTTATTACACGTTGACTTTTTAGAAGTTGTTGACGGAAAAGAGATCACAATCGGTATTCCTGTTCGTATTGAAGGTACTTCTCCTGGAGTATTGCGTGGTGGTAAATTAGCAAAAAAAGTAAGAAAATTGAAAGTTAGAGGTGAATTAAAAAATATTCCTGAAAATATTACTTTAGATATCTCATCTCTTGATATTAACGATACAATCAAAGTTAGTGATATTAAAATCGAAGGTCTTACTTTGATTGAAAATCCTGGTACCGTTGTGGTTACAGTTCTTTCAACTCGTAATGTTGAAGAAGCTCCAGTAGAAGAATAATGAGGTTTTAAGTCTTTATTTTATGAAAAGACGTGCCTATGGTACGTCTTTTTTGTATGTCTATATTTTTTTTTATGAAAAATCAGAAAATTGTAGATAAAAAAAGTTATCTTTGCAGCCGCTTAATTTTGAAATTTATATTCACCATTAAAATTAATTAATATGAACAATTCAAACTACGTTTTTAGAGAACCTCAAAATGAACCCGTTTACTCCTATGCTCCTGGTACCAAAGAGAGAGAGTTGTTGCAACAAGAGTTGGAACGTCAATATAATCAAGTGATTGAAATTCCAGCAATTATTGGCGGCAAAGAGGTAAAAACAGGCGATATGGGAACTGTGGTTATGCCTACAGAACATCAACATATTTTGGCAAAATACCATAAAGTCGGTAAAAAAGAGGTTGAAATGGCTATCGATGCTGCAATGGCAGCGAAAAAAGGTTGGGAAGAGATGCCTTGGATTCAACGTTCATCTATAATGATGAAAGCTGCAGAACTTTTGGCTACCAAATATAGATATATATTGAATGCTTCTAGTATGTTAGGACAAGGAAAAAGCCCAATGCAAGCTGAAATCGATTGTCCTTGTGAAGCAATTGACTTTTTGCGTTTCAATAGTTTCTTTGCATCTCAATTATATTGTCAACAACCACTTTCCGACCACACAATGTTAAATCGCCTTGAATATCGTGGAATGGAAGGTTTCGTTTATGCTATCACTCCGTTCAACTTTACATCTATTGCTTTGAACTTAAATGTGGCTCCTGCTTTGATGGGTAACGTTACTATTTGGAAACCCTCAACAACATCTCTTCTTTCTAACTACTATTTAATGAAATTGTTACAAGAAGCAGGTCTCCCTGATGGTGTTATCAATTTCTTGCCAGGAAGTGGTTCCGTAATTAGTGATGTGGCTTTCAAATCTCCACACTTAGCAGGTATTCACTTTACAGGAAGTACCGCAACTTTCAAAAAATTCTGGAAGTTAATTGGCGAAAATATCGACATTTATAATACATATCCTAAAATTGTTGGTGAAACTGGCGGAAAAGATTTTATCTTTGCACATCATTCAGCACCAGCTCGTGAATTGGCAGTAGCTATTTTGCGCGGAGCATTCGAGTTCCAAGGTCAAAAATGTTCTGCTGCTTCTCGTGCATACGTTCCTAAATCGTTGTGGGAACCAACGTTGGCTCATATTAAAGAGATGATGAAAACCGTGAAAATGGGTGACGTTCGCGATTTTTCTAACTTCATCAATGCTGTAATTGATGAAAAATCGTTCGATAATATTGCTGGATATATCGAAAGAGCAAAAAATTCTAAAGATGCAGAAATCGTTTTGGGCGGAAATTGCGATAAATCTGTGGGCTATTTCGTAGAACCCACAATCATTGTGGCTAAAACCCCAGATTATGAGTCTATTTGTGAAGAGATCTTCGGACCCGTAATCACTGTTTATGTTTATGAAGATGAAAAATATGAAGAGACTTTACGTCTTTGCGATCAAACCTCTCCATACGCATTAACAGGTTCTATTTTTGCACAAGATAGATATGCTATTGAAACTGCTGAACAGATGCTTCGTCATACTGCAGGAAACTTCTATATCAATGACAAACCGACAGGTGCTGTGGTAGGTTGTCAACCATTTGGCGGTGCTCGTGCATCTGGTACAAACGATAAGGCAGGTAGTGTACTAAACCTTATGCGCTGGATAAGCGTTCGCTGTATTAAGGAAACTTACGCTCCAGCAACAGATTATCGTTATCCATTTTTAGGATAAATATTTTAAAATGAATATCTTAAAGCGGCATCCGTTAAATGCCGCTTTTTTTATGCAAATCAGTTGCGAAAAACCTAAATTTGTTGTACTTTTGCCAAAGATTTTAATATAGTAACTATGAACTTATCAACGAATTATTTAGGACTTGAACTTAAAAATCCGATTGTGGTCGGAAGTTCACCATTGACAGGTACTGTCGAAGGCGTGAAGGCGTGCGAAGAGGCAGGTGCTGGTGCAGTAATCTTGAAATCTCTCTTTGAGGAACAGATTTTGAAAGATGTTAAAAAAGAGGAAAGCCACGATTTTTACGACAATGACCCAGAGATGTATGCCTATATGGTTTCCTATTTGCGTGGTAACGAAATAGAGTTATATACTGATTTGATTCGTGGAGCAAAAGCTGCTGTTCATATTCCTATTATTGCTAGTATTAACTGCACCGACGCCGGTGAATGGGTAAATATAGCTAAGATTTTTGAAGACGCTGGCGCTGATGCGTTGGAATTGAATATTGCCATTTCACCTTTCGATAGAACCATAACAGCAGATGAAATTGAAGATAAAATGATTGAAATTCTAAAATCGGTAAAAACTATTGTGAAAATTCCAGTTTCTGTTAAAATTGGTGATCACTTTACCAATATCGCACATGTTGCATTCCGTTTGGTAGAAAATGGTGCAGATGGTTTGGTGTTGTTTAACCGATTCTATAATTCCGATATTGATGTGGATGAGATGAAAGTTGTGCCTGGACACGCTTTTTCGGTTCCAGAAGAAAATGGATCAACTTTGCGCTGGGTCTCTTTGTTGGCTGCACAAAAAATTCCGTGCCATTTAGCTGCTTCAACAGGAATTCACGATGCAAAAGATGTGGTAAAACAAATTTTAGCAGGAGCAACCGTTGTGCAATTATGCTCTGTATTGTTCCACCAAGGCGTTTCTGTAATTCATACAATCCTTGACGATTTGAATGTATGGATGCAAAAACATCAATTCGATAGCGTACAACAATTTAGAGGCACTCTTTGCAATAATAGTAATGTGAAATTGATGGAAAGATTACAATATTTAAGAAGAAATAATAACGAAAATTAATTATGGATACCAAAGCACTTTTTAAAATTGGTTATGGTTTGTATGTGTTGACAACCCATTCTAAAGGGGTTGATAATGGTTGTATTATTAATACTGTTCAACAAGTTACAGATAATCCGCTCCGAATCTCAATTGTGGTGAATAAGCAGAATTATACCCATCGTCTGATTATGGAATCAGGTGTGTTTAATATTTCTGTTCTTACTACACAAACTCCATTTTCTGTTTACGAACGTTTTGGGTTCCACTCAGGAAATGATACCGAAAAATTTGCAGATAAAGTTGGTTTTGAACGTGCTGCTAACGATGTATTATATATGTCGCAAAATGCTAATGCTTTCTTGTCTTGCCAAACTGCACAAATAGTAGATTTGGGTACCCACACAATGTTTGTTGCAGATCTTGTTGATGCTCAAGTGATTTCAGATG
Organism: uncultured Bacteroidales bacterium; assembly: GCA_937901925.1. GTDB lineage: Bacteria > Bacteroidota > Bacteroidia > Bacteroidales > WCHB1-69 > JAEZOU01. Next base: position 59,413 of record CALGTS010000025.1, on the reverse strand, counting down.
ATGATTCTGTAACGTATGATTATTATCAACATCACGTGAAACCATCCGCAGCTCCTAAAAAAGGGTGTTGGGTGTGTGCACTGTGCGGTTGGGTATATGAAGGTGATGACCTTCCCGATGATATTATATGTCCAATCTGCAAACACGGGAAAAGTGAGTTTGAGTATGTAGCTGAGGCGACAGAATCGGAAGACTCTATATCACAAATTAGTACAAATCAAGTAGAGAAAAATCAAAGTAGCAATCCAATGAAAAATTTACAATTTGAATTAGCGGAAAATATTTACTACGTAGGCGTAAATGACCGTCGTACAGAATTGTTCGAAAATCATATCGAAATTCCTAATGGCGTTTCTTATAACTCTTATCTTATTGTAGATGATAAGGTTGTATTGATTGATCCAGTGGAGTCTGGTTTTATGAGCCAATATTTGTCCCAAATCAAAGCCGTTTTGGGCGAACGCCAAGTAGATTACTTGGTAATCAATCACGATGAACCCGACCATAGCGGTGCTGTTGCCGCAGTAGTTTCTGCATATCCCGATGTGACTGTAATCGGAAATGATAAAACTTTTGGTCCTTTAGAAAATTTCTATGGTCCGATTGCAAACAAAAAAGTAGTTGTTGATGGCGAAGTGTTGCCAATTGGTGAACATACATTGCAATTTTTTACTGCGCCAATGTGTCACTGGCCAGAGTCGATGGTGACTTTTGAACAAACAACAGGAATTATATTTTCAAATGATGCATTCGGAGGTTTCGGAACCCTGAATGGAACCATCTTCGATGATGAGGTAAATCTTGATTTTTACGAAGATGATATGCGCCGCTATTATGCAAATATTGTTGGCAAAGTAGCTCCAATGGCATTGAAAGCAATCCAAAAGGTTGGTCCACTTCCGATTAAGATGATTGCACCATCTCACGGCCTTATTTGGCGAACTAATTTGGAATGGGTGCTATCCCGCTATACGCAGTGGAGTAAGCACGAAACGCAAAAAGGGGTGGTAATTGCGTACGCTTCAATGTATGGAAATACAGGAAGAATGGCGGATATTATTGCACGTGGAGTTTCTGCTGCAGGTGTAAAGGAAATTAAGATTTTTGATATTTCCAAAACAGATGTCTCTATTATTATGAGTGAAATTTGGAAATATAAAGGAGTTATTTTGGGCGCATCTTCACACTATGGCTCAATCTTCCCTAATATGACTCTGCTCCTTCACGAAATTGCAGAATTTAAACCCAAAAATAGATTTTATGCACTCTTTGGAGGTGCTTCCTGGAGTGGCGGTGGCTTGAAAACTTTAAAAGCACAAGCTGAATGTTGCCAATGGAATGTGGTTACAGAACCTACAGAAGTGATGGGCGCTCCAATTAAGGAGGAGGATATTGAAAAATTGTATAAGCTCGGTTTGCAATTAGGACAAAAAGTGATGGAATAAGACGCAGTATAATTGATTTTATAAAAAAAAGGAAACGCTTGCTGATGCTGACGTTTCCTTTTCTATTATACCTGCAATCGATTGTTAATATTCAAACGGTTCTATTCAATAATAGTACCTGATACAATTGCAGTTTTCTTTGTATATATTCCCAAAATAGTTTTGCTAGACACTACGCTAGTTATATTTATAATAGTTTGACTTCCAGTTAGCTGTGCGTTTTGGTACATATTTGATGTTGCACTATTGAGAAGTGATTCTTTCGATAATCCACCAATTCCTAAAATATAGGTAGCAGACCATTCTCCCTCCACTGTTTTGATAACTCTGAAATTGTTCTCCTGCAGTAGAACTTGTGTGTGCGCAGGGCTTTCCTTAGGATAGATAGTACTGTTAAATCCAGCACAACTAGAAAATAAAATTGCAGAAATACAAAGTACAAGTAATAATTTTAGTTTTTTCATATTTATTCCCTTGTTACGTGTCGGGCACAACCTTTTTTTAGTTTTATATCCAAATTTGTATTCAATTTCTTGATAGAAAATCCTTAATTTTGGTCAATATTTTTCCTTTCTAATGGAAGGGAATCGGTAGCGCAAAGATATATTATTTTTATGTATGTTTAGTGGTGAATGTAAATTTTTCGGGGGGGGTAAAATGTTGATTTTAAGTAACTTACAAATAAAGCTGATCAACAAATCTTATTTCATAAAAACTCTTTTTCGCTAAAATTGGAAATAAATAAATGGCTGCATCTCTGCTGTGACGAATTGATAAACGACAAACACAACTGCCACACAAATAAGCAGCATTACCCAAACTGGCAGATACGCAAATTGAATTCTATACCATTGTTTCCATTTGGCAGGCAACCAATGGATAATCATTCCAACAACAAAAAGTATGAAAACTGAAGCGTAAGTGGAGATGATGTCGGGAATTGCTTCTAGATTCCAAGTGCCACCAATTTGTCCTACCATCTTTTTTGCAGTGTTCCATGCCGTAGCATTAGCTTCCGCTGGGTCAAGATTAGAACCAGAGCGGAAAAATAAGCGTGTGAATGAAATGAAGATGAAAGTGAGGAATATAGACCAACCTCTTTCTAACCAAGGTATAGGTTTGAATTTAAAACAATTACGATGGATCCAATCAACAAATGTTCCGAAGAAGAAGGTGCCAGACCATACTACGCCAATCATAAAAATAGGGCGTGCGTAATAGTACTGTAGCACAATAAATACTGCAAAAATTATGGCAGAGGTAATGGCCCTTGGTAGCTTTTTAACGTTTCTCCACCATTTGTAAAGGAGAATTCCTATGCCATTTAGTCCACCCCAAATTACAAAGTTCCAACTTGCACCATGCCACAATCCACCTAAAAGCATGGTAGTCATTAAGTTGACTTGCGTGCGGAATTTCCCTTTGCGATTTCCCCCTAATGGAATATAAAGGTAATCTTTTAGCCAATTAGAGAGCGATATGTGCCATCGTTTCCAAAATGCCCCTGGATTGGTAGCTTTATATGGTGAGTTGAAGTTTTGTGGAAGATAGAATCCCATCAGCATAGCCACACCGATAGCAATGTCTGTATAACCTGAAAAATCCGCATAAACCTGTAGTGAATAGCAGAAAAGTGCCGCTAAGTTTTCAAATGCAGTGAATAGGTCTGGGTTGTCAAAAACCCGGTCAACAAAATTTACGGCTAAATAGTCACTCATAATAATTTTTTTGAGTAAACCATTTAGAATCCAGAAAATTGCAATGCCAAATTGGCGTTTGGTAAGAAAATATTTTTTGTAAAGTTGAGGCATAAATTGGCTTGCACGAATAATCGGCCCAGCAACCAATCCCGGAAAGAAACTTACATAAAACCCAAAGTTCAAAATATTAGGAATATGTGTGATTTTCTTTCTATAAACATCAATAATGTAACTAATACTTTGGAATGTATAGAAAGAGATGCCGACAGGAAGCAGAATTTTACTTGCATCGAAAATCTCTTTACCCGAAAATTCATTTGTCCATTGTGCTAAATAATTGATAACAGGAATCTCAGTATGCATTATGGAGTTATAAACCTCCGTAAAGAAATATGCATATTTGAAATAGAAAAGCACCAAAAGATTTAAAGTGATTCCTAAAAAGAGAAAGAATTTACGGGAGAAATTTCGTACGGACTTATCAATAGCACGTCCTGTAGCAAAACATACTAATGTGGTAAAAATCAGCAGAATAACAAATAATCCAGAGGTTTTATAGTAGAAGAATAAACTGATAAAGAAGAGGTAGGTATTGCGGAGAAGTATCTTGTTACGCAAAATGGCAAAGCCCGCAAACACTATCGCAAAAAATGCCCAAAAATAAAATTGGGTGAATAACAAAGGGTATTTGTCATCGAATGATAGAAGTGTTGTGAAAAATGTCTTGATATTTTCTAAGTTCATCTCTTCTAAAGGGTTTTATTCGATGTTAAGTGATTGATTACTATTTTGATACTTCTTCATGGCGTGAAGAAAAGCGTTGTAAAAAAGATTTCCCATCAGCACATAACCTTCGTTGGTAAAATGGACACGGTCATATTTTGCTAATTTATGGGTGTACCATTTGTACATCGAAGTCATTCCGCCCATAATTTCAAATTGGTCAAATACGGCTCCGCGCGTCTGTTTTGCTAATGAGTACATAACACGTTGAACTTCAGTAGCATTCCTATTTACTTGATATTTCCTGCGCGCAACTCTTTTGTAAGAGTCGTTATTTGTAAAGAAGATAAAGGCACAATCTGGATTATAGGCTTGAATTTTCTGAATTAACTGAAGATAGTTTTGCTCAAATGTTTCTGCATTGAAGTCAGCATCGAAAGCATCATTAATTCCAATGCCGAAAATAACTAAATCAGGACGGAAAAGGTCTAAATCACGAGCAAAGTTTTCGCAACGAAGATAGGCAGGAACGCTAGCTCCATTAACGCCTATCGAGTGAAATGTTATTCCTGGTTTCTTGTTTTCTAAAATGAGACTATGCAGTGTAAACTCTTGCAGCGAGTCGCCATTACAGTTGGGATGAAGTGTGAAACTATCTTCAAATTCAACATCATATACATAACGCCCTAAAATAGTGTCAATTGATGTTGGAAAATATTCTAAACTATCTACCCAAATTGTAGGTACAACATAACTAGGTTGTGAATGTCCTACTAAAGTGAGTTTATGGGTTTGAAATTTAAGGATAGAATCTTTGAATTGAATGGTGATTTCTGGAAATGTATCAGATGTATATACAGCTATTCCGCTTGTATTAAGCGGTTTATTGTGGTCTTTATAAACATTTCTTACTAACGAAAATTCTCCATTTTTGCGTACTCGATAGTCGATAGGATTGTTACATTTGGGAGCAACAGAGTAAGGAAATACAAACCCACGATTCGAAATTAAGGTGGGGTAGGCGAGTAGTAGATTACGACGGATGGTGTGTGACATGGTGCCCGCCTGAATGTGAGACCCCCCAATTTGTATAATACTGATTTCTCCTTCATTATTTTCAATCAACCTCTCCATCTTTTTGAAAAAATTACCCAAAAGAGAGGTGTCTTTGTCGAAGACAAGTGTGTCGGCTTCATACTTGATGAAAGGAAATGTGTCAAGAGCTACGTATTGCACCTCTTGAGCTACTACTGAGAATTTCCACAATATAATAAGTATGCAAAAAAATAGCTTTTTCATAGTTTTTGATTAGTGTCAGAAGTTACAATTTGTGGAGCTGATTTCTTGATGCTTTTTTCTGTATATTGTTGTGTATGAACTACATCTTTAGAAATATTATTGAGCGAATCTTGCTGCTGTACTTGCGGAAGTTTAGACCAAATCACATTAAAATCTATTTCAGGATTGGTTTTGCGTAGTTTATAAAACTCATACATCGATTGAAATGATTGAGTCAGAACTTCTCCCACTTGGTGAGCTCCTTGAGTGGAAAAGTGGATGTAGTCTTTGCCTGCCCAACCCTTTTTTACCCAAGAAATCATCGAGCCTTTTCCGCCCATTACATTGTACAAATCCCAAAATGCAGCGCCATTTTCAACGACCGTTACTTTAAGTTTTTCGACCAAAAGTGGAAGCCATTTGTATGTACTCATTACTCCATTAATACGTGTACTCATATCTGATGGACCAATGAACAGAATGGGAACACCTGGACGTACTTTTCGCATAAAACGAATCTGTTTTCCAATGTTTTCTACATATTTTTCAACACTCTTTTCACTATAAAGTGATGGAACGCTGTTTCCACCAAATTGCATAATAATCATTCCAACATCTATCATTTCAAAGTAGTGAGATAGAAGAGAATCGCTCATTTGAGAAAAGAAAGTTCCGCTGGCTCCACGCATCGGCATATTGTCAACAGCAACGCCATAACCATTATCAACAGCAACACCATAAATGTCAGCTTCGCCCGAAAATTGAAGCGTAAAATTGCTGATAGCTGTGTCTAAATTCCATGTAAGTAGTTGAGTTCCATTGCTGTCTGCCTGCTGCTCAAGCCGCACCCCTTGGGCCTTGCTAATCAATGTCGCTTTGAAATTACCATTGCGAGGTGTGCAGAATAGTTGGATTTTATTGTAACGTTTTTGTCTTTCCGATTTGACTTTTTTCGGAGATGAAGCATAAAAACTATTATTGCCATAAACTCTAAACGATTTGGCCATTACGCCATAGTTGCGCTCTGAGTTTCTCGACCCATCTCCGTAAAGTGCATATTGTGTGCTGTTTCCAGAGTATGATTGATAAATCGTGGGAGAGCCAACAGAGGCAACAAGCGGAAGAAGTCCTGGCCCACCACCCCCAAAATGGGATTGAAAGTACTCCCGAATGTTGGATGAGATGCGGTCAAGCTCAATCTGGGAGTCTCCGTAGTGCATAATCCGAATGGTACGTCCTTGACTGCGTGCACTTTCTAATGCAGCAAAGAAATGGTCGTAATAGGTGTAATCGTCATTCGGAAAGCAGAATTTTGTCGGCATCGCCATCGCTTTCTTATAGTATGCTACGGTGTCCTCCAAACTCTTATATGTAGAATCTATAATGCGAGCTTCTAATTCTAAAGCTTTTATAATTTCCTCTGGATCAACATATAATTCCTCTTCTCGAACCAAGATAGATTCAGGCTTCGGAAATTTTAAGGTTAACTTACCAACTTTCCATTCTTCCGCAGGAATGAGTAATGAGATGACGGTTAGTAAGCCAATGACTGAGATAATAAAGAGGAATACTTTCCAAGCTTTCATTCTGTTTCTTCAGATTTATCAGAGTCTTTGAGTAATGAAATTGTTTCGATAGGATTGGCAGCTTTGAAAACAGTATTGCCCGCAACAAAGGCGTCAACACCAGCTTCGCGCAACAAAGGAGCATTGTCAAGATTTACTCCTCCATCAACTTCAATCAAGGTTTCAGATCCGTTGCACTCAATCATCTCCTTTAAGTCTCTAACTTTTTGATATGTGCGCTCAATGAATTTCTGCCCACCAAAACCTGGATTTACAGACATAATCAACACTAAATCAACATCATTGATGATGTCTTCTAAAAGTGAAATGGGCGTGTGGGGATTAAGTGCTACCCCCGCCAACATATCCATATCTTTAATTTGGTGAATGGTTCGGTGTAGGTGTGTGCATGCTTCATAATGAACGGTCAATAGGTCCGCACCACAGCGTTTAAACTCTTCAATATAACGCTCTGGTTGCATAATCATCAAGTGAACATCAAGCGGCTTTTCTGAAAGTTCTCTCACTTTTCGAACAATTGGCATGCCAAATGAGATATTAGGAACGAAAATTCCGTCCATAATATCAAGGTGTAACCAGTCTGCTTCTGAGTTGTTAAGCATTTGAATATCAGAAGATAAATTGCCAAAATCGGCGGATAAAAGCGAGGGCGAAATAATATTACTCATCTGTTTATTTTTAGCGTGCAAAAGTATAATTTTTTTTGATTTTTTCTCTATCAAAAACAGTGTCTTAATTTGCCTTTTTGAATCCTTATTTTTATTTGGGCGTGCCGGCTATCCTACGCACAATTTTCCACCCACGCCGTCGGGCTGTCCGCTCAAATTTCGCGCCTATAGCTCTCACTTCAAATCTTCAGAATTACCAAATTCTAACCACTAAGTTCTAAATTCTAATCTCCAAAATCGGCGCTCATAACCGCTTCCATCCCTCACGCATTTTGCTCCGTTCCCCATTTTTTTTCTGCAAAAAAAACTCAGCTTTCGCTCCAATATTTCCTTTTTTACGCTCTTTTTTGTTCCTAATTCACCACATTATTCCGAAATACACCCCAAATTCCGCTTTTTAACGGAAAATTACTCCCTTTTACCCGCAATATGATTGTTCCACGATTTGTTATCGCCTTTTTTTATTTTTTTTGCAGCCAAAATTTTTTATTATGAGTTTGAAAATTGTAGTATTGGCGAAACAGGTGCCCGATACCCGAAATGTGGGTAAGGAGGCTATGCGTACCGATGGTACGATAAATCGTGGTGCCCTCGCTGCTGTCTTTAATCCCGAAGATTTAAATGCACTCGAAATGGCACTATCTATTAAAGATCTCTGTAATGCTGAAGTGCATGTCTTGACAATGGGACCGCCTCGTGCAGCTGAAATTGTCCGTGAAGCAATATTTAGAGGTGCCGATTCGGGTGCCGTTATAAGCGATAGCCGTTTTGCAGGCTCCGATACGTTGGCAACTTCTTACGCCTTATCTATGGCTATCAAAAAGTTGGGCACTGTAGATTTGGTGTTGTGTGGCCGCCAAGCCATTGATGGCGATACCGCACAAGTGGGTCCGCAAGTGGCTGAAAAACTGAATATCCCTCAAATTACCTACGCCGAAGAGGCCCTGGAAGTGACTCCAAATACTATCGTTGTAAAACGCCGACTCGAAAATGGTATTGAGGTGGTGAAAACAACTCTTCCTGCTCTAATTACTGTGCAAAGTTCTGCAAAATCTTGCCGTTTTAGAAATGCTCTTCGAGTGATGAAGTATAAGTATGCAACATCACTCCACGAAGGTAGGTTTGAAAATGTTTCAACTATTTTTAAATCAAAAGATTATCTTCAAATAGAAGAGTGGAATGCAGAAGATATTAATGCAAATCCACAACGTTTGGGCTTGTTAGGTTCGCCAACTAAAGTAAAAAATATTGAAAGTATGGTGCTCGCTCAAAAGGAATCTCAAATGTTGTCAAATTCTGAGGAGGATCTGATGACGTTAACTAAGGATTTGATGGATACACATATTTTAAGTTAATTGGTTTTTATGAATGATATTTTAGTTTATTGCGAAGTTAATGATAATCGTGAGTTTGCTGAAGTGAGCTTGGAGTTATGTTCAAAAGCTCGAAAATTGGCAGATGAGTTAAAGGTGCAAGTTGATGCCTTGGTACTTTGTGATGATTTAAATGGTGCCGAAAATCAGTTGTTTCAATATGGCGTTGATAGAGTGATTTTGGCAACTTCTAATCATCTGTTTCCTTACAGAACTTTGCCCCATTTTTCAATTTTAGTGAATGTTGTGAAACAATATAAGCCTCAAATCCTGCTCTTGGGAGCAACTCACATCGGCCGCGACCTCGCTCCACGAGTGGCCTCACGTCTCTCCTGCGGATTGACAGCGGATTGTACAAATTTGGAGGTGGGAAGTTATACAGATGCTAAAAAAGGAAAGGAATATTCTCAACTTTTATACCAAATTCGTCCTGCTTTTGGTGGAAATATTGTTGCTACAATTGTGAATCCCGAAACGCGCCCACAAATGGCAACCGTACGTGAAGGTGTAATGAAAAAAGAGGTTTATAATATCGAATATAAAGGCGTAGTAGAAAAAATTGATCCTCAATTATATCTGAATGATGAAGATCTTGCTGTGGAAATTATAAATCGAGAGGTGGAAGCTCACTCCATCAATATTAAGAATGCACAAATTATTGTTTCTGGTGGCTACGGCGTCGGGTCAAAAGAGAATTTCTCGTTGTTGCACAAATATGCTTCATTGATTGGCGGTGAGGTGGGCGCAACTCGAGCTGCCGTAGATGCTGGCTTTACCGAACCACAACGCCAAATCGGTCAAACGGGAGTAACAGTGCGCCCGAAGTTGTATGTGGCATGCGGCATCTCTGGTGCTGTACAGCATTGTGCTGGAATGGCTGAGTCCGCTAAAATTATCTCTATCAATACAGATCCATCAGCCCCCATTAATGCAATGGCAGATTATGTAATTGTAGGTGATGTAACGTCTGTATTGGAAAAGTTGATAAAGTGCTATTCCGCTTGTCAGAAATAATTTAAATTTATTGATATGGCTAATTTTTTCTCAGATAATAAAAATCTATTGTTCCATCTTCAAAATGCTGATATGGAACGAATCGTAAATTTGAAGGAACGAAATTTTTTGGATGCTGAATCTTATGTGGAAGCTCCTGCAAGTTATGAGGAAGCAATGGAGAACTATAAGTTAGTATTGGAAATTGTAGGTGAGATTGCAGCCGATTTGATAGCTCCAAATGCTGAAAGTGTTGATGCTGAGGGTCCGAAAGTGGTGAATAATGAAATTCATTATGCCTCAGGAACTTTGCAAAATCATAATGCATTGTGCGATGCTGGTCTCTATGGCATGGCACTGCCCCGTAAGTATAATGGATTGAACTTTCCATATCTTCCTTACGTGATGGCTGCTGAAATTATTTCTCGCGCGGATGCTGGTTTTGCTAATATTTGGGGATTGCAAGATTGCGCCTCTACAATTTGTGAATTTGGCTCTGAAGAACAAAAAGTACAATTTTTACCTAGAATTCATGCTGGAGCTACCTGCTCAATGGACCTTACAGAACCTGATGCTGGTTCAGATTTACAATCTGTACGCCTAAAGGCAACGTTCGATGAGGAGGCTAATTGCTGGCGATTGAATGGCGTTAAACGTTTTATAACCAATGGTGATGCTGATATAAAATTGGTTTTGGCACGCTCTGAAGAGGGTACAGACGATGCTCGCGGTCTCTCTTGCTTCCTCTACGATAGGAAAAGTAATGCAGTGAAAATTAGAAGAATAGAAAATAAATTGGGAATTAAAGGTTCCCCAACTGCAGAGATTGTATTCGATAATGCTCCCGCTCAATTAGTGGGAAATAGAAGATTCGGATTGATAAAGTATGTGATGTCGCTGATGAATGGCGCTCGACTTGGAGTTGGTGCACAATCTGTTGGATTGGCCGAGGCGGCTTATCAAGAAGCATTGAGTTACGCTAAACAACGAAAACAGTTCGGAAATGCTATCATAAGTTTTCCACAAGTTTATGAAATGCTAGCCCTTATGCGTGCTAAAATAGATGCAATCCGTACACTATTGTACGAAACAACTCGATTCGTAGATCATTATAAGGCATTGGAAAATATTGATAAAGAACGTTCGCTAACTGTCGAGGAAAAAACGGAATTGAAAGAGAATCAAAAATGTGCAGATTTCTATACGCCTCTGTTGAAGTTAATCTCAAGTGAGTATGCAAATCAAATAGCTTACGATTCTATTCAAGTGCACGGAGGTTCTGGTTATATGAAAGAGTATGCTTGCGAACGATTGTATCGGGATGCCCGGATTTTGTCAATTTATGAGGGAACTTCTCAGTTACAGGTGGTCGCTGCAATTCGTGGAGTAACAAATGGATTCTTTTTGCAAAAAATAGAAAGCTATCTCTCAAAACCAATCTCTGCAGAATTGCAAGATTTGCGTGATCAAATGCTTGTAATGAAACAATATTATGCAGAAATGTGTGCTACAGCTGAACAATTCTCCGATAAACCAACCTCTTTCGACTTGAACGCTAGAAAGTTAGTAGAATCATCTGCTATCTTAATTATGTGTTCTCTCCTATTGTTAGATGCAAATCAGGATAACACTTATTTACACTCTTGTAAGTTGATGATCCATTGGGGAATGGCCGAAATGCTAAAAAATAGAACGTCCATTACTCGATTTACGCCAGAGTTGAAGAATACTTTTCTTGCAAATTTAAGATAATTCTATTCTGTTGCAGTATTCTCTGCACTGGTTTCTGTAATGTATTGCATAATGCTGTTTGCATATGTAGAAGAAACGGGAATAGATTCTGTCGTTTCGGATAACTCTAAGATTAATATCGATTCTTTGGAACGTTTAACTAACTTCACTTTCTGCATGTTGACAACGTAAAGCCGATGACATCTAATGAGCCCTGCTGAAACAAACATATTCTCAATGTTGCGTAAAGAGTTGCGAAGTAGTTGATTCATGACTTTCCCCTCATCTAAATAGAAAATCTCAACATAATTATCGGCAGATTTGATATAAAGAATCTCTTCTTTCTTGATTGAAATTGTGAATTTTCCATTTCTATCATAAAAATTAATGGTTGTGGGTTGTGAACCCACAACTTTTATTTTGCGATTTTCCAACTCCGCAAGTTTACGATTTTTTATGCGTAAAACCTCTAATAAGATTCCAATAGTATATGGAATGGCTAATATACTAATAACATTCACAAACATACGAAATCCCATATCTAAAAAGGGAGGCCCATCTGGATTCAAAAAGTATGCCCATAAGGTTAATATAAAGGTGAGAAGAAAAATTTCTCCTACAAGCCAAACAACATATTGTAAATCAGTTAATTCTCTCTTTTGTGAAACTCGATATAAAATAAGTCGGCTAGAAATCAAGATTATCATCCCAATCCCAATAATGGTGCCACATTCAAGAAACCAAGTGAGATTGTTGTCGCTTTTTAATATATATTGAAATCCTGCAGGTTTGTATATCAATACAAAAATAATGGCAAAAAAAGCAACACTAAGAGTAAATCGAAATATATCTTTTTTTCTTGTTAGGTCATTAATTATTATCATAAGGAGGTCTTGTTACTATGCGTTTGTGGGTAATCTTTATTCAAAATTTGTCAATTGGGTGAATAGTAGTTCAATTGAATCTCCTTTCATTTGGCAAAAATACAACTTTTATTTCTAATTCATCTCAATCCTTTTTTTGTTTTTTTAAAATTCACCTTTATATCAAAAAATTCACCCCATATTTGACGATTTCACCACAAAATTATTGATTTCTACCACATTACAGAAATACAAAAAGTAAAATATTGTTCTTTTGCCACAGCAAAAACTATACAAATGAAGATAGTAGGAACAGGCAGCGCATTGCCACAACAATCTATTACAAATGAAAATTTGTCAAAATTTTTGGATACTTCTGATGAATGGATTATCTCAAGAACGGGAATTAAGGAGCGTAGATTAATTACTACGGAAGATTTATTAGAGTTGGCAGTTAAGGCATCTAAATCTGCTATTGAAGCAGCTCATATTCACCCTTCACAACTAGACTATATTATATGTTCTAATGTGGCTAATAATTTTGTAACTCCAGCAATGAGTTGTATTCTGCAGAAACGTCTGGAAGCTCAATGCCCTTGTGTTGATATTAACGGCGCTTGCGTGGGATTTATCTTTGCTTTAGATATGGCAGAAGCTTTGCAGAAAGCTGGTCGCGCAAATCATATTCTGATTATTTGTGCCGAAGAGCCTTCAAAATTTTGCAATTGGAAGGAACGCGATACTTCCGTGCTTTTCGGAGATGGCGCTGGCGCTGTAGTGATTTCTCAAGGAGATAGACTGAAGTCTATCCGCCTAACCACAACTTCAAAACCAGAAGTGCTTTACTATCAAAGAAAAATGGAGCAAACCCCTTTCGATGAAGGAACAGAAATGCAAAATCCGTTGGTAATGTCTGGACGTGATGTGTTTAAGATGGCTGTCGCTTCCTCTATTCAAGATGTAAATGCGGTGTTGAAAGAAGCAGGATTGGAAACCTCTCAGGTGGATTGGTTTTTGCTACATCAAGCAAATGCTCGTATTATTGATTCTATTAGAGCTAATTTTAGCTGCGATAAAGAGAAGTTTCCGCTTAATTTAGATAAATACGGAAATACATCTTCCGCTAGTATCCCAATCCTTTTAGATGAATTGGTGAGAACTAATAAAATTAAGCCCGGAGATAATTTGGTACTGAGTGCTTTCGGCGCAGGATTCGTCTCTGGAGCGTGTGTTTTACAATGGAATTAATTTAATTAATATACTGAAATGAAACGTGTTGTTATAACTGGTATGGGCGTGATTTCTCCCATCGCAAAAGATATTACTACCTATTGGAATAGTTTGCAAAATGGAGTATTAGGAATTTCCGAAATTACATCTATCCCAACTGATGAGTTGGTTGTGAAAATCGCAGGTGAAGTTAAAGATTTTAAACCTGAAGATTTTGGAGTTGATAAGGATATGGCGCGTCGCGCAGACCTATTTACTCAATATGCAATGGCAGCAGCTCAACAAGCAATGACAGATAGTAAACTCTCTGTAAATCCTGAACGATTAGGCGTCTATATAGGTTCAGGTATTGGTGGAATTAAAACTTTTCACAATGAACATACTAAAATGTTGCAAAATGGCGCAGGACGAGTTTCTCCGCTTTTTATCCCGATGATGATTCCGAATATGGCAGCCGGAAACGTGGCTATTATTCATCACGCAGAAGGTCCCTGCTTGCCCGTAGTTACAGCTTGTGCAACCTCTACACATGCCATTGGCGAAGCGTATCGCTGTATTAAAGGTGGTTATGCCGATGCAATTATTGCAGGTGGTGCCGAAGCCGCAATTACTCCTATCGCTATAGGTGGTTTTACAAATTGTCGCGCACTCTCCCGAACGAATAACCCCGAAACGGCCTCACTCCCTTTTGATTCTCGAAGACAAGGTTTTACTATTGGTGAGGGCGCTGGGGTAATGATTTTAGAAGAGTATGAACACGCAAAAAAAAGAGGTGCTAAAATCTATGCGGAAGTTTGTGGTTATGGAAATACCTGCGACGCTCACCACTATACCGCTCCTCATCCAGAAGGAAAATGCGCCGCACGGGCAATATCCCTCGCACTGCAAGAAGCCAATTATAACTCTGATAAAGATAAATTATATATCAATGCTCATGGTACGGGAACTCCCCTAAACGATAAATCAGAAACCCAAGCTATTAAAATAGCTCTGGGACAACAAACCGCTGCTAATGTTCCAATTAGTTCAAATAAGTCAATGATGGGACACTTGTTGGGTGCCGCTGGCGCTGTTGAATTAATCGCTACCGCCTTAACTCTGAAAAATGGTGTCCTCCCTCCAACCATTAACCTGCTTTCTCCAGATCCAGATTGTGATTTGGATTATGTGCCTAACGAGGCAAGACGTTACGACGCCAATATGGCAATTTCAAATTCATTTGGATTTGGAGGACAAAATGGTTGTGTTGCTCTTCGTATTTGTAATGATTAATTGTGAAGTATGAATCGAACTGAAATAATGAATATTTTGCCTCATCGTGATCCAATGTTGCTAGTTGATGAGGTCTATCTTGAAAATGATGTGGCTTATGCAACTTATACCGTAAAAGGTGATGAGTTTTTCCTACAAGGACATTTTCCAAATTATCCAGTTGTGCCTGGTGTAATTCTTTGCGAAATTATGGCACAATCATCTTGCTTGCTCCTAGTAGACGAACTCGTCGGAAGAACTCCCTTTTACGCAGGTATTGATAAAGTACGCTTTAAACGTCAAGTGCGACCAGGTGACTTGTTGCAAATAAAAGCTCAGATTATCCAACGCAAAAATCTTCTTTTTGTCGTTAATGCTGAAATTAAAGTCTCAGGAAGCCTTTGTGTATCAGGATTATTAACGTTCGTCCTTGTTGATAACGATAAGATTTCTACTCCGTAAATTTTATCTTGTTGATTCGCTGCAGAGGGTTGGTCAATGGCTAACCCTCTAAAAGCATTTATTAGCTTTTTCGAGATTTTTATTTGGGCGTGCCGGCTTTTCTATCGCACATCTCCACCCGCCCGCCGTCGGGCTTTCCGCTCAAATTTCGCGCCTCTTTCTCGCACTCCCATTTCACCCTAAAATCCAATTCCTAAGTCTCAAATTTCTAAGTTCTAAGTACTAAAATCGGCGCTCATAACCGCTGCAATCCCTCACGCATTCTTCCCTTACGTAAACACTACCGCAAATAATATCTTTTTCTTTTGCGAAGGAAAAAGATATTGTAATTACTATTTATTTTGCTGGTTCTCTATTTACTCTGCCGCTAATCCTCCTAACGCAGTTTCCTTGTATAAAGAGGGAAGATCGTGCCCTGTGGCTTTCATCACTTTTACTACTTTGTCAAAACTAATGAGGTGTTTCCCATCTGAAAGTAAAGCATACATGCCAGAGTCAATAGCTCGTACTGCCGCGAAAGCATTTCTCTCAATGCAAGGAACTTGTACCAATCCGCAAACGGGGTCACAAGTAAGCCCTAAGTGATGTTCTAAACCCATCTCTGCTGCGTATTCTACTTGATACGAAGATCCGCCTAATAGTTGACAAATTGCTCCAGATGCCATTGAACATGCTGCGCCAACCTCACCTTGACAACCTACTTCTGCACCACTTATTGATGCATTCGTCTTGATGAGGTTCCCGATGATGCCTGCTGTGGCAAGAGCGTGCAGAATTTTCTTCTCACTCTTGTCGTAATATTCATAGTAGGTTCTTAATACTGCAGGAAGAATGCCGCACGAACCACAAGTCGGTGCCGTAACAACGGTTTGTCCCGAAGCGTTCTCTTCTGCAACCGCTAATGCATAAACCATTGAGGAGTAACGACGCTGAGAAAAACTATTCATACCTTGTAAACGTGAATATAATGTGGAAGCTTTTCTCGGAAGTTGAAGACAGCCTGGTAGCGTACTTTCGTGTTCTAAACCATCTTGGATGCATTTTATCATCTGCTTCCAAACTTCAGAAAGGTAGTCCCATATATCACTCTCTTCGCATTCAGAAACATATTCCCATAGTTTTCGATTTTGTAGATAGCGTAAAATCTCTTCCATTGATGATAGGGGATAAATCTCCTCTTTCAAAACCCGTTCTCCAGTGTAGGAGATGTCTCCTCCTCCAACACTAAATGCTTTCTGTTGCGCAAGTAGTTCATCTGTTTCACTGAACGATTCAAATAATATACCGTTTGGATGTTCTTGAAGGAAAATTTCTGGCTTCCAGATGATTTTTGCATTGTTATCGGGAAATTGTTTTAAAATGGCTACGTCTGTAAAGTGACCTTTTCCAGTAGCTGCCAAACTCCCATATAGGGTTATCCTAAAATGGTGTGCGCTAGGGTTGGCCTCTTTGAATGCCTTGGCTGCTTTGGCAGGTCCCATTGTGTGTGAACTAGATGGACCTACTCCGATCTTAAATATATGTTTGATGCTTTCCATTATCCTTTTATTTATGTGAACAAATGTCAAGATAATATGTTCTTCTAAAAATGAGCGAGTGAGAACAGGAAGGAATCCCATTCTCACTCTAACCTCAACCATGAAAACAAAATATTACTTTTTAGCTAAAAAGTCTTTTACATTTTCAGTTTCTACAATTGCATCTTTAAATGTGTATGCTCCAGTTTTTGGTGAACGTTCCATTTTTACGACGCGTGTGAAGGTTACTCCACCTTCTTTCTTTAATGTTGCTACAACCTTCTTTGCCATTGTTAAAACTATTTAATTTCTTTATGAACTGTTACTTTTTTAAGATAAGGATTATATTTTTTTAATTCTAATCTCTCAGTTGTGTTTTTTCTATTTTTGGTAGTAATGTATCTTGACATTCCTGGCACTCCACTTGCTTTTTGTTCAGTGCACTCTAAAATCACTTGTTGACGTGCTTCTTTATTTTTCTTTGCCATTTCTAATTACGTATTTTTTCGTTCATCATTTGAGGTTGCAAAGATACAACTTTTTTTGTAACCTACTCTGTTTTTTTGTTTTTTTTCTTATTTTTATTATTGTTTGTTGATTATCAGTGTTTTAAGTCTAAGATTAATTGTCGATTTCATTGAGTTTTTCCCAAATTATATCCTTTAATTTCGTGATATTCTTTTCTGTAAAGGAAGAAATATAGACAATTTTTACATTTTTGGGTGCCGTTTTTTTAATCTCTTTTAATTCCTCTTCTGATAGTAAATCACACTTGGTAATGGCTAATATTCTTTTTTTATCCATTAACTCTTCGTTGTATGATCTAATTTCATTTATTAATATATTGTACTCCTTTTTTATGTCTTCAGTAGTACACGGAACCATAAAGAGTAAAAGTGCATTTCGCTCTATATGACGTAAAAATCTTAAACCAATACCTTTCCCTTCGGAAGCTCCCTCGATAATTCCTGGAATGTCAGCAATTACAAAAGATTTGTTGTCACGGTACGATACCATGCCAAGGTTCGGAGTGAGAGTTGTAAATGGATAGTCGGCAATTTTAGGTTTTGCATTGGAAACAACCGAAATTAAAGTTGATTTTCCAGCATTAGGAAAACCAACAAGGCCAACATCTGCTAGTACTTTCAGTTCTAGTACAACCCAACCTTCAATACCACTTTCTCCAGGTTGTGCGAATCTTGGAGTTTGCATGGTAGGTGATTTGAAGTGTACATTTCCTAATCCTCCACGTCCACCTTTATATATTATTACTTCCTCTCCGTCATTAATAACTTCTCCAAGAATTTCGTTTGTCTCTACGTCACGAACAATTGTTCCTAGTGGAACCTCAACTATGGCATTTTTTCCATTTTTTCCAAAACATTGGTTGCCTTGTCCATTTCCACCATCTTCTGCAAAAATGTGTTTTGTATAACGTAAGTGTAAGAGAGTCCATAAGTTGCGATTACCCTTAAGGATAATATCACCGCCTTTGCCCCCGTCTCCACCATCAGGTCCAGCTTTAGGGTTGCGGGCGGTACGCAATAGATGCGCACTGCCCGCTCCGCCATTCCCTGATCGGAAAAATATTTTTACATAGTCTATAAAGTTCTCACTTGCCATTGTAGATCTTAACTTTCTATTTGATTTTTCTTGAACCAGGTTTGATATAAGGTTTTCCCTCTTTACAAAGAGGACAATCGGTAGCTTCCCAGCTTTCGATATCTAATTTAATGGCTTCAAAAATAGGATATTCCAATTCTACTGCACAACGATTGGCAATACATGCAATACCTACTACTTCTGCACCATAGCCTTTTAAAACCTCAATGGTTTCTAAAGAGGATTTTCCAGTAGTTACCACATCTTCTGTAATGAGCAAGCGTTGTCCGGGTTTTACTTCAAAACCTCTACGAAGTGTCATTTGTCCCTCTTCACGTTCTGTGAAAATCGCAGGAACTCCTAGTTGCCGTCCTAATTCGTATGCAACGATAATGCCTCCCATTGCAGGTCCTACTACCATATCAATTTTGACATCTTTTAATTTGTCAGCAACTACTTTTAAAACTTTTGCTGCTCGTTCTGGATACTGCATCAATTTTGCACATTGACAATATCTATTACTATGTCTTCCTGATGAGAGAAGAAAGTGACCTTCTAATAAGGCTTCTGATTGTTTTAATTCTTCAATGACCATAGCTTATTTGTTTTCTTTGTAAAATGAATCATATTTTTCTTGTAAATCAGCCGGAACTTCCATTCTGAAACGTAATTTTAATTGTCTTAACATCTTTACGTTACGTGGATCGTTATTGTTGATTTGGTACGCTTTTTCCAACCAAGTATGAGCTTCAGTAAAGAGTGCATCAGATTGCTGTTTCAATGCATTGATTCTATCCCATTTATCAGCATCCTTGCTGTTTTTTTGGATATCTGTTCCCTCATTTTGCTTGTCGATAGCCTCAAAATAGTAGCAGTCTGCCATTGTTTGAGTAAGATCGAAGTTGTTAGGGTTTGTTGCAATTGCGTTATTTAAAGCAGCTTTAGCTGTTTCGTAAGCTCTACCATTAATTAATTGGGTACTGATTGAAGAAACAACAGCAGCATTATTTCCATATTTAGCTAAGATTTCGTTAGCCATGGTTTGCATTTTTTCTTGTTCTCCGATAAATGCATAGTAATCCAAGTATGCACCTTGAATGTCAGCTGCCAATGAATCTGGAACAGCTTTTTCTCCTAATTTTAAGATACTTAAGCAGTTTACGGTATCATTTTTTGCTTTGTAAATGTCATACAAAGAGGTGTAAAGTTCTGGAATGTTAGGACGTAATTCTGCAGAGTTTCTCATATATTCCAAATATTTAGCGTCGTCACCTTTCTTTTGGTAGCAAGTTGCAATATCGATGTATGCGTATGCAATGTACAAACTATTTCTTTTGGCATCAATTTTGTATGATTTGATGGCTTTTTCAATGTATTCAATAGCTTTGTCCCAATTTCCTTTTTCTTTTTCAGCATTTCCCATCTCTTGAATTGGATATGCACAAAGGAGTTGTCCATCAGTAGGTGATACCATACCAGAAAGTGGCTTTACGTCTGGATTAATCTCCATTGCTTTGAAGAATGCTTCGTTAGCGGTTTCAAGTGCTAATGGGAAGCGTGGTTTGTAAGATGGATTTTCAGTAGCACGAGTATTTTCATAATCATAAAGTTTTAAATAGACATTTCCTTTTACTAACCAAGTAATAGCACTTCCTTCGTTACCAACCATACAAGATTCCATCAATTTTTGAGCTTTGATGTATTGTTCATTGTTAAGAGTTTGCCAAATATCTTGTACACAAGATGGTTGTGCAAATGTGAATGTTGCGCTTACTAGCATAAATAATGCTAAAAATAATGACTTTTTCATAATTGTGAATTTTGCTGTTTTTTTATTTACTTTCAATTTGATTTATTCTGTTGTTAATTTCATCAATTTTTGGTGATTGCGTTCTTGCGTATATTGATTTTAATGATTTAAGAACGTTTAAATCGTTAGGCTCTTTTTCCAATACTTTTTCAAAGTAGATAGTAGCATAGTGAAGATAATTTTCGTAATCTGTACGTAAAGGAGTTGCTTCATCTTTCTTTCCTTCTGCTTCTAACTTGTTAAGTTCTACAAAGGTAGATTCGGAAAGATAGTAGTAGCAGACTCCCATGTTATAATGTATAACGAAATTATTGGTATTGATTTTATTTGCTTTTTTTAACAAATCCAAGGCTTGATGATAGTCTTTGTTTTGAATGTAGAAATTGGCAATATTCCCCAACATATCTGCATTTTGATAAGCAACTTGAGGAATATTTTTTAACATTTCAGTAGCCTTTTCTTTTTCACCTTTCGTAAAATAGTATTCAATTGTAGCAATGTAGAAGGCTGGTTCGTTTGGGAATGATTTTTTTCCAGCCTCTAAGACCTCTTTCATTTTATCTAATTGGTTCTCTTTTTTGTAAAGTTCAATAAGACGAAAATAAGCGTTGTGGTTGTTAGGACTATCATTAATTGCTTTGTGGTAATACTTTTCAGCTTCGGTGAGTTCATTCAGTGATTCGAGGGTGTAAGCATAGTAATAGTAAAGTTCTCCATTTAATGGGTAGAATGGTGGGTTGAACATTTCGTAACTTTCAACGGCCTCTTTTAATATCTCTTTCGCTTTGGTGAAGTTGTTAGTATTAAGAAAATCGGCAGCTGTATAGAATAGTAGAAGATAAATTTTGCTCAAACCTTCATCTGGGGTAAGCATTCCAGAACCTTCAATGTTAGTATTAATCTCTTTGGCTTTGAGAAAAGCTTTGTATGCTTCGGAAGCAGCATCAGGATAAATGAATATGTAATTTTCGTCGGTTTTGCGTTTTTCAAACTCTTCGTTAGCAATGTAAAAATAGATATTGCCTTTGTAGAGCCAAGTGCTTGCTTTTGTGGATAATTTAGCATCTTGTGTGCATAAGTCAATTGCTTCTTTAGCATTTGCAAAATCCTTTTCATAATAATAGTTATATGCTTTTGTCAATGATGGTTTTTGAGCAAAAACGGTACTAAAAAGGAGAAGCAATCCCAACGTTAAAAGTTTATTTTTTATCATATTTCCTTATGTTAAGAAATTTATTCATTAGTAGTGTTTTCAGAATTTTGTTCTGTAACTTCTTCACCTTCAATTTCATCTTCAGAACGTGGAACTTGAGAAACGGCTGCAATGATGTCTCCCTCTTTTAAGTTGATTAACTTAACGCCTTGAGTTGCACGACTCAGTACGCGTAATTGGTCAACGTGTAGGCGAATTGCTATTCCCGAGCGATTGATAATCATAAGGTCATCATTGTCGGTAACATTTTTAAGTGCAATCAAGCCACCTGTTTTTTCACTGATACTGATAGTTTTGATACCCTTTCCACCACGGTTTGTGATTCTGTAATCTTCAAGTAATGAACGTTTACCGTATCCATTTTCAGAAACGACCAAAATATTATCCCTCAGGTTGTTGATGCTAATCATGCCTACAACGAAGTCGTTTTCGTCTGCCAAGGTAATACCGCGAACTCCTGATGCATTTCTTCCCATTGGACGTACTGTGTTTTCATTAAAGCGGACAGCTTTTCCAGAGTTAAGAGCCATCATAATCTCGCTTTCCCCATTGGTAAGGTGAGCTTCTAATAGGTGGTCATCTTCGCGAATGTTGATAGCTATGATACCATTTTGGCGTGGGCGAGAGTAAGCTTCCAAAGAGGTTTTCTTGATGATACCTTTTTGGGTACAGAGAATGATATAATTGTTGTTAATATAGTCTGTATCAGATAGCGTTTTAAGATTGATAACGGCTTTGATTTTATCGTCTTGTTCAATATTAATAAGGTTTTGAATAGCACGTCCTTTGGAAGTTTTGGTTCCTTCTGGAATTTCAAATACTCTAAGCCAGAAACACTTACCTTTCTCTGTGAAGAAGAGTAGGTGGTTGTGATTGGTTGCTGTGTAGAGGTGTTCTGTGAAATCTTCTTCACGAGATGAGGATCCTTTAGAGCCTTTTCCTCCACGATTTTGTACCTTATATTCGGTTAAAGGGGTACGTTTGATATAGCCAAGGTGAGATATGGTAATTACCACTTCATCGTCAGAGATTGTGTCTTCAATGCAGAAGTCAGTTGCAGAAAATTCAATACGTGAGCGACGTTCGTCACCATATTTTTCGCGCACTTCTATAATCTCATCTTTTACAATCTTCATTTGTAGGTTGTAATTAGCTAAAACATCTTGGTAATAATTAATTCTCTTCATTAATTCATCAAACTCATTTTGGAGTTTATCCTTTTCGAGAGCTGTTAATTGGCGCAATCTCATATCCACGATTTCTCGGGCTTGAATTTCGGAGAAGTTCCATCTTTCCATCAATCCTGTGATTGCATCTGCTGGTGTTGCACTCGCACGGATAAGGTGAATAATTTCGTCGATAATGTCAAGTGCTTTCAAGAAACCTTCGAGGATGTGTGCGCGACTTTGTGCTTTTTTGAGTTCGAATTCAGTACGACGAATAATTACGTTATGTCTATGTTTTACGTATTCTGAAATTAAGTCTTTTAAATTTAACGACATAGGTCGTCCGTTAACGAGAGCTACGTTGTTAATGCTGAAAGAAGATTGCAAGGCTGTGTATTGGTATAGTTTGTTGAGAACTACATTAGGAACAGCGTCTTTTTTTAGTTCATATACAATTTTAGTTCCATTTTTCTTGCTTGAAAGATTTTCAATATTGGAGATTCCGTCGATTTTGTCTTCACGAATCAATTCGACAGTTCTCTTAATCATTTCAGAAGGATTTACCAAATAGGGAAGAGACACAATGGTGATAGTGTTTTTGCCATTATTTTCGTTGATGATAGCATCTCCACGCATTACTACGCGACCTCTTCCTGTTTCGAAAGCATTTCTTACGCCTTCGTATCCGTAAATGGTACAGCCAGTCGGAAAGTCTGGGGCTTGTATATGCTCCATAAGTTCTGGAATTGTGATGTCTGGATTGTCGATGTAGGCACAAATTCCGTTACAAACCTCTGTTAGGTTGTGTGGAGCCATATTTGTAGCCATACCTACAGCAATTCCGGAGGAGCCGTTAACGAGAAGTGCTGGGATTTTGGAAGGAAGAACGGAAGGCTCTTGGAGAGAGTCATCGAAGTTGTTGACAAAGTTCACTGTGTCTTTGTCGATGTCAACGAGCATCTCTTCTGCAATTTTGCGCATACGAGCTTCGGTATAACGCATTGCTGCAGGACTATCACCATCAACAGAGCCAAAGTTTCCCTGACCATCAACGAAGGGATAGCGGAGTGACCAAGATTGAGCCAATCGAACCAGTGCATCGTAAACGGCAGAATCACCATGTGGGTGGTATTTACCTAATACTTCACCAACGGTGCTAGCAGATTTCTTGTAAGGTTTGTTGGAGAGGATTCCTGTATCCCACATAGCATATAAGATTCTTCTATGTACAGGTTTTAAACCATCTCTTGCGTCGGGGAGGGCGCGAGAGACAATTACTGACATAGAGTAGTCGATATATGCGGTTTTCATCTGGTCTTCTATGTTTACGCGAATAATTTTTTCTCCTTCTGTCATTTTCTTTCCTTTTTTTATATTGTTATATTGTTGATTTTTAATATCTTGAGACTTTTTGTATTAACTTACAAAAGTACGAAAAAAAATAATACAAATAGGTATAATTTTAGTAAAAATGTAGAATTAAAGGCTAGGAGGAGAGAGTTATTCTAATTTAAAATTAAGATGCTATAAGTTATTGGTATCTGAACTCATCTAAGGCTTTGGTATGAGAGAATTGAAGAGTAAATATTGTTTGTATATGGTTGGAGGGTGTTTATGGAATGTCAATAAAAATAAGTGTGTTATTGATTTGTGTAATTGGTGAAGTTGAGTGTTTGAGGGAATATGTACGCACAATAGTTTGTGTTAGGGATTGAAGCGTTTATGAGCGCCGGTGTTAGAATTTGAACTGATATTTTAGCAATTGGATTTGGAAAGAGATATGAGGTGGGAGAAAAAGGCGCGAAATTTGAGCGGAAAGCCCGACGGTGAGTGCGGGGGCTTTGGGTGTTGAGGAGAGCCGGAACACCCAAATAGAAAATAGATATTTTTTGTGATGTAAAAACAAAAAAGGCAAAACTTTATGTTTTGCCTTAAGGAGTACCGCGTAGGGGATTCGAACCCCTGATTTCAAGGATGAAAACCTTGCGTCCTGGGCCAGCTAGACGAACGCGGCGTTTCCGTTTTTGTGAGTGCAAAAGTAATAGTTTTTATAATACGCGCAGCCAAAAAACGAAAAAAAATTTTTTTATAGATTTTTGTCTCGTTCAAATCTGAATCCCAGGCGTTTAGCTGTCTTGATTGTCATGCCTTGATCCTCAATTTGGAGGATATTATCGACAGAAATCTCTTTTGTGAGTTCATAATTTGGAAGCAAAAGGTCAAAATTTATCGTATATTCGATTGCGGAGTGTAAAACTTTTCTGGCAATTTCGGGAGAAAATTTGTTCTCGCTGAAGTTATTTAGGATTTGTGCAAGCTCTCTTTTTCCTTCAACAAAGTAATGCTGCTCTTTGTTAATAAGGATTCTTCCGATCATATAACCGATATCATTAATGCGGTTATATTTTAACGAGTCGGAGAGGAAATTGAAGATGGAGATCATTCCGCAGTAGGATCTTTCTTTATCTTGGCGAATGTATGGGGTTCTCATCACTTCGTGGTCGCGAGGAAATTCAAAGATATTGGTATGCATCAGGAATATGAGAACGTCACCAGCGAATCTCATTTGAAAGAGGTATTGATTTTTATTGTTAAAGTGCACGTTAATTTTTTCGTGGTCATCCGCATACTCATTTTTAAAGTGGTCGTCAAATTCTTTAGCTGCATCTTTAAACATTTGCATTGCGTCTAAAGTGGAAGCGAAGATGTTTTGTTTCAATTCACCTTTATCGATAAGCAGTTTGCACAATGTATCATTCATATTAATATGTATTAAGTTAGATTTCTTGAAATTTGATAGGATAATTACCTTTATATATTATACCATTGGTTCCGTCAATAGCAATTTCGTCGAAAAGTTTAAATTGTACATCGTTGATGGTACATTTTTTATTCTTTTCGTAAACAATCATATCGACGCAGTTTACGACGCAAGTTTTACCGAGAGTAGCGGCTGTAACAGCGGCGTGAGAAGTTGCACCTCCGCGACTAGTAAGTAGTCCTTCGCATTCGAAGATAATTTCGATGTCATCGGGAACTGTATCGGGGCGAACGAGAACTGCATTTTTGAATGGAGTTTGGCGTTTCATTGTTGCTACGTCTTGCAAGTCAAAAACAATTACTCCGTTAAGTACTTTATTTCCAATTCCTATACCGCTTCCTACTCGCACCATTTGGTCTTCAGAAGTAGCAAATACTTCCACATTTTCTTGTTTGGTAAAGGTCATATTTCGGGTTTGAAGTACGAATAGGTCTTCCGCTTTATCTGTTTCAAAAGTAAACTCAATCTCTTGGTGTCCAAAGCTATGTTTTTCAATCATATCTTTAGCAATTTCCTTTAGTTTATTATAGATTTTAGGATAAGCACTTTCGAGCGAGAATGGTGATTTGTGGTAGTATTTGATTCGTTGGTTTTCGCTGATTGGTAGAGTATTGATAAGACCAGCAACAATATCTTCACCTTGACTAAGGAAAGAGAAGTCACCTGTAAGGTTGATGCGAGATTCTTTCTCTTGAGGATCGTGGGTAAAGAGGACGCCAGATCCCGATTCGCGATGTATATTTCCGAAGATCATTTTCTGCACAATGACAGCGGTTCCCCACTCGTTAGCGATTTGCATGTGGTCGCGATAGACTTGTGCGCGGTCGGTAAACCAAGAGTTAAAGACAGCGATTATTGCTTGTCGAATTTGTAGGAATGGGTCACTTTCAAATTCAATATTGTTATCAATGAGCAGTTGTTTGTATGCAAAAGCGATTTCACGCATCATTGCAGGAGTGAACTCGATCTTCTGATTTACATTATATTTTTTCTTGTAATTTAAGATGATTTGGTCGAAATCATTTCTTTCCAAGCCAAAAGACATCCCCCAGGTTTGCAGTAAGCGACGATAGCAGTCCCATGATGTCCAAGCGAAGTTATCGCGTTTGCTAAGGTTCTCGGTAATTTCATCATTCATACCGACGTTGAGGAATGTATTCATAGCGCCAGGCATAGATATAGCGGCACCAGAGCGTACGCTAAGAAGAAGCGGCTTTTCTGGATTTCCGTACTCTAATCCAGAAATTTTCTCTAATTCGGTAATGTTTTCCTTGATAATAGCATCAATTTCTGCCGAAAGTGATGGGATTTTTTGAATGGCATTCATTCGGCGGAAGACCTCAGTTGTGATAACAAAGCCAGGGGGTACGGGGAATTTATTTAGGTATAAGTTTTTCAGATAGTAGGCTTTAGAACCCAAGAAAACTTGATTGTCTAAAGTAGGAGTTTCTCTGTATAAAGGACTGAAAACCAAATTTCTATCGTACGACATTAAACTTTGGATTTCGGAGTCAGAAAGGCTATTGATTTGCTTTCTTAGATTATTTAGGATGGTTCCGATAAAGTTGTCAATAGGTTGCACTATGAATGCAGAGGAGATTAGTTCGCGGTAGAAGTTTTCAGATTTTTGGACAATTAGCTTGCTAAGAAGTTTTGGGTCGTTGCGTTCCTCTTCGGTAGCATATAGTGGAATAATAGTGTGTAGAAGGCGTTCGTAAGGTCGGATAAAATATTTGTGAGTGATCTCCTTAATACTATTTTCCATGAATTGGAAAATATTGATATATTGCTTGATTGTAAAACTTCTAGATGTCAAGCTATATTGCAGCATTTTTATATTTGACTCAAAACCTTGGTCATAGATTCCGTCCAAACTGAGTCCATCTCTAAGAAGTTGGATTACTTCAAAAGTATGGTTGAGAGAATTTAGTGTAAAATATTCAGTATTAACCTGATTAATAATATTATTAATCAGAATAGAAGCCATTGTTTCGAGGCGGAAGGTGAGTCCGAGGGCATCGAATTTAGGTTCTTGGTATCTGCCATACATTGATGGAATTCCGAAAGCTATATGGCGTTTGTAGTATATATTTTCCCAACCGAGACTCTCTTTTGCATCAAAAATAATATTGTTGAGTTTTTTCATGAAGCCGTAAATCTGCTTCAGTGCACCAATATAATTTGCGTCTTCGAGATGTTTTTCAAAATTTACAATCTCCTCATTATCAAAGAAATTATATCTTCTAATGATAGAGCTAATATCTTTGGTTTCAAATATATACTTCTCTTTGAGGAGTTGGTATAGTTCGATGATAAGACAAACGCGGTTGATATCGATTTGCGAATCGTGTTCGATTGTTTCAGACAATTTTTGCACCTCTTCTTTAGGAAGTTCAAGAAGTTGTTCAAGTGTACAATTTCCTGCGCGATAGAGGCGATTCAGCACTTTATGTACGCCTACAGTCCATTCGCCACGAGGGTCAATCTCTTCGTAAACATTAGGTGGAACGATTTTGGCCAGTCGGGTTTTCTTAAGGTCATTCCAGAATAGAATTACCTCTTTGGTAATGTCGATGTGTGAGTTATTTCCTTCAGTGTGAATCTGTTTGCGTAGAAAATGGATTAGTTTATCGTTACGGTGAACCAATTCATCAATTTGGGTAGAAACATTTCGGAGTTTACCTTCTGCGCCAATTTCATTGAAGAAAACAGGAAATATGCGAGTAAGTTGCTTGATTTGTTTGTATTTAGGTGATATTTTGGAGTTTAGTAGTTTGGTAACATCTTTTTGGAAGAAATCAGTATCGAAGATAAAGATACCACCTACTCTCAGGTTGATAATCAAGGCTGAAAGTAGTTTGTTCATCATTTCTGGGTCGAATTCAATAAGTTCGAGCCATACACGAATATTTTTGATGTGTGCTGGATTTACCTTTAACTCCCAATCGTTGGTCAGATATGCAATTCCTGGAGATTCAAATCCAAATTTAATAACTTCATTTTCAAAGTGATGGATTAATTTTTTATTGTGTGTTGCAATAATCTCTTTTCCTAGTGAGAGGATAGAGTCTAAGATGAGGTTAACGTGCGACTCTTTAAAGTCCTTGAAATGGATAAAAAGTTCGTCCATAGAAAGTATGGCTTGCTCTTCATCTAATTCTGTACTAAATCGTTTGATGACTTTATTTAGTTCAATAATCAGATAATCTCGATGATATATAGTTCCTTTTAGGTGAAGGAGATAGAAGAGATAGCAGAATTGTTCGGGAATTGTTTGAAATGTTTCGATCTCTTTTTTGAGAGCGTTTACGATGTCAGAAAATGTGAAAGTAATAGCAACTAAATCTTCCCAAGTTTCTGCCTTTTTGAGTTGCTCATATTGAGCATCGAAGAATTTTCGCCCTAATTTATCAATAGCATTGGAATAATCGTTTGAGAAACGGCTTTTATGGGTGTCGTACCATTCGTTGATACGGGTGCTTTCGTCCCAGAAATGCAAGTTTTTCTCATTTAGATTGCGCATAAAAGCGATAATCTTTTTTTGCACCAATGGATTATCAACTGCGCAAGCTAAGTTTTTGCGGAAGTGTCCCATATTACTGATATATCGGAATTCATTTTGTTCGAGATTCTGACTCAAAATATCAATACTTCTAATCAGTAATGTTTCTTTATTTTGGAGTAGGGAATAGTTTTTATAAAAGAATGTTAGATAATTGGTTACCAGATTTTTACCCAATTCATCTGTTAGTTTTTCTTGTAGCAGTTTTTCAAATATATCGAAAAGAATATTGAATGTTTTAATTTGGTCCTCATCAGAGAACTCTTTATAAATTCTGAAGTAGGAGTTTGTGATATCAACGATATTGTTGACAATTATATTTCTGTTGGAATAGGGGTGGTTATATTCTTTAAAGAACTCCTCTGTTTTTTTGTGGATTCCCCATAGATTTTCGGAGAATGCGATTAGCCAAAGATGTTCTTCAGGAATAATAGGTTTGATATTTTTCATCTGTTCGATGTTGGCTTTTAGCGCATCGGACTCGATGATATGGTCGTCTTGTGTTGAAAAGTTTTTATCTTCCATTATTATGCAATGTAGTTAATAAGGTCAATGGTTCGGGATGAATACCCATATTCGTTATCGTACCAGCCAAGAATTTGGATAAATCGGTTGCCAAGAATTTGGGTTGCAAGAGCGTCAAAGATTGCGGAATGCGGGTTGTCGGTAATGTCGCTGCTTACAATAGGGTCTTGTGTAAATTCTAAGAAGTTACACATTTGAGGATCTGAACTATATTTTTGGAATGCGGAGATAATATCGTTTCGGGTTACCTCTTTCTGGAGCATTGCGCAAACCTCTACGTATGAGCAATCTAATATAGGGATGCGCGTAGCAAAGCCTTTAAATTTTTCTTTTAGTTCAGGGAAAATTCGGTGTACACTGCGAACGGCGCTCGAAGTGGTTGGAATGATATTGTTGATAGCTGAGCGTGCGCGTCGGTAGTCTGAATGATAACCATCTTGTAGGTTCTGATTGTTGGTTGTTGGATGGATTGTATTCATAAAAGCGTTCTCGATTCCAAATTCATTGAGAAGAACTTTTAACATTATCGCAACACAATTTGTAGTACAGGATGCATTGGATATGATGCGATCTGATGGTAGAATTGTGTTCTGATTTACACCCATAACAACAACTCTTTCAATAGAATAGTCATCTGGAGGACAACTAAGTACTACTTTTTTTACCCCGTGCTTAAGGTGTCCTTCTAAAGTTGAATAGGTTTTAAAACGTCCACTGGAATCAACAACAAATTCAGTGCCTGTTTCCTCCCATGGAATTTCGGAGGGTTGCGTGGCGTTGGTCACACGAATTGGTTTGTCGTTGATGATAATATGATTGTCATCAAAAGTTACCGAAGCGTTCAGTTTCCCATGAATACTATCATACTTTAGAAGGTGAGCCATTAGTTCGGTATTCATCATATCATTGATGTGTACCACTTCAATATTGTTTTGAGCGAGGGTTAGTCGTAAAACAAGTTTTCCAATTCTTCCTAATCCGTTGATTCCTAATTTAATTGACATTTATAATCCGATTATATTTGTAATACTCTTTTTATCTGTAATATTGCGCAATTTTTTGTTGATTTCTTTCACCGTAGGGGTTTTCAGAATCCAAATAAATTGTTGTTGATAAAGAATGAACTCTTCCAATTGTTGAGTATATTCTTGTGCATTTTCGACAAGGGTAAAATCGTAAATTGTATTGAAACTATCTGCGATGTGAAAATATGCTGATTTGATATTTCTAAATTTGCGTGTTGCTGTTTTAAATTCTATTTCATTTGTTGCAATAGTTTGTGTATATTGTTGAGCTTTAATTACATAATTCTGAATTGCAATAAAATTGTCTAACTCTTCTAATGTTTTGTTTCCATCTTGAGCTGTCTTAAATTGAGGTGTAAAATTGAAAGTGGAAAATGCTCTTTTATATGTTTTATTGATTTTTTTGCAACATGCTTCTTGATTATTTAGAATCGTATAATTTAATTCAGAAATAGTTCTTCTCTTCTCAATTACTTGTAAATATAGTTGTTGGATTACATTGAGAGAATCAAGCATTTCTATGTAATTATAATATTCTTGTAGGTTGCTAAAAATTGGAGAAAGATTGGTTTTTTTGAACAACTTTTTGTATGATTTGGCGACATCTTTATAGAGACCCACACCATTTTGTTCGATTTCGATTCTATTATTGATTACTTTATCAACTTTAGAAGTTTCAAAGTAATTCTCTATTAGGCTTTTTTGAAATTGAAGATAGTCGTTTAGTTTGTTTAGATAAGAGATAGAAGTGTCTTTATTTACTATGTTACATTGTGTTATTACCGCATTGTATGATTTACTAATAGTTCTGTTAATTCGTTCTTTACACATTTCTTGTAGAATGGTATGAAGTTTTTCAATCTCTCGAGCGGTTTCTTCAATATCAGATTTTCGTTCTTGTAGTTGTTGCGCAGCAACTTGTTGTTCTATATCACGTTGGCTTTTTCGATATTCGTCTTCTTTTTCTCTACGATCCTGATCTTTTTTTGCTTGATTGATAGAGTTTTGTATATCTTGTTCAATTCTATCTGGAGAGATAAAAAAGTTGGTGTTTTGTGTTTGAGATTCAGTAGAATCTTTAGAAGAGGAGGGAGCAATTTCCAGCTGAAGCATATAATAGCGAGCAGGAGGTCCAATACGTCTTACGTTTTGTGGGATTCCTGAGAAATCGGAGATATAGGTAAGAAGTCTCTCCTCGTGTATAATTTTGATGAGCGTATCTGTGAATGAAAATTCTTTTAAAGTGCGGTTTTTTAAGTGCTCTTTGGTTAGCGAATCAACGAACTCAATAGGGATAATTTCTTCCCATACGCCATCTTGCAAGGTTTGAATGTGCCAACCATCTTGAAATTCATAAGTTAGGTTATCTTTTTTCTCGATTCCTGTAAAGAAACCATCTAAAATTATGCCGACTTGTTCAATTGGATTTTCTCCATAAACAGTGTGGTGATAGTCTCCTCTTAGTTGTCGAGCTGAGTAGGAGCAGATGAGGGTTTCTATGATGGAGTTATTAGAGTCGAGTGTGTGTTTTTCAACAACTATTTTATCAATTGCATTATTATAAGTTTCTACTATTGAGTCTGTAAGGATTGTAGTTTCTGAAATGTTCTCTTTTTCATATTTGTAAATGTAACGCCACACTCCATCTTTTTTATCATTTGTATAGGAACCCGAAATGATAAGTGAACTATCAGATGAGGTAAATTGAAAATGACCATCTAACGAACTTTTCCCATTTGCATAAATGTAATCGTAGTTTGCGTATCCTTCTTTTCCACCAAAAAATTGCTTGCCAGAAAAATGCTCTTTTTGTGCCCAAGAGTTTTTCCCGGCTAAGCATAGGAGAGACAAAAAGAGTATTATGTGGAAAAAAGTTTGTTTCATTTAATTTATCTGAAGTTGGTTTTAGTTGTTTAGAAATTTTATTTGTAATGTTCTTTTTTTATGATAATTGAGGATATTTGTATTTTGAGTTATTTTGTAAAATGTTGATTATCAGCTATATTTATCATTTAAAAATAAATGAATACAATCTGCAAATATATGAATTTATCGTATTAGTGTAGAGAAGAATAAAGTGAATTTTCGTTAATAAAAAAGGCGTTTTTAAACGCCTTTAATTTTTATTTACCTCCCGATATAGTTGCGATGGTTTAATTTTGCTGTACCAAGGGGTTTCCGTGTCTTGGTCAGTAACAAATTCATTGATTTGTAATTTGCGTTTTTCTAGTATATAAGTATCTATAAACCAATTTGTAAGGTCTATTTCTCTGGCACAAAAGCCAGCAACTTCGTGTCCGAAATCTTTATAATGTTTGGCGAAGTAGGGGTAATCAAATTTATCAAATCTAGAGGTAAGTTTGCTACATCCGAAAAATCCGATATTTGCAATTTTAATCTGTTTGTATGTAACTAATCTATCATCAGTTCCATGGAAAAATAGTGTCGGAGCTGGTTGTGTGTGGTATTTTACTTTGCCTTTGCGGGAGAATATAGCGCCAGAGAAAGCAATAACGCCAGCGTATCTAAAATTCTCAGGAAGGAGTTTAGTGTCTTTATCGTGGTTATGAAGTTTGTAATCAGCTTGTAGTGCTGTGATTGCGCCGGCACTGCTGCCTACTGTTACTATTTTTGTAGGGTCAATATTGAGTTTTTTTGCATTTTTACATAGAAATAAAGTGGCATCTAGTAGATCCTTGGCTGCCATATTTATAGCATTTTCTAGAACTTTTACTTGCTTAAGCCCCATTCCGCGAACCCCTTTCAATCCTAATCGGTAATCAATAGCAATGGTGGTGTAGCCCAATTTTCGCAAACTATCACAATAGGTTACTACATTTTTGTCGCTTCTGCTTCCAGTGACGTAACCTCCGCCAAATATGTACACAAGACAGATGCTATCTGGAGATTGCTGTGTTGGATAGTAGATGTCTAAATATAGAGAACAAGTATCACGGTCTGCAAATTTGTAGGTTTGAGAGCGTTGTCCGAAACTGGCTTTAAAAAGGATAAGGATAAAAATGGCAAGAAGTGACTTTTTCATAATGCTAGTTTTTATACATTACATATTTTTCTTGAGTTTGTTCATTCAATATGAAGATATTAACTCAAAATTAGCATTATAATGAGGAGGAAATTTTGAAAGCAATGTGTGACCACCTTCATAATAAATTGCAGAATGTTATTTGCTTATTATAGATTGTTGTTCAGCATATTGTAAAAGTCATCTTCGTTAAGAATGGGGATATTTAGTTTTTCCGCCTTTTTTCGTTTTTCAGGGCCCATTTTATCTCCAGCGACCACAAAATCTGTATTTTTGGAGATTGCCGAGAGAATTTTTCCACCATTGATTTCGATTAGATTTTTAAGTTCATCGCGAGGTATGGTGAAGACGCCACTAACGACAAATGATTTTCCAGTAAGTATTTCAGAACTAGGTGTATTATTTTCTTGAATTTCCATTTGTAGTCCCACATTCCGGAGTTTTTCTACAAGTATGCGATTTTCTCCGCTAAAGAATTGAGAAATACTTTCGGCAACGCGTTCGCCTACGTCATCAACTTGCATTAGTTCCTCTTGACTAGCGTTGGCGATAGCGTCAATATTTTTGAAGTGCCGAGCAATTTTTTTAGCTGTTGTTTCTCCTACGTAGCGAATTCCCATAGCAAAAAGCACGCGTTCGAAAGGCACCTTTAGCGATTGCTCAATTCCATTAAGAATGTTTTCGACTGTCTTTTCTCGGAAACTGATAATTCGTTCGGAACCATCGGTGTTAATGTTCCGTTTGCTAAGCCCAATTAGTTTGTCGTATGAGAGTTGGTAGAAGTCAAATACATTATTTACCAATCCATTATCGAAAAGAATTTCAATTTTCCCTTCACCTAGCGATTCTATATTCATTGCTTTTCGGGAAATAAAATGTTCTAATTTCCCTTTGATTTGAGGCGGGCAATGATTTTCATTAGGGCAGAAAGTTCCTGCTTCTTCATTGTTGCGTACTAAAGGTGTTCCGCATTCTGGACAATTATCAATAAAGTGCACTTTTTGAGCAAACATATTGCGCTGATTGATGTCCACACCTACAATTTTGGGAATGATTTCACCACCTTTTTCTACATACAGTGTATCTCCCTCGTGGATGTCGAAAAGTTCTATGATGTCCTTATTATGGAGTGATGCACGTTTTACTATGGTGCCTGCAAGATGTACAGGTTTTAGATTTGCTACGGGTGTAACGATGCCAGTTCGTCCTACTTGATAATCAATGGAGAGAAGAGGTGTCGCCACTCTCTCTGCTTTAAATTTGTATGCAATAGCCCAACGCGGACTCTTAGCCGTAGAACCTAATTGTTGTTGTTGGCTGTAACTATTGATTTTCAGAACAATTCCATCAATATCAAAGGTGAGTTTCTTTCGTTTTTTGTCCCATTCTTCAATAAATTTTTCAACGTCGAGGATTGTGTTGAAGCATTCGAACACTTCAGGTGTTTTAAATCCCCAATCATGTAATGTTATAAGACTCTGTTTATGAGTTTGAAACGGGAGATTTTCTCCAAGTGCGAAATAAATTCTACAATCTAAATTTCTACGTGCGACTTCAGCAGAATCTTGAAGTTTGAGGCTTCCAGAAGCGGCGTTACGTGGATTGGCAAAAGGAAGTTCTCCAATCTCTTCCCGCTCTTTATTTAGTTTTTCAAATTGTTTGTGTGTTAATATAACTTCTCCTCTAACTTCCAAAAAATCAGGATAATTTCCATATAGTTTTAGGGGAATGGAACGAATGGTTTTTACATTTGCCGTTACATCGTCTCCCTGAACGCCATCGCCGCGAGTAACTCCGCGTACAAGCATCCCATTTTCGTAAATGAGGCTTATTGCAACACCATCATATTTTAGTTCACAAATATACTCTAAATTGGAACTTTCTGGAATTGCATCTCGGGTTCTACGGTCAAACTCTATCAAATCGCCCATTGAATAGGTATTCCCCAACGATTGCATTGGATAGATATGTTTTACGGTTTGGAATTGTTTAGTAACTTCACCGCCAACACGTTGTGTGGGACTATCTGGAAATTGAAATTCAGGATGTTGGTTTTCCAACTCAATCAATCGATTGAGTAGTTGGTCAAAATCGTAATCGCTGATAGTAGGCGCATCTAAAACGTAATAGTTATGATTGTGAAGATTAATCTCCTCAATCAGAGCGCGGATTTCATCGTGAATTGTTATCATTGTTGTTTAGTAAAGTACGGAGAATTTTACGCCAATAAAGTGGTACAGCGCATTTTGGCTTCTGTTGGTTGCGTAGTGTGAATAGTCAACCTCACCAGGTATTTCTACGCTGTAATGAAGTTTAGATTGCTGAAGTTTATAATTAAAAGTGAAGAGTAGAGAGGCTTTTTGATTGATTTTAAGTGTCAATCCTAATCCTGTTTCCAGATAGGCTCCAGGAGTAGCTGCATGAATAACTAGATCTGGAATTTCTGGTTCACTTTCTACATACCATTTAAAAGCGTAACCTGCTTGTGCATACCAAGTAGGAGTCCATTTTCTATTGATGAAGTTTACATTAATACTTCCGCAAAGAGGAATAAATGCGGTTCTTTTCCATACATCTATTCCAGCGACAAAACCCATATAGAAGTGGTTGTTGAACTGGTAACCTAAAAATTGTTGTACAGAAACGGATGCTGTTTTTACATCAAGTGTTCGATTTTCGCATTCAATATTGTTAAATGCTGTATATGCACCAACGGAGGTCATATAAACAAATTTGCTTACATTGCGTTCGCGTTTCATTTGTGCGTTTGCATTGGGAATTGAGAGTGCAAAAATTAATAAAATGACAAATATGTGGGTTAGTTTTTTCATAAATTCTATGCTAAAAGTTCTTTTGCCGCTAAAAGTGTGTTATTGCCCAATTTTTCGCCGCCAATCATTAAGGCAATTTCGTGTTCCCGCTCTTCAGATGAGAGTTTCTTAAGGTTTGTATATGTTTTATTATCAGTAATTTCTTTATAAACTTTATATTGATATTGAGCTTTTGCGGCAATTTGTGGAAGGTGTGTAATTACAATTAGTTGATGATTTTGTGATAGTTCGTCCATTGCTGTAGCAACCTTTCCTGCCATTGTTCCAGATATTCCTGTATCTATTTCATCAAAAATGATAGTAGGGAAAAGAGATTTTTCTGTCATTAAACTTTTGATAGATAGCATAATGCGTGATAATTCTCCTCCTGAAGCTGCTTTTTCAATGGGAGCAAGTGCAACTCCGATATTCGCAGAGAACAGAAGTTCTATTTGGTCGAGGCCATCTTTGCGAAATTCTTTTCTTGTAGTGAGTTGAATCTGGAATCTATTGTGTTCCATTCCTAAATTACTAATTTGGGCTTGAAGCGCTTTTTCTATTTCTGGAATGGATTGTTTTCTTTTCAGAGAAAGTTCATCTCCCAACTTTTCTAACTCCTTTTGAAGTTGGATTTTTTCTTCTTCTAATTTATCTATATTTATTTGATAATCAGCAATTTTATTTGTTTTTTCTTCTAATTCAGTTATTCGTTCAAGGAGTTCTTCTATGCTATTTACGTTGTGTTTTTTTTCTAAAGCATAAATTATACTCAAACGCTCTTTTTTATTTTCTAACTCGTTGGGGTTGAATTCAATATCCTCATTATGTCGATTCAACTCGTAGTCAATATCCTTGAGCTCAATTTCTAATGTCTCTAATCGTTGCGCTAATTCGGAAAAGTTATTATCGAATTGTTCAATATTTCGGCAGCATTGCTTGCATTGATGGATTATCTGTAATGCGTTATCTTCTTTTTCTCCAATTAGTTGAGAGGCTTGGAAAAGGTTTCCTTTAATCTCTTCAGCGTGAGTTAAGAACTCAATTTCTTTTTCAAGATTTTTTTCTTCATCAATTTGCAAATTTGCTTGTTGCAATTCGTTGAGTTGAAAATTGAGAAACTCTTCCTCTCGTTCTGCTTGAGAAGCTTCTGTTTTAAGTTGTTCAATTTCAGTTACAAGATGGTTGTATTGTTTGAGATTGTTTTTGTAAATTTGTAGAAGTTTCCCATTTTGAGCATATTCATCAACAATTTTCATTTTGAAATTAGAATCACCAAGGAGTAGATGACTATGTTGTGAATGAATATCGACTAAATGGGCAGTTAACTCTTTTAGTGTATTTAAGTTGACGGGGGTGTCGTTGATAAAGGCGCGAGATTTTCCTGAAGGTGCGATTTCTCTCCGTATTATTGTTTGTTTTTGATAGTCTAAATCGTTGATTTCAAAGAAGTTTTGGAGATTTAGGTCTTGAATAGAAAATTCGCCTTCAACAACGCATTTTTTATTATTATCGAAAAGTACAGAAGTATCAGCACGATTTCCAAAAAGCAGAGATAAAGCACCGAGAAGTATCGATTTTCCAGCCCCTGTTTCGCCTGTAATTGCTGTAAAACCAGCGTTAAACCCAATCTTTAAAGATCGGATAATGGCGTAGTTTTCGATTTGCAATGAGACTAACATGACGTTATTTGCTTTGGGTGAGAACGTCGTACTTTGATGCGTTTGCTGGGTCTAGTAATTTCATGATGGCAGCCACTTGGGTTTTCTCGCCTTGGGTTCCATTTTTGAAAATATTGATAATCTCTGTTGATTTACTCTGAATAATGATTTGCATTAGATAAAGTCCTGAACGTTGGGAGTTTATATTTTGCAATAAACGTAAACTTTCTGCGATTACTGCTCGGCCTGCATCAGGAGAATCTGCCATAACATCCAAACCTAAGCGATGATAGTTATAGAGAAATTCGTGAAATTCTGAATAGGACGGGTTGTTGAGGTTTTCCAAAATCCAATATCGATTAGCTTGTCCTGATTCATAAGATTTCCACCCCACTTCTTTATCTGTTTGGCAGAGATTGATTATATTTTGACATTTATCAAAATAAGGGCTACCACCATTCATCGAGAAGGTGTCAAATTCCATACCTAAAAATAGATTCAAATAGAAAGCAATTAATGAAGTAAGTTGATTTAGATTGGCATTATCAGCATATTCTAGTGGCATACCTTCGGTGTAGGTAAATTCAACTGATTTATCTTGAAAGTTTAAAATGTCTGTTTTGTAATTGGTTTTATATACGGGACGTTGTAGTTGAATTGTCATAGAACCCGTTAGTACATCTCCGGCTTGGCTTTCCAAGTTAATCATAATGCCACAATTGATTCGTTCATTGATCTTTAGATTGTATTGGCACCATTTTCTTTCATTGATGAATTTGATTAGTTCTTGTTGTAATGAGTTGAATTTTTCTCTGTTACTGCTAGAAATTTTTTGGGAGTTTATACTGAGTTGACATTGGAAGTCTTGTGCTGAAATTCCTAATGAAGTGATTAAAAATAGGAGAAGTACAACAAGTTTTTTCATAATTTAGGGCTATTTATTGGATTTAAAAAAGTGCTGATAGATAGTTTGCACAATGTCGGCAGCAACCTCTTTTTTACTCTTTAATTCACCATTCATCACTATACCATTTGGCGATAGAATAGTTACAAGATTGGTAGGAGTGTTGAACCCAGCGCCACTATCTTTCATCGAGTTTAGAACGATAAAATCTGCATTTTTATTTTGCAGTTTTTTTTGAGCATTTTCCAATTCGTTTTCAGTTTCTAAAGCAAAACCTACTAAACATTGTCCTTGTGTTTTATTTTTGCCAAGATGAAATAGAATATCTTTGGTTTTGGTTACGGCAATGCTCCAATTTTCTTCAGTTTTCTTAATTTTTTCGGGAGCTACTGTTGTTGGTGTATAATCTGCAACAGCCGCAGCCATAATTACAAGTTGTTTGTTGGTAGCGTTTTGTATGCAAGCATCAAACATTTCGGCAGCGGTTTTTACATCAATGCGATCAATTGATGGATTTGGGGTTGCCAGTTGTGTTGGTCCTGCCACTAAGGTTACATTTGCCCCTTGTTCTGCTAATGTTTGCGCTAGTGCAAACCCCATTAA
The DNA here is from genome assembly GCA_937901925.1 of uncultured Bacteroidales bacterium. Lineage (GTDB taxonomy): Bacteria > Bacteroidota > Bacteroidia > Bacteroidales > WCHB1-69 > JAEZOU01. The sequence continues at coordinate 19,851 of CALGTS010000025.1, read as the reverse complement.
TCCTGATGAGTGATTTCCGATGAAACGTACGGGATCGATAGGCTCGTAAGTAGGACCTGCAGAAACCATTACATTTACACCTTCCCAATTCTGTTTTTGGGTGAGAGTACGATGAATGGTATTGAAAATTTGTTCCGGTTCCTCCATTCTTCCAGTCCCTTCGCAACCGCAAGCTAAAAATCCTTTTTGTGCCTCAATGATTTGAATGCCTCGTTCTTGTATTGTTTGCAAATTTTTACGAACGGAGGGATGCGCGTACATCTTGTGATTCATTGCAGGAGCTACAAACAACTTTTTATCAAAAGCAAGGAGGAAAGTCGAAAGCGCATCGTCAGCAATTCCATTAGCCAATTTTCCGATGATATTGGCAGTTGCTGGCGCAATAACAGCAGCATCAGCCCAGTCGGCTAATGAGATGTGCTCAACGTCAATCTCGTGTTCTTCAAAAAGGTTGCAATAGAGTTTGTTTTGAGATAACGTCTCTATGGTTAAAGGAGTTACAAACTGTAGTGCATGCAGAGTGGCTATAACCTTAACGTTGTAATTATGTGCTTTAAACAAACGGATAAGGAATAGCGACTTGTAAGCAGCTATTCCTCCGGTTATCCCAATGACGATATTTTTGCGTGGGACAGAATTCATATCAATCTCTTATTTTTTCGCTTCCATGTGTGGGTCACGATAAGCAATCTCTCCATTTTCAAATTCGTGAATGGCCAAGATGGCAGGCTTAGGAAGTTGCTCGAAATATCTTGCTAATTCAATTTGTTCTCTATTTTCAAAAACTTCATCCATTGAGTTAGAATTAGAGATAATTTCAGATGCTCTTTCGTGAAATTCCTCTTTAAATTCTACAGCAATTTGATTGGCTCTTTTGGAAAGAATGGCAACAGTTTCGTAAATGTTGTCGGTTTCAACGTCAAATTTGCGCAAATCGCGAGTGGTTGCAAATGGGTCGATTTTTGATTTTGTGTAATCAGTTGTTTTCATTAATCTGTATTGTAATTATTCTTGTTTTGACTTTAATTTTTCTATCTGTTTAGCAGCCATTCTTGCCATCTGTTCCGCCTCTTTTAAATATGCGGATTCTGGGTATTGGGCAAAGAATGCATCAAACGCATCGGTACAAGCTCTATATCGTTCTAACTGTTTCGTTTCTATACTTTTGGATGCATATTCATAATTATTCTTAACTAACAGAAACATCGCATCTTCAGCATGTTTTGAATAGGAATGGCTTTTTAGAAAGTTTTTACAAGCAATTTGTGCAGCTTCGTAATGTTCAGTGTTATAGTATAGCCTAAAAACTTCATAATCCTTTTTAGCTAATGTCTCACGAAGTATGTCTAACATCTGATTGCATTCTTCAACGTGTTTGCTTTGAGGATATTGGTTGATGAAGTTGTTGATTTCGTCAATAGCTAGAAGTGTTTCTGATTGGTCAACATTATAGTCAGGACAGACCGCATATATTGATTTAACACAATTAAAAAGTGCTGTTTGTGTGCGTTCTGTACCAGGATATCTTTTAGCATAATCTTTAAAGTGAAATGCTGCTAATTGGTAGTCGTGGTTTTGCATATAACAATCAGCAAACATAAAAAGAATGGAATCTCCATATTTTGTACCAAAAGAGAGAGGGTACAACTCTTCAAAGATTTTTGCGGCGGTTAACCAAGAGCCTTTGTTGTAGAAATTAACTGCACGATGAAAATTCTCTTCAAAAGTAGCGTATGAAACAATTTTACGACTACCTCTTTTCTTTTTAGGAGCAGGAGTTGAGGGGATTGTGTCGTCAGTGTGGTAAGAGGGGAAAAGGAAATTCTCAAAATTAGGTTGAAAATTGTTGCCAAAAAGCGCAGAACTTGATATTATAAAAATTGATAATATCAAGATATACAATTCGTTATGTGCTTTTTTTGCAATTTTTTTCATTGCTGCAAATATATATATTATTTCAATATTACGGTGCGAAACTCATATTTTGTTTATTCACCTTCAAATTCAATAGGGTCGGTGTTGAATAGAGACATAATTGCCTTGGCTTCCTCTCCTTGTGCTTCGTTTTCTTGGTACTCAAAGTTGTAAGCAGGAGTAACTTCTACCTCAATAATTTCATCGTCTAAAATCTGGTACCCTTTAATGGCATCATTTGCTGCATAAAGATGTGGTGAAACGGGTGTAAATACCATAATGTCTGCCCATTGTCTAATTGTGAGCATGTCATCTCCAATGGTAATCTCTTTTCCGTTTTTACTTACAACCTTCATTGTGTTATCAGCAAAAATGAAGAAAGCAATGCTGTCTTGATTCAGTTTTAAACTGCTCTCTTTGGTGGGATATATAGTGCTACCTTGAACTTTTCTTGCAAAATGAAGGTAGATTTTTATTGCTCTATCGTTTTGATATTCGATAGTTTTGCGAAGATGTCCGTTTTGTGAATAGTATTCCCAAATACCAGTTTTTCTATTGTTGTGATAATGTCCGTGTGTTGCTACTTTTTTATCTGTTAAGTAACTTTCTGATAATCCGTTGCGTTTTCCATTTACGTAGGTAATCAAGTTGGAGGGGTTGCCGTCGGTAAAGTAAGATTTGCAAATGCCATGAAGTTTTCCGTCAAGATAGTGTTCTTCTTGCAGAAGTATTCCTGTACCAGCGGAGTAGGTTGCCCACATCCCCTCTTTAACTCCTAATTTGTAATTTTCAACAGCAATTAACGTTCCATCAGTATCCCAGTATTTCCATTCTCCATCTTTGATTTGGTCCACGAAGATACCTTCGGAAGCTGAGTTTCCATTCGGATGAAACATTGTTGTTTTGACTTTGTGTACGCCGTTCAAGAAGTTGGAGATACTTTTGAGTTCACCAGTTTCGTGGTAGTAACGAAATTCTCCAGTGGGTACGTTGTTGACAAAACGACCTTCATAAACCAGTTTTCCTTGGTCATCTACTTTTTTCCATAATCCTTGTTTTCTCCCTTGACTATCCATTCTGTTTACGGGTTCGTTTTGGGCAAAAATAGAGAAAGAGAAGATGAGAAAAATGAAAATATGAAATAGTCTCATGTGTTTATAAATTGCTGATATTTAATGTGCTGATAATGTCGTTAATAGAAATGCGTTGTTGTTGCATAGTATCGCGATCGCGTAATGTAACGGTGTTATCTTCCATAGTTTGGTTATCCACAGTGATACAATATGGTGTACCGATAGCGTCTTGACGACGATAGCGTCTTCCAATAGCATCTTTTTCATCATATTGGCACATATAATGTGGTTTCAACATATCCATAATTTCGCGTGCTTTTTCTGGAAGACCATCTTTTTTAACTAATGGAAGAATAGCAACTTTGTAAGGTGCTAATAGTGTTGGGATTCGAAGCACTACGCGTGTAGAACCGTCGGCAAGTGTTTCTTCTGTATAAGCATTGCTCAATACGGCTAAGAACATTCGATCTACACCGATAGAGGTTTCTATTACGTATGGAACGTAACTTTCGTTGGTTTCTGGGTCAAAATAACGCAATTTCTTGCCAGAGAACTTCTCGTGTTGGCTAAGGTCGAAGTCGGTACGAGAATGGATGCCTTCCAATTCTTTGAAACCAAATGGAAATTCAAATTCGATGTCTGTTGCTGCATTAGCATAGTGAGCTAATTTTTCGTGGTCGTGGAATCTGTATTTTTTTGGGGCAATTCCTAATGCAGTGTGCCATTTCATTCTCTCCTCTTTCCAATATTGGAACCATTTGAGTTCTTCTCCTGGACGAACAAAGAATTGCATTTCCATCTGCTCAAATTCTCTCATGCGGAAAATAAATTGACGTGCAACAATCTCATTTCTAAATGCTTTTCCAATTTGTGCAATGCCAAATGGAACTTTCATTCTTCCTGTTTTATATACATTGAGGAAGTTGACAAAGATTCCTTGCGCTGTTTCTGGACGCATATAAATGGTATCAGCTCCTTCTGCTACCGAACCCATTTGGGTTGCAAACATTAGATTGAATTGACGAACATCAGTCCAGTTTTTGCTACCAGAAATAGGACAAACGATACCTAAATCTTCAATTAATTGTTTCAATCCTACTAAGTCGTTGCGGCTCATTAAGTCGGTGAATTTTTCTGTAATCTCATCGATTTTTTGTTTGTTCCGCAATACGTTAGGATTGGTTTGGCGGAATAGCTCTTCGTCAAAGTTCTCAAATTTTTTCTTTGCTTTTTCTACCTCTTTAGTGATTTTTTCTTCATATTTTTGAATATGATCTTCAATCAATACATCAGCACGATAGCGTTTTTTTGAGTCTTTATTGTCGATGAGTGGGTCATTGAATGCGTCAACGTGTCCCGAAGCTTTCCATACGGTTGGGTGCATAAAAATTGCACTATCAATACCCACAATGTTTTCGTGGTATTGTACCATTGATTTCCACCAATATTTTTTGATGTTATTCTTTAATTCTACACCTAACTGTGCGTAGTCATAAACTGCGCTGAGACCATCATAAATCTCGCTAGAAGGAAATATGAATCCATATTCTTTTGCAAAAGCAATAATCTGTTTGAATAGTTCGTCGTTTGCCATTTTTTAAAATTTATTCGAATAAAAATGAAATCTGTATATTCTTGGTTTTTAGTGTACTGATACTGGAGGCAAAAAGATTTGACTCCTGTTTTAATAAATCTACTAATCCGAATGACATTTTAAACTCGGTAGAGAATTTGAAATAGGTGCAGTAGAAGTCAATTCCGACTCCTGCTTGAGCCTGAAAGTCGTGCGGATAGAGTTTTAGAATAATATCGTGTGGGTTGGAGGCTTGTTTCTTGGCTGCTGAGATTAAATCCAAACTATATTGCATTCCTCCAATAACATAGACTCGCACATTGTGCATTCTTGAAGATTTGAACTTAACTAATAGCGGTAAGTCCAAGTAAACCGATTCGATATTTTTTTGCGTGATAATTTCGTTACCAGAAGAGTATTTGATGGTGTAGTTAACGAGGCGGTCTCCAAAAGCCAAACCAGGAATGAAACGAAGGTCAAAATATTTTCCCATACGTAAGTCGGAAACAATACCAAGATTGAAACCACTTAGTGGTGAGGTGTTTACAATCATCAAAGAATCATATTCAGCGAAGTTTGCTTTCGTACGAATATTGAAGTTGAAAAGATTGTATCCAACCGCAAAACCAAAGTGAAAACGTTTCTGGTCATATTTTAATAAATTGGGAACACCAAATGCTGACTGAGCAGAGAGTTGTTGCCCCGATAGTGTAAATAAGATGAGCGGTAAGATGAGTAGATATTTTAATTTATTCATGAATTTACTTCTGAAAGTTAACTTTTGATGAATCAAAACGAGGCTATTGCTCTTTTATTGTAAAAAAAATTGATTTCTCTAACTCTTGTTGTAAAAGTTGCATATCGATGGGTACAACGCCTGGATATTGGCAAACGATACTTCCTGCTAAGTTGGCAATGTATGCTAAGGCTTGGTCGTCAAGTTGATGAAGTAAACACAATGTTGCCACGGAGATTACTGTATCGCCAGCGCCAGATACATCACTCACTTTAATCAATTGAGCAGGAATATGTATGAATTTTTGAGTGCTTCGACTATAAAGGAGTAATCCTTTGTCGGATAATGTGATAAGGAGGAATTGAAATCTTTGTTCTTCTGCAAATTGTGCAGCCTGTTGTTGGAGTTGTGGTAGAGAGAATGGTTCGATTTTGAGATTGTTGGCATCGCAAAATTCTTTGAGATTGGGTTTGAAAAGTGTTACACCCGCATAATGAAAAAAATTGCGTTTCTTAGGATCTGTGGCAGTGATAATCTCCTTTTCTTCTGCCATTTTTATAATAGTAGAAATCGTTTTTTCGGAGAGTAAGCCTTTATCGTAATCCTCAAAAATGATAGCAGCAATTTTCTCTTCGTTTATAATTTTGCTGAGTGATGCTATGAATTGTTCGTTTTCATTTTCAGTTAACAAGAAATTGTCCTCTTCATCAATGCGAAGCATCTGATTACGATTCCCGATAATGCGATGTTTGATGGTGGTACGTCTTTCGGAGGAACGCAAAATTCCTTGTGTGTCAAGTTTTTCCTTATGCATGAGTTGCAGTAGGTCGTCTCCGTGCGCATCATTACCAATTATTGCGCACAATGTAACTTTACATCCCAATTTTTTTAGGTTAAGCGCAACGTTTGCTGCACCACCTAAACGAAATTCGCGAAGTGTGACATCTAAAATGGGAACGGGAGCTTCTGGAGATATTCGCGAAACCTGTCCTTTTATGTATGAATCCACCATAACGTCACCAATCACAAGGATATGATGGCTGTTTTCTTGCGTAAAGAATTGATTTGTCATCTTCTAAAAATTAACCTGCAAAATTACATTAAATTTTCAAAAGTGAACCGATCAAGATCTTTTTTACGTGCAAGAATGATTTTTATATGCTTTAAATCACTTTTTAGGCAGCAGAATGGTTGATAAGATAGTATCGATGGAAAAATTTTCGAGTTTTGGGTTGAGTAGGAGAGTTTATCCAGCTGTCTCCTCCAGATATGTTAAAGTTCCGTTTTCCAATCTGTTTGGGTGTGTGTTGCTGTGTGCAACATAAGGTGAAAAGTGGAAAAAGTTGGAAAATTGTGTAGTTCCCAAAAGAGACAACAATCCATAGCGAAATCTGAATTCTGAGAAATTGTTCTTCTTCGTTTCTTCCTAAATAACAGTGGATTATCAAGGAAGCTATGGAGAAAAAAATGTTTTTGGGGTGATTTATAGAGGGTATAGTTTGCCCACAATATATTGCTTTGTTTTTCATAATTTTGATTTTTTTGATGATGATTTAATGGTACAACCTTTCTAAGTTTTTTTGGAAAGTAACCTTTGTGAAAATTACGAAGAACAAAAAATTCTAAATTTTTAGTACTCCAATCTTAGGCAAAATGAGGTTCTTATGCCTAGTTGCAGAATATGATATAATTTTGGGGAGATATATGTGTTTTTGTTTTTTTGAGGTGCACGTGGAAAGGTGGTTTGTAATGGTTTCATTGCCTTTTTTTGAGGGCTGTGTGTCTTCGTTTTCGGAGAATAGATTGTGTTGTGCAGATGTAAGAAGTAGGTAAAGTGAGTTGGTTAAGTTGTTGAGGAGATCGTTGTTTGTTGTGGTTATGGTATGTGTAGCAAATGAGCAATTATGGTGAGGTGCGGAGTTACCCCCAATCTCTTTCGCCTGAAAGAGAAAGCTGAGAAGGAAAAATCCTGTGATAACCTTGATTGCCGTTTTGTGTTGCATATTAAAAAAAAATACCCGTTGACAAATCAACGAGTATTATATTGTAGTTGTTCAGAGAAATAATGTTAAAAAATGTTAATCTTCTAATTTAGCGTTAAGAACTTTATCTCTCATCTCAATCTTATAGTTTTCTAACTTTTTAGCGAGTTTCTCATCTGTAATTGCTAACATCTGGATTGCAAGTAGTGCAGCGTTTTTTGCTTGGTTAATTGCAACGGTTGCAACAGGGATACCTCCTGGCATTTGAACGATTGATAATAAAGAGTCTAAGCCATTAAGAGTTGCCGTTTTGATAGGAATGCCGATAACAGGAAGTGTGGTTTTTGCAGCGGTCATTCCCGCGAGGTGGGCAGCACCGCCGGCTCCTGTGATGATAACCTTTAATCCGCGTTCGCGGGCAGTGGAGGCGTACTCAAATGCACGATCAGGGGTGCGGTGACCACTGATAACCTCTTTTTCGTAAGGGATTTCAAACTCTTCTAAAACGGTGCAAGCTTCTTTCATTACATTCCAATCGCTTGTCGAGCCCATGATGATTCCAATAACTGCATTCATAATTATAATTGTTTTAGTGAAAAAAATCGAAAAATGAATGAGCAAAAATACATAAAAATATGATGCGGAGAGTTAGAAAAAATCACTACTTTTGCGCTCTTGAAAAAAATATAGTTTATTGATTTATTTATTGTAAAAATAAAATATGAAGAAGTTTGCTTTTTTGATGTTAAGTATGTGGTTTTTGATGTTATCAGCACAGCCACAACGTTATCCTATTGTTCCTGAACCCAAGAATTTACAACCTAAAGAAGGATATTTTTTGTTGAATAACAATACCATTTTGACTTCCCCACAAATGGAGGAGATGGTAACTTTTAATACGAAACTAGAAAAGTCATTAGGAATCAATATAGCAGCAACAAGCCGAAATCTTACTCCAACCTTTATCCGAGTAAATGCTGAAGATTTTACAATTTCTGAAGAGGGATATGTGCTAGATATATCTGCAAATGAAATTCAAATCAATGCTTCAACTCCGAAAGGTGTTTTTTATGCGCTGCAAACTTTGTATCAATTGATGCCGCCAGAGGTCAATGCAGGCATCAGAATCGATAGTGCAAAAGTGTTGATTCCGCAATGTAGAATTGAAGATGAACCACGTTTCCCTTATCGAGGTTCTCACTTAGATGTATGTCGCTATTTTAGAACAGTAGAAGAGGTGAAAGAGCATATCGAGCATATTGCGATGTATAAGTTGAACTATTTTCATTGGCATCTCACCGATGACCAAGGTTGGCGAATTGAGATTAAGAAATATCCTAAACTTCAAACTATAGCATCACAACGTAGTGAAACTTGGATAGGCCATTTCTCTAGTGGCTTGGGTTACGATGGTATTCCTCACGGAGGGTATTATACTCAATCAGAAGTGCGCGAAATTGTTGAATTTGCAAAAAAACATCACGTGACAATTATTCCAGAAATAGAAATGCCAGGTCACTCTAGTGCAGCCATTGCAGCATATCCGGAGCTCTCTTGTACAGGCGTGAATGGTCCTCATAAGGTGGAAGGAACTTGGGGCGTTTTCGATGATGTTTTCTGTACTTCTGAAGAGACTTTCGAGTTTCTGCAAAATGTAATCGACGAGGTGTTAGACCTTTTCCCTGATGCTCCTTATATTCATATCGGTGGCGATGAATGTCCAAAGACCCGTTGGAAAGCCTGCCCGAAATGCCAAGAACGAATCCGTAAAGAGGGCCTTAAGGATGAGTTTGAATTGCAAAGCTATTTCTTAAACAGAATGTCAAGATATATCATCTCCAAGGGAAGAAAAGTGATTGCTTGGGACGAAGCATTGGAAGGCGGAGTTCCTGATGATTTGATTATTATGTCTTGGCAAGGAGAACAGGGTGGTATTGCGGCTGCACAACAGAAACATCAAGCTATTATGACGCCTTGCGCTTATCTGTATCTAAACTATTATCAGGGTGAGCCTGAGTCAGAACCATTGGCAATTGGTGGCTATGTGCCTCTACAAAAAGTTTATAATTACGATCCAATTACGCGTGCACTTAGTGCAGAGGAACAAAAATATATTATCGGTGCACAAGCTAATTTATGGACAGAGTATATCAAGGATTGGGAATTGGCAGAATATATGCTTTTCCCACGTCTTCTCGCATTGTCAGAAGTGGTTTGGTCTCCTAAATCGTTGAGAAATTATGGAAAGTTTATCGAGAAGTTGAATCACCATTTTACTATTTTTGAAGCAGAAGGAATGAACTATTCCAAGAGCCATTTTAATGTTACCGCTGCTACCGATTGGAATACAGAAGAGATGTGTCCGCAAGTATCTCTACAGACAGCTTGTCCTGATTGTGATATTCGTTATACATTAAACGGAAAAATACCCACAATTGAGAATGCTCAAATCTATGTAGAACCTATCACAATTCGTAAAAATTCGACACTTTGCGCAATGGCGTTCAGAAATGGAAAGCCATATAGTTCAACGTTTAAGGAAACTTATAAGATTTCTCCATCAACAGGGAAGTCTTATTCGATGAAAAATATCAATCCACAATATAGTGGTGGACATGAATTGGCGCTTACAGATGGCGTTTTGGGAACATCAAGTTCTTGGAATAAATGGGTGGGAACTTTGGCAAATGATTTGGAAGTGGTATTAGATTTGGGCGAAAAAACGGCCTTCTCATCTGTAACCGTACAACTGATGCACGCACCAGGATCTTGGATTTTTGCTCCGCTTTCTGTTTCCGTTTGGATTTCTGATGATGGGGAGAATTGGCAATCTGAAACTAAAATCTCTCTTGCACAATATCAAACATCAGAGGGCGATAATGTAATCAATGCAAAAGTGCCGATGCCTGCAGCAAAAGCTCGCTATGTAAAGGTGTTTGCTCCATCTATCAAACATTGTCCTGAAGGGCACCCAGGTGCTGGATATGATGCGCATTTGTTCGCAGGAGAAATCATTGTGGAATAGCTCTAGTTATGGATCTCTCATTAGAAAAACTAGAAGAAAATTCAGGCTATATGTCAGGATTCCCTAATCCTGCTCAGTCCGCAGAACGCCAAATTTTAAGTTTGGATGCGTTGTTAGTGCAACATCCCGATGCTACTTTTTTCGTCAGAGTTAAAGGCGAAAATTATACAGATCTAGGTATAAGTAATGAGGATATTTTATTGGTAGATAGAGCAATAACGCCTTCTCAAAATTCGCTTGTTGTCTGTTTCCCTGATAATGAATTTACACTGAGACGATTAAAGATTGAAAACGGTAAGTTTATACTCTGTTCGTCTAAAAAATCGTCTCGTGAAGTAGTTGTAAATGAAGTGAATAGAGATATTTTTTGGGGAGTCGTTCGATATGTCATCAAAAAAGTGTAATTTTGCAATTTCTAATTTTAAACAATTTTTTACTATGATTCAAAGAATCCAAACAATCTTTTTGTTAGTTGCTTTTATCGCAACAATTGTACTAATGTTTGTGCCTTTCGGTACTTTTGTCGGATGTTTTGCCGATAATTTAGATGGAATGTGTGTCTATAATGCTTTTACGGTTCGTTTGGACTTACCTGCACCTGAAAATTCAGTAATTGCAAGAACAACCTATATTGCTCTATCATTGATAGTTTCAGCAATTCTTTCTTTAGTTTCTATTTTTATGTACAAAAATAGAAAGGCGCAAGCTAAAGTTGTTTCATTCAGTATGTTCGCACTTCTTATTGCGTTAGCTTTTACATATTATATCTATCCAGATGTGGTTTTTACTAAAGCTAATATTATTTATCCAGATACAGAGTGTACTTTCACCTATTGGGTGTTGGTTCTTTATCTTTTGCCAGCAGTGATGATGGTTTTGGCACGTCGATTTATCTATCGCGATGAGGCGATGGTGCGCGCAGCCGACAGATTGCGCTAAAATCTTTTGAGGCTATGATGATTTTAACAGTTCCAGAAATTCGTGCTGCTGAGGAGTTTACTATGCAAAGTGAGCAAATTTCCTCATTGGAGTTGATGGAGCGAGCTGGTAGTGTATTCGCTGCTGCAATCTTACCCTACTGTAAAAACGTCTCTTCTGTATATATTTTTTGTGGACCAGGCAACAATGGGGGTGATGGCTTGGTGGTGGCGCGACATTTGGCAAGTAAAACTCGTGTCGTTGTTGTGGATTGCTCTTTCAATTTAAAGACAACTTCTGAGTTTTTACAGAATAAAAAACGATTAGAAAGTATTGATGTTGAGGTAATTCCTTTTAATCACTTTTTAGAGGATTTAACTTTATCTTCCAATATTTTGTTAGTTGATGCGCTGTTTGGAATAGGCTTGTCTCGTCCGCTATCGGAGGATTTCCAGCGCGTAATTGCGCTTTTTACACAAGCTCAAGGTTATAAGGTGGCCTTAGATTTGCCTTCAGGACTCTATTGCGATCAGCATACTTCAGATGCGAGTTTTTGCGTAAAAGTTCATCGCACACTCACTTTTCAGTTTATGAAATTGGCATTTATGATGCCAGAAAATTACGATAGAGTAGGAGAGGTGAAGGTGTTGGATATCGGTCTGAAGTTGCCACCCGAATTTCCGTTACAGTATGGTTCTATCAATCGGACGTATGCGAAACGTTATCTTCATCTTCCCCATCGGTTTGCTCATAAAGGTTCGCAAGGTCATGGCTTGCTCATCGCAGGTTGTCGCAATATGCCAGGGGCAGCATTGTTGGCGGCAAAGGCAGCGTTGCGTGCCGGTGCTGGAAAATTAACTCTCCATGCACCGCAAACTGTGCTAGATAAGTTAATCCCATTTCTGCCTGAAGCAATTTGCAGTCCCGATAAAAATGCCGATTGCTTTTCCTACGTTGATGACGATATGTTGGCCATGAAAAATGCGGTAGCTGTGGGGCCAGGAATTGGGAAAAACCAACAAACTATTTCCGCACTGAAAGATTTGATAACCTACAAACCATGGCCTTGGATAATAGATGCTGATGCTATCAATATTTTAGCGGAAAATAAAGCCTATTTAACAGATTTACTGCCCAATACAATTCTAACACCTCATCATAAGGAGTTTGAACGATTGGTGGGGAAAGCTACCAATGATTTTGAACGATTGCAGAAATTGAGAGAATTTGCTAAACGTTATCAACTTGTTGTAGTGCTGAAAGGTGCGTACACAGCAATCGCAGATTCTCATGGCTCAATCTCTTTTAATTTCTCTGGAAATCCAGGGTTGGCAACGGCAGGCAGCGGTGATGTGCTGACGGGTGTACTACTAGCACTTCTGTCGCAAGGGTATCATCCGCTGATAGCCGCACGATTGGGCGTCTATCTTCACGGACTTGCTGCAGATGTAGCTGTACAAAAAGGAGAAACAACGATGTCGCTTATCGCTTCTGATTTGCATAAATATCTTGGTGAAGCTATCAATATAATTTTGGAGGAGAAATAGATGGGAAAATGTCGAGAAAAAATTGCTATTGTCGGCGCTGGCGCTTCTGGACTAATGTTGGGAATGCTGTTGTCTCAATCTTCTGAAAGTCAAGTTTTTATATTTGAGAAAAATAGCAAAGTTGGACAAAAATTGAGAGCTTCTGGAGGGGGAAAAGCAAATATACTAAACAATAATCTTTCCCCAAACGCATATAATAATTCCGCTTTCGTTCAATCTCTGTTTCAAGAGTTTCCGATTGTACATTTGAAGTCTTTATTTGAAAACCAAGGAATGCTGCTAAGAATTGATGAGGAAGATAGAATTTATCCTGCTACAATGAGCGCGCAGTCGGTGGTAGATTGGTTGCTTCATAATTTGAACGAAAATGTTCATTTGCTGTGTGAGGCGGAGGTAAGGCAGATTCAACAGAAAGATAAACGATGGAAACTGTTGTTTGATAAGAAAATGCAAAATTCTTCAACGGAGCATTTGTTTGATTATGTAGTGCTTGCAACAGGTTCTTCCGCAGGAATTTCCCCAAAGAATACCCTAAATTATAATAGCTACTTATCCTCTTTTAATCTGAAACATACGCCATTATTGCCCTCCTTAGTGGGTTTTAAGATAAAAAATTATCCGAAATCGCTTTTTGGCTGTCGTTCGAGGGCGAAAGTGTCTCTTTATCAGGAAAATAGAATTATATATTCTGAAGTTGGAGAGGTGATGTTTAAGGAAGATGGCGTTTCTGGAATTGTAGTATTGAATATCTCTTCTGTTTATAATAGGTTGAAAAACAAGGCGAACTGTACGTTGGAACTAGATCTTTTGAGCGATTATCCAGAGTTGGATGAAAAGAAGTATCGGAAGCGATTCGGAACCTTCTGTGGCGTTCTTCCGCCTAAATTGAATGCGTTGTATGAGAAGAAGCCGTTTCCGCTTCGGAAGTTTTGTTTGGAGATCGATGCTCTTTACGGAATGGAGTTCGCGCAAGTGTGTCACGGAGGCGTTTCTGTAGAGGAGTTGAATACACATTGGGAATTGAAAAAATTTCCTGGAATCTATATGATGGGAGAGCTGTTGGATATTGATGGTGCTTGCGGCGGCTTCAATCTGGCTTTCGCATTTGCAAGTGCTTGTAAAGTTGCAAAGGAGTTGACCCATGGAAATTAAAATTGTAAATGTTAAGATTTCGGTTGCCCAAAAATTGAATTTAAAAAGTTGGGTGTGTCGAAAATATAATATTGAAGAATCTAATATAGAGGAGTTTAGAATTCTTAGGCAAGCCATAGATGCGCGAAAACGGAATCAAGTGGTGTACGATTATCAGTTCTACCTCCGTTTGAAAAGCGAAATGCCAACTTTGCTAAAACATGCTGAAATATCACTCTACATTGCTAAACCTCCTGTAACTTATCCTCAATGGAAATTTCCCGCTCCTCCTGTCATTGTTGGCTTTGGACCAGCCGGAATGTTTGCTGCGCTCTATCTAGCTCGCTGTGGCGCAAAACCTATTGTCATCGAGCGAGGAAGTTGTATCGAACAGCGGAAAAAAGAGGTTGAGAAGTTCATGAAAACGAAGGAACTCGACGAAAATTCTAATATTCAATTTGGGGAAGGTGGTGCAGGCGCTTTCTCCGATGGTAAACTGACTACCAATGTGAATAATGAATGGGTGAGTTTTATTTTCGAGGAGTTTTATAAACATGGTGCTACCGAAGATGTTACCTATATGAGCCAACCTCATGTGGGAACTGATTACTTGGAAAAAGTGGTAAAAAATATCCGTGAGGAGATTATCTCTTTAGGCGGAATTTTTTATTTTAATACACAATTTATTGATGTGGAAAGTGCTGAAAATCGTGAGGTTGTTGTGAAATGTACTCAAAATAAGAGTTTTACAACACGTCATCTTTTGCTCTGTTTGGGACATTCTGCGCGCGATACCATTAGAATGTTGTACGAAAAAGGCGTTGCAATGGAGGCGAAGAGTTTCTCAATGGGCGTGCGTATTGAGCATTTGCAAACGAAAATCAACGCAGCACAATATGGAGATTTTGCAAAGTTTTTGCCTGCAGCATCTTATAAAGGGGTTGTGCATCTGAAGGAGCGAAGCGTTTATACATTCTGTATGTGTCCAGGGGGAACCGTAATGGCTTCTGCAAGCGAGAAAAATACGATTCTTACCAATGGAATGAGTTTGAAAAATAGAGCGCAGAAAAATGCGAATAGTGCTTTCCTTGTGAATGTTACGCCAGATGATTTTTATAAAGATTCACCGTTAGATGGTATGGATTATCAGGCGAAGTATGAACGTGCCGCTTTTGAGACGTCTCGCGACTATAGAGCGCCTGCCAATCTGGTGGGCGAGTTTTTGCAGGGTAAAGTGGCCGCAAAGGCGCGAAGTGTCAAACCCTCTTATCCCCATGGCGTTTATTTTTGCGATTTTTCTCAATGCCTGCCACAATACGTTGTAGATTCCTTGCGCAAGGCAATTCCGCTTATGGATAAGAAATTGCGTGGCTTTGCGGATTCGGATGCAGTGCTTACAGGCGTGGAAACACGCTCTTCGTCGCCAGTGCGGATTTTGAGAGGAGAAAATCGCCAATGCAATCTGCCAGGCGTTTATCCCGTAGGAGAAGGTGCAGGATATGCTGGTGGAATTACCAGCGCCGCTCTCGATGGCCTGAAAACCGCTTTTGCTTTGTTTGAAAATAATGATTAATTTTGCACAGATTTTTATTTGAATAATATGAAAAAGTTACTTTTCTTCTGTTTTTCTATTTTGTGTGTAATTTCCGCATCCGCACAATATAATATTACCGTGAAAATTTATGGCTTTAAAGCCGATACTCTTAGCTTAAATAGGTTTGATTTTGAGAAGAATAAATTTTTGGTGCAGCAAAATCTACCCTACGCCGATGAAGTGATTTTGAAAGGGAAAAAATCATTAGCACCAGGATACTACGTGATTTCTGCGGATTCGATGGATATGGCGGCGTTCTTTATCTCTGATGAGAAAAATCAGAAGTTCCAGATTGAGGTGTGGAACGATATGAAACAGTTTTCTGGTTCGGAAGAGAATAGCGCATTTCTGTCGATGAAAGCTCGTGAAAAAGAGTTCGATAACCGTTTGAAAGTTTTGGATAATGAATTTGCCGAGATTCAGAAAAATTCTTTGCCACAATATATGAAACAAACTATGGTGGATTCGTTGGTGGCACGCGCTAAACGAATAATGGGCGAAAAAGAAAACTATATGCGTGAACTTATGGAACGCTATGATGGAACGCTTTTCGCTTCTTACGTGCAGTCGCAACTGCAACTTCCTGAGCCGCCACAATCCTGCTACGGAAATCGAGACCTCTATAATATTTTCTTGGCAGACACATTGTTGGCAAATTATCCGTGGCACGATGAACGTTTTCTGGCAACGCCTTTCGCTCATAATATTTTGGCAGATTATATGAAGGTGATTTTTTATATGCCTCAGAATGAAGCGGTTCCCCGACTGCTGAAAAATCTCCGTGCTGCGCAAGTGAATGAAACTCAACTTTATGCAGTTTTTGATTATTTTGAGAAGATGTTTGGTTCGCTGACTTCTCCCTATCGAGATGAAAAACTCTATATTCCGATGCTGAAGCAGATGTTGGAGTATAAAAATCTGGAAACTGGGCGAAAAGCACGATATGAGTTTGAACTTTCGACAATTGATAAGAATAATGAAGGGGATATCTTACCTGATTTTCCGATGTTGATGAGCACAGGCGAGACTTTGTCGCTGCATCAAGTGCCGGCGGAGTATATGCTGGTTTATTTCCAAAATCCAGATTGCCCGACTTGTTCTCAGGTGCGTGAGAAGATGAAAACGATGACGCACTTGAAAAATGCTATCGCTTCGGGCAGACTTAAGGTGTTAACCGTCTATTTCGAGAGCGATGAGTCGCTTTGGCGCCGCTATCTCACTCAAAAAGCAAATCCTGATTATCTACACGCATGGAATTATACGCTCTCTATTGAAACTGATAATCTCTACGATACGCGCGTAATCCCGATGATGATGTTTGTGGATAAGGATAAAAAAGTAATTCGTAAGGATATTCCTTATAACGATTTGGAACCGCTTATTCAAAAATTAGGATTGTCTAAATAGATGAAAATAAGAGACTTGTGATCTTGAAAAACTATTGAGGAAAGAGTTACCTTTCAAAGTCGGAACCGAGTAAGTAGGTGACTTTCCTTTCTGCTACTTCGAGAATCAGCAAATCGGGTTTCTCTTGTAGAATAAACTCTTTCTCGCTGTTGCGCAAATCTTGCCAAAGAAATTCTGAAGTGGAAAAATAGGGCGCAAGAAATTGATAAAGTGCGGTAGCGAAAGAATCTCTGTACATTAAAAGCTTGGGATATGTGGATTTGGACCAGGTTATAATATGATTCCTATCTGTTGTGTTACAGGTAAATAGAGAATCTTGTTTAATGCCATTAAGGTAGCAGTCGTAAATGAATTGGGTCATTGCCCGTTTGGGCGCACTGATAATGTTTTCAATATCCCCGCCAAAGATCTTTTCCTCCTGAAATTTATAGCTAATCGTGTCATATTTAATTTCTGAAAATTGTTGTTGAATGCTGTCAATAAGCGGTTGTGCGCCATAGTACGCTCCCAAATTATTCCAGTGTGTGTCGCGTTCGTAATATAAGATTTTCTTCGTTTCCTCTTTTTTGTGCAAAATATTTGCCTTAGGATAAATAACACAAATGTTTGCTTTTTTTAATCGATTGACAATCTGATTTGTAACGGTTTCTCCTTCGGGGCGATGGTAAGGAAAATACTCTTCGTAGATTTCATGCTTGTTGGGGGCAATGAAAAAGATAAATTTTATTCCCTGAGTTTCACACCAATCTCGAATTGATGTTAGTTTTTCAGTATATCTGTCTAATGCTTCTTCTGTCATCAGATTCCTTTTGAAATAGAAGTCAAATAGATTCTCTTCATTGTAAAATAACCAATTTTTCTTCCCTTGATAACCCGATTTTTTTGTTACATCTGACATCGGAAATTTACTGTCTAATGTATTGTAAATTCTTGAAAATAATCTTTTTAATCCTATTCTGTCCTCAAAATAACTATTCAATTCAGTAAAGAAGTTCTGGTTGAATTTCTCTTCGCTAAAGAATAATGGAAATTTTTCAAAATTACGTTTCTCTTCATTTGAAATGTCGGAAAAATTGAAGAAAACAACAGGAATTAAGAGTATTGCTGCGCAGATGATAAGAAATAGTAGATGTATGATTTTGTTTGATTTCATATTTTAAAATCTAAAATAGATGAATGGATTATAGGCATTGCTGGCAAGGGATGAGATACATAGAATAAGAATAATAATGAGCAATGTATATTTGGCAATTGTGATGAGGTTTGAAGCCCAGAAATTTGAATTTTTAAGGTTTTGGATTTTTTGTGAGAAGACTCTCCACCAAGGGAATGTGAGAAAAATTCCTATCAGAAATGGAAAAATTGCTTTCTCTGAGTAGATAAACGAGAGATTGAAAGAGTCTATAATTTCTATCGGAGAATCAGTAAATTGTGTGTAATTGATGCCTGCCATCTTTAAGATGATTTTGATGCTATCGCTCATACTGTTTCTGAAGAATATCCATAAAAGGATGATGGCTGATAAGGTGTAGATTCTTTTGAAAATGTTGAGTGCGAAAGTAAGAGGTTTATACGAAGTTGAGGAGAGTTTTTGTGCGATGTTAGTGCCAGACAAAAATTTCTCAACCATTCGGAGTAAGCCGTGCCCCAATCCCCAAAAGAGAAAATTGGTGGCAGCTCCGTGCCAAATTCCAGTGGCTAAAAACACTAAAAAAATGTTGAAATATGTTCGTACATTTCCTCGCCGATTTCCACCTAATGGAATGTATAAATACTCTCGAAACCAAGATGATAGGGAAATATGCCAACGGCGCCAGAACTCGGTGATGCTTTTTGCAGCGTATGGAAAATTGAAATTTTCGGGAAATTTAAATCCGAACATTTTTCCTAAACCTATTGCCATATCTGAGTAACCTGAAAAGTCAAAGTAGATTTGTAATGAATAGGCTAACATCGCGCACCAAGCGTATGGTGACGTGTATTCGGAGAAGTTAAGGTTTAAAACAGAATCTGCATAGAATGCAAAAGTGTTAGCTAACAGTGTTTTTTTGCCAAGCCCGATGATGAATCTCTCTACACCGCTCACAAAGGTGTCTAATTCAAATTTTCGCTCTTTTATATAGTCGCAAATTTCGTTATAGCGCACTATAGGTCCAGCAATGAGTTGAGGGAAAAAGGAGATATAAAGCCCCAAATTTAACAGTTTTTTTTGACAAAGTGCTGGATTTCGGTAAACATCAACAATATAGGAGATAATTTGAAAGGTGTAGAATGAGATACCTATGGGAAGAATGATTTCAGGAATAGTGGGGGTAAAGGATATTTTGCTGAGAAGTGGAAGTATAAGTTCGGTTGCCCAACCTAAATATTTGAAGAAGAATAATACAGACAAGTTCAAGAGGATTGCACTTCCTAGAACGATCTTTTTAATTTTTACTTTAGTTATTTGAGCAATAGAGATGCCGAATAGATAGTTAATGAGAATGGAACCCATCATTAAAAAAACATATACAGGTTCGCCCCACGCATAGAAAATTAAGCTTAGTATAAGTAGAATAGCGTTTTTAGTGGTTATTTTTCGTGCTGTAAAGTTCAGCAAAAGAGCAATGGGAAGAAAGAAAATCAAAAATGTTACAGAGCTGAAAACCATAAAGTCCGAGATATATTTGTAAGGTTGATGAGTCTATTTTTTTATCACTTTTTGGTATAATGTGTTGTTGATATTGTTAGTGACTTTGATTAGATAAATTCCTGATGATAAGTTATTTAATATGATGTGAACACTATTCTTTTGAGATTCAACTTTCTTAAAAAAGACTTTTCTTCCTTGCATGTCATAAATGCTTATTTCAGAGATGAATTCAGAGTGCTCAATATATAAATTTTCGATACTGTCCCAAAAAGTGTGTAAAAATTGTTTGTGCAAAGATATATTTTTTTTGACATTTGCG
>CALGTS010000024.1 GCA_937901925.1 uncultured Bacteroidales bacterium | reverse complement strand
AATACCAGTGTTTCGCAATAGTGTCAAATATATGGTCTTCTCTGGTGGAAATTTATCATCTTCAAAACCGAGATTCTCATCTGCTGCATTATCTAACAAATGTGTAAGAAAATTGACACGTGCGGTTGATATAGCGCTACTTGGTTTGTGTTTGTTGACCATTTCGTTAATGTACACTGGTGTGTCGCAATAAACCTGGTCGCAAATTACGGACAGCCACTTGTTAAATGCAGCCTTCGAAGCGATGTCTATAACTTCGCCTCTATACACCCAAACAACATCCGCATTGTAGTTAAATAAGGTATTTAGCACGCTTATATTCAACAGTTCTTGTTCGTGTGCAATCAGTGCCTTAATTTCCTTTTGTGCTACATTGTCTTTACTGTCGACATCATTCTGTACATATGCCAACTTGTCCAACTGCCATACATGATCGATAATCTGCTCCGCCTTTTTGAAGTAGGCATACAAAATGGCTTCCTCAACATTTGCAGTCTGTTTCAAGACATCTTCTAGTGAAAGATCTTCATTGAAAATTAGGTTTATAAAACCGTCTATTTCGTCTTGAGGTTGCTGCACGATAGGTTGCTCCGATATCTTATACTCAAAATATCTTGGAGTACCTTTTCGGAAGTATGAGGCATTCGCAAACTCAATCGGAAGATTAAAGTTTGTAAGTAATTTATCGATAACATCTTTTGATCGAGGAACAATACCGGCAGCCTTCAATAACTCACCCTCAATGTTTACATCCGTACCCTCAAACAAAATGTACTGCGACTTATATGTTGCGTATCGAATAATCTTGTGTTGTGTAAGGAGGTCTATAATCTCACCTGGGGAGTGAATACCTAATGCTGTTCTAGCATATACAGAGAGAGCCTTTTTGTCTAACTGAACACCAGCCTTACCAAAAAGGTTAATCATTCCGATGGTCTTAACCAATGCTATTGCGGCCGGTGCAATGTCGCCTTCGAACAAGCCCTCAACACGCTCCAAGCTTACACGAATACTAGTCCAGGCTGCTGAGTCTGCGTTAATTTCAGATAAGTACGAATAGAAATTATAGATATCGTAGTCGTACACATCCGCCAAACTATATGTGGTGTTCTTGCCTTCAACGAATGCGTGTAGAGAACCTTGACCCGTTGCTTCAAGGAACGAAAAGAGAGTTCGCTCATTTTGTCCGTATCGCTGAATCGACAAAGTCAAAGCCTGCGCTGCAAACAAGTCCATTGGATAAAGGCTCAATGCTGTTTCGTATGAAATAGAAGCACTGGCAAACTTGCTTGAAACAGCTAGCTCATATATCTTCTCAAAGTTGTTGTTGACAACCTCGCGAGGAGTCCTTTCTATGCGCTTAGATGCCAAGTATAGTAACTGCTCAACAGGCTCATTAAACACAATCTCCTTAAAGCGACCTTTTACCTTAGTCCACTCGTTACGCTGACTTTCGGTCAATGAACGAGCATAGGAATTAAAGTTCTGATGCAATGTTGTGAGCAAAATAGCATCTCGGCTTGCATCGTTGATAAACTCGGTAAACTTCTGGAAGAGATATAGCTCTCGCTCTGGGTTGTTCTTTGCTGCATACTCGAGCAATTTACCAAACTCATCAATCACAAGGAATATAAACTCGCCGCGCTTCTCTGCGTCCTTGAAAAACTTCTTCAAGTTTTCAAAAAGGTTATCTGACGCAGCTGTTGGGAAAAGATTATCGGTTAGAATCTTCTGCAAAGATGCATAATCTCCTACGATGTTTACAAACTTGATCCTAGCAACACCATTAAACTGACCTTTGTTCTTGATAAGGATACCACTCCCTTTCTCAAGACTATCTTGGAGAGCCAAAATAAAGTTCGACTTACCAGTTCCATATGAACCGATAATGTTAAATGAGTGTACACCCGCATTAAACGAGTCTACAATATTTCCTACAACCCCTTTGGCGTTCTGTGTTACAATATAGCTTTTCGGGTTGAAGGCTGTTTGGGCAATATTTATTGATGGAGTGTATTTCATATTAGTTCTCCTCGTAATATCTATCAAGCACCTCTGTTGGATTTAATATTGCTCTGAACTGCAACTCCTTAATTCCAGCTACATCCGAGAAAACAATCTCTGATGGGTATAGGTCGCACAAATGGTTAATAATCTCCAACAAGTCATTGTTGGTCAAGCAAAAGATTAATGCCAACTCGGCAATATCCTCAAATGAGATACTGTTTCGGCCTTTAAATTTAACTAACAAAGCATACAAGAAGATTAGAGAAGGTACATCGCTACGGGTTTCGTAGTTAAATCGGTATGTATCCTTCTCTGTTTCGCAAATCAAATTCAGCGGGGCAAACAATGAGTTACTATCCTCAACATTGATATTGCTACCATTCTTCGCACAGTAGTTATGAAGCATTACTCCAATATCGCGCTTAACCGTGTTATCGTTATATAAATTCTTGTAGCCAGTCTCATCAAAGCAAATATGCTTAATGTAGTTTTGCAATTTGCTTTTTTCTATAATATTACGTTGGCGATGATAATCCACAAATGTAGTTTTATAGATAGTTGCATAGTCTGTCTGTATCAGCAAAAAGTGCAACAACCACAAAGTGCCAATATCCTCCAAATAAGGATCCCTGCCATTTTCATCATCAAATAAATGGTCAGCTATCGACTCAAGCCCAGTGTCTTTCAACAAACCAATAGCCTTCAACCAGAATTTGATTGAAGCTACCATATTTTTACCAACGCCAAGACTCACAACAGCATCGTCGTCATTAAAATTATTTTTGCCTCTGACAAAATCATAACCGCGTTTAAGCCAATGCGACTTACATGCGAACGATTCATGTCCAGAGAATATAGGTCTTTTGCGGTTAGATGACATTATATATTCTTTGATTTACAATTTGATATTATCATATTTATAGATGTTGATTAAAAAATCTAATCCCCTCACATCAAACTGCAAAAATACAAAAATTTTGTAGTCAGAAACTCTTTTGCAAAAATCACCCAAAGACGTTACGCAAATTCTACTCCCATAACAGATTTTTTTGCAGAATACAATATTTTACACTTTTCTGCGTTGTGCTTGCACAAAATTTATCTATTATGAAAAAAATACTGTTTTCTCTCATCCTTTTCTTTATCGGAGGTTTCCTTTTCGCACAAAGCGGTGCTGACGCAATCCAAGGCTATTACTACCTGGAAGACCCTTTCTCTGGGGCAATCTCGCAGGTGAAAATCTATAAAACAAGTAGCGGAAAGTATGAAGGTGTGGTGGAATGGGCAAAAGACCCCGAAAGAAAAAAGTTCGAAGGTATGGTGTTCCTGAAAGATTTAACCTACAATAGCGCCGAAAAAGAGTGGCAAAATGGTAAAATTCAATATCCAGGTAAAAAAGGAGTGTTCGATACTTTTATGCGCTTTACCGATGATGGAAAATTGCGCGTAAGAGGCTACTGGAAAGCCGCTGTGTTAGGAAAAACAGTCTATTGGACAAAAGAATCTAAAAGTCGAAAAAACTAAATAGTTAGTTGTCGCAAATGTGTGTGGGGAAGTGAAGCCAGTGATGGTAATCTTCTCCTAACTCTTTTACGGCTTGTTCCCAAATTTGGTCCGCAGGCGTGTCTAAAAGGAGTTTCTCGCTACCGTGACCAACTACCCACATCTTGCTCTCTAATTCCTCTTCCAATTGCCCTGCACTCCATCCAGAATAGCCTACAAAGAACTTGTATTTCAACTCTTTAATCGCTTTGTGCTCCACAATAGAAAGGAAAATTTCATCATATCCTAAATAAACGTTCGGCGCAACTTGTGTGGCACTTTTACTATTGGCAAAGTTGTGGATTGCAAATGCGTTGTTGTGCATTACAGGACCCCCACAATAAATAGGATCGTCAATAAAAATATCTTTCACCACTTTGCGTACAGGTGTGGAGGATTGCTGATTCAGAATTAATCCCACAGAACCTTTCCGATTATGCTCAACCAAAAGAACAACACTTCGATTAAATGCGGGGTCGTTGTAAAACGGTACGGAAATCAAAATTCTTCCTTCCGCAAGCTTTAGTGGCGAGGGGCTGATTTTAAGGTATTCTTCTATGGTGTTCATATAGGATTGTAAAAACAAAATAACAACGCATTTGACGGAAAAATGTTTAAACGTTTAATCTAGTTGATAATTTTTTTTATTTGGGCGTGCCGGCTCTCCCCGCCGCACATCTCCGCCCACTCGCCGTCGGGCTTTCCGCTCAAATTTCGCGCCTCCTTCTCTCGCTTCAATCTCCCTTAAAATTCAATTTCTAATCCCTAAGTTCTAAATTCTCAAGCCTTTTCCGGCGCTCATAACCGCTGCAATCCCTCACGCATTTTCTTCTCCCACCACACAATCTTCCTCCAAACTCCACAATTAGCCTACGCCTAAATCGGTATTGTTAAGCAACACTTCAATCTTAGGATGCTGCTGTAAGGTGGCATAAAGTTCTTCGGAAAACCAGGCGGCAAGAGCGTCGTTGCGTTTAATATTTGTGCTGTTGTTGCAAAAAACGTTCACACTGCAGTATTCAAAATGCTCTATTGCCGTGCTAATGTCGGTCAAAATGCGCTCTTGAGTGTCATCTTCGGTGCAACAAAGCAGACAAATACCCGCAAAATAGCGAGCAACGTCAGCCGCTGTAACCCAATCGGGTATGCCTTTGTTCCAAAGTTGTCGTTGGGTAGGGGAGAAACTCTCAATGCCACAGCGAAATTTAACCTGCGCAGGGGCAAATTGTTGGGCAAATGCAGCTAACTGCTCCCGATACATAAAATGAGCCTCAAACCATAAGGTGTGGATCGATTTTTTGCGCACAATCTCTTGGATATGTGCCAGCGTTTGTTTGTCAAATTCTAAAGCAGAACCGGAGTTGATGATGTCTAAAACGCCGTAAATTCCCGTTACACGTTCTAAAACCTCTGCATTGGTAGGGTAGGGATCGCTACTTGTATCAGTGTGGTAGTCGCAGAATTTACATCTGCCCCAGCGACAACCTGTGCCCTGAAGAAGTATAAATTCACGTGGAAATTTCGATTCAATGGTTGCGTATCGGTGCATAGTTTGTTGCATTATCAGGTAATAAAAAAAGGATAACCATTCGATTATCCTTTTTGCGTGGCGGGATCGAGAGTTGAACTCGAGACCTCCGGGTTATGAATCCGACGCTCTAACCAACTGAGCTACCCCGCCGAAATGCGAGTGCAAAAGTACTATTTTTTTTAATACAAACTCGCTATTTTGAAAATTAATTTAAATTTGTATCACTCAAACATTTACGAATGAATTCTTCCTGTTTTTCTCGAGAAGAAAGTTCGTTAGAGATGATTTTTTCGGAAATATCGATGCAAAGTGCGCCAACTTCATTCTTGATTTCAAACATCGCTTTCATCTTTTCATTTTTGATTTGTTCGCGAGCTTCTGCAATCATAGTTTGCGTTTCTTGCTCAATTTTTAGTTTTGCATCTTCATACATTTTTTCTCTTACCTTACGGGCATCTGCCAAAATTTGGTCCCTCTCCTCTTTGGCTTGGTTGAGAAGAAGTTGATGCTCATCTTTAAGGTTTTTCATATCCTGACGAACCTGCTCAGCTTGTGTTAGCTGGTCTTGAATAAAGGTTTCGCGTTTTTTTATCATTCCTAGAATAGGTTTCCACGCAAATTTTCCCAGAATGAAAACAAGGATGCCAAACCCAATAAGCATCCAAACGATTAGTCCAAACGAGGGGTTAATTAATTCCATAGTTTATTTTTTGTAATCTAATTTTCAAGTGAAGTGGGTTATCTACCAACCGTAGGATAACCCACAAATTTCTTTTGTGTTTGTTATTAAGCAATAGCGATTAACAAACAAACTACGATAGCAAACAAAGCAACACCTTCGATGAAAGCTGCAGTCAAAATCATATTAGTTCTGATGTCACCACCTGCTTCAGGTTGACGAGCGATAGATTCAACGGCACCTTTACCGATGTTTCCAATACCAATACCTGCTCCGATAGCTGCGATACCAGCACCAATACCAGCACCCATTTTACCAATGGCTGCACCTGCATCTGCTAAGATTTGCAATAATGTCATTGTTGTCATAATACTAAATTTTTAGTGGTTAAAATGTGTTTATTTTTTTTCGTTATTTGCTAATTCTACGTGTGCTTCAGCCACCTCTTCATGCCCGTGTTCTTCGTGCTCTTCAACGGCCATACCTATATATAATGATGAAAGCAAGGTGAATACAAATGCTTGCACAAAGGCAACAATCAACTCAAGCAATCCCATAAATAGGTACATGATGATAGAAACAGGAGAAACAGCAAAACCAATGGCTGGATTCATCTCTCCAAAAATGAAAATCAATCCAATAAATCCTAATACAATGATGTGTCCAGCAGTGATATTCGCAAAAAGACGAATCATCAATACGAAAGGCTTTGTGAATATACCAATGGTTTCTACAATGGGCATAATAGGAAGTGGAAATTTAAGCCACCAAGGAACACCTGGCGTGTTTACAATGTGAATCCAATAGTTTTTGTTTGCTGAAAATGAGGTGATGAAGAAGGTGATCAAAGCCAAAATTCCTGTAACGGCAATATTTCCTGTTAGATTGGCACCTCCTGGGAAAATTGGAATCAATCCCATAAGGTTATTTAAGAAGATAAAAAAGAAAAGGGTGAGAAGATAAGGTAGATATTTCTCATATTTCTTCTCTCCAATAGATGGACGTACCAATTCATCTCTAACAAAAATAATGAGAATTTCCAATAATGCTTGAAGCCCTTTAGGAGCCTTATCAGCACCTTTTTTATAACGATTAGCTACGGAGATAAATATGCAACATATTAGAATAATGCTGATTAGCAATGAACAAACATTTTTGGTAATAGATACGTCAATAAGTCCATCAGTGGTATAAGCATAGGTTGCTCCTTTTTCTAAATGCTCAATAGTAGGGTCTTCCAATTTTACAATTTTGCCCTTCGATTCTTCCGTAAACCCTAAAGCGTAACCCTTATAGGCGTGCTCGCCATGGTGAAACTTGCTCGACATAAACACTACAGGCTTCCCGTTATCAAATAAAATAATCGGAAGAGGAATGGAGATGGAATGCCCTTTTACATCGGTAATGTGCCAACCATAGTCATCAATAATGTGCCCGATGATAAAGGGACCCGCCTGAAAACCCTCTTTTTCTGCTTCTTCAGAAGCAAAAATGGAAGAAAACGGAAATAATACGAGTGTGAATATTGCAATGAAAAGGAGTAAATGTTTTTTGTAATTCATTATATTTCAATGTTTTGTTTTAAACCCCGACAGAGGCTTTTTCTCGTTAATTTTAGGCTGCTAATATAAATAAAATTTTAAAGTTGTTCACTTTCGTGATAAAAAATGCAGTTTTTTTTTCTCCATTAATCTTGTGAATGAATATAAATGGTTTGAAAATTTTTCTATTTTTGCCGCCCTAAAAATATACAAAATAATATACCGATGAAAAAAGTTTTTTATTCCGTTCTTCTATTCTCTTGCCTGCTGTTTGCTGGGTCACTATTTGCGTCTGTAGATCCTGTGAAAGCGCATAAGATAGCTTCCAATTTTGCATTGGAAAAGGGAAATCTTTCTACTAAAGCATTGTCAGAAATTACACTTTTCTACACCGAATATGAGGGAAACGAGCCTGTGTACTATATTTTCGATGTGGCTGGTTCTGGTTTTGTGGTGGTTTCCGCTTGCGAAATTACAAAACCTGTGTTGGCGTACTCTTTTGAGTTCCCCTACAAAAATAATCCAGCCTTAGAGAATTGGATGGAGAGTTATCGTAAAGATATTTTGAAACATAAAGCAGCAAATACTCCCGTTCCCGCTAAAAATAAAGCACAATGGGACCACTTTTCTCAAGCCCATTTTACCCCAAATCCTATCAAAACGGGTAGCGTAGGTCCTTTGTTGACAACAACTTGGAACCAAAATAAATATTACAATACCTATTGCCCATGGGACGTGCATTCAGGTTCTTATTACGATTATCGTGTGCCTAATGGTTGTGTGGCTCTTGCTTGCGCAATGATTATGAACTACTATCGTCACCCAGAAACAGGTGTGGGCGGTGCCTCATACGTGCCCGAACCTTATCCCCGCCAAACGGTACGCTTCTTCGACCACATCTACCACTGGGACGCAATGACCGATGAGGCGGAATGGTACAACGGTGAGGTGGCTAAAATTATTTATCACATGGGAGTGGCTTGCCAGATGGGTTACAACCCTGAAGGTTCTGGCTCTTATACCGAATTGGCAGCATCTAAAATGGCAGCTCATTTCGGTTATAAACAGAATTTTGAGAAAATATATCCTGGAAATTATACCAATGGCTATGAACACGTTTATGTGGAGATGCTAAAAGAGGAACTCGACTATTTGCGCCCAGTGCTCTATTCCGGTCAAGCTCCTGGCGGTGGCCACGCTTTTGTGTGTGATGGATATGATAATGATGATTATTTCCACTTCAATTGGGGCTGGGGAGGCTCTGGAAATGGCTACTTCTTGTACGATAATATTACTTATAATACTAGTGCAATGGGAATTACTCACCTCTATCCTGCTAATAACTATCCTGTACAATGTACCGATTATAAACGCCAAACCGCAAGCGTGGGCTATATTACTAATGGCTCAACCAACTATCCGTACGCTTCTAATCCTGATTGCCAATGGATGATTGCAACTCCTGGCGCAAACCACTACGAGTTTAGTTTCTCTCGCTTGGATGTGGCTCCTACCGATGTGGTAACGATTTACAACGGTCCTAGCCAGAACGCTGGCGTGGCAGGACAGTTTACCGGAAACACAATTCCCGCTGATGTTGAGGTAGATGCCGATAGTGTGCTTATCACCTTTACCGCAAATACACCTTCTCCTAACGATAGCCATAGAGGGTTCCTAATCAACTACTCTACCAATCCACAACCTCGCGATTGCGCAGCTAATACTACGTTGACAGGCTCAATCTTCGGCCGTATTTCTGATGAGGCTCCCGAAGGTGAAAACTATATTCCTGAAACCTCTTGTAGCTGGCTAATCGCTCCACTTTGGGTAACCGGTTACTCATTCACTTTCCCACAGTTTGATATTGGTTTGGGCGATTTTATCGATTTCTATGATGCAACTACCACTCCTCCCACTTTCTGGAAACGCTTCGACTTGAACAATATCCCTGAAGATATGATTCATAACTTCCCATTCTCTAAATTGAAAGTTACTTTCGTTTCCGATAACTTTATCCAAGATGAGGGTTTTATGATCGATTATTATGCTATTGTAGGAATTGAGGAAAACTCTGGATTGAGTAACCTGAACTACTCCCCAAATCCAGCATCTGATTTTGTAAATATAACTTTTGAAACACCAGAAGTGCAAAATATTGTTTGCAAAATTATCGATATGAATGGTCGAGTTGTGCTTACCCAATCGTTTAACCACAATGGTGGCGCATTTACCGAAACCTTAAACGTTTCCTCTTTAGCTTCAGGTATTTATATTTTAAATGTTGAAACAAACTCAGGCAAAGCTGGCGGAAAAATTATTATTCAATAGTATTGTATTCAAATTTTTGACGTAATACGCATATCGCTAGGGATGTAAATCCCTGGCGATTTTAGTTATAAAGTTATCCTATCTTGAACCAAAATTGCAATTTGGGCTCAATTTTCTTCCAAATAATCATTTTTTGATTTTCAAAAGTGCCCAATTTTACCTTTTCGACATTTTAACATTTATAATTACGATACATTTGTTCCGTACTGAGGAGATACTTTTTACACATTAGTTTAGAGTGCTTTAGCCTATTTCTAGAGCGGGTAGAGTGTGAAACCTCTCCTACAATATCTTAATTACTCGGCATACTTAGAACAAGTTTCACTCTTGCATTCTCTCATTCGAAGTCTTTCAACATGTTTGTTTTCTGCGAATGGATAATGTTGGAAAAATAATAAAAACAATATATCACATTTCATGTGAAGTGTTCAAGCGTCCGAATGCGAAACGAGGACTTGGAGAAGATTTTTATCTGTATCAAAGAAATTATCAAAAGAATATACAGATTTCCAATGATGTAGGCATAGAAAATCATATTCATATCCTCGCAACATTACCTAAAGATAAGGCACTTTCAGATTATGTAAAGCGGTAAAAGCCAATAGTAGCCGTTGGATAAAAGCTCTCGATGCTCATTATAGCAAATTCTCGTGGCAGATCGGCTACGGAGCATTCTCCGTCAGTCCATCGCATCTTA
The DNA here is from genome assembly GCA_937901925.1 of uncultured Bacteroidales bacterium. Classification (GTDB taxonomy): domain Bacteria; phylum Bacteroidota; class Bacteroidia; order Bacteroidales; family WCHB1-69; genus JAEZOU01. The sequence goes on along the minus strand of CALGTS010000024.1, from coordinate 28,349 downwards.
ATAAGGTAATAGCCTATATCCGTAACCAAGCCACGCACCACCGCCATCACCATCACTCCCGTTCTTAAAACCTCAACCGAATTCCACCCAAAAAGTTGATGCCCGCTTGCGGATAAAATGCAGCATCTGCAAATCGGCTGTTGCCGTAGTAGTAGCTATAAATCCAGCCGTTGCTCTCATATTTGGCGTTGAAGAGGTTGTTGGCTTGCACAAAAAGTTCCAATTCCTGCGCAAATCTGGCGAAAAGAAAGGTGTAGCTGATTCTTAAATTGGTGTAGGTGTATGGTTTAAGACAGTAGGTTTCGTTGCCGGAATTATCTAAATATTGGCGACTTACAAATTTTGTAATCAGCGATAACTCAAGTCTTTTGATGGGTGTAAAGGTGAAGTCGTTAGCAAGAACCACGTTCGGCGAGAAGGAGATTGGCGTGTTGCCCAAAAACTCCTCTTCTTGGCTTCCATCGTCCCAATTATCCACAAAGTTGACATAGTTTAAAATGCGGTTGCGACTAAAGTTACCATTAATGCGCCAAGTGAAGAATTTAACGGGATTGTACGCCACAGCTAATTCCGCACCCATGCGGTAGCTGTTCTCCACATTGTCCATAATGGCAGCTCCTACGTCGTTAATCTCTCCTGTAAGCACCAACTGATTTTTGTAGTACATTCCGTACAAGGTGGCGTTTACATAAAATCTATCGTGGTGCATCATATAGCTGAATTCCAAGTCGTAAAGGGTTTCTGGAATCGGTTTCTTGTGAGCGGGCGCCTCGATAATGTCGGAGCGAGTGGGTTCGCGGTTGGCAGTGGAAAACGAGAGCGCAAAGCTATGTTTTAATTTCTTTTGGGAAAGGTAGTAATGCAACGAAATTTTCGGATTGACAAAGTTCCAAAGGTAATCTTGCGTTACATCAATGAGGTTGTCGTCGGTGCCGCTAATTCGGTAATCCAAAAAACGATATTGGAGTTCGGCACGTAACGAGAACTTATCGTAAAGGTAGCGGAAAGAGACAAAAAGTTTGCTCTGGAACTTCTCTCCCAACCCATTATACCATTGATAATCAACAGGAAAGTCTGAAACGTGGTTAGGCTGTGCCCAGATGACATTTCCGTAGTGTTCTCCGTAATAGTTGTCGAGGTCTGCGCCTCCTTGCCACGAAATTTCGTGAAATTTCTCGCCTTTCAATCGATGGGCGCCGTTGTAATTGGCGTGCACTCCGTAGTAATAGTTGTCCAAATATTTCTGGGTAACAAAATCGCATGTTTCTATCTCTTCGGCAATAGGGAAGAGGCCATATTCGCTCGGTTCTTTGTCATCTTTATACTCTTGGTAATATCCAATGCCGCGGGTGAGGTGTCCAGCAATGCTCAACTGATGTATTTCCTTACTTTCTGTTGTACCCCATTTCTTGTTGTATTCTAATTGATAGCGAGTTTGGGTGTAGTTGTCGGTTTCGTCTGAGTAGTAGCGTCGCTCGCCGCTGTCGGTCCAATATTCGCCGCAGGAGTTATAGGTTCGGTTTGTGCTGAGCGAGTCGAAAGGTACGCCATTCCAAGCCAAACCTGTGTGCTCGGTACCCCAAAGTAGGTTGAATTTTAGAGTTCCGAACTCTTTGGTTTCGAGTTTGTTGAGAAGTTTGTATTGTGCGGTGAGAAAGGCGGAGTTGAGTTTGCTGTGTGCTCGGTCAATAAAGCCATCGCTGCGGATATCTGAGAAAGCTGCCAATGCAGAGAAACGATTGTTGAGAAGACCTGTTCCCGCACTGATAGTGTTGTGGAAGGTGTTGAACGACCCGTACGCACTCTTGACTTCTGCAAAGGGTTTGGCGGGAATTTCGCGCGTGATGAAGTCGATGCGGGCTCCGTACGAAATGGCACCCGGAGCTGTGTTGGCACCGCTCTGTACCTGCACCTCTTCAAGATAAGACCCCAAGTCCGGAAGGTTTACCAACCACGAACCTTGCGATTCAGCATCGTTAATCGTAACCCCATTTAGGGTTACGTTGATGCGTGTTTGGTCAATGCCACGAATGCGCATATAAGTGTAGCCAATTCCTGTTCCCGCATCGGAAGTGGTTACCATAGAGGGAATCCACTCTAATAGGTTATTGATGCTTCCATTGCCCTGCTGTTTCTGTATCTGTTTGATAGACATTGTAGTAATGTTGGCACTGGTGCGAACTGTCGGTGGCGTATATTCAATGGTAATGCCTTCGAGGTGGCGCACGCTATCTTGTTTTGAAGTTTGCGCGTGAACAGTGAAAGATAGTAAAATAGTGATGATGAAAAATGTTGTTCTATGGGAAATTGCCCTGGCCATTTTGTGGAATGGCACTCTCGCTAGTCTGTTTTTTTTAAACATCTCTTTACAGTTTTAATTGTTAATCTTAACTGAAAGAGGGATAATGAAAATAAAGCTGTTAAACTCCCTACGGCAGCATTACCTGCATCAGGTTCAACGGGTATATTCTCAGCCTTACAGCACCCCTTTCTTGTGGCGGCAAAAGTATATAAATTTTGAATACGCAGCATGAAAATGAGAGAAAAATGAGATTAGCCTTAATCTTGCATTTTAGAATTTTCGAATGAACAGCGAAAATCAGACCAAAGTTGTGATTCTAAAAGAATTTGGAAACAAAATTATCCTCTCCTGATCGCTTTGATAAAGGATGAAATAATTTGACTAATAGCATCATTTTTCTCTACTTTAAAATGTACTAAAAACGAGAAATTCTTCTTTTTTTAATCCTCTATTCTCTTTTTTCTTTTCTATTTTTAAAGGAAATATATTTTTATGGATTATTTATCTATTTGATTATCATTTGTTTGTATGAAAAATATTGATTTTTGATTTTTTTGAACTTTATATTGAAAAAAAAACTATTTTTGCACCTCGAATTGCGGATGTGGCGTAATTGGTAGCCGCGCTAGACTTAGGATCTAGTGCTGAGAGGCGTGGGGGTTCGAGTCCCTTCATCCGCACCAAACAAAAAAGGTGACTTTCAAAGGTCACCTTTTTGCTTTTCGATCCAAGATTTTTAGTTACGATTTGCAACCCACAAAGAAATCCTCTTTGTCGTCAAATAGAATGTTAAAAGTGGTTAGTGAACCATAAATTCGAGTGATATATTGTTGCAAATTTACCTTCTCTTCGTCTGAAAGTTGTGCGTTGCTGTTGATGTTTTGCTCTAAAACACGAAGTCTATCGCGTGTCATCACAATCTTATGGAAAAAGGTTTCGATAGGAATCTCTTTGGGCTTTAAATCACGATTGCCAGGCTGTAGAATCATTGTCCCTCCTTCCCATTTTTTTCCTAATTCTACTTTATATTGTAAGCCGTTGAATCGGTCCAATACATATTTTAACATCGTTTCTACCTCCTTGAGGTTTACTTTGGGTTGACAATTTTCGGTTTCTTCAGCAGTTTCAAGAACTTCAAATTCTGTATTCATTTTAGAAAATTCAATCTCTCCGCCACGAATAAAAATCACTTTAAATGTCAATGTATCATTCTTGCTGATAATACCTTCTCCATATTTGGAATGGTCAATACGAGTGCCAACTGTAAATTTATTTTCCATTTTTTTTAGTTTGATTATTAGTTTCTTTTATGAAATAGTCACAAATTTGGGTAAAAGGACACCTCTCGCACTGCGGCTTTTTGGCAAGGCAAACGTATCGTCCGTGCAAAATTAACCAATGATGTGCTACGGGAATCAACTCCTCCTTGAAGTGTTTTACCAACTGTTTTTCCGTTTCAAGCGGCGTTTTTGCGTTTTTGACAAGCCCAAGTCGATGGGAAACACGAAAAACGTGCGTGTCAACCGCCATCGCTGCTTGATTAAAGATGACGGAAAGAATTACATTGGCCGTTTTTCTACCAACACCCGGCAACGATATCAAAGCTTCCATCGTGTCGGGAACTTCACTATTGAAATCTGATACCAATTTTTGCGCCAATCCTAACAGATGTTTGGCTTTGTTGTTAGGATATGAAATCGATTTTATGATTTCATAAATCTCTTCTACTGAAGATTTTGCCATAGATTCGGGAGTCGGAAATCTGTCGAAAAGTTGCGGCGTTACTAGGTTTACGCGCTTGTCGGTGCATTGCGCTGAAAGTACAACCGCTAGAATCAATTGAAAAGGGTTTTCAAAGTTCAACTCCGATTGCGCATCAGGGTTTTGATGTAAAAAAACTTCCGTTAAATAGTCGTATTTTTCTGAAATTGTCATAAACTTAAAAATCGTTTGCAAAAATAATACTTTTTCATCATTTTTTTTCTTACTTTTGCAAACTGAAAAATTTTCATCATTTAAAACTTTCATTGATATGAAAAAATCTTTATTATATGTGCTGATAGCATTCGTTGCTGTCGTTTTTTCTTCTTGCGGAAATAATGAGGAAATCTATAATCCCAGAACTTGTAAGTTATACAAAATATGGGAAAAAAGTGAAGTTGGCGATCCTTACCAAATCTTTACTTACGAGAAAAATAAACTTATCAATATTGATGAGTATGATGTTATTGATAGCGTGCATTATAAGTATGATTTTGTTTACAATAAAGATAATACGGTAAAAGAGATCGTTCACGAAACTGTAAATTATACAGAACGTATCGAACTTTTCTATGCCAATAAGCAAGTTTGTCGTATGGTTTACTTTATGGAAGATACTTCTCGTACCGAGTTGCTTTTTAAACGTAATGAGGAAACAGGTAAGATTACTCAAGTGGTAGAATATTACGATTTTGCTTATCACCATCAGTTTGAAGCTGTGCATAAATCAGCATTTTATAACAGATTTATCGGTTTTACTCCTACTGCCGAACAATTGTTGATGCAACATAAAGGTAGTTTTATTATGCGCTGCGTTCGTGATGTTGTTTATGATGAAGAAGCCGAAAATATCTTGTCTATCACGGAAACTTATCCAGAATATGCTGAAGTAGTAAGGTATGATTATACTTATAATGTTGAAGAGGATAATTTCAATCCATACTATGGTTTACCATACGTTTATAAAGGTTTGTCAGGATTTTCTAAATATAATAAGTTAACAGAGAGTATCGTGAAATCTACTTATGGAAATGTTACCTATCAAGAATCTATCGCTTATAGTTATGAGTTGAATGTGAAAGGGTATCCTCGTGAAATTATTACTGTGTCAAGTTTGAATAATATCCCTATGCACACCTATATTTTATACGTGAGCGAATAAATCTATTTCGATGAAAATTCATAAGGAAGGTTATTTTATTCTCCTATCTACTTTTGCTTTCGTAATTATTGCCTATCTGTTGTTTCTATATTTTTGTCATAATATGATTTTAGATATAGTAGTTTCGGTAGTAGCACTTTTTACGTTGTTTGTTGCGGTTCGCTTTTTCCGAGTTCCTGCTCGCGTAGTTAATGTTACGCAGTCAGGTGTGTTAGCTCCCGCTGATGGTACAATTGTTGATATCTCAGAATGTATAGAAGATGAATATTTGAAGGAACGTCGTGTTCGTATCTCTATCTTTATGTCAGTATGGAATGTTCACGTAAATAGTTTTCCTATTGATGGTGTTGTTAGTTATAAAAAATATCACCCTGGAAAACATTTGGTTGCCTTTTATCCCAAAAGTTCAATCTATAATGAACATAATTCTATTGCAGTAAAGAGTGAAAATGGTGTGGAGATTTTGTTTCGACAGATCGCAGGGATCTTAGCACGAAGAATAGTTTCTAAGTGCGAAGTAGGAGATGTGGTGAAACAAGGAACCGAAGCCGGAATTATTAAGTTGGGCTCCCGTGTGGACGTTTTTGTGCCGTTAGAAAGCCAGATAAATGTCACTATCGGAAATAAAGTGCGTTCCCAAAAAACTGTTTTGGCCTATTTTGAATAGTTATGGAACTGAGCATCATCATTGTAAATTATAATGTAAAGCATTTTTTGGAACAAGCCCTACGTTCGGTTTATAATGCTATTGAAAATGTTGATGCTGAAGTTTTTGTGGTGGATAATAACTCCTCTGATGGGTCTATGCAGATGGTTGAGGAGAAGTTTCCGCAGGCGTATCGAATTGCCAATAAAGAAAATGTCGGATTTGCTAAGGCTAATAATCAGGCTATTGCACTCTCCAAAGGGAAATATGTGCTTTTGCTAAATCCCGATACATTGGTAGGAGAGGAAACACTCCGAAAATGTGTAGATTTTTTTGAGAAAACCCCCGATGCAGGAGGCTTAGGATTGAAGATGATTAATGGGAAAGGCGATTTTTTGCCTGAGTCCAAACGTGGTTTGCCATTGCCTTCTGTTGCCTTTTATAAAATTTTCGGACTCTCTAAACTTTTTCCACGATCTAAAAAGTTTGGTACTTACCACCTTTCTTACTTAGATAAAAATCAAAATCATTCTGTTGAAGTGCTCTCTGGCGCTTTTATGATGATGCGTAAAGAACTTTTAGATAAAATCGGATATCTTGATGAGACCTTTTTTATGTATGGAGAGGATATCGATTTGTCCTATCGAATTGTAAAGGCGGGTTATAAGAATTACTATTTTTCAGAAACGGAAATTATTCATTATAAAGGAGAAAGTACAAAAAAAGATAGTGTTAACTATGTCCTTGTTTTCTATAAGGCAATGAGTATTTTCGTAAAAAAACATTTTTCTCAAGGAAAGGCAGGTTTGTTCACTGCATTGATGAATATTGCAATTTGGTTCCGGGCTTCATTGGCTATTCTACAACGAATTGCCAAAAGAATAGCACTGCCAATCGTGGATTTTGTAACAATGTATGTTGGAATGTTTGCCCTTTCTGCTTATTGGGAGTATGCTATATTGGCGCACCGAAATAGTTTCTTCCCCGATGAGTTCCGCTACCTTTTCTTGCCTGCATTCGTTTTAATTTGGATTGTTTCGATGATAGGTTGTAAAGGATATAAATCTCCCTATTCATTCCAAAAAACCAATCGCGGATTGATTGTTGGAACTATTATTATCTTGTTGATATACGCATTGTTGCCTGAGCATCTGCGATTCTCCCGCGCTATGATTGTCTTCGGTGCAATGTGGGCAGCACTCGCTATTAACTCAATGCGCTATCTGTTGCAGAAATTGCGTTTGGGTAATTATAATTTTGCAGAAGACAAACCAGAAAGAGTTTTGATTGTTGGGGGTGATAGTTCTGCGGAAAATGCAGCTAAACTTCTTTTAAATGTGTGTAAAGAGTGCGATTTTTTGGGTAGATTTAATCCTCAAAAAATATCCGAAGAAGAGTGCGTGACAAAGATATTTGATAAGGTTAAAACTTTGGATATTAACAGAATGATTTTCTGTACAGCCGATATTTCGCTAACCCAAACTATTCGGCTAATGGAGTTGTTCAGCGCACGCGGAATTCGTTTTGAAATTATGCCAGAAGAGATGGACGTGATAATTGGTCCAGACGAGATTATTCAGCCTATTACTCTAGTTGAAGTTCAATAATACTTTGCAGCAACTCTTCGCATTCTGAAAACGTTTGTGCTGCCATCAATTTGATTTTTTTCTCTTTAAAGTGTGGTATTCCCTTGAAGTAGGCAGCATAATGTCGACGCATCTCAAGAACTGCAGTGCGCTCACCTTTCCAATCTACAGAGTTTTTTAAGTGTTGCAGGCACACGTTAATCTTCTCTTGAAGTGTAGGAGAAGTGTAGGTTTTGCCTTCTAATTTTGCACGTATTTCTGCAAAAATCCAAGGATTCCCAATTGTAGCACGCCCAATCATAATGCCGTCAACGCCATATCTCTTTTTAAAATCAAAAGCTTTTTCCGCACTATCAATATCGCCATTGCCGATGATAGGAATTTGTACTCGAGGACTGTCTTTTATCTCCCCAATTAATGTCCAGTCGGCTTCGCCAGAATAGAATTGTGAACGTGTCCTGCCGTGAATTGAAACTCCTTGAATACCAATATCTTGTAATCTTTCAACTACCGATACAATGGGTTTGTCTGACTCCTCCCACCCTAATCTTGTTTTTACCGTTACAGGACAATTTACAGATTTGACAACCGCGTCTGTCAGCCGAACCATTTTAGGAATATCCTTTAAAATTGCAGCCCCTGCTCCTTTATTTACTACCTTTTTTACGGGGCATCCCCAATTAATATCTATGAAATCGGGCTGTTGTTCTGCTGCAATTTGCGCGGCACCCGCTAATGAATTTTCGTCGTAACCAAAAATTTGAATTCCAAAAGGTCGCTCTTTCTCACTGAATGTTAATTTCTTAAAGCTTTTTTCTACATCTCTTATCAATGCTTCTGAAGAGACAAATTCTGAGATGAGAAAATCAGCGCCAAACTCTTTGCAAAGACAACGAAAAGAGTGGTCGGTAACCTCCTCCATGGGAGCTAAGAAAAGTGGAAATTTGTATTGCTGAAGAAGTGTTGCAAAGTCCATAATTTTAAAATAGAAGTTGCAAAAATACGAATAAATCTTGAACCTTTAACTGCTATTTTTTGCTAATTTATGAAGTTTTTTTACTTAAAAAACTCCCCTAATTGGGTAAATTGATGGTAATATGTTGTTCTTTAAGTGTAATTATTTTTTTTCTCTCTGTTAAAAAAAAACAGTTGCAAAAATCTATAATTTTGCCTTATGTATAAAATATAATTATACTATAAATTAGTATAAATAGTATAAATTTATTTTATGTATAAAAGGTGATGATTTTTTGTCTATTTGCAACATCTCCTTTTTTTGTTTTGTAATGCATTGAGTGTGAAAATATTATTTTTTTTATTTCCAATGAGATTTTCTCAAATATTGTTGATTTTGAGAAAAAAATGTTATTTATTTGGGACAAGAATTTACAATCAAGATAATTTTAAAAAATGACAAAAATAGCTGGTTTTTACTACAAAATATTGTTTGAGATAAAAAATGTGATGTTTGAACATTTTTTTGTGTATATTTGCAAGCTATTTTATAAATATATTATTTGGATAAAAATAAAGGACAAAAAAATAAGTAAACTACTGATTATGAAAAAATTACTATTCTTTGCAGCGGTTATTTTATCACCCGTTTTTGCTTTTGCGCAAGTGCAGCAATGTGCGGATACAATTATCTTGCTGAATGAAACTTTTGATGGTACGATTACGATGACAACCACAAATGCTACCACACCTGCTGGTGACTGGGTCTGGGAGTCTAGTTTGTCAGTATCTGGACAAGCTGCTCACGCAGCGATTCCAAATGTTGGAAATAGATCCCGTTTGGTTTCTCCACCGATAGCAATGGATGCTGATTATCCAATTTACTACTTGAGTTTCGACCATATCTGTAAAGTTCACGTTGTGGATTATGCAGCCATTTGGTATCGCTATAGTATTGGTACAACACCTACGGGGGACCCAATGTGGAGTACGTATAAGAAGATGACTTTTACACATTCCTCTAGTTTCTATTATGGTTCTTCAAGCAATATTACGGGTGGCTATTTCAATGATGCATCTTACCCAGTATGGATGTCAAGCAACTCGGAGGCAGTGCCTAACAATACTTGGTGGAAACATGAGTTAATTGATATTAGTAGTTTTTTTACCGGAAATAACTATGCAGGTGGAGATGGTCAATATTTCCAAATTTTGTTTGAAGTACAACACCCTGAATCATTACCTACAGATGCTTGTGCAGGTTGGTATATTGATAATATTAATCTTACAGCATCTACAGGTGAGTTAGCACCTCCTGAAATTACTTTGCAAGCTCCGATCGTAATAGGACAAAATGCAAATGTTACCAACAAAATTGGACCTTACCAAATTAAAGCTGGAATTACAGATAATACTCCTGCTGGAGTGGTTGTCGATTCTATTAAATTTTACTATACAGTGAATGGTGGTTCAAGAATCTATGTTGACAAAGAACAAGTAGGAGCAAATCCCAATAACTGGTCTTGGATTATTCCAGAACAATGTTATGGTAATGTAGTTCGCTATAATATTGAAGCACAAGATATTTATTGTAACAAAGCTTCTCTTGATACAATGTTCCAACCGCGGTTTACTTATACCAATTTGTCTTCTAATGCAGTGGATATTATAGATTTTTATGATCAACCTTATGCGTTGATTACTAATGAGCCAACTCCTGTGAAGGTTATTATCCAAAATAAGTCAAATAGTGTTATGACTTCTGCCGTTTTTAATTGGACTTTGAACGGAGTTGCTCAGCCTCCTTATACATGGAACTCAACTACAGATTTTCATCCTACGAACGATTTCTGTTTAGACTTCTTAGATACTGTAACAATTGGAACCTATCTTCCAATTAGAGGTTATGATACGATTGAGGTTTGTATCACGACTCGTAATGGAAGTGTAAATACAAGTAACAACGATTGTGATGAATTTGTCCTTTTTGCTTGTGATAGTATTATGCAAGGAACTTATACAATAGGTTCACCTCAAGCAGACTTTACAACTTTGGCAGATTTTTATGCTTCTATTGATAACTGCGGTATTGGTGGACCCGTTGTCGCTAAATTGTACCCAGGAACCTATTCCGGTTTCTCATTTACCCAACCATTCCCTGGACAATCTGCAGTTAATACTGTAACCTTTGAGTCCTTTAGTGGTAATGCTGCCGATGTGATTATCGAAGACGCAAATCCAGCCGCAAACACAGTGACTGGCGCAATTACTTTAAATGGGGTTTCAAATTTGATTTTCAATAAGTTGACTTTGAAAGGAAAAGAAAATGCAACTTGGTCACGCGGCGTTTGCTTTACAGGAAAATCTTGTTCCAATATTACCATCTCTAATTGTATTATTAACATTGCTGATCCTACAAATTACACCAATATTGCATACGCAGGTGTGGTTCGTCCAACAGCTGCTACCGATAACCCAGGTGATGCCGATATTCGTATCGTAGGTAATACAATTACAGGCGGTAACTTCGGTGTGCATTTCTTAGGAACGAATGCTCGTCGTAATAGCTTGACAAACGTAGATAATAATACGATAACAACTATATACAGAGGGGTTTATTCTTCATATACCAATATCGCTACAATAGAGAAAAATACGTTGACCCAGAGAGGAACTTACACCCAATTTACAGGTTTGCACGTTGAACGTTCTAATAATTCTGTTTCCTACTCTAAAAACCATATCTCTGCAACTAACCCTAAATGCGGTATCTATTTGTCAACGGTTGCTAATTCTGCAACTTCTGGAGTTTTAGTTTCCAATAATGAGATTATCTTAAAAGTTGATGATGCCAATATCTATGGTATTCAAAACTTGACATCTAATAATATTAATTACATTAATAATTCAGTGCGCTTGTATTCTGCAGGGTCTATATCTGGAATCTCAGCTTGCTACTATCATACCTCAGGAACACCAATTGTTATTAAGAATAACGTCTTCTCGAACGAGTGTATGACTGTATCAAACCAAAATTATCCAATCTATCTTGCGGCTATTCCTGCAGCTCTTACTTCTGATTATAATGTTTATTATTCAGGTAATGGTCCTGTTGGTTTTGCTACAGTAGCTCGTAATACTTTGTCTGAGTGGCAATATGCATTGCCAAATCAAGAAGCCAATACGATTACAACGCAACCAACCTTTACTGCACCTACTACGAACCTTTCTTTGTCTAACTATACGGGATTTGAATGTCCAGTTCATCCGAGTGTAACAACAAATATTGAAGATCAAACAAGAGTAGGTGAAATTACCTATCGTGGTGCATACTCTGCTGTTGTACCTCAAAACAATGTGGCTATTACTGAGATGGTTTCTCCAATAAATGGAGCTTGTCCCGAAGCTTCGTATAATGTAACTCTTCGCGTATATAATTTAGGAGGTAATACAATTAACTTTGCTGCAACTCCAGCAACTATTGTTACTACTTCAACGGGAGGTCTAACGTTGAATGAAACCTTTAACTTAAATACTGGTTCGTTAGCACCTTTAACTTATACTGATGTTACTGTTATTACGAACTTGGTTATCCCTTACAATAGCCCAATTAACTTTAACTTTGTTATCAATTATACAGGTGATAATATCCTTGATAACAACACATTACAAGATGATTTTGTGCTAGATGTGATTGCTCCACTTTATGATGAAGATTTCTCAGGAATTCCATCACCTGCTTGGACTATTGAGCAAGTAGCAGGAGCAGGTAACTGGACTTTCCAAAGTGGAGCAGGTGCAAATCCTGATATTGCTCCTCAATTTGGTACAGGAAGATTGTTCTTCAACTCTAAAAACTTCTCAAATACAACAATTTCAAGAGCAATTATGCCAGTAGCTAACCTTGCAGGTGGTGGAAATGGTACTCCTATTATGGAAATTTGGTTCGCTCATGATAATTACCAAATTAGCAAAGCTGACGGTATAAAGTTGTATATCTCTACCAACAATGGAACAACTTGGACCGAACTCATTCCTCAAGGACAAAATATATCACTAATCAAGCGTGGTATGAATACTTATACTACTCCAGATTGGGCTAAATATACCTATGATTTGAGTAACTATAGCAACCAATCTTGCGCTCTATTTGCTATTGAAGGAATCTCGAAAGCTGGTAACAATGTAAATATTGACCGCGTTCGTTTGCGTATGCTTCCAAATAACGATTGTGCTGTTTCAACCATCTATACCACTAGTCAACGCCCAACGGCTGTTGAAACATCACCAAAGGTAAAAGCTGTGATTACCAACGAAGGTATGAACCCGCAAACTAATGTTCAAGTGACCTTGTCTGTAACAGGTGCTAATACTTATACCGAGACCATTACTATTCCATCTCTCGCTTATAATAGTGAAACTACTGTTACTTTCCAAGGTAGCCACTTAGTAAATAATGGAACTAACAACCTCCAAGTTTCTGTTCAAACAGATGATTATGCTGCTAATGATACAAAATCTGTTATCATAACTACTACTAATGATTATGTAGCGTATGCAGATACTTCTTCTACATTGGTTACATTTGGTAGCATTAACGAAAGTTTGAAGATTGTAGCACGTTATCCTGTTAATGAAACAGTAATCGCAACGGCAGTACGTTTCTATCCAACTAATAGTGTGGAAGCTGTAGGTAAAAGAGTAATTGGCTTTATAGCAAATTCAGCAGGTGAAATTATTACAACATCTGATACATTGACAATTGCTGCTAATCAAGTGAATAGTTGGGTGAATTTACCTATCAATAACTACGCTTTGACTAACTTGTCAGATGCAATTTATGCAGGTATTGAAATGGTTGACCCAGGTATCTATATGACTGCACAAGCAGAGGCCCCAATCCGTGATAGTGCATATTACTATATGAATGGTGAAGATTATGAGCCACAGACAATTGGCCGTTTTATGATTGGTGCAACACTGGAAACACCTATTACTAACGAGTTCGCAATTCTTTCTTTGTTATCTCCAATCAGTGACTGTGACCTTGAACAAGAACCAATTACAATCAAAATTACAAATAATGGTTCTCAAGATATTGCTGCAGGTACAACCTTGTACTATCAAATTGATAACAATCCAGTAGTAACCGAAACCATTCCAGAAGCAATTCCTTCTCATCAAGTTCGTACCTTCACTTTCACGAATCGTCATGACTTTACCAATAATTTGGTAGGAACAGATGTTAACTATAATGTAAAAGTTTGGGTTAATCATCTTGCTGCTGACCGTATCTATTTTAATGATACAATTAATGAAGTGATTGTATCAAGAGGAAAATCGAATCTTCCAACAGTACAATCTCCAGTTTCTGTGAGTTATTCAACACATGCCACATTGACAGCTAACTATCCACCTCAAATTCCAGCAGGAACAGGTGTGTTCCAATGGTTTACCCGTCAAAATGGGGAATGGTATGGCCCATTGTATGAAGGTCCTGGTCCATACGTAACTGATGATTTGATTTTCTTTGATACGACATATTATGTAAGTGTAGCTCCAGGTCAAGTTTATACTCCTCAAGTAGGAACAGGAAATACCAACTCTTCACACCCATTCCTATTTACCAACGGCTATTCACGTGGTAGAATCTTATACTTGCAAAGCGAATTAGGTGCATATGGTGAGATTTCCAAAATTTCTATTAATGTAGCTACAGCAGCAACAGGTGTTAATGGTATTCCTATCAAAATTTATATCAAAGAGACGGATTTGAACCAATTGCCAACAGGTGCGGCTACGTGGGCTCAAAACTGGGAAGATGAAATTGCTGATGCAACCTTGATCTTTGATGAACAACATTTCTTCAACGAGACGGGTTGGTTTACAATTCAGTTGCCAACACCATTCAACTATTCAAGTGGCAACATTATGATTCTGACTGAAAGTAATTGCGGAACAACAAATTGTAGCGCTTGTTCAGGAACCACAGTTTATCCTGCCTTCAAGTGTACAAGTTCTCCAGGTAAGGTTCAATATAAGTCTGTAAACAACACTCCGAACTTTACAGGAAACGCAACGGCTTCCGCAAATCGTTGGAATATGAAGTTCTCTATTGCAGATATTGAATGCGCTAGTGAAAAAATCCCTGTTCAACTTCAGGTTCCTAATATCCCAACTTACGATTTAGAAACTGTAGAACTCGTTCATCCTATTCCAAACCCAGGTGCTACTACACAATGTGCGTTAGGCAATGAACATATCGTGGTGAAATATAAAAACTTGTTGAATACAACTATTCCTGCTGGAACCGTATTGGCAAAAGCTAAATTCGGAAATGATTGGATTACTCATCTTATTATGGATTCTTTTGCTCCACTTGAAGTAAAAGAGGTTGTATTTACACAAACTTACGACTTTAGTACTCCACAAAACAATACACAACCTAACAGAACTATCAATTTCATAGTTACTTCTGATTGTCCTAATGAAGTGAATGTGTATCGCGGAAATGATACCATTTCAGGAACAATTACCTCTACAAGAACTACTCAACTTCCAGACTCTTTGCACGTAACAGGTGACTTTACATTGCCATATCAGATTAAACCCACTGATGAAATCCATGCGCAATATCCAACATTGTTGACTGCAACTCAATATTCATTCTATGATGCAGAAGATGCAACAACTGCATTTGCAACAAACCAAACAAACTATACAACTCCTCAATTGTATGATTCTTACACTTGTTGGATTGCAGCAAGAACTCCAACTTCACCTAACTGTATGTCTAAACGTATGAAGTTCGTAATTGATGTTGCTGTTCCTAATTATGATATTAAAACCAATGCATTAGTATCACCAGTAAATTATGAATGTGGTGTTATGAATCCTAACTTGGTTGTAAATATCAATAATACTTGGAGAGCTATTCCTACAGAACAATTCCGTTTAGTGGCAAACTTTACTGATGGAACCACGATAACACAAAATCACGTTATTACCAATGTATTTGATTCGGTAACCAATATAAGCAACCCTCCAACCGAGGATATTACATTCACTTCTCCAATCACATTAGGTTCAACAACTACAAATCATGTATATGATTATGTTATCTATTCAGAACCTATAACAATGCCAAATCCATATCGCAACAATGATACAATTTCAGGAACATTGAAGGTGCCTGCAAATCCTGTTGCTCCTGCAAATATTACATTAAATGCACAGTATGGACAAGAATATACTATTACTCCTAATGCAGCTCCTCTTAATATCTTTACTTTCTACGACGCAACGGGAACGACTGTTTTAGGAGAAGGTACTTCTTATACAACACCTGAAATATATGCTGCAGAAACCTATAAATATTCAGGAAGAATTAATGATCCACGTTTCAAAGAGGAGATAACATTGGGAACAGGAAGTACCGCAGGTGCATATCCATTTGTATTTACACAACCAGAATCTCAAGGTATTGTGTTGTACAAAGCTGAACAATTGGGTGGTTCAGAAGGCTATATCGATACAATTTCTATTTATGTAAACAATAATACCACGAATGGTTCTTTCCCATGTAAGTTCTATTTGAAGAATTCTACACTTACAACTTTAACGGCAGGACAACGGAATTGGAATACTGAAATTAATGGTGCAACCTTAATTTTTGATGGAGAACCCGTATTTGACCAAGGTTGGTTAAAGATTCCTATTATGGGAGGATTCCATTATGATGGAGATGCTTTGTTATTGCTCACTTCTCATAGTTGTAATGGAGAAAATAGCGTAGCAGCTCTTAACATTACTCCTCCTGCATTTAGATATTCAAATACGCCAGGAACTGTTTTGTATCATGGTGGTGTAGCTACAGCAGGTAATATGCAGTTTAATTTGACTAATCAAAGATTGAATACTAAGTTCAGTTTCAACTACACTTGTCCTTCTCCACAAGGAACAATTACATTAAATACTAACGCTCCTGCATCAGATTTGAGTCTTGAAGAGATTATTGCTCCAACATCTCCTCAAGTTAACTATCCTACAAACCAACAAGTAACAGTAAAGATTAAAAACTTTGGTACAACTCCAGCTAGCGGATTTACGGTAGGTTACAAATTTGAGAATAATGCTCCGGTAGAACAAGCATTCTCAGGAAGTATCGCAAGTGGTGCTACTAACAACTTTACATTTACAACTCCTGTTGACTTGTCAAGTGTTTATTTTGCAAAGAACTTCACTGCTTATGTTCGTATGAATAGTGATAATAATCACTTGAACGATACTATTCATTTGACGTTAAGTTGTCCAGATCCATGTGCACCAATTACCACAATTGGAGCCAATAATGCTACTAATGCGCATATCTCAAATGTTACCTTTGCGGGTATTAACAATGTATCTCCAGTTCCTCCAATCTTGAATCATGCTCCTGCTGCTGGTGAAGGTCAATATACAGACTTTACACAAACTGTAGCTCCAGCCCAAGTGGTTCAAGGACAAACATTCCCAATTTCTATTACCAACTCATTTACAGGAGGTAATGGTGCAGCATTGTGGAAATATGTATATATCGATTTGAACAGAAATAATGAATGGGAATCTAATGAATTGGTGTTCTCCGCAACCAATGTTACGGCTCCATCTCCAATTAACCATACACCAGCTACTACTTTAGGTTTTGTTACAATTCCTCAAGATGCCGCTACCGGTATTACTCGTATGCGCGTAATCTGTTCTCAATCGGCATTGAATACTAACCCAACGAATAATCTATTCCCACCATGTGCTGTTTATCAATATGGTGAAACTGAGGATTATGCTGTTAATATCTCCGTTCCGTATGGTGTTGACCCAGGTATTGCGACAATCTTGCATCCGAGTGGACAAATCTGTTCCGACAATGCGGGTAAAGTTCGTGTTTCTGTAATGAATTATGGTAGTGATCCTCTTCAGTTATCACCAGATAATATGCTGACTTTAACAGCTACAGTTACAGGTGCTGTTCCTGGTACTTATACTACTACTGTTGCTGCAGGTACTATCGATCCTTGGAATTCTATGGAAGTGGTAATTCCTGATGTGAATTTCGGAACTAATGGCTCTTACGAGGTTACTGTTACTTTAGATTATGCAGGTGATGCATTTATAACTAATAACGAAGCCCACTCTTCAGCAACGGTTAACTCAACACAAGTTTATAACTTGCCAAGATCTATTGACTTTGATGGTGGTGGTGATGCGTTGACTTATACTGAAGGAGATGTGTTCCCATCATTCTGGACTTCAGATTACGCTGGAAATGCTAACTTTATTTGGACTATTAAGGCTGGACATTCTGAAAACTTCCCGAATGCAGGTCCAAGTCACGACCATACAATGAATAATACTGCATTCCAAAACTTAGGTCAATATGCAATTGTTTCAGGACCAAACTCAGTGAATGCTGCAGCAGTAGCGACCTTAACTACTTCTTGTATGAACTTGCACTATTCTAATGGTTATCCAAGTGCAATTACATATTGGGAACATGTTTATGGTAAAAATGCAAGCTCTAATATCAAGATGTTTGTAGAAGTAGGTTCTGGTAATCACTTCGTTGTAATGGATTCTATTACTTCTAGAACTCATACTGATACGAATCAATCATTCTTGAAGAGAGAGATAGTTACTCTTAATGTAGATGAAAATGCTCAAATTAGATTCCGTGTAACAGGACACTCTGGTTTGATTGATGCTGCCATCGATGATTTGGGTATCGATTTTGGAAAACCTGATGTGGGTGTTGATGAATTTATCTATCCACAAGATGTAATTATTAATCCTGATGCAGATTGCTTGGTTAAGAATGATACCGTATATCCACAAATTAGAATTAAGAACTATGGTTCTACACCTGTTCGTAACTTCGTGATTAGATGTCGTGGAGGTATTGGTGCTGATTTCCAAACTATTGAAGAAAACTGGTCTGGATACTTAGAACCAGGTCAATCTATCGAATATACCTTTGTTAATGGTATCGTAGTTGATAGATACAACTTCTACGAATTCCAAGCGAGAACTGTTGCTGATTTAGATGAAAATACAGATAATGACCTTAAAACTATTGCTGCTTGTGCTGTAGTAGATGTTCCGGATTATTTGATGGAAGATGGAATTATTTTAGGTCAAAATATGCCTAATCCAGCAATTGAGTCAACGATAATTCCTTATTATGTGTCAGAATCTGGAGATGGTTTATTCCAAATCCACACGACAGATGGACAATTATTGTTTGAAGAATCTATCAACTTTGAACAAGGAGAGGGCACAATCCAAGTAAATACAGCAAATTATGCTGCAGGTACTTACTTCTATACAATCATTGTTAATGACAAGAAGTTGACCAAGAAGATGATTATCAGTAAATAATTCAACTGATTTTAGTTTTAGGGCTGTCTTCGGGCAGCCCTTTTTGTTTTTCTAATGTGTGCGCCATTGGTTTGCGCAAGGGATAGAAGCGGTTATGAGCGCCGGTTTTAGAATGTAGGGATTTAAGAATTTAGAACATAGATTCAGGTTTTGGGAAGATTTTAAAGCGAAAGATTGAGGCGCGAAATTTGAGCGGATAGCCCGACGGCGAGCGCGCGGCTTCGTGCGGTGGACAAGAGCCGATGCGCCCAAATAAAAAAAACGACAACAGATAAACTGCTGCCGTTTGTCGGGGTGAGAAGACTCGAACTTCCGACCACTAGTACCCCATACTAGTACGCTAGCCAACTGCGCCACACCCCGTTGATTTGCGAGTGCAAAAATAGGATTTTTTTTCGTAGTTTCAGTAAGAAAACGAAATTTTTTTTATAAGTTTGCACACTCCAAATTTAACATACTGAAATAAGTGTAAATAATTATAAATCAACAATATATAGTTTATTATGAAGAAGGTTTTTTTACCGATTTTAATTTTAATGTTAACGAATTTTTCTTTAAGCGCTGGTGTTGATGGGCATTTTGTGTCAGCATCTTGTATTACATCCGTAAAAAATAGTTTGGTACGCAATTCAACATTCTCGGCAAAGCAGGTAGAGCGTGGTGTTGCGCAAGCAGCTCAATTATGGACTGCGGAAGATGGAACTCAAGAGGAGTTTGTTGCTTTCTGTCAAAAATATTTCTGCAAAGATAAGCAGGAGAAAGAGCAACTTTTTAATCGGATTGTATCCAATTTGGAGGTGATTTTTGGTCATGATAACCGTGTGGCAATTGATTTATTGCGACCGTTGCATGTTACTGGTTATGAAAGCACTAAGGTAGATGAGATTTTTGCAACCTATTCGACAAGTGCGCACTTTAACGAAGATATGTTCAAAAATAAAATCGCTTTCGTCATTGTGTTAAACTTTCCATCTTTTACCCTGAAAGAGAAACAGTTGAATGGTCAGAATTGGAGCGAATTAGAGTGGGGATATGTTCGTTTAGGAGATATGTTTGATTCTCGTGTAAATGCAGCGCATCAACAAAGAATTACAGATGCTACTTCGGCTGCCGACAACTATATTTCTAACTATAATATTCCGATGGGAATGTTGTTAGGAGATGGCTTTACTCATCCTTGGAGTAGTGATTTGAAGTTGATCTCGCACTGGGGATTGCGTGATGAGTTAAAGGCATGTTACTCAGATCCGATTAATGGTTTGGCAAAACAGGAGTTGATTTACCACACTATGCGTCATATTATTTATCAAGACATTCCGACGGAAGTTTTGGAAAATAACACTCGTTATGGTTGGTTTCCTCCATCTAATAAATTGTATTTGAGTAAGATAGAGGTTGATATGCATCATCCAGAACCTAACAAAAGATATGAAGTGCTTTTGGATGTGTTCAAGGCAATGAAAGAGGCAGATACTTCCTATCCGAATAATCCGACCTATATTTCTCGCAAATTTGATAAGGAGTATGAAATCTCTATGGAAGAGACACAAGCTCTTTTTAACGAGTTGTTGTTGGCTCCACAAGTGAAAGAGGTGGCTAAGTTAATTAGCAATCGTTTAGGTAGAAAATTGCAACCTTTTGATATTTGGTACGATGGTTTTAAGAGTCGTAGTAGTATCAGTCAGGAGGAGTTGGACCGAGTAACTCTTTCACGTTATCCTAACAAAGAGGCTTTTGAAAAGGATTTGGCAAACATTATGCGTAAATTGGAATTCAGCCAATCTACAATAGATATGGTATGCAGTCATATTACTGTAGATGCTTCAGTAGGAGCTGGTCATGCTTGGGGTGCCACAATGAAGAGTGATAACTCAATGTTGCGTACTCGAATCGGTGAAAATGGAATGGATTATAAAGGCTATAATATTGGTGTTCATGAGTTTGGACACAATGTAGAGCAAACGATCTCTTTGCACAATGTTCCGAATTATATGCTTGCGGGTGTACCCAATACAGCATTTACAGAAGCGCTAGCTTTCTTGTTCCAAGCTCGCGACCTTGAGCTTTTGGGCGTAACTACTCCCGATGCAAATACAGAATACCTTAACACACTTGATATTTTCTGGGGTTGTTATGAGATAATGGGAGTTTCGATGGTAGATATGAAGGTTTGGGAATGGATGTATGCAAATCCTAATGCAGATGCATATCAGTTGAAAGATGCTGTAATCAACATTGCAAAAGAGGTTTGGAATACCTATTATGCACCTGTTTTCGGTGTAAAAGACCAAGCTATTTTGGCTATCTATTCTCACATGATTGATGCTCCATTATATCTTTCTGCATATCCATTAGGTCATATAATCCACTTCCAATTAGAAAACTATATGAAAGGTAAAAGCTTAGGGAAAGAGGCTGAAAGGATGTTTGCTATTGGTCGTGTAACGCCTAACCTTTGGATGCAAAGAGCTGTAGGCGCGGATCTTTCTGTAAAACCATTATTGGCAGAAACGACAGTTGCGGCGGAAAAAATAAAAATTGCCGATGCACAACAAAAGCGCGAGCTTCAGCGTAAAAAGAGAAGATAAAAGCTGAAATATGAAAACAAAATCAGAGATTGTTGCCAACTGGTTGCCCCGATATACGGGAATGAAACTTGAAGATTTTGGTCAGTACATAATACTGACCAATTTCAAAAGTTATGTCCAAAATTTTGCAGAGATGATGAATGTGGAAGTGCAGGGGAAAGAGGCACCGATGCAATCTGCTACTAAGGATAATATCACTATTATCAACTTTTCGATGGGGAGTGCGATGGCAGCCACCATCATGGATTTGCTGACAGCCATTATGCCTAAGGCGGTGCTGTTTTTGGGCAAAACTGGCGTGCTAAAATCTTACATTGGCTTAGGTGAGTTGATTCTGCCCATTGCTGCTATTCGTGGAGAGGGAACCTCAAACGATTACTTCCCGCCCGAAGTACCCGCATTGCCCGCTTTTAACCTTGAAAAGGCAATCTCCTCGACAATAAGAGATTACGAGCGTGACTATTGGACAGGAACGGTTTATACCACAAATCGCCGCGTGTGGGAGTATGATGAAGAGTTTAAAGATTACCTGCGAAAAATTAGAGCTACCGCTGTCGATATGGAAACGGCAACACTCTTTACAGTAGGTTTTTACAACAGAATTCCGACGGGCGCCCTGCTGATGGTTTCCGACCAACCCATGCTACCAGAGGGTATAAAAACAGAAAAATCTGACGAGTTTGTAACCCGAAACTATTCGATTCAACACCTGAAAATTGGAATAGATTCACTCAAACAATTGATAAATAAGGGTCTGACAGTAAGACACTTGAAATATGACTATTACGAATCCTAATAAATTCTGATTATGACAACGTACGAAGCAGTAATGCAACAATTGCAGCAGAAAAAGTTTGCACCTGTCTATTTATTGATGGGGGAGGAGCCTTTCTTTATTGACCAGGTGGCAGATTTTATTGAAGAAAATGCGATTGATGCAAGTCAGCGAGATTTTAATCAGTTTCTTGTATATGGGAAAGATATTACAGGAGGAGAAGTGGTGGCACTTTGTCGTGAGGTTCCTTTTGGCTCACCCTATCGAGTAATCATTGTGAAGGAAGCTAAAAATCTGAAAAATATCGATCTGCTTTGTAAATATGCTGAAAAGCCCTCTCCGCAGACAATTCTGGTTTTGTGTCATAAGTATGGGAAACTAAAAGCCAAGCAATACATGCCATTCGATAAGTCTGGCGTGGTGATGGCCTCTGATAAGATTAAAGATTACAAATTGGAACCGTGGGTAGAACAGCGCGCTAAGTATTATGGGTACAACATTTCTCGTCAGATTGCTTCAGTTTTGGCTGAACAGATTGGAAACGACCTTAGTCGTATTGATAATGAATTTAAGAAACTGAAAGTTGTTTTTGCACCTGGTACTGAAATTACTACTGATATTGTTGAAAAATATATTGGAATTAGTAAGGAATACAATATTTTTGAATTACAGAATGCCCTGGCGGCCAGAGATTTAAATAAAGTGTATAAAATTACGTACAACTTTTGTAACCATTTGAAAGAAAACCCTAATCCAGCTACTATTAATGGATTGGCATCCTTTTATGGTAAGATGTTAGCGTTTCATCTCTCGGATAGGTCTGCAGAGTCATTGACTAAAATCTTTGGTAATCTTCCTCCTTTTATCTTGCAAACTAAAGCGCAGGAGGCCAATCGCTTCTCCATCATTGAACTAAAGCGAAACATCTCATTACTACGTGAATATGACGCAAAATGTAAAGGCGTTAACTCAGTTTTAGAAGATGCGGAGTTGTTGAAAGAGTTGATTTATAGTTTAACACATTAATATTACCGGAAAATAAAAAAGCACTTGCAAAATTACAAGTGCTTCTCTTTTGTGGTGTCCTCGCAGGGATTCGAACCCTGGACCCATTGATTAAGAGTCAATTGCTCTACCAGCTGAGCTACGAAGACATTCCTTAAAATGTGAGTGCAAAAATACATTTTTTTTATTTAACTCATTCAAAAATAATGAGGTTTCAGAATTTTTTTTGTTTTTGATAATCAAACAAATATAAAAGCTAAAATCATATTATTCTGTTTTTATTCTAAAATCCACTCCAAATTTATCAGTTTTCTTCACTAATTTTGCATTTTTAAAATGAGAAATTATTTCCAATTCTATCTTATAAAAGGTAAAGATATTTTTTATAGCTTTGCAGAATTGAATTGAATAGATAAGATTTTGAAGAAGAGAATGAAAAAGTGGCTTTTAGTGATACAAATTGGATTATTTTCCCTCGTTGCAAAAGCCCAAACGTCAGAAGTGCTTTCTATATGGTTTGACCAGCCCACCTCCTCAACAGATACAACATCGTTGTACGATTACAACGACCGAGAATGGGAAAATCTATCGCTGCCTATTGGCAATGGCTCTATAGGTGCGAATATATTGGGTTCTGTGGCTGTAGAACGCATCACGCTGAACGAGAAGTCGTTATGGCGTGGCGGACCTAACGTTTCCGAAGATGCAAACTACTATTGGAACGTAAATAAAAACTCTGCGCACATTCTTCCCGAAATTCGCAAAGCTTTCTTGGAAGGCAATGAGGAGAAAGCGGCAAAGCTGACACGTGAGAATTTTAACGGATGGGCGGCTTACGAAGAGTATAATGAAAAACCTTTTCGATTTGGTTCCTTTACGACAATGGGCGAGATTGTGATTTATACTGATATTCAGGAAGATGAAATTCATAATTATAAACGAAAATTATCTCTTGATTCAGCGGTTGCAACTGTCGAATTTGAAACCCAAGATACACGCTTTTCAAGAGAGTATTTTGCTTCCTTTCCCGACAATATTATTGCTTGCCAATTTTCTGCATCTCACGCAGGAAAACAAAATCTGCAGTTTCATTATCGAGGAAATCCAGAAGCACACTATGAGGTTAAAAAAATATCAGACAATGAGTTAATATATGTTGGAAGATTAAATAGTAACGATATGCAGTTTGCACTCCGAGTGAAGGTTTTGGCGCAAGGCGGCGCAACCGCCATCACTGCAAACGGCATGATTAAAGTTGAAAATGCCGATAAAGTACTCTTTTTGTTAGCTGCCGACACCGACTACATCCTTAACTGCAATCCCGACTTTAGCAACCCCAAAACCTACGTGGGCGTGGACCCTATTGCCAGCACTGCCCAAATTTTCAGTAAGATTTTTGCCATTAATTACGACAGTTTGCGGGCTCGTCATATTGAAGATTATTGTGCGCTTTTTGATAGAGTTTCCCTAACTCTCAACCCGAATGTTCCGCAAACGTTAGAGTTTTCGCCTGCGTATAAACTTCCTACTAACGAGCGAATTAAACGCTATCGAGATGGCTTTTCGGATTATCATTTGGAGGAACTTTACTTTCAATTTGGTAGATATTTGTTGATTTCGAGTTCCCGAGAAGGAACGCTGCCTGCCAACCTACAAGGTATTTGGGCAAAAGGTGTAGATGGCCCTTGGCGCGTGGATTATCACAACAATATCAACCTGCAGATGAACTATTGGCCAGCACTCTCTACACACCTTCCAGAGTGCAATCGTGCGCTCACAAACTATATCTTGTCGCTTGTAAAACCAGGAGAAAAAACTGCCCAAGCCTACTACAATGCCCGTGGGTGGACAGTCTCCATCTCCTCCAATATTTTTGGATTTACGGCACCCCTTAGCAGCGAGGATATGAGTTGGAATTTCAGTCCGATGGCGGGGCCGTGGTTAGCGTTACACCTGTGGGAGCATTTTCAATATTGTCAAGATAAAAAATACCTCAAAGGTGCTGTTTACGAAGCGATTAAAGGTAGTGCCAACTTCACAGCCGATTATCTTTGGTGTACGCCAAAAGGAAACTATGTAGCTTGTCCGTCAACCTCGCCTGAGCATGGCCCGATAGATGCGGGAGCCACCTTTGCACACGCTGTAGCCAGAGAGATTTTTGCTTGCGCCATTGAGGCAAGTGAAATTTTACACGCAGACAAGAAAAATAGGCGTGAATGGCAGCAAATCTTGCAGAATATTGCTCCTTATCAAATTGGCAGATATGGCCAGCTGATGGAGTGGTCGAAGGATATTGATGACCCGAACGACCAGCACCGGCACGTAAACCATCTTTTTGGGTTGCATCCGGGCAGCACCATTTCACCTATTACCACACCCGAGTTGGCGGAAGCCTCGCGAGTGGTTTTGGAGCACCGCGGCGATGGTGCTACTGGGTGGAGTATGGGCTGGAAAATTAACCAATGGGCGCGCCTGCACGATGGTAATAGAGCCTATCTTCTATTCGGTAACCTCCTGAAAAACGGAACTTTAGATAACCTCTGGGACTCGCACCCACCCTTTCAAATTGATGGAAACTTTGGCGGTACTGCGGGAGTTGTGGAGATGTTCCTGCAATCTCATCTCTCCTTTATTCATCTATTGCCGGCGCTTCCTGAGGCGTGGCAAGAGGGTAGTATAAAGGGAATTTTGGCGCGAGGAGGTTTTGTAATCGACATCTTTTGGTTGGACGGTCAACTTTCTAAAGTGGCGGTTCACTCCTTATCGGGAAAAAATTGCCAAATATTTTACCAAGGCCAATTTCTTGATTTTCCTACAGAAAAAGGAGAAATCTATTGGGTAGAGTGGAATGATAACTGCCTAAAAATCAGAAAATAATAGAGATTTTGCAGTTCAAAAATAATAATCTGACGATTTTTTGAATTACCCAAAGCAGAAGCAACGGAGTGCCTAATTATGCTGAGCGATGAGATGAACTCTTAACCAGTGCTAAAGGATGGTTGAATAAAAAATGGAAGTGACAGAATTTGTCATTACGCAGTACAAAAATTGAGAAAAATTTCTGTAGAAGTAAAGAGGTAAAATAATTAGAAACAAATTCTTAATTCTCATAGCAATGTTTTTCTGTTAACATTTATTAAGATTTATTAACAACTGAATTTCAAACAATTACATTTATTAATTTGTATTTTTTGCTGTTTATAAGCAGTTTTATAGTACTTTTGCGCCCCGATTTTGGTGGGTTAGTTATAAACCATAAAATGTGGACAACTCCGCCCTATAAATTACAGAAAAGGAAATAATAATTAAAACCATTAAATATGAAAAAAATTACATTTTTGACGCTCCTGCTATTTTTTACATTTGGAGCGATTTTTGGACAAGGAAACTACCAGTTTCCGAATTCAGATTTTGAAAATTGGGATAGTGACCAATTTCCCTCGAACTGGTATTCATTTGGCGATTGTGATGGAACATTGGGTTGGGCTGCAGGTAGTTCTGCTGACCATTCAGATCCTATCAATGGTGTTACAGGGCAAGCTATTAAGCTATTCACAACAACAGTACTGGGCATTAATGCTAATGGTGCAATGTCGACTGGGCGAACGAAAGTGGGATCATCGAGTGCTGGCAGTAGCCGTAATTACAATTATGATCCCTCTGATTATCGTTGGAACTTTAATGGACGTCCCGATTCTATTTCATTTTATGCAAAGAAATATGGTGGAATTTCCGGAAGTAATTATGCATATTTCAAGGTCTTTATTCATGACAACAACACGTTTTATGATAGAGCTAACAATACTTATGACGACTCGCGTACTTACTATGGTTATATGCTTTATCGTTTTCAACCTACTTCCGACTGGTCTCGTTTTGTAGAGAAAGTCAATTACACAGGCCAACTGTCGGGAATTACTCACGGTGCTGCGAATGTAACACCAGCCCTTATTTTAGGCTCTTTTTCCACTAATACAGTAGCTGGAGGCGGCACATCCAATGATGCAATGGGAATAGATATGCTTCGCTGTATTTATGACAAGGGCTTAAATTCGCTAACCATCAATGATGTTGAACAACCTGCTATAATGAACACATTTAATGCAGCAGAGTTTGCTACGCATAGTGGTCTTACCCATAATGGGACCAACTCTGGCAGCTACACCTACAATGATCCCAACTGCTATGATGTCGTACCTACCATCAATGCAACTAAGAAATCCTCGTGGGCAACAAGCATCAACATCACGCAAGCCACTGCTGCCAACCCTCAGGCAAGAATTGTTGTTACCCACAATGATGGTTCTACCTTTACCTATATCATCAACTTCAAGATTGGTCCGGCAGTGTCAATCGCTGCTTCAGCCACTAATATTTGTCCGGGTGAATCAGCAACACTAACAGCAACTGTTTTAGGAGCGACTTCATACGTTTGGTCAACAGGAGCAACTACACCTCAAATTACGGTTACTCCAACCCAGAGTGGCAGTACTACTTATACTATTACTGCAACGGCAAGCAATGGTTGTACAATAACTGCGTTGCAACCTATTACTGTGGCAAATATAGAAGTACCTGTTGTTTCTCCGAGTGAGATTGTTGGTTGTGGCTCAGCATCAGGTGTAATTACACTTAATGGTTTTTCAGGAAGAAATAAATTTTACTACTATACACTTAACGGAGGTGCGGAACAGCAGATTGATGCGCCCAGCACTGCTACGGCTACTACCTTCAGCTATAACCACACTACACCAGGTGAATATCTCTATGAGTGGTACGGAAGTAATGGAAGTTGCGAAAGTTTCCACGTTCCTGTAACCATCACGGTTTATCCTACTTTGGTGACTCCTACTGTTGCCAATGCTAACGTAAGCATCTGTGCGGGCGCAACCGCTACTTTCACCGTTAGCAACCCAGTTGAGGGACAAACCTACACTTGGAAAAGCAACGGCGCAACTGTGGGAACGGGAAGCACGTTTACCACACCTGCACTCAACACTACCACAACCTACACCGTTGTTGCCAGCAATCCTGGTTGCGGCGAGGGAACACCAGTTACCGTAACGGCTACGGTTTCACCAGCTTTGGTGGCTCCTCAAGTAGCTAACGTAAGCATCTGTGCGGGCGCAACCGCTACTTTCACCGTTAGCAACCCAG
>CALGTS010000023.1 GCA_937901925.1 uncultured Bacteroidales bacterium | reverse complement strand
AAAAATTTAAATAAAATTTTATGATATATTTTCTTTACAAAAAATTTTATTTTTTTCACTAAAAATTAGAAGCTGTTTGAATTTTATTTCGGAATTATTTGAGAGCTATTTTGAGTAGATTTTCTTTCGCATTTTGCAGGGAATAGCGGGCTATTTCCAAAAAATAAGAAAGAAAAGATGCCGAAATAGACTCAAATAAGCCGAAATGAACATCGCAAATATAGAATTATTTTTCAAGAAAATTCAAACAGCTTCTAAAGATTCTAAAATTAGCAATAATAGAAACCTTACGTTACCCTCACAAAAAATGTTCGCTTCACATGAAGCGAACATTTTTTGTGAAAATATCAATTATGCTTTTAATAAGCAAAGAGAAGAAATGGCAATGCAATTAGAATACAGAGAGTTAGACCGCCTTGCAATGGAACTTGAAAAGGAGATACAGGCGGTGAAAGCACTTAGAATGGAAATGGAGAAATACAAGGTTGATTTTAGTATAACAGTTGAAGACGAAGCAACAAAGAAGATACAGGAAGTAATTAGCGGAATAGATAAGATGTTTAAGTAACAACGCCGCTGCCGCTATGCCGACCCCTGCTGCCGCCACCCTTACTCTTGGAGAACAGAGTAAGGGTGGTTTTCTTTTTGGTTAAAGGATGCCACACAGAGCCGCCTCCGCCGCTTCCTCCATCTTAAAACAGGGCAAACGCCACAGAGGGCGTTTAGAGGCGTTTTAAGGAGCTTTAATACCTTGGGTGGTATCTCTACCCTACCAAGGGTATAAAATGGATTGTAGGGCATTTTAGAGCCCTTGAGAGGCGCTTTAACTTTTAACCTCTTCAGTTCTGATTTTGAAATCATAGTTTGCAGAGCCACCACACACAGCCGCCACCCCTCTGCACCAAGAGCAAAGGTTAAGGAACAAGGATTGACAAAGAAAAAAAGTTTTACTTGGTTTCTATTGGTTTTGGGGAACTTCAAAAACGCCTCAAATCTGCGGAACATTATGCGGAACAGCGGAAATAGAAAAAGCCAAAACCCAATATGACAACATAAATAGGTTTATGGCTATCGTTAAAAAATATAGTGATTTTGACGAAATAACTCCAGAAATCTTACGTGCCTTCGTGGATAAGGTAATTATACACGAAAAAGTAAAGGTTGACGGACATTACGTTCACACAATAGAAATTGTTTACAACTTTGTCGAAGCCATAGATTTACCTGACGTCGATGCACATTTAAGAGAAGAAAACTAAATAGAATGAGAAACCTGCTAAATAAAGTCAATAGGTTTTAAGAAAAAATCGAAAATATTTGTGAGCTTAAAAAGAGCGCAGAACAGCATGGCGGTTAGATCTATGGATTTAATCGCCATTTTGTATTCAAATTGGAGTTTAAGAGAGGATTTCTTTAACTTTTCCGTAGTAAATGCGCAAAAATTTGTTGAGTCCGGCAATCATAGCTTCCGTACAAGCTTTCCCCTCAAAACGTTTCTTTTGAATGAAGTCGAAAACAGGATCATCTTTTGGTTGGTGCTTAATTAACGATTGCATAATCTCAAAACCGACCTTACGTAGATAACTGTTTCCTCTTTTTGAAATATGTCTTTCGGTTGCATTAAAGGTACCAGATTGGTAAGGTGGTGCATCAATTCCCGCATAAGCAATCAGAGAGTGCTTGTTTTTGAATCTTCTAACGTCACCAATTTCCGCAATAATCATAGGTGTAAGCACTTCTCCGACGCAAGAAAAAGAATTTACTAAAGAAAATTCGGGTAAAGTCTTGGCAAGAGCATTCATTTGTGCTAAAATAGATATGCGGGAACTTTCAATTTCGTGGAGTACCCGAATAATTTCTTCCACAACAATTTTAGTAGAGTTGGTGTTCGGAAGGACGGGGATACCGCTTTGAGCTAAAGCAAATATATCCTTTGCTTTACGTTCGTGCAAGCCGCGGTATCCTTGTTTTTTTGCCCAACTACAATAATTCCTTACAAATCGTTTTTCTCCCATAGAGCAAATGTTTTCAAAGTGAACGTACTTAGCAACGAAATTAGTTAATTTTTTGTTTTCTCTAACATTTTGCAGCATATTTTGTATTCCGGGCATTACTTGGTCAAGTATTGTGGATAAATTTATCTTAGCTTTAACCAACAACGCCGTTGTTCTATGGTATTGTCTGGAGAGCATTTGCAGCTCCTTGTATACCGTATCTAAAGGAGATGAGGGAATAAGTTCGCTCCAATATGTAATACCGTATGAAGCAATTCTAATTGCATCAATGCGGTCTGTCTTAGCTTTTCTAATGTTCTGAGAACAGTATTTTTTCATTCTCAAAGCATTTACTGTCGAAACGAAAATTCCGTTATCTACTAAAAACTTAACGACAGGAAAATGGTAGTGTCCCGTATCTTCGAGAACTACACGCACTTCTTCATCGGAAGATTTTATGCACCCAACCAAAGCTGCAAGATCTGTCTTGTTGTGCATCACATCATATGGCGTTTTTACGACCTCGCCGCCCGGCTTCAAAAAGCACACTGTGCTTTTTTCTTTAGCAACATCAATCCCTACACTAATCATTTGTTTTTCCTTTCTCTTTTTGTTTTGCTTTGCAACGTTTCCGCTAAAACTTATTACGATTCATTTTGGTGAGTGACGCGAACGCGATTTTTGAAGGGGTGGGCGCGCCCACCCCTTCAAAAACGGAACAACCTGCTTAATCGAATCTTTATAACAAGAATGCGGCTGACAGTTTTTATTACGAACGCGAAGTTCTAAGGGGCTGCCGTCAGTCCATTGCATTCTCATTATAACAAAAATAAGCACAACTCTCAATCCACTTCAAATGAATTGCGTTGTGCTTATATTGTACCAAAAGAGGGGCTGTCGCATTTAGGCATAACCAAATAAAAAACAACAGAAGCATTGTCATAAAAACAGTGTTTCTGTCGTTTTTTTATGCGAATTTAAGGAATTAAGGTGGAAAACCTACGGTTTTCTCCGTTTTATTAAAGTTTTTTATTTTATTTCCGTTTTCTCCCTCCGACGTATTCATATACGCCTCTCGGTCGAAGAACGAAAATTTCTGCTCTAAATTCGTTCGCCCCGAGGTTCTGTTCTCATTAAGAATTCGCCAAAGCTATAATTCTGACCGCGTTTTTGCACCTTTTACCTTGATTTACTTGAATTCTTAATGAGACAGTCCCTCTAAAATTTTCCCATTTTAATTGTTCTGAGG
>CALGTS010000022.1 GCA_937901925.1 uncultured Bacteroidales bacterium | reverse complement strand
CTTATGACATAAAACACACTCCATCTCGACAGCACTCTCAAGATATTCAAGCGGAAAACTACAAATCAGACATTCTTCATTCATATTATTATAATTAAAACACGTCATGCAAAACTAAAGAAAATAATCTCTCAAAAAACATTAATATTATTACTTCAAATACCCTATTGGAACAATGTAAATTCCATCTTCACAATCAACACTTTTCCTATCGGTAACCCAATTTTTTTTACACTTACCGATAAAGAATCTAATATTTTCGTTTGTGCGTAAATTTTATCTGTCGGTTTTCAATCTCACTAAAATCTCGATAACAAAAAAGCAGCCCTGTGAGGCTGCTTCCGTATAGTTTTTTTTAAAAGTTAGTCGTCAATTCTTTTAAAATTTCCGTTTTTGTCAAAGTCTAGATCTAAATCGTTATTCAATTCTACATCATAACCATGGCAGTTGTGACTGATTTTTGTGATAAAATTTGTAGGAAAGTTTGCTGTTACATAGTCATAAATTGATTGAGGAGCAAAACCTGTAGGGATAGCATCCATTTTGCAGTCAACTTCTTTCCAATTACCATTTTTATGAAATTCAACTTCATATCCATTACTTAATTTAACATCGTATGAGTTGTGATCTGCCAATATGTAAGAGATTTCGAGGTCCGCAAAATATTGATTTAAAAATTGTTGAGATTTTGCAGGGAGTTGTTCTTGAGGAATTGTCATCTCATTGTCGCAAGAGGTTGCAAAAATAGCGAGAGCGCTAAATAATACTAAAAAAATCTTTTTCATAATAATGTGTTTTAAAAGTTAATATTCAAATGTTAGTCATCAATTTCTCTAAGTTTTCCGTTTTTGTCAATTTCTAAGTCTAAACCATTATTCAACTCTACTTCAAACTTATTGAAATCGCGATTGATTTTTGTAACGTAATTTTTGGCGTAATATTGCTTAACATATTTAGATACTTGAATAGGAATAATGGCTGCAGGAATTGCATCTTTTCGGCAGTCCACCTCTTTCCATTCCCCTTTGGTGTTAAACTCAATCTCGTATCCATTGGTGAATTTTACATCGTAAGAATCGTAGTCTTTTGTACAGAAGGATATTTCGAAATCCTTAAAGTATTTGTTGATAAATTCTTGTGATACTTTAGGTAATTGATGTTTCTGAATGGGCTTTTCGTTATCGGCAAAAACCGTTACTGCTAAAAGTGTGAAAATTGCAGTAATAAGAACTTTAATCTTTTTCATAATCTTTCTTTTTTAGTTAAACTCTCATAATAACGTTAGTAACCGTTCAAATGTTGAATTTATTATTATAATTGTAATGATTACAAATTTAAACTGATTGCAAAAATATACTTTTTTTCAATATGAAAGTTGAATTTTGAAAAAAAAGTTTCTTTATTAATTGTCTGATTATCATAAGTTTATTTTGTTTTAGATTAGGTATCGATATAAAATATGGCCAAAATAGGGAGTTTTTTCTCAAAAAAAGTTTAGAAATATGTTTAAAGATACAGTTACTTTTTGGTATTTTTGCACACATAAAATAATGAAAAGATGAAGAGATATTCTGTTTTTCCTATTTTTAGAATTGGGTTTCGATTTTTTTTGTTTTTCGTTTTATTTTTTAGTATTGTATCGTGTAAAAATTCTCAGATTAATCGTCGGATTGAGCTTTCGGAATGGAAATTTACGTACGAAGATAGGGAGTATTCTGCACAAATTCCAGGTTGTATTCATACGGATTTGCTTAACAATCAGTTGATTGAAGACCCGTTTTTTGGGAATAGAGAGGATTCTTTACAATGGATAGGAGAGAGGATCTGGGTTTACACAACCACTTTTGATAAATCTCAAATAGATGGTTTTGATCATGTAGAGTTGGTTTTTGATGGAATTGATACTCACGCTGATATTTTCTTAAATGGAGAACCGTTGATGCACGCTGAGGGTGATAATCACGTGAACAATATGTTTAGACAATGGCGTTTTCCGTTGCCTGATAATTTAAAAGATGGCAAGAATTTTCTCGAAGTGAAGTTTTTACCTGCTCCTGAGTATGAGCGTGCGCAAGCAGAAAAACTTCCTTATAAGTTGCCCGAGGAACGAGCGTTTTCTCGCAAAGCTCCTTATCAATCGGGTTGGGATTGGGGACCGAAATTTGTTACTTGCGGAATGTGGCAGCCTGTTTATTTTGATTGCTGGAATGATATCAAGGTAGGTGATTTTCAGATTGTTCAAAGTTTATTGAATACAGATTCAGCAGTGGTACAATTACCATTTTCAATTCAATCTGATAGGAGAGAGGAGGTTGAGGTAATTGCCCAAATAGATGGGAAAACCTATTATGCTCAAACCATTACTTTGCAAAAAGGAAGTAATTTGTTGCAACCTCAACTTATTGTACAAAATCCGCAATTGTGGTACCCTAATGGTATGGGAGAAGCCAAATTGTATGATATACGAGTTTTGGTTAAACATGGCAAAAATATCTATCAGCAGAATCATCGTTGGGGTTTCAGAACCATTGAGTTGGTACAAAAAACGGATTCCATTGGAAAATCGTTTGAGTTTGTTGTTAACGGAACACCCATTTTCATCAAGGGAGTTAATTGGATACCTGCAGAGGCATTTATCTCTGAAATGAGTGGAAAAAAGGGAAAAGAGAAATATAAAGCACTTCTTCAAGATAGCAAAGATTCTCACTTGAATATGGTTCGCATTTGGGGAGGTGGAATATATGAAAACGAGGCTTTTTATGATTATTGTGATGAAATGGGTTTGTTAGTCTGGCAAGATTTTATCTTCTCGTGCGCACTCTATCCAGGTGATGCTGAGTTTCTTGCCAATGTCGAAAAAGAAGCTGAATATCAAGTAAAAAGATTGAGAAATCACCCATCATTAGCGTTGTGGTGTGGAAACAATGAGGTGAAAAATGGTTGGGAAGATTGGGGCTGGCAAGCCAATTATGCCCCAGAGCATCGTGCGCAATTGGATCACGATTTGCACCTACTCTTCGATACATTGTTGGCAAGGGTTGTTGAACAGCACGACACGCGCCAGTACCACCCCTCCTCACCCGCTTGGGGCTGGGGGCATAAAGAGTCGTTTACAGAAGGAGATGCTCACTATTGGGGCGTTTGGTGGGGAGAGTTACCCTTTGATGTTTGGTATGAAAAAACAGGTAGGTTTATGTCGGAATATGGATTTCAGTCATATCCAGAAATCTCTACTATCGAAACCTATACAAAACCAGAAGATCGCCATTTTCATTCGGTAGCGTTCAAAAATCATCAAAAACATAATCGAGGTTTTTATATTATCAATAAAGAGATCGAAAATAGGTTTGGACGGACATTTTGGCACGGAGATGCACCTATTTTAGATAGTACAGAAAAGAGTCTTTCTGATTATGTTTATCTTAGTCAGCTAACGCAGGCGTATGGAATTCAGCAAGCTATCGAAATCCATCGATTGCGCCGACCCTACTGTATGGGAACGCTTTATTGGCAGTTGAACGATTGTTGGCCTGTGGCTTCGTGGAGCAGTATTGATTACTACGGAAATTGGAAAGCCTTGCAATATGCCGTGAAAAAAAGTTGCGAACCTATAATCGTTGTGCCTTATATGGTGAAACCATTGACCTACGATTTGTATGTCGTTTCCGATTTACAGAAAGATATTAAAGGCAAAATGGTTGTGTCTGCTCTTACTATTGATGGTCAACTTATTAGTAGTGATACAATAACGGGAATTGCAAAAGCGAATAGTTCGGAAAAAATTGCGCAGTGGCAGCCTAGAAAATATCCTAATATTGCAGAAAATGGATATTTAAAAGTAACATTTATCGACGATTTGGGAGAGAAAATTGCAGAAAAAATCACCACTTTTGATAAGCCAAAATACCTAAAAAATCAACCTAATGTACAGATGGATGTTAATGTTACTGAGCAAGGTTGGCAATTAACGCTAACTTCTGATAAATTTGTGCAAGGTGTTCAAATATTTACAGCTCCGTATATTTCAGGAAAATATTCCGATAATTATTTAACATTAGAACCTAATAAGCCGGTTCAAATTTTATTCACACCTAAAAATAATAAAGAGAAGGAGATAAATTTTGATATCCGATATTTCTCAAGTGAATTTTAAATGTCGTATTGAAAAACTAATATTAAGAAAACAGAATTGCAAATTATGTATATTTGTACTTGCATTGATAACAGAGAAATCAATAAAAAGCATTGTATACTAAAATTCAAAACAATTAAAAGGATTTTAATGTTTTTTGTTGCACGTTTAGCAACGATGTCGCTGAGTTAGCAATAGTATCTATTTCTTGGAGTTTTTTATTATATGAAAGATTCAAAATTCTATTTCAAAAAATTTTCTTTGGCGCATAGTAAAAGTGCACTAAAAATTGGTACAGATAGTGTATTACTCTCGGCAGCAGTTCCGATTACAAATGCCCAGCGGATTTTGGATATTGGTTGTGGCTGTGGAGTTATTCTGTTTTGTTTAGCACAAAAACTACGAGCTACAGAAGAGAATGAAATACAAACTTTTATAGGTATTGATATAGACGAGAATTCAGTTGTTGAAGCGCTTGAAAACAGAATTTCATATCCTAAGTTATCAAATCAAAAAATAGATTTTGAAAAGGTGTCATTGCAGGCTTTTGCCCCTACAGATGTGGAAAAATTCGATTTAATAGTTTCCAATCCGCCCTATTTTGGCAGCTCATTGCTTTCGCCTAAGGAAAGTAATTGCGTAAGTAAACATCGTGATGCGAACCTCTCTTTTTCAGACTTGGTTGCAGGCGTGGATAAATTGCTGTCTGATAAAGGCTCCTTTTTCCTAATTCTTCCCGTTTCGGAAATGGAACTTTTTCGAACTGAAATTTCTAAAACAGAGATGAAATTGTTTTATGAAATGTGGGTGGAACCCATAGAAGGAAAATCTCCAAATCGCGTTATCTGCGGATTTTCTCGAATCGAAATGCCGCTGCAAAAATGCAACATCGCAATAAGAAAGGAAGATAAAACCTATCATTCAGATTACATAAAACTGACCCAAGAGTTTTATCTCCACTTTTAGAAATCAATCATAATTCTAAATCTGCTTCTACTGACCTTGTAGGTCAACCTCTTTCTGTTTTTGGCAAGTAATAAATGTGAAGAAAGATAATTGTATTTGTTTGGTTCAATAAAGTTTATTATCTTTGCAGGATAAAGATTATTGAGAAAATGGAAAAATTTAATATCAGAACTGCGCGTGCCGATGAAACGGGTACAATTTTAAAATTTATCAAGAAACTTGCTGATTATGAAAAACTAAGTAATGAAGTTGAGGCAACAGAAGAAACCCTCTATGAGTCGATTTTTGTACGGCACGAAGCTGAAGTTATTTTTGCTGAAGAAAATGAT
Organism: uncultured Bacteroidales bacterium; assembly: GCA_937901925.1. Lineage (GTDB taxonomy): Bacteria > Bacteroidota > Bacteroidia > Bacteroidales > WCHB1-69 > JAEZOU01. The sequence goes on along the minus strand of CALGTS010000022.1, from coordinate 20,313 downwards.
GAGGTGGTAGGTTTTGCGCTTTTTTTTCACAATTTCTCTACATTTGTAGGTCGCAAAGGCCTTTATTTGGAAGACCTATTTGTGTTGCCAGAAAAAAGAGGTCGCGGATATGGAAAAGCATTACTACAACGCTTGGCACAAATTGCTCTTGAACGAAATTGCGGTAGAATGGAATGGGTTTGTTTGGATTGGAACACACCTTCTATCAACTTCTATAAAAGTATCGGGGCAACTCCTTTAGAAGATTGGACAATCTATCGACTTACAGAAGAGAAACTAAAAACATTCGCAGAAAACTAAAATCTTTTCTTAGACGATGAATAAAAATCTTCGTTTTTGTAGATAAATTTTATTTGCTGCCATTTTTTTTATACTTTTGCAAAATCAAAATAATTAATATAAATATTTAATTTTCAGTAAATTATGGGTGGATTTTTTGGCATAGCTTCTAAAAAACCTTGTGTTTCAGACCTTTTCTATGGAATTGACTATCATTCCCATTTAGGTACACGTCGCGGTGGAATGGTAACGATGGAAAATGAGGTGTTTCATCGTTCAATTCACAATATCGAGAACACCTATTTCAAAACAAAATTTGGTGATGAATTAGATAAATTCAAGGGAAATTGTGGAATTGGTGTTATCAGTGATACCGATGCACAACCCATTGTTGTGAATTCTCACTTAGGAAAGTTTGCAATCGTTACTGTTGCAAGAATCAATAACTTAGATGAATTAGAGAAGGAGTGTTTGGAGCGCAATCAACAATTTACAGAACTTAGTTCGGGGAATACAAATCCTACCGAATTGGTAGCTCTTCTCATTACGCAAGGAAAAACTTTTACGGATGGAATTCAGAATGTCTATAATAAAGTTAAAGGTTCCTGCTCAATGCTAATTTTGACTGACCATGGTATTATCGCTGCTCGCGATTTCTTAGGTCGTACGCCCATTGTTGTAGGTAAAAATAAATTTGGTTATGCAGTGGCTTTCGATAGCCATAGCTTTGCTAATTTGGATTACGAAATTGAACGTTTTGTTGGACCAGGTGAGGTTGTTCGGGTTTCCTCCTTTGGATGTCAGCAGATGTTAGCGCCCAATGAAAAGATGCAGATTTGCTCATTCTTATGGACTTATTACGGCTATCCTTCTGCAGATTACGAAAATATAAATGTGGAAACATCTCGCTACATCGGTGGGTATGAAATGGGTAAAAATGATGACATTGAAGCTGATTTTGTTTCCGCTATTCCAGATTCTGGAATTGGTATGGCATTAGGTTATGCTACCGGGAAAGGAATTGCTTACCAACGTGGAATTGTGAAATATACCCCTACTTGGTCACGTAGTTTTACACCCGCAAGTCAAGAAATGCGCGAGCACGTCGCTAAGATGAAATTACTGCCTAATCGTTCTATCTTGACAGGAAAGCGCGCCGTTTTCTGCGATGATTCCATCGTGCGCGGTACCCAACTTCGTGATAATGTGAGAATGATGTATGAATATGGAGCGAAAGAAGTGCATATTCGCGTAAGTTGTCCGCCCCTTCTTTATGGCTGTCACTTCTTGAATTTTTCTGCATCGAAAACAGAAATGGAACTGATTACACGTAGAGTAATCAAGGAATTAGAGGGCGATAGTTCTAAAAATCTACATAAATATATTGATGAAACCACTCCCGAATATGCAAAAATGGTTGAGGTCCTTCGCAAACATATTGGCGTTGATACTTTGAAATTCAATACTTTATCAACCATTGCTAAGTCGATAGGATTGCCTAAAGAACGACTTTGTACTCATTGTTTTGATGGTAGCAGTTGGGGTGAATAAAAAAAACTGCGAAATGCCTACAAAAAAAAGCGAATATTGCTATGCTTACGGTGGAGAGAAACGGCGTTTTAAAACGCGTGAAGAAGCAATAGCTTTTATAGAACAACATAATAATCAACAATATGCGTATAAATGTTGCAGTTGTTTGTGTTGGCATCTCACTTCGCACAAATCGCTAACTCAAAAAGAGAAAAAAGTGAAATCTACTACGCAAAAAAATCCTGAAAAGCAGATTCAAAACGATTTTCTCTTCGGACAACTTATCAAGCTTAAAAAAGATAATATTCTGTAAAACAATGAATAAAGAAAGAATAACATCTGAAAATATTGAAAAACTCCAAGAAAACGAAATTTTTGTATTCGGCAGCAATCAGCACGGACTTCATGCTGGCGGAGCAGCACGAGTTGCGTACAAAAAATTTGGTGCTGTTTGGGGGCAAGGCTTTGGCTTGCAAGGGAAAAGTTTTGCCATTCCAACTATGTTTGATGAAGTTCGCAGAATTCAACCCTATATCGACGAGTTTATCATCTTTGCATCGGAGCATTCAGAATATCGCTTCCTAGTAACTCGCATCGGATGTGGAATTGCTGGATATAAAGATGAAGAGATCGCACCTCTTTTTGCTCGCGCTAAAGAGTTAGAAAATGTAGCACTTCCAGAAAAATGGTGGAATCTTATTTAAAAACAGATAACTTAGATTTGCGCATTTTTATTCCTATTTTTTCTATTTTTACGAACCTTTTTCAAAGATAAAATTGAGAAAAATATTTGCTGTTAAAGAAATTTTAAAATAGCATATCCGTAAAACTATAATTATCAGCAAAATATAAAAAATATTAATCTTTCTTACGTGGAATTTTTATGCTCTAAAATATTTCATCTTAGGAGGAGTTTAGATTGAAAAAAAATGTAATTTTGCACGCTTAAAAAAATTTACAAACACTTTAAAATAAACAATTATGGCAACAAGAATCAGATTACAAAGATTTGGTAAAAAGAATCAACCTTTTTATCACATTGTAATTGCGGATGGTCGTGCACCACGTGACGGACGTTTTATTGAAAAGTTAGGCACTTATAATCCATTGACTCATCCTGCAACAATCAACATTAATTTTGAAAGAGCATTGTATTGGGTTGAAGTAGGTGCTGATCCATCAGATACAGTTCGTTCGATTCTCAAAAACGAAGGTGTTTATTTAATGAAACACTTAAAAGGTGGTGTCGCTAAAGGTGCGTTCTCAGAAACTGAAGCTAATCGTAGATTTGACGCTTGGAAACAAGAAAAAGAATCTAAAATTAACAATATGAAACGCGAACTTGCAGACAAACAAAGAGCTGAAAACAAAAAACGTATCGAAGCTGAAATTAAAGTAAAAGAAGCTATCTCTGCAAAAGTTGCTGCAAAATATGCTGCTGCTGCCGCTGAAGAAGCTGCTGCTGCTGAGGAAGCTGAAGAAAACGTTGAAGCTACTGAAGCAGAAGAAACTCCTGCTGAAGCTTAATCCTCTTCGTTTTACACAAACTTACGGGGGTAGCCATTGGGTTATCCCCGATTTTTTTTATTTTTGTAGCCATGAAAAAAATCAAAATTACAGTTATGCGCATTACGTGCTATTACGACTTAATGCAACAATATGAAAATCCTATTGAACACGCTTGTAACCTAAAAAAAGAGGATACGTTTATGGTTACGGATTGCCAAAAACCTGATAATTTGTGCGATAGTGCGTGGCAAACGCTTCTTCCTTTCGTGCAAGAATTAGCCAACGGCGGCGGTAACTTTTTTGATGGTTGGATGAAAAATCCTCATTCGGCAATGCTCTCCTGTAATGATGGATTTCGACCTGTTACTTTTCTTGTTGAAGCAATGGATGAATAATCATCAATTTTCCCAACAAATTATTCTTACAGATTCTTAAAACTTTGGAGTATGATATTTTTTGAATGTGATTATGCAGAAGGTGCGCATCCTAAGATCTTAGAAAAAATGATAGCCACCAATATGGAGCAAACCTTAGGTTACAGTGAAGATGAATATTGTAATCAGGCAAGAACTCTGATTAAAAATATGTGTAATGCACCTCATTCTGATGTGCATTTCCTTGTCGGTGGTACTCAAACCAATACAACAGTTATCAGTTCAATTCTTCGCCCTCATCAAGGTGTGATTTGTGCAGAAAGTGGACACATCAACATACACGAAACAGGAGCAATTGAGGCGCGTGGTCACAAAGTGCTTCCACTTCCATCTTCTGATGGGAAAATTTCTGCTCAACAGATTGAAAATTATTGCCGCAGCCATTGGGAAGATGTAACTCACGAACATATTGTGCAGCCAGGTATGGTATATATCTCTTTTCCTACAGAAAATGGTACCATATACTCAAAATCAGAATTACAGAATATTCATAATACCTGCAAAAAATATGAACTACCTCTTTTTGTTGATGGCGCACGATTAGGGTATGGACTGACTGCCCACAATAATGATTTAACTTTGGAAGATTTTGTAATGCTTACTGATGTTTTTTATATCGGTGGAACTAAAGTAGGAGCGCTATTAGGCGAAGCAGTGGTTATTAATAATAGCGCACTCAAAAAGGATTTTAGATATCTAATTAAACAGCAAGGAGGATTGTTAGCTAAAGGAAGAATTATTGGCATACAATTTTGTACACTCTTTACAGAAAATCTCTATTTTGAAATAGCAGAAAAGGCAAACAAATTAGCTATGCAGATTCATAATGCTTTTGCAAAAAAAGGTATTGAATTTCTATATGACTCTTCAACAAATCAACAATTCCCCATTTTAAGCAATCACGAGATTGAAATTCTTGAAAAGAAATATCTATTTGGCTTTTGGAAAAGAATTGATCAGGAGTACGCTGCAGTAAGGTTCTGTACCAGTTGGGCAACGCAATCAGAGCATATTTATCAACTAACAGAAGATATTGAGAAATTACCGAATCGATAATGGAATTTCATCTTTAAAGTTGTGTTTTGTATTAAAAAAAATCCTACTTTTGCAGGATAAAATCTCTTAAGAAAATGGAATTGGAAAAAATTAGAATAATTCCGGATTTTCCAATTAAAGGTGTTGATTTTATGGATATTACAACACTTTTGGATGATGCCGAAACTTTTCAGAAAACCTTTCAAGAGCTGTTGGAGCAGGCACGCGAACTAAATCCTGAAGTAGTAGTGGCTTTAGAAGCACGCGGTTATATCTTTGGCCCCGCATTAGCTTTAGCACTTAACGTTCCTTTTGTCCCGATTCGCAAAAAAGGTAAACTTCCCTACAAAACCTTTTCGGCTGATTTTGCTTTAGAGTATGGAACCGCTTCCATTGAAATTCATCAGGAATCGATAAAAGAAAATCAAAGAGTATTGATTTTTGATGATGTTTTGGCTACTGGAGGAACGGCAGAAGCTGCTGCCAACTTGGTGAAAAATTTCAATCCATCATCTATAAACTTCCTTTTTCTTATCGAATTATCATTCCTAAACGGAAAAGAAAAATTGAAAGATTATTCTGTTAATAGTATGATTATCAAGTAGTAAACCTAATATAAATTAAAACATTAAAGTAATGAAAAATATTGATTGGAAAAGCTTGTCTTTCGGTTATGTAAAGACTGATTACAACGTACGTTGCTATTTTAGAAATGGAGAATGGGGTAAATTGGAAGTCTCTTCTGATGAAAATATCCCAATGCACATGGCTGCAAGTTGCTTGCACTATGGTCAAGAAGCTTTTGAAGGTATGAAAGCTTTCAGAGGAAAAGATGGAAAAGTTCGTTTGTTCCGTTGGGAAGAAAACTGGAAACGCTTGAATAGCTCTGCTGATGCAGTTATGATGGCTTCTTTACCTAAAGAGTTGTTCTTTGAAGCAATGGAAACTGTAATCAAAATGAATGCTGATTACATTCCACCTTACGGAACAGAAGGCTCATTGTATATTCGTCCATTGTTAATTGGAACGGGTATCACTGTAGGTGTAAAACCTGCTAATGAATATCTTTTCATCACTTTTGTAACTCCAGTAGGGCCATACTTCAAAGAAGGTTTCAAACCTACTAATATGCAAATTGCTTTGGATTATGATAGAGCTGCTCCACTTGGAACAGGTCACGTGAAGGTAGGTGGAAACTATGCTGCTTCTTTGCGCGCAGGCGAAAGAGCTCATAAAGAAGGATTTAGCGCATCTATCTTTGCTGATGCAAAAACTAAAACTTATATCGATGAAGCAGGTCCTGCAAACTTCTTCGGTATTAAAGATGGAAAATATGTTACCCCAGAATCTAACTCTATCCTTCCTTCAATCACAAACAAGAGTTTAACAGTGATTGCTGAAGATTTAGGTTTGGTAGTAGAAAGACGTCATATCAGATTGGACGAAATTGGAACTTTCGAAGAAGCTGGTGCTTGCGGTACCGCAGCTGTTATTTCTCCTATTCGTATGGTGCAAGACCGTGCTACAGGAACAGAATATGTGATTTCAAAAGATGGTCAACCAGGACCTTGGAGCATTAAAATGCGCGAGATGTTGATGGGTATCCAATATGGCGAAATCGAAGATAAATTTGGTTGGTGTACAATCATTGAAGGTATTTAATCGTTACCTCAATATAATTTTACAATATGAAAAAACTAGCAAAGCTTGTCATTATTCTAATTTTAGCTGCTACAATTCAGCCTCTTTTTTCACAGGTAAATTCAACTTACCAGTTGAACCTTACGAAAATGAACCAATTCTTGCGTGCTATCAATGACCAATATGTGGATACAGTCAACTTTAATAAGTTGGTAGAAGAGGGTATGATCTCTATTTTGAAAGATTTGGACCCACACTCCACCTATATCGAACCTAAAGAGGTGGCAAGAGCCAATGAACCACTGCAAGGTGGATTTGACGGTATTGGTGTTGCGTATCAGTTGATTAAAGATACAATCAACGTGGTTGAGGTAATTGTTGATGGTCCTTCTGAAAAGGTGGGGCTTCGTGTTGGAGATAAAATTTTGAAGGTGGACACGTTTGTGGCTTGTGGAAAAAATATTAATAATAGTTGGGTGCAAAAACATCTGCGCGGTAAGAAAGGTACCAAAGTAAAATTGTTGGTTAAACGTGGCCAACAATCTGAACCTTTGGAATTTACTGTTACTCGTGATAAGATTGCACAAAATAGTATTAATGTTTTCTTTATGGCAGATGAGCATACAGGTTACATTCGCTTGGAACGCTTTGCTAAAGATTCAAAAACGGAATTTGAAAATGCCCTCACGCGTTTGAAGGCAAGAGGGCTTAAAAATCTTATTCTCGACCTCCGCGGCAATAGTGGCGGCTATTTGGGTACCGCTTTCGATATTGCTGATGAGTTCATTTCAGACAAGAAAATGATTGTCTATACAAAAAATATTCGCGGAAGCGGAGACAGCTTCTTCTCAACATCGCGCGGTGAGTTTGAAAAAGGAAAACTTATTGTGTTGATAGATGAGGGTTCTGCCTCCGCCAGCGAAATTGTATCTGGTGCCGTGCAAGATCATGACCGCGGACTCATTATCGGACGCCGCTCTTTTGGAAAAGGTTTGGTACAACGCCCTTTGACATTGGCAGATCGATCTGAAGTGCGATTGACAATTTCTCGCTACTATACCCCCGCTGGGCGATGCATTCAAAAACCTTACGAAGATGGTCTGGAAAGTTACTTCAACGATTTGAATAATAGATCGCAACATGGAGAACTCTTATCTGCTGATAGTATTCATTTCCCAGATTCATTAAAATATAAAACTGACAATGGAAGAATTGTGTATGGCGGTGGCGGAATTATGCCAGATATCTTTATCCCTTTAGATACATCTAAATATTCTTCACTCTACAACGAAATGGTAAGAAAAGGAATTATCAGTGGTTTTACAATGAATTATATGGAATCTCATCGTGAGAATCTAAAAAACCAATATCCTACAATGGACGATTTCTTGGCTAATTTCAAAGTGGATAATACCCTTATGGATATGTTAATCGATTATGCACATAAAGAAGGTGTGAAAGATAGTATCGATTTGTCCTTCTCGGCACGTATGCAATCGTTTGTAAAAGAGAAATCTAAAGAATTAGATTCGTTGTATAAAAATGTTTCTGATATGAATGACTTATCAAAATTACAATCTATGGTTGATGAGTATGTAAGAAATTCGTATGCGGAATCGATGAAGGTGCGAAATTTGAGTAAAGTAAGAGAATATTTAGCTGAAACATTGACATTTGAGTTTGCACGAACACTCTATTCTTTTGGAGAGGCTTATAGGATTTTATTGCAAACTGATGAAACTTTCCTTAAGGCAGTGGACATTATGAAGAATGAGAAAATGTTCAAGAAATTCAAAGTGGATAGATAATGATCCCTCAGCAAATCATTGATGAAATTAAGGCGACCGCACGAATTGAAGATGTGGTTGGCGATTTCTTGACCCTGAAGAAAAAAGGTGCGAGTTGGGTGTGCACTTGTCCGTTTCACGATGATAAAAATCCATCAATGACAATCTCCTCACGCCTTAATATCTATCATTGTTTTGTTTGTGATGCTAAAGGAAATTCTATCGATTTTCTGAAAAATTATCAGAAATTATCTTTCTACGAAGCTTTGCAATATTTAGCAAAGAAATATTCTATCGCTATTCCTGAAGAGAAGCCGAAAAATCCTGAGGAGATTGCGGCTCAGAATGAACGCGATGCACTATTTTTGCTAAATCAGTTTGCCGAAAACTATTTTATCGACCAACTTTTTAATACGGAAGAGGGTCGAAGTGTGGGACTTAGCTATCTGAAAGAGAGAGGATTATCAGAATCTATAATCAAAAAATTCAAGTTAGGTTATTCCCCCGAAGGGTGGACTGCTTTTACCGATTATGCCACTTCAAAAGGTTATAAAGAGGAGTATCTAATAAAAACAGGCTTGACTAAAGTAAGCGAATCGGGGAAAAAATACGACTTTTTTCACGGACGTATTATGTTTCCAATTCATACTGTCTCTGGAAAAACAATAGGTTTTGGTGGAAGAACCTTACTAAAAGATTTCAAGGGTGGAAAATATTTCAATTCTCCCGAAAATGAAATTTATCATAAGAAGGAAACTCTTTACGGAATAGATCTCTCCTCTCGAGCCGCGCGCGAACTCAATAACGTCTATCTTGTTGAGGGATATATGGATGTTATTTCCTTGCATGCCTCAGGAATAGAGAATGTAGTGGCAGCTTCCGGTACAGCCTTTACTCCAGAGCAGGTAAAGATGCTATCGCGAATGACGCGAGATCGGAATATTACTGTGCTGTTCGATGGCGATAGCGCTGGAATTAAAGCCTCCAAACGAAGTATTTCGATGCTGCTTGAGGCAGATTTTAATGTGAAAGTGCTGCTCCTTCCTGATGGCGAAGACCCAGACTCTTTCGCTCGCCAACATGATGATGAGTATGTAAAACGATATTTTGAAGAGAATGCAACCAATTTTATTCTTTTCAAAGCTAATCTTCTCTCCTCTGAGGCTGGGAATGACCCGATAAAGCGCGCAGAGGTGGTTACGGAAATTATTGAAGATATCTCCTTGGCACCCAACAATATCGTTCAGGCATTTTATATTAAACAATGTGCCGAAATATTTAATATCCCAGAGGAAACGTTAAATATTTCATTGCGGAAAGCTGTCTGGAAACGGTTGAATACCCCTCAGCGCCCTTCTGATTCGAAGCCACAAGAGTTGCCGCAAGTTATAACAACACCGCAACCTCCACAACAATCTGTAACAACGCCTCAGCAACTTATCTCACAAGTGGAAGAGAATATTATTGCGCTGATTCTGCAATTTGGAATGTATGAGGTTGAAGTGGCAGTAGAAAATGAATGCGGAGAAACAAATTTCCAAAAAGAACGCCTTGATCAATATATTTTCAATGAATTTTCTCAAGAACAAATTCAGTTTACTTCGCCATTAATGCAAATTATATATCAAGAATATGCAAAAGTGGCGATAAGTGCAACTTCTCAAGAAGAAATTCAACGACATTTTACAACTCACGAAGATTCTGCTATTAGTAATTTTGCTATTACTGTCCTTGCTAATATCGATTTGGAAATCAGTCCATTATGGGAATCTCGATTTGATATCATTACCCATTATATTTCTAATAATGTCCCTAAATTAAACAAGAGTTTGGAATGCCATATCTGTATGTTTAAGTTGCGACTTATCGATAGATACCGTCAACTTTTGTTAGATATGTTAGAGGATAATCCAGATGAGGAGACTATCAATAAGATGATGATGCAGATAATGAAACTCAATACACGTCGTGAGGAACTTGCTAAAATGCTAAAAATTGTAACATTATAACACCAGAATTTTAGGTTTTATACTTTAAATCTTAAATTTTATTTTTCTTACAACTATGAAACGAAATCAGAAGATTTCTTTATAATTTTGCACCCATATTTGAAATGGAATGGGTAGATTTAAACAGATTCTGAAACAGTATTGGGGATACGATGATTTTCGTCCGCTGCAGGAGGATATTGTGCGCTCCGTTGCAGAAGGTAACGACACGTTGGCCCTGTTGCCTACAGGAGGTGGAAAATCTATCTGTTTTCAAGTACCGGCTATGTCGATGGAGGGAATCTGCATTGTCATTTCTCCGCTGATTGCCTTAATGAAGGACCAAGTGCAAAATTTGCGCAAACGGAAGATTAAAGCGGCAGCACTCTATTCTGGAATGACGATTGATGAAATTGAAACTGTTATCTCTAATTGCTTGTATGATAGGGAATATAAGTTTCTATATGTTTCACCTGAACGTTTAAAAACAGAACGATTTCGCATAGCACTTCGTCAAATGAATGTTTGCATGATTGCTGTCGATGAAGCGCATTGTATTTCTCAATGGGGCTATGATTTCAGACCTCCTTATTTGGAAATAGCCCATATTAGAAAGGATTTTCCCAAAATTCCAGTGTTGGCGTTGACCGCAACTGCAACTCCAGAGGTAGTAAAAGATATCCAAAAACGCTTAGATTTTAAAAAAGAGAATGTTTTTCAGAAAAGTTTTAAACGTGATAATCTGACTTATATGGTTCTGAAAGAGGAGAATAAGCGTGAAAGAATGATTAAGTTGATGAACTATTATAAAGGTACTGGAATTGTATATGTGCGTAATCGAAAGAAGACGCAAGAGGTGGCAGAATTTCTGTGCCAACGAGGAATTAGTGCCGATTTTTATCACGCTGGCTTAGACGCTGAAACTCGTGACGAAAAACAGCGAAAATGGATGAATGACGAAACTCGCGTTATTGTTTCTACAAATGCATTCGGTATGGGAATTGATAAACCTGATGTGCGTTTTGTAGTGCATATCGATATCCCTGATACTTTGGAAGCCTACTTTCAGGAGGCAGGAAGAGGCGGCCGAGACCTGAAACCCTCTGTGGCCGTGATGTTTTACGATGATCACGATGTAAAAGATTTGCAAAAGAATTTTGAGCAATCTTTCCCGCCAATTGAGAAAATCCGAAAACTATACAAAGACCTTTGTAATCACTATCGAATAGCTATAGGTGAAGGTGAAAATCTGATTTTCCCTTTTTTTTACGAGACGTTACTGAAGAAATTAAATATCAGTTATATCGATTTCTTCTATGCACTCTCTTTTTTAGAAAAAATTGGAGTGATGACTCTTTCGGAAGATGTGAAAAAACAATCTTCAATTAAGTTTGAAGCCTCTTCTCTTCAATTAGATTGTTTTTATAAGGAAAATCCAGATTTAGAGGAGTTTACCAAAACAATTCTACGCTCGTATGGAGGAGTATTTACCAATTTTATAAAGATTAGCGAAGAGCAAATTGCACAACGAACCCAATTAAATGTTGATGATGTTGAACACAATTTACACTTGCTCTCAAAGAAAAATATTATACGCTATAGCAAACGTTCTGACAAACCTTTTATCATTTTTCTTCAACCCCGAATTGATGAAAAATATTTATATTTCTCACCCGATGTATATAAAAGTAGAAAAGAGGTGGCAAAAAAACGTCTAGATGCTGTGATGAATTTTGTAATGGATACTGAAACCTGTCGCAGTCAGCAACTTTTGGCGTATTTTGGTGAAACCAAAAGTGAGTCGTGTGGAGGGTGTGACGTGTGCCGTAAGTTGAGAAAGGAAACAGCTTCTAAGTCAGAATATGATGCAATTGTTCAGATGATTGAATCTGTTAGAAGAGATTTTCCAGCTATAGATCCTGCAGAAATTCTAGAAAAAGTTTCTTTACACTATCCTAAAAAAATGGTTAGCCATATAATTAGAACTATGCAGGATAGAGAGCTTTTATAATTTTAAAATTGTAAAATATTGTAAATCATTGTTTTTCATTTCTATTATTATAATATAATTCTAAAGATTTAAATTTTAGATAAAATCAATTTGTATAGGGTAAAATGTTACTTTTGCACTTTTAATTTTTGGAGATGAGAAGATTTTTAATTACCATAGCTTTAGTTCTATTTTTTAGTTTAATCATAACGCCACAATATGCGCAGGAATATGATTCACGAATTACAAAAAACGATTTGAAGATAACCCTACTTTCGCTGGGAAGTGGTTCATGTCGTTTAACGTACGAGCGTGCTTTCCACCCTCGTTATGCCGCTGAACTTACTGCAGGCAGAATAGGTTGGGGATGGGATTTTCTCCACAAATCTGCATCTAAAGGGTGGTTGGTAAAGGCTGCTTTTAAGTGGAATGTGATTCCTCAGAAAAATAGTAATAGTTGGCTTGCTGGATTCTATCTAAAACCAGAATTGGTGGGAACTTTTTTTGAGTATCATCCATCGCATTCTTCGGATGCTGATATAAGGAAACGTACTTCGCAATGGGCACTTTTAGCAGAAACAGGTTACCAAGTAGTGTATAAGTGGTTTCTTTTTGATGTTTATGCTGGGTTGGGTCCATCTATCGGAACAGGAAATGATAATAACTATTTTCATAGTTTTATGCTCTTCCCGAAAGAAAGCCATTTGGCATTTACAGCCGGTTTTCGTATTGGTGTAGCTTTTTAAAAGATTACACCTTCTCCACAAGATTGTGCAACATTGCATAAACCGCTAATCCTGCAACCGATTTAATACCTGTTTTTTGCGTAATATTTTTCCGATGCGTATTTACAGTATGAATGGAAATATTTAGCGCATCTGCAATCTCTTTACTACTCAATCCCTTTGCAACTTGAATCAAAACGTCTGTTTCACGTTGACTGAGTTCATAGCTGTCAATCGCTGTCGCTTCTTCTCGTTGTACAGAGAGTGCTTGTTGTATTAAAGAAATTATTTTGCTCGGATTTTCTCGAATATCAATAATATTGTGGTAAAATGATAGTGTTGAAGGCTCTGTGTATTGGTAAACCAAAGCAATACAAACCGCTTTTGGATGCGTTTGCAGGTAGTTACTCAAAATTGTACGTTGGGTACCTACTACCAATGTTGGATTGATAATAAGAAGTTGAGGTGATGTTAATAACTTTTCCTGAAGATAGTTAATGTCAGATAATGTAGAGATTTTACGAAAATGAGGAATATCTCCCAAAATTTTTGTCAAACCAGTGGTAATAATTGCTGAAGGCTCAACAATTAAGGTGTGGTATGTTTGATTCATTTTACACTCCTTTCTAAAGTTTCAATATAGGGAGTTAATATTTTTTCCTCAATTAGGGTGTGTTTATTTAAATCAGAAGAGAGTTCCATCACATCAAAAACCAACTCTATGCTCTCCTCAGGAAGTATATTCCCAGGAAGATATTTATAAATGATTTGTGTTAAATCTCCCAATTTATCCTCAATATTACTATGGTTTTGTGAAAACTCTTCTATACGATATGATTGATATTTATTACTTTCACAAAGTTTTTTAAGATAAGGAAACACAATCTCCTCTTCATATTTAAAATGATTAAAAACTTCATTTTTATAATCATCAAAGAATTTTTTGAGAATAGTGCCGTATTTCGGTTCTACTCGGTTGGCAATATGATGAAGATGTTGCTCAATATGCGGAATTCTTTCCTGAATGTAATATTGATGTGATGCTAACAAATAGGAAACTAATTGATTTATATTGATAGATGTGATTTCTTTATTATCTGGTATATAATTGTTAAAAGAATAGATATTGCAAACCAAAATAAAAAGTTCTGGATCAACGTGGTTATTGCGACAAACCTCCTCTACACTTTTATCTTCAAATCCTAAAGAAATACCTAAACGTGGCAAAATCAAAATAAGATGATAGTTTGCAGAGATGAGGTCTGCTAACTTCATATTTGTGGAAAAAAATTGTTTAGTCATCATTAATTTTAGTAGAAATAATTGAGTAAAAATAACGTGAAACTAATAAATAAATTGTAGGAAAATCGAAATTCATCATTCTATAATATCTATTGTAGGTCGTTTTGCATAGTTTACATGATTGTTTTAGAAATTTGATACAATCATCAACATAATAATAAACTTTATACATTATATCAAGTCAGAAACAATTTATTGTTTTTATAATATGCGCATAAATATACCTACTGAAAAATTAATTCAAATTAAGACTAAGTTTGTAGATACAATTCGTGAGAAAAGGAAGCTCAAAAAATGGCATAAATATTTTATTGGCTTTTTACTATTATTGATTATTACCATAATTATCATATTAAATTGGCCTAAATCTGAATTGCCTGATTATCCGGTTGTTGAAGCTCAATCTGTTGTTGTAAAGGATGTTGAGATATATGGGGAATATACGGGTAAGATAAAAGCAAAGCAACATGTGGAGGTGAGAGCGCGTGTGGAAGGTTATCTTGAGTGTATGCACTTTGAAGAGGGTGGATATATAAGCAAGGACGATGTGCTTTTTACCATTGACCCCAAGGTTTACAAAGCGCGTGTTGAGAAGGCAAAAGCACAACTTAACAAAAATAAGGCATTGGAGTTGAAGGCAGAGCGCGATTTGAACCGTATTACTCCTCTTTATGAAAAAAATGCCGCTAGCCGTTTAGATCTTGATAATGCAACTGCAGCTTACGAAAGTGCAAAAGCAGAAGTGATTATGAGTGAGGCAGATTTAACACAAGCTGAAATAGCATTAAGTTATACCACTGTCCGCTCGCCAATTTCAGGTTTTATAAGTGAAAGTAGTGCAGATATAGGTACACTCGTAGGTCCAGGAGGAAAATCTTTGTTGGCTACCATTGTTAATAGCGATACTGTGGAGGTTAATTTTAGTATGACAGGGCTAGACTATCTAAAAAGTAAGGAACGAAATGTTAATTTAGGACAGAAAAATGAGGAACGCAATTGGAATCCTTATATTACTATTACCCTTGCTGATAATACGGAATATCCACTTATTGGTTTGGTCGATTTCGCAGATCCACAAGTTGATCCTAATACGGGAACATTTTCTGTGCGGGCACAGATGCCAAATCCCGATCATATTTTGTTACCAGGTCAGTTGACAAAGGTTAAATTACTGCTTGACATTCGAGAAGATGCTATTGTGGTGCCTACCAAAGCGCTTGTTATTGAAAAAGGAGGTGCTTTTGTTTTTGTGGTAAGAAAAGATAGTATTGTAGAAAAACGATTTATAGAATTAGGTCCTGAAATTTTGAATCATGTGGTTGTAGAGCGGGGCCTTGGTTCTGATGAAAATATTATTGTAGAAGGTTTCCATAAGCTTACTCACGGAATGCGTGTAAATGTTGTAACCCGAATTGAAAAGGATGAAAAGTGATTTTTTTATAAATAGGCCTATATTCTCTACGGTAATCTCAATTATAATCCTATTAATTGGATGTATTGGATTAATGCTGCTCCCTATTGAACAGTATCCAAATATTATTCCGCCTGTAGTAAAAGTATCGGCAACTTATCCTGGTGCAGGTGCAGAAACAGTTTCGCAAGCTGTTGCAACACCTATTGAACAAGTACTTAATGGTACGCCCGGTATGCTTTATATGGAATCCCGCAGTACGAATAATGGAACATTTTCTGCCACAGTAACATTCGATATTAATACTGATGCTGATATTGCTGCAGTCGAAATACAAAATAGAATTAAAGATGCTGAATCACGTTTGCCAAGCGAGGTTGTCCAAAATGGAATATCAATAGATAAACAAGCTTCTAGCAAATTAATGACTATTACTCTTAAATCTACAGACCCAAAATTTGATGAGATATATTTAAGTAACTATGCAACTCTGAATGTTTTAGATATGTTGCGACGGGTTAAAGGTGTTGGACAAGTCTCAAATATTGGAAGTCGTTATTATGCTATGCAGATAAAAGTGAGACCAGAAAGCTTGGCGGCAATGGGGTTAACAGTTCAAGATATTACAAATGCAATTAAAGAGCAGAATCGTGAATCTGCAGCAGGCGTGATGGGACAGCAACCTATGGAAGGTATTGATATTACAATTCCTATTGTTGCCAAAGGAAGGCTCTCCAATATTAGTGAGTTTGAAGATATTGTAATTAAGGCAAATAAAGATGGTTCTATTCTTCGACTTCGAGATGTTGCTGATGTTGCATTAGAAGCACAATCGTACACGACAGAAAGTGGTATTAATGGTGAAAATGCTGCCGTCTTAGAGATAAAGATGCTGCCTGGCGAGAATGCTATGGATGTAGCAAAACAGGTAAAAAAAACAATGAAAGAGATAAGTCGAAATTTTCCTCAAGGAATAACTTACGACATACCGTTTGATATGACGGAATATATCTCCTCAGCAATTAACGAGGTGTACAAAACGCTTTTTGAAGCGCTTGTATTGGTGATTCTTGTTGTCTTCTTGTCGCTGCAAAGTTGGCGTTCTACTCTAATACCAGCCATTGCTGTGCCAATTTCTCTTATTGGTACGTTTGGGGTAATGTTAGCTTTCGGATTTTCGTTAAATACACTTACATTATTAGGGTTGGTATTAGCGATAGGAACGGTTGTAGATGATGCTATTGTCGTGGTTGAAAATGTAGATATGTTGATGCGAAAAGAAAACCTATCGCCTTTTGAAGCTACCAAAAAAGCAATGAGGAATATCGGAGGTGCACTAATCGCATCATCTCTTGTTTTATGTGCTGTGTTTATACCCGTTAGTTTTTTATCCGGAATTTCTGGAATGTTGTACCGACAATTTACAATTACTATTGCTGTCTCTGTTGTTATCTCCACTATTGTTGCATTGACATTAAGTCCTGTAATGTGTTCCAGATTTCTTCTCCCAGAAAGAGAAACAAAACCTAAAAATCGTATTTTCAAAGCAATTAACAAGTGGTTTGATGAAGGGAATGTTTTATATGAAAAGATAGTTCGATTATCGATAAAATATCCTAAAAGAATCTTTGTTGGCTACTTCATTTCTATCTTACTTATTGTGATAATGATGTTATTCATTCCACAGAGTTTCATTCCTAGCGAAGATCAAGGATATTTTACCATAGAATTAGAACTTCCTGAAGGAGCATCCTTAGAACGAACACGAACAGTAACTGATAGGGCAATGAAGTATCTTATGACATTTGAAGATATTGAACATGTGATGAATGTTACAGGAAATAGCCCGAGGTTGGGTACCAGTCAATCTCATAGTCAATTAACTGTAATTATGAAACCTTGGCATGAGCGGAAAGAGAAAGAGTTGTCTGTAACGATAGAAAAAATCAGACAATATCTATCTCAATATCCTGAATCAAAAGTGTATATGAGTACTCCTCCAGTAATTCCAGGATTAGGTACATCTGGAGGCTTTGAAATGGCAATTGAAGCAAAAGGAAACCTTTCCTACGAAAATTTACAAGCAGCTACAGATACACTAATTCATTACGCAGCCCAAAGAAAAGAGTTTGCTAGGGTGTCTTCATCAATGCAAGATGAAATTCCACAATTATATATCAATGTGGACCGCGATATGGCAAAATTGATGGGTGTGTCAGTTGCAGATATCTTTACAACAATGAAAACATTTACAGGTTCTGTTTATGTAAATGATTTCAATCTATTCAATAGAGTTTATCGTGTTTATCTACAAGCTGATGAACGGTACAGAACACATCGTAATAATATGAATCTCTATTTTGTACGAGGAAATGGTGGGCAGATGATTCCAATAACTTCTTTAGGAACAACATCATATACTACAGGACCAGGAAGTATCAAAAGATTTAATATGTATTACGCTACAACCATAACAGGCGAAGCTGCATCTGGATATAGTTCTGGCCAAGCTATGAAAGAACTTGAAGAGATTGTCCGTGAACGACTTCCTAAAGATATCGGTGTGGAATGGAGTGGCTTGTCATTCCAAGAGAAACAGCAGAGCGGACAAACTAGTTATGTTATTATTTTAGCATTTCTCTTTGTTTTTCTCTTCCTTGCAGCTCAGTATGAAAGTTGGTCTATTCCGATTGCAGTTTTGCTTTCGCTGCCCATAGCTTGTTTAGGAGCCTTTGCTGGCATCGCACTTTTTGATATAGAAAACAATATCTATTTTCAAATCGGATTGGTTATGTTGATTGGATTGGCCGCTAAAAATGCTATTCTGATTGTTGAAGTTGCACAAAAAAGAGTTAATGAAGGCGATGATGTAATTGATGCTGCTATACAAGCAGGTGTAACCCGTTTCAGACCTATTGTTATGACATCTCTTACTTTTATATTAGGAATGCTACCGCTAGTACTAGCTACAGGACCAGGTTCAGCAAGTCGTCAAAGTATTGGTGTAGGTGTGTTCTTTGGAATGTTAACTGCTATCACTATTGGTATAGTCTTGGTTCCTTTTTTCTTTGTCTGGATATATAAAGTTAGAGCATCATTTAAAAATTTGAGGAGGAAAAAATGAGAAAAATTATCTTTCTTTTAGCAATAGCTTTATTTAGTAGTTGCTCTATTTATAAGAAATGCACTGAGCCAGAAATCAAATTACCTGAAAGAATTATATCCGATGTGATAAGCGATTCTCTATGTATTGCCGATCTCCATTGGTCTGAAATCTTCTCCGATACATTGCTCAAGTCTCTCATTCAGAAAACTCTTGACTATAATAAAGATTTATTGAGTGCAACAGCGCGTATTCAAGAGTTAGAACGTTATTATCGTATTGCCAAAGCTGACCAATATCCTTCTTTTGGTGCTGATATATATGTTGAACATGAAACGAATAAACTGAATTCTGCCAACCAGAATATTGATTTGGAAACAGCAGCAAAGATTACCCTTTCATGGGAAATTGATTTCTTTGGAAGAGTTAGATGGTCAAAACGAGAAGCACTTGCAGATTATCTTAAAACTATTGAAGGTCAACGTGCTTTACAAATGATTTTAATCGCTGAGGTAGCTACTTCCTATTTTGAACTGATAGCACTCGATAATGAATTGGCTATTATTTCACATACTGTACAAACACGAGAAGAGGACCTGAATAAAGCTAAAATAAGATTTGAAGGGGGATTGACATCAGAAATACCATATCAACAAGCTCAAGTTGAATACGCATCAACAGCGGCACTCGTTCCAGATTTACAACGACGAATAGCTATCAAAGAGAATGAAATTGCTCTTCTGATAGGTGAAATGCCATCCTCTATTCAACGTTCTGAAATACAGAGATATAATAGTTCCCTTGATTGGTTCCAGATTGGAATTCCATCCGATTTGATGAAACGAAGACCCGATATAAGAGCTGCTGAACAATCTCTAAAGGCTGCTTTTGCAAATGCTGGCTATGCTTGGGCAGATCGATTTCCACGATTTTTGATAAATCTGGAAGGAGGATTAGAAAATAATAGTTTCCAAGGTTTTCTCAAAGCTCCATTAACATACGCTATCGGTGAGCTAACTTCTCCGATTTTTTCTTTTGGGAAAAGAAAAGCAAAATATGAAGCAGCTATTAAAGCTTACGATGCAGAAAGATTTCAGTACGAGAAAAAAACTCTACAAGCATTTAAAGAGGTTAACGATGCTGTTATCAGTTATAGATCAGCAAATGAAACTGTAGAACTTATGCAAAACCTTAAAAATGCAGCCCAAAAATATGTTGAATTAGCTATGGTTCAGTATATTAATGGTCAGATTAGTTATATTGATGTATTAGACGCACAAAGGAGTTACTTAAATTCAGAAGTTGATTTTTCTAATGCTATACGAGATGAGTATTTATCTCTTATCAATTTATATAAGTCATTAGGTGGAGGATGGAAATAAAATAGTTCTAAAACTAACCTATTTTACTAATTTCAGGTAGATGAAAATTACAATGAAGATTTAGTTTTGTTTTTTGTTTAGGTAGTATCCCCAAAAGTGTGTAATTTCCGGCAAATATGATATATTTGCAAAACTAAAAAAATAAACAAATGGAAATTACACAAGCGCAAAAGTACGAAATTTTAGAACACGAATTG
>CALGTS010000021.1 GCA_937901925.1 uncultured Bacteroidales bacterium | reverse complement strand
TGGATGCGAATGGATTTTTTGAAAAGGTTGACGGTGCGTACCGTGTGTATAACGTCAAGGTTCTTGATAAGACAAGTGGCGAATATAAAGCACTGGATCCTAACGGCAAGTATATTCTTGCAGGTTTTAACTATTTCATCCTCGATTTTGGCGGCGGTATGACCATGTTCAAGGATGCCAAGATTCTGGATGCCGAAGGAACACTGGATGTGGAACTGCTTGAAAACTACATTGTCGAGCACCTGGGTGGCGTTATCGGTGAAGAATACGCTGAAGTTAAGCCCAACATCTCCTTTACTGATGGTGTGATTACAGAGACTCCCGACAATAACGAAAATAATGAACAAGAGGACAAAGAACCTTCCTCTCCGCAAACAGGCGACAATTCCTATATTGTTGTGTGGGTTCTCTTACTGATCATCAGCGCAACCTGTATAGTAGTTTTAGAAATCTATCGTAGAAAGAAAACAGTAAACTAATTATTTCATCGCGAAAAATGATAATATGAATTGCCGAAAGGAGGCATCAAAAGTGAAACTGAATATTCGACGATGCCGACCACCGGCATTGATAAAGGCGAGAGCGTCCAATCTGTAAAAACAGATTGGGCGCTCTCTTTTTGTCTGTTCGACAAAAAACAATAAAAACTACCGCAACACGACGGTAGGTGGCAAATTCTAACAAACAAATTCCGACAAGGCGGTGATACCAATGGACGAGGAAATACAGTCACAACCCTATATCAATATGACAAATGAAAAGGAAATGGCGTGGCAGCATTGCCAACCGCATTAGCAGATCTCTACCTTTTGTTTGGGTAGTGCTGCCTTACGGCGAGGATGTTACCAATGGCACAAAACTACCGCTACATAGTTTGTTTGGTATTACCCAAGCAGACAACACACCGGAGAGGATGCAGAACTCACCATACGCACAATCACCACAAATGTGCGTCGGAACATCACAGAGGTTCGGATAAACCTCCCGGAAAACTTAATCCTAACCGTAACGCCAAATTTGCCCCTTGTTTTTCGAGGGGTGAGTTTGGCGTTTTTTGCCACGCCTATAACATTATATCAGAAAGCGCTTGCGAATATGCTCGCACTTTGAGTGTCGGATGCAAAAATATATTTTTACTTAAAGCTGAATACTGTTCGCGTTTAGCAAAACTTGTAGAAGTACGCATAAGGGGACCTCCAATTTTGATTGCTTAACCCAAGTAATCAAATTCAAAAGGAGGCAAATTATGCTACATAGAAACAAGGGCTCAAATGAGCAAGACATATTACAAAATCAGTTTACATCCTATCTATCTTTTGCCGTCAGCAATGCGAGGATAGATTTTATCCGTGCAAAGATTGCGAGACTGAAGCGCGAGCAGGTTACCGATCAGTACGAAATCCTTCTTACCCAAGAGGTTATGGAAGTCGAAGCAATATTTGAAAACGAGGCACTTACACAGGCAATCAAAGACATCAGGGAAAAGGAGAGGCACGTATTTCTTGCCAGGGTGTTGGATGATAAGAAGTTCAAAGAGATTGCAGAAGAACTTGGAATGGGCGAGAAAGGCGTAGCAGCAATTTATTACCGCACAGTAAAGAAACTTCGTGACATTTTAGAAGGTGGTGAATAATATGAATTTCAAGAATTTGATACTGCAGGCAAAAGCAGGAGACGATAAGGCGCTTACGGAATTACTCCTAATGTACCGACCTCTGCTTTTGAAAGAGTCTATTGTTGACGGTGTCTTTGACGAGGATCTGTTTCAGGAACTCTGTATTGTGTTTCTGAAATGCGTTCGCAAGTTCAAAGTATAACCGTATAAAATGAACGCAGCAGGAATGGATTTCGGTCCATTCCTGCTGTTGTTCCCTATTGACTATTTGAATTTGGCGGCATTTTCGGAAACGACTTCACCGAGAAGCCAGATACCGTCTTGCGAAAGATGTTCGCATTCCCACGTGTAACCAAGGTGGCGTTGCAGTAATAGACTGCTTACTGACATACCCAGGCAGCTCACGCTCTCCATGCGGTCACTTTCGGTAGGAAGACACTCGACACGTTGCTTTTCGGTGGCGTTAATTGCTTCCAGAATTCTATATACTTCAGACATAAGCATTCTGTCTTCTTGGAAGCCGATGCACCAATAATCCAGATCATCCATACTACCGTTGCAACAGATTTTGCGACCGATAATTTTCTCTATCTCGATTTCTGCTATTTCAGCAGCATCCTCCCAAGGCAGTTTTAATGCCTTCTTTTTATATTGTTTCATAGGCAAATCCTTTCTGTATAGATTGATACGTATATATCATTTAAGTCTCCAATTCGTTCCGATACGCTTCGGACACCATTGGGGTGAAACTCTGGCAAAACGACCGTCAATATGTCGGCCATCCAAACTCTTATCCTCACGAATGATTTTTGGGTGTTGGCAGGCTCTCCATAGACCGCGTTTACCTTGCTGTTTGGAATAACAATGTTTGCATTTGCTACAGCGTGGCAAATCTTTTTCTTTTGGACGGAAGAGTAAGGGCGGGTATTCCTGAACCAGCGGTGCGTTCCAAACTTCTTTGAACAGATCACTGCCGAGCATAAACACAGGGATATCGCCTTTGCGTTCCATGACGCTCTCTATCCATTTTCTTTTTCTGAGTTTTTGCGCTTTAGAAAAATGGAACCATCTC
>CALGTS010000020.1 GCA_937901925.1 uncultured Bacteroidales bacterium | reverse complement strand
ACATCTACTTGAATGCCAGCTAACACTTCTCCATCTTCATTAGATATAACTCCCGCAACAGTCTCAATTCCAGGCTCGCCAGAAGGTGGTGTATAAGGTCCATGCTCACAACCAAATCCAACAACCACGATAGCTACTAACAATAAAAATCTACTAATCGTTTTCATACGCTACTTTATTTATATTTTATAAGGCCAGAAATTTAACAAACGATATGATGGAATTCTTCGGGCTTCGTACCATACCCATTGATCATCATTCTTGATAGTTATTTGTTGTATCATTCTCACACGATAATCTATATCAAATTCAATTGTGTCGAGATAATTGATTGGTTTAGACTGTTGTTCTTTATAATCAATAATTTTATGTTGGGAGAGATAGATTTTTACATAGTATTCATTACCATCCTCTTTATAGAGGTCGCTAGTTTCGAAATACCCATCATCAGTATGACCTTCTCCAAGAAACAGAATAATATAGTCCTTTATATTACCCATAGAATCTACACAGGAGATGAATTCGTTAGTAAAGCAATCTCGCAGTACAAAATCCACTCTGTTCTCTTGTGGGTCTCCAGCTCCAAGAATATAATTCTTTGATTTTGCAGGATAATTGACCAACATCAAGCGAGGACCAGCGAAATCTCTGATGGGTAAGAAATCATCTGAGGATGCAATGCAACCACAGAGGATAATGGTTATAACTACTAGAAAAAAGTAAATGCACTTTTTCATAATAGTGTGATTTTTGAAATTAATATTAAGGGTATTTACTCCCTATCCCCGCCAGTTCACAAGGAACCAAGCGAGGAGAGAGAGGATTGATTTATAATCAAATTACTTTTCCGTTACTGCTTTTTCTTCAAGACGAAGTTAATCCTAGCCATTCCTGATGAATCTTGATGACCATCTGCCCATATAGGTGATTTCCAATATTCGATTTGACCGTGTTGCACTTGCGTTTCATAGATTCCAGCCGTATCGGTTGCTACGACGTATATATCAACTGGCTTCTCCACATAACGAGGATCTTTTGCAAATTGATAGTATCCTTCTTTATCTGTATATCTGATAGGATTATGATCTGCGTACTCTATTTGTTCCTTATCAGTTAAAGCATTCCAAGCATTCCACTCTTCAGCATAGTAATGATGTGTTAATCCCTCATCGTAGTAAACATCTACTTGAATGCCAGCTAACACTTCTCCATCTTCATTAGATATAACTCCCGTAACAGTCTCAATTCCAGGCTCGCCAGAAGAAGGTATTGGTGTACATCCAAAGTTAGTGGATACTACTACCATTAGCAATAAAAATTTACCAATCGTTTTCATACGCGTTTAATTTTTTGAGTTCAACTAAGTTTAATTTCCGCTTGCAAAGTTACAACTTTTTTCTGATACCACCAAATAAAAAACTGATGCAGCGACCAAAATACAAGAAATATAAATAGCTGCAAATCAAGCATTTGTAATTTTAGCAAAAACAAAAACTGATGCAGCTATTCTATTTTAGTCACAGTGACTAAATTTTCGAGACTTTTTACTGTTTTTTCTTCAGGACAAAGTCAACAGTTGCTGCACCAGTTACTCCCTTTCTTTTGTCAACAATCGGAACAGCCACATATTCTATTTGACCTTTTTTTACTTGCCTTTCGTATATGCCAGTAGTGTCTATCGCAACAATATACACATCACAAGCCTCCAAAGCATCACTACAACGTGCTATTTGGCGAACCACATAAATACCTTCTTCATTAGTATGACCCACTGGTTCTTGATCGGCATACACCTCTCTCCATTCTTCACTTGCATAGAACCATGCATCCCATGCAGATTCAGGATATGGCTTTTTCAGGTCAGCATCATAATAGACTTCTACCCTAATCCCTTGCAACAATTCCCCTTCTTCATTTACGACTTTTCCATAAACACTCTCCATTCCTCGCTCCATTGGTGGATTTTGTTGCTCACACCCTATGCCAATCAGTACGATACCAGCTAACAACAAAAATTTACTAATCGTTTTCATACGCGTTTAATTGTAAAGTTCAACAATTTTAATTTCCGCTCGCAAAATTATAACATTTTTTTGAATTGTGCAAGTTTCATTTCAGTTTCTTGCCATCAGCGAAGGCGTTGCCTACGCGCTCACCGAGTTCGATATAGCCCATATGAACGGGATCAAAGGTGATAATCTTCATCTTCTCTACATCAGGTTTGCCGTCAGCAGCAAGGTACTGCTCATCGCAGAGGATATTCACAATATCTGCCACCAGGCAATAGCCACCATCAGACTCCTCGTATTTCTGCACCAAACGGCACTCCAGTGTCATCGGAAAGTCGATGAATACGGGCGCATTTACATGTTCAG
>CALGTS010000019.1 GCA_937901925.1 uncultured Bacteroidales bacterium | reverse complement strand
ACTTATGCCTCAGTATCTGATGATGTGGTTTTCTCGCAAAGAGTTTGACCGAGAAGCTAGCTTCTATGCAGTTGGAGGTGTTCGTGGCAGTCTGACATGGGAAGATTTCTGTGACATGAAACTCCCTATCCCACCGATTGAACGGCAAAGAGAGATTGTTGCGGAGTATGAGACTTTGAGTAAGCGTATTCGTCTAAATGAGCAGATGATTTCCTCGCTCGAAGCTACCGCCCAAACCCTCTACCGCAAAATGTTTGTTGATGGCATCGACAAAGAAAACCTGCCAGAAGGCTGGAGAATAGGAAAGTTAACAGAAATTGCCAATATAATAATGGGACAATCTCCAGAAGGAGAAACTTATAATACTGATGGTAATGGAATGATATTTTATCAAGGTCGAACCGATTTTGGAAGAAGATATCCAACTGCACGAGTTTATACAACAAATCCTACAAGATATGCAAAAATAGGAGATGTCCTATTAAGCGTCAGAGCTCCCGTTGGAGACATAAATATCGCTTCACATGATTGTTGTATTGGAAGAGGTTTAGCATCTTTAAGAAGCAAAGAAGAATGTCAAAGTTATCTTTATTATCAACTATATAACCTATCCAACATTTTCAATGTCTCTGATGATGAAGGAACTATCTTTGGCAGTATAACAAAAGATGATTTACATAATATAGATATAGTTATTCCATCTAAGTCAAAAATGAAGGAATTTGAAAATCACGTATCTATAATTGACAATGAGATTAAATTAAAAGATAAAGAAATCAATATATTAACGGAATTACAATCTTTGCTATTAGCGAGGATGGGGAAAAAATAAGAAAAGAAAGAAAATGATAGGAAGTTTGAATAAAAGTTATGATTTTCCAATAATCGTTTCTGCTGAAGATTTGAAATCTTTATCAGACCTGTTGTCTTCAGGTTTTGAGGAATTACAGTATACTATTAACACCAAGGATGGGGCAAAATACACGATTACTAGTTTAGAGGATGTTCTAAACTATAGTAATACCGATGACAGAAAAATCCAACGTCTTTGTGTTAGAGGAAATAAGAAAAAAGCGGGAAATTTTATTCACCCCAACATATACGTCTCTCTATTGGATAAATCTGCATATACTACATCGTGTGAATTTGAAGTGAATCAATTAGATGAAACTGAACTTTGTTATTATACCCAAAGAATAGATGAGTTTGTGAAACGGATAAGGGCTCCTTATTGGTGGCTTCATAAATCAGCATTTTACTGGATTACAGGTTTGCTATTGTATTTTTTGTCGGCAATCTTTTATTTTCATCATGTGGATAACACAGATCCAGTTAACAGAGTGTATAATATTTTGGTGCTACAGGGAGTATCTGCAATTTGTATGTTCTTTTCTATGATCGTTCTAGAAAAAATAATCTTCCGTTTATTCCCTGAATGTTATTTTACTATTGGAGAACAAAAAAAGCATAAGGATAAATTGGACAAAAGAAAGAAAATAATCTTTGTGACCATTATCCTTGCTCTTGTTGTAGGGGTGTTATCTAGTATTATTGCACATTATATTGTGCAGGGTTTGGCTTGATATGTAGTAGAAAAATATAAATTTATAAACTGTATTACAGTCTTTGCTATTGGCGAGGATGGGGAAATAAATTAAGAGGAACAAATGGAAGGTTTAACTGATTATTTAAAAAGAAATGATATGAAAATTATTTTTTATGATGTAGAGCATGGAAGTTGTACACATATTATAACACCTAATAACAAGCACATATTAGTAGATGTAGGATCTAAAAGCGACAAAAGTGTTGTTGATTATATTTGCGCCAAATACTTTCATGGTCGGAATGCAAGTATTGACGCATTAATAATTACTCATCCCCATGAGGATCATATTTACGATTTGCCTAATTTGTACCAACGTTTAAAGCCCCAAATTTTATATAGACCCAAAGCTGCATTTGACATAGAACCCGCTACAAAAACTCCATTACATGTCAATATTGCAGATAGGGCTAACGATATGAATGCAACCTATAATTCTCCTGTTCCAGAAGAAGACAATATAGAGAATCCTGTTAACATGGGAGGTGTTATAATAAAAATTATTCCATCCGTTGCCAATCTTCAAGACAAAGAGGATATGAATACCTATTCATTTTTAGTCGTTGTCGAATATGAAGGATATAAATTTATTCTAACAGGAGATAACCCGCGAAACCAGCTTCAATATATGGTGAATACTAATTATAAAAACGTAAACAATTTAGTGGCAAATGCGACAATTCTACTTGCTCCTCATCATGGCAGGACTGGTGAATTTTGCAAGACCTTCTTTGACTGTGTAAACCCTATATTGACAGTGATCTCAGATAAATCAATCGAACATGCCACACAAGAAGAATCATCAAATATATATAAAGGAAGAGGAGCTGAACTATATGGTAAGATGCGTTACGTACTAACAACTAGAAATGATGGAGATATTGCATTTAATATCTCTAATGGGAATTGTACCGTATCAATAAATGAGGAGGATTATTGAGATGGAAATAAAAATATCTACATATGATTTTTTGAATAAATTCATTCTTGGATTGGTATTCACGGGAGTTGTTGTTCTTTCATACGGGAATGAGGTTAGTCATTATTTTGAAGTATACTCTGCAATAAAATGGAATAGTATAATTACAACTGTTTTTTCCGTTTCAGTGCTAGCAATCGTATATGAAGTGGGAATACTTATAAATAGGTTGGGATCGATATTAGAGGATTTTTTAAGGTTATGCCACTTAATACCTTTTAACAAGGATTATAAAAAGTTCAATGATAAAAAGAAGGAGTACCCGATTTTAAACATTCTTTCAAGAGAATATGCTTTATCAAGAAACTCTGTCGTATTATTTTTACTGATTTCTATTGTCTTTTTTATTCGTTTTGCTTGGTATGGATTAATCCCAATAGTAATAATGTTGGTCTTTTATTATTCATGCAGGAAATATTCCCAAAAGATAGTCGATCTGATGAAATAGGAATTAAACGATATGAACGACAAAAAGCTACGAAACGAAACACATAAAATGCTTCAAAGGTTGTAGGCTGGTAGAGTTGATTAAATCAAAAGCAATTTACATATATGCCCCACTTCAACGAACATACTCTCGAAATGGCTATAATGGAACTCTTTGAAAACGAGGGTTACATTTACACCAACGGCGAACTTATTCATAAAGAGCTGTGCGATGTGCTGCTTCGCGATGACTTGCGCTTGTATTTGCAAAGTCGCTACGCAGAACATGGGATAAGTCCGTTGGAGATTGAGAGCGTCATAGCTCGTCTGACAGCAAATGCTGGCGGCTCGCTTTACGAGAATAACGTTCATACTTATCGACTGATAACAGAGGGTTTTGCCATAAAACGTGAGGATAGTTCAAAGGCAGATCTTTTCATAGAACCAATAGATTTCACAAAAGAAAGTAATAACATATTCCGCATCGTAAATCAACTCGAGATAAAAGGAACGGAGAAACGTATCCCCGACGGTATCGTATATATCAACGGCCTGCCAATGGTGGTGCTGGAGTTTAAAAGTGCAGTAAAGGAAGAAACTACTATCAAAGACGCTTTCACGCAGCTGACGGTTCGCTACCGCAGAGATATTCCTGAGCTGTTCAAATACAACGCATTTGTAGTTATCAGCGATGGTGTAAATAGCAAGTATGGCTCGCTATTTACACCTTACGAGTTCTTCTATGCGTGGCGTAAGGTGGAAGCGACAGATAAAGCAACAGATGGCGTAAGTTCATTGCTTACGATGATGCAGGGACTTTTCCGTAAAGACAGATTACTCAGCGTAATCAAAGACTTTGTATTTCTACCCGACTCTTCCAAGAAAGAACAGAAGATTATTTGTCGCTATCCGCAGTTCTTTGCAACACACAAGTTGTTCAACAACATACGCCAACACTCAAAGTTAAATGCTGACGGTGATGGCAAAGGCGGTACGTATTTCGGTGCTACAGGTTGCGGAAAGAGTTATACAATGCTGTTCCTCACACGAATGCTGATGCGTAGCCGTGAGTTCGCAAGTCCAACGATAATTCTCATCACCGACCGAACAGACCTCGACACTCAGTTATCGGAGCAGTTTGGAGTAGCAAAGAAGTTTATCGGCGACGAATGTGTCGTTGAAGTTGAAAGCAGAGCGAAATTGCGTGAGCATCTGCAAGGTCGTACCAGCGGTGGAGTTTTTCTCACTACAATACATAAGTTTACCGAAGATACATTATTGTTGTCAGACCGCGCCAATATTATCTGCATTTCAGACGAAGCACACCGCTCGCAGACAAATTTGTCATTGAATATTCGTCAGACCGAGAAAGGTGTAAGACGCGGATATGGTTTTGCGAAACATCTTCACAACTCATTGCCGAATGCCACTTACGTCGGTTTTACGGGAACTCCTATAGATGCCACAATAGACGTTTTTGGGGATGTCGTAGATTCTTATACCATGACAGAATCTGTTGCTGACGAGATTACTAGACGCATTGTTTATGAAGGTCGTGCAGCAAAGGTTCTGCTTGATAGTGCAAAACTGCAAGAGATTGAGAAATATTATCAGCAATGCGCTGAAGAGGGCACGAATGAGTATCAGATTGAGGAGAGTAAAAAGGCTGTTACTCAGATGGAGCGCATTTTGGGTGATTCTGACCGTTTGCAAGCGGTTGCGGAAGACTTTGTTGCTCACTATGAGGCTCGTATAGCCGAAGGTAGCACCGTTGAAGGCAAAGCAATGTTCGTATGTTCAAATCGTTCCATCGCTTATAGTTTATACAAAAAGATTGTTGCACTACGTCCTGAATGGGCGAAGTTGCCAAACGACAATTCTTTATCATCACAATATGCGATGGCAGCGGAGTCCATGGCTTTATATGGCAACAATCCTTTGCCAATCGAACGTATCAAGTTGGTGATGACACGCAATAAAGATGATGAGAAAGAGTTATGGGATTTGCTCGGAACCGATGAAGACAGAAAGAAATTAGATGTTCAATTCAAGAATCCACATTCCAATTTCAAAATTGCTATCGTTGTAGATATGTGGATTACAGGTTTTGACGTTCCTTGTCTCGACACGATGTATATCGACAAGCCATTGCAGCAGCATACTCTGATACAGACAATTTCTCGGGTGAATCGCGTGTATCCAGGCAAAGACAAAGGTTTGGTGGTAGATTATTTTGGCATCAAGAAAAAACTGAATACTGCATTGAAGAGATATGCCGAAGGTGATATTGACGCTAACTCTATAGAGACCATAGAGCAATCTATTACTATGGTTAAAGATGAGTTGGATATACTTCGCAGGATGTTTATAAAATTCGACTATAGTCTGTTTACAAGCGGTACTCCGTTGGAACAACTTAACTGCTTAAACGAAGGTGCTGAATTTGTGCAAACAACCAAAGAGACAGAAAACCTCTTTATGGGGCATACGAAGAAGTTGAAGTCTGCTTTTAACATGTGCTGTAATAGCGAACAAATATCTGCGGAGGAGAGAGAAGATATTTACTTCTTCTGTGGAGTGCGTTCTATAATATATAAACTTACTAAGGGAGAAACGCCAGATGCCGCACAGATGAATCAGCGTGTGAGTAAAATGATTGAGGAAGCGATTTTATCGGAAAGCGTGGAAGAAATTATTCAGATTGGTAACGATAAAGATAATCTTGACTTGCTCAGTGAAGAATATATGGAAAGATTAGCGAAACTTCCAATGCCTAATACAAAAGTCAAGCTGATGGAGCGTCTTCTTAAAACGGTGATAACAGAGTTCAAAAAGGTAAACAAAATGAAAGGAACCGACTTTACTCAACGATTGAACGCTCTCGTTAATAGATATAATGACAGAAGTGACAGTGCTATATTCGCCGATGAGGTTCTTACTGAGGTGGCAAGTCAGATGGCTGAGTTGTTAAAAGAAATTAACAAAGAAAAACAATCATTTAATGAGTTAGGGATAACCTACGAAGAAAAAGCATTTTATGATATCTTGATTGCTGTCGCTAAACAATTTGGATTTGACTATCCAGAAGATAAAGCAAAGACATTGGCTGGCGAGATTAAGAAGATTGTAGATGATAAATCAAAGTATACAGATTGGGCAAAGCGAGATGACATCAAAGCTGAGCTGAAAATGGATTTGATTCTTATTCTTGCAGAATATGGATATCCACCTGTTACCAATGATGAGGTTTTCAAAGAGATATTTGAACAAGCGGAGAATTTCAAGAAATATAATAAATAGTTTATTATGTGTAAAATGGTACACATAGCTAATCGATAGAGACCCTTAAACAATGTGCATTCATCAGCAATGAATATGTAGTGCCATGTTCTAATCATTTATGTCTTATACGCAGGAAAAATTGCAAAAAAACAATGTTTTATATTTTATTCGGTGAAAATGAAACAACAAAACCTGAAGTATATATTCGGTGAGGCTTATGATTTCCGTGAGTGTGAAAGATAACGACAGTAAAAAAACTAATATATTTGAGTTAAACGACAATAAATGAACTCCTAAAGTATCGAAGTTGCCAAAACACTCCTCCTTTTTTAGCAGGACTGAAGAGCGTGAGATGATAATTTAGGAATATTCAGTTTTAGATAATGTTAATTAATAATGATGTCTGACAAAATATTCACAAGTTTAACAGTTTCTTTCTGTTTAGGTCGTTCTTCAAATTATTGGATTGAATGGAAAGATAAACATCGAAATATATTAGATTAGGTTTAGAGAAAGCATTTGGAGTAAAATTTACAGTCGTTGTCCGAGAAGTTTTTTAGAATAGAAACCTGAGAATGAATTTCATAATGAAGATTCTGCTGTTCTTTTTTTGTTTCCGTATAAAAGCACCATAATAATGAGCAAAAGTGCTATTGTTGCAGACTGCAATAAAGTATGCCAGTTTTCTAAATCTTTTCGGGCAATGTTTCTCTGTTTAATTTCATTTCACTACCTTCTGTTTCTTTATACATCTGGAAAAAAATATTCAAATCAATAGCAAAGCAATGATTTTTTTTGTAAGTTTGCGCTTTCAAAAAAATAAAAATAATTACAATGAAAAACATATTAGTTATTGGAGCTTGTGGACAAATTGGTTCAGAACTAACTCCCACATTACGCGGTATTTATGGTACAGATCACGTAGTTGCTGCTGACTGCGTTTATCCTCTAAAGGGTGCTTTGGCAGAGAGTGGTCCCTCTTGTAAAATTGACGCAACTTGCGCTGAAGATATTGCCAATGCGGTAAAAAAATATAATATTGATACTATTTTTAACTTGGCAGCTATTCTTTCTGCTAAAGCGGAAGCAAATCCGATGTTAGGTTGGAATGTTGGCGTGGGCGCTGTGCTCAATTGTTTGGAAGTAGCTCGTGAGTTGAAATGTTCAGTATTTACACCAAGTTCTATTGGCGCTTTTGGCCCTGGAACTCCTGCCAATAATACCCCACAAGATACTATTCAACGTCCACAAACTATTTATGGAGTTACTAAAGTTACGGGTGAGTTGATTAGTGATTACTATTTTAAACGTTTTGGCGTGGATACACGTTCGGTTCGTTTCCCAGGTCTTATTTCAAATGTAACTCTTCCTGGTGGTGGTACTACAGATTACGCTGTAGATATTTACTATGCTGCTATCAAAGAGGGAAAATTTACTTGTCCACTTCAAGCAGGAACTTATATGGATATGATGTATATGCCTGATGCATTGATGGGTACAATCCAATTAATGGAAGCCGATCCTACGAAGTTAATTCATAGAAATTCTTTCAATATCACTGCAATGAGCTTTGATCCAGAAGCAATCTGCGCAGAAATTAAAAAACATATTCCCGATTTTGTAATGGATTATCAAATTGATGAACTTCGTCAAGGAATTGCTAATTCTTGGCCTAATTCTATGGATGATTCTTGTGCACGCGAAGAGTGGGGCTGGAAACCTAAATATGACCTCGCTGCAATGACGGTTGATATGTTAAATGTTCTTCGTGAAAGATTCAATAAGTAATGTTTATGCTACTCTAATTATAACAGAAGACGTCCGTAGTGGCGTCTTTTGTTATAGAATAAAATCTCTCTAAGATAGCAAAAAAACGATAATTTTGCCACAAAAAAATAGTTATGGATACAACAAGACAAAATAAAATCGCTAAACTGATTCAGAAGGAGTTGGCAGATATATTCCTCTTTGATGGTCCCAATCTGTATGATTGTATGATAACAGTAACCAAATCAACGGTTACTCGTGATTTGTCGATTGCGCGTGCTTATTTGAGTATTTTTAATGCGGAAGATAATGATGCCGTAATTAAAATGGTGCGCACAAATAGTAAAGATATTCGCTATAGAATGGGCCAGAAGTTGAAAAATCAGTTGAGAATTATTCCTCAATTGGAGTTCTTTATTGATGATTCTTTAGACTATATTGAAAATATTGAAAAACTTTTAAAACAGTAACTTAGAAAGTGAATTTTCAATCTACAAAGGCAGCACTTCACATTGCATGGCGTTATCTTTTTTCTAAAAAGAAGCATAATGTTATCAATATTATCTCAATAATTTCTGCCATAGGAATTATTGTGAGTTCTGCTGCTTTAGTGATTGTACTCTCCATTTTCAACGGAATGGAGGGGTTAGTAAGAAACTCTTTTAATCGATTTAATCCAGATATCGAAATTACGGCTAAGGAGGGAAAGGTTATCGAGTTAGATTCCTTTCCGCTTGCGCAACTCAAGCAAATTCCTAATGTAATATCGTTACACGAAGTTGTGTCCGATCTTACATTAGTAAACTATGGTGAGTATCAGATGCTAACCAATTTTAAGGGAGTTCCGGCAGATTATCCTACCAAAACGGGTTTGGAAAATCTTATTTATGATGGCGAGTTTTTTTTAGGAACAGAGTCGCAACCTGCTGCCGTTTTGGGTGCTACGGTGGCCGGAATGTTACGGCTCAATCTCAATGGCTTAGAGATGATTGAACTCTATTACCCTAAGCGGTTGAAAAAAAATCTAACTTTGAGTACAGAAGCTTTTAATCGACAATTTTTAAAACCTTCTGGTGTGTTTCTTACTAATACAGAGTATGATAAAGATTATCTATTTATTCCAATCGAAATTGCAAAGCAACTCTGTGACTATGACCAACAAGCAACTTCTGTAGAACTATATCTTGATGATGTAGCACCTTTGAAAGAGGTGCAAGAAACAGCTGAAACTATCGTTGGAGATAAATATGTTGTAAAAAACCAATATCAGCAAGAAGAGGAACTTTTCCGAACAATGAAATCTGAAAAATTGATTATCTTTTTTATCTTGACTCTTATAATTATTATGGCTACATTTAATATTATTGGAGTGATTGGAATGATGATTGTAGAGAAAAAAAAGGATATATCTGTGCTTTATACGTTGGGCGCTAATAGGTCGTTTATAAAACAAATTTTCCTTTTTGAAGGTGCTTTTGTTTCCTTTATTGGTGGTATTTTGGGAATTTTTCTGGGATTTATTATCTGTTTGCTTCAACAGTATCTGCATATTGTTAAATTAGGTGACGGTAGCGAAGGTTTTATTATTGACTACTATCCAGTGGCAATGCAGGGCAAGGACTTTTTTCTTGTTTTTCTTGCTGTCGTTATAGTAACTCTATTTGCTTCAGTAGCTTCTCTTTTAGGATTGCAGAAAGGAAATAAATCTTTACGACGTTTAGAGGATTAATAGAAATGTGTAACTATGAAAAAAATATTCTTAATAATAGCACTTCTAATAGGAATATTATCAGGTGTTTATGCCCAACCAGCTGTGGGACAATTTCGTGATCATTTAGCGTGCCATCGCTTTTATGATGTGGCAGTTACGCCTACTTGTGTGTATGCCGCAACAGAAAACCATTTGATGATTGTGGATAAAGAGAACAATTTTGCGGTCTCCTCATGGTCAAAAGTTGAAGGATTGTCAGAAGTTGGAATTTCTGAAATTTTGTATGATTCTGTTAGCCAATTTCTTATTGTTGCCTATAAAAACTCTAATATCGATTTTATTGCTCCTGATGGTTCTCTTCATAATGTAAATGATATTAAAAATAAATCTTTTTCATCTTCTAAGCGAATCAATAATATTTTTGTTGATAATGGAATTGCTTATTTTTTGTGCGATTTCGGTGTTGTATTAATTAATATCGAAACATTCCTGATTCAAGATACTTGGTTTACAACGTTGAATGGTTATAGTCATAAAGTACAAGATTTGACACTTCACGGGAATGAGTTCTACTTAGCAACCGAAGATGGTGTTTGGCATACGGGAAAGGATAATTTACAGATTAGCGATTTCTCTACTTGGATCTACGAAGAGGAGTTGTCTGATATAAATATCAATCAGATAGTTTCTTTTGGTAATTATTTGATTGCGAATAAATATAATTCTTTAGAGACCAAAGATTCTCTCTACATAAAAGAGAATGGAACGTGGCGTTATGCACCTGAACTTTTTGCATATTATGTAAATTCAATGGTGGTTCGAGGCGATGAATTTATGACCTGCGATTGGGAATGGGTGCATATCTACGATGCTCAGCTACAACTAAAACAATCCTTACAATGGCAGTCTGGACTTGTATTACAAGGGAAATGTGCGCAATTTGATACTGCGAAATGGATTTGGGTTGCCGATAGCGATTGGGGATTGTATCAGGTAAATCGTGAAAATAAGGAGTTTACTGGATTTGTAAAGCCAGGGCCTCGTACAGACAAAGTGGGTGCTATAGCTTGTTTTGAAGAGAAAACTGCAGTGATTTCAAACTCACAGGAGCGCTACAATTATAGTTACACTCCTGGCTCTCTGAATATTTTTGCAAATGAAGAGTGGAGCTATAATTATAATGCTTTTACAGATTTTCAATATCCGTGGGACTTTCGTAATGTGATATTCAATCCCCAAAATTCAGCGGAAATTTTTATTACTTCGTGGATGGGAGGCGTTTTTCGTGTAGAGAATAATGTTGTCGTTGAGCAATTTATGTCTGAAAATTCTCCTTTGGAAGAGTATTATCCTCATAATAATTATGTAAGTACTTCAGGAATGGCTTTTGACAAAGCAAACAATCTGTGGATTACCAATAGTAAATGTGGAAATTTGCTGAAAGTAAGGAAAGCCAGTGGCGATTGGCTTTCAATTCAGTTGCCGTATGTCTCTTCAGAGGAGGGTGTTGTTGCGGAATGGATTTTGGTGGATCGTTACAATAAAAAGTGGATAACTATTCCGCGGAGTAATAAATTAGTAGTTTACGATGATAATAACACTCTAGATAATCTTACTGATGATATTGTTCGGCTTGTGGATTTGAATTCCGCTGCTAACGTTTCTACACAGCAGATTAATTGTATTGTGGAGGATAAAAATGGAAATATCTGGATTGGTACCGATTTAGGAATAAAGATTGTGTATAATAGTTCCAATTTGATGAAAAATCCAATTTATGCTAAGAATATTTTTATTACGCAAGATGGTTATACGCAAAATCTTCTGGAGCATGAAAGTATAACTTGTATCGTTGTTGATGGTGCAAATCGTAAATGGGTAGGAACAGCACGTGCGGGCTTGTTTCTAATCTCAGAAAGCGGAACAGAGGAGATTGCAAAATTTAATGAGAGCAATTCGTTACTCTTTTCGAACCAAATTAATGCAATGAATATAAATCCAGTTACAGGCGAACTTTTTATAGCTACGGCATCGGGTTTGATGGGGTATAGAGCAGATGCTTCAGAAGGCAGGGAAGATTACTCTGAATTAAAGGTATTCCCCAATCCCGTTCGTGAATCTTATACAGGCATAATTTCGGTTAGTGGAATGATGGAAAATGCGTTATGCAAAATTACGGACGCTAACGGTTTGTTAATATGGCAAGATTACGCTAATGGTGGTACATTTTCGTGGGACGGAAAAGATTTTTATGGGAATCGTCCCGCTACGGGTGTTTACTTTGTGATGGCTTCTGATAAAACAGGAAAGAAACGCGCTACAGCTAAGATATTGATAATCAATTAAGATGTTCTATTCTACCAAAGGGATTGTTTTACATAAAACGAAATATTCCGATAGCAGTTTAATTGTAAAAATTTATACTGAAGCTTTTGGAACACTTTCTTTTATCGTTAAAAATGCCTATTCTAAAAAAGCAAAAATTAGCGCTTCTCTCTTTTCGACCATGTCAGTTTTGAATATCACTTTTAATTATCTTCCGAATCGAGAAATCTTTTTTATTAAAGAAGCAGTTCCTCATAAACCTTTTCTGCATATCCCGTTTGATCTAAGCAAAAATGCAATACTTCTATTTTATAATGAATTGCTATACAAACTTTTGTATCAAGCAGATTCTGATAGTTCAATGTTTCAACTTATCGAAGAAAATCTCTATCAACTAGATGAAGAGCGGGGGCGTGTCGGCGATTGGCACATCAAGTTTCTTTTAAAATTGATTCACCATTTAGGAATTGAACCAGAAAATAACTATTCGCAACACAATTCCTATTTTTCAATCTCTCGCGAGAGTTTTATTCCATTATTTAGCAGTTCTGATACCTTATCTGCGTCGGCAAGTTCCTATTTGTCATCTTTATTCGCTGAGAAGACCGTTGAAAAAGTTTCTAAAGAGGTTCGTCTGGAAACCTTGTATGGATTGGTGAACTATATTCAGGTTCATAATGAGCATATAGGAACGCTAACGTCTCTCTCTATTTTGTCGGAAATATTAAAAAAATAATCCAATTTAAATCGCTACGTTTAAAGTGTTTAGTATTAAAACATCAGAGATAAAATGTATAGAAGGATAGGATTTTTGCTGGCGTCTTGTTAACTTGCTGATTTATATATTGTTGTGTTTTCTGTGCTAATGCGGATAAAAAAATAAATTAATTTTCAAAAGTGGGCAGTCGGTAAGGATTTTTTTTGTATTTTTGCCGCCACAAAAAAAAGAAGAGAATAATTAGAAAAAAAGATAGAAATGAAAAAAGAGTTGATTCAGTACGTGGAAGATAATTTTGTAGAAGTAAAACAATTTCCACAATTTAAGTCAGGTGATACAGTTACAGTTTCTTATAGAATTGTAGAAGGTAATAAGGAAAGAATTCAACAATTCCAAGGAGTTGTTTTGCAAATTGGTGGTCATGGCGTTTCTAAAACTTTTACTGTTAGAAAAATGTCTAATGGTATTGGTGTAGAAAGAGTTTTCCCATACGCATCTCCATTTATTTCTGAAATTAAAGTGAACAAGAGAGGTGTTGTACGTCGTGCTCGCATTTTCTACTTGCGTGACCTTACTGGTAAGAAAGCTCGTATCAAAGAAAAAAGAGGAAACTAATTATATGTTTTCACATATAAAAGAGGAATGTAAACGCATTCCTCTTTTTTTTTGCGATTAGGTAAAAAGATGAACAATACTCTTGCTTGATAGTAAAATGGGACAATAGCTTCAATAGAGAGTGATTTGTGGCTCCATTAATTAGATTTCCTTTCAAGTGAGTATCTGAATCTTTCTGGGTTAAGTCCGATTTGAGTCAAATCTTTTTCAGCCAAATATTAGTTTTTTGAGTATAAATTTTATTTTTAATCTTTGTTCAATATTGTGAAACTAAAATTATTAACAAAGTAAGAATCAATAATCTTTTTTAGTATTTTTGCGCAAACATTAAAACTAGTAAAAGATAGTTTAATTTCTTGTAAATAAAGACGTTAGATTTAATATTGAAAATCAAAAAACTGAATGAGTACATCTGACATTATCTGGTTATTGGTGCAAGTGATAGGGTCACTAGCACTTTTTTTATTTGGAATGAAGTATATGAGTGAAGCATTGCAGCGTTTTGCGGGCCAAGGAATGCGGAATGTTTTGGCTTCTTTTACCTCTAATCGTTTCAAATCAATTCTTACAGGTGCTTTTGTTACGACAGTTATTCAATCGTCATCAGCAACAACGGTTATGGTTGTTAGTTTTGTAAATGCGGGGATTTTAAAGCTTCGGAATGCTATTGGTGTTATTATGGGGGCCAATATTGGCACAACGATGACCGCTTGGATTATTACGCTTTTTGGATTGAAATTTGATATTTCAGCATTTGCCATTCCTGTTATTGGTGCAGGATTTATCTGTATGATGTTGAATAAGATAAAGATAAATCAAGTGGGTGAATTTTTGGTGGGTTTTGGTATTCTTTTTTTAGGTTTAACATTTCTAAAGAATACCATCAGTGATTTAGACTTACAAAATAGTGAAGCAGTTCGCAATATTATTGCTGCGTGTGTAAGCGATGGTAACGCTCATATTGGTCATGTTTTGCTGTTTTTATTGATAGGAACGATACTAACAACTATTTTGCAATCTTCTAGTGCAACAATGGCACTTACGATTGTTCTTTGTAGCGAAGGTGTAATTCCCCTTGAATTGGCTGTTGCGTTGGTTTTAGGGGAAAATATTGGAACGACAATTACGGCTAATATTGCTGCTGCTATAGGAAATTCTACGGCAAAAAGAGCTGCGCGGGCGCACCTCCTTTTCAACACTATCGGTGTTCTTTGGATTTTGGTGGTATTCCGTCTTGTAATGCCTTTTATAAACTTCCTAACTATTTCGATAGAGGGTGTATCACCATACGTTAGTGCAGCAGCTGTTCCTGTTGCTCTCTCCCTCTTTCATACTTTATTCAACATTATGAATACCTCAATTTTGGTATGGTTTGTACCGCAGATTGAAAAATTAACCTCTCTAATGGTTCAAGGAAGTAATGAAGAAGATGAGGTGGAATATCGCTTGAAGTATATTAATACGGGATTTATGAATGTTGGTGAAGTGAGCATAGAGTTGGCGAAGAAAGAGATAGGCGAATTTGCAAAACGGATGGTCAGAATGTACAACTTTATTCCTGATTTAATGAAGATGAAGCAAAGTAGTAAGGAGTATAAGCCTCTACTTGCACGCGTGCAACATTATGAGGAAATTTCTGATAGAATGGAGATTGAAATTGCTGATTATTTGGATAAAATTCGTAGCGAATCTATTAGTGGTGACTCTTCGCTAAGAATGAGAGGAATGCTTCGTATTGTGGATAATTTGGAAAGTATTGGAGATCAAAACTATCAGTTAGCCAAGATGATAGATGATAGAAATAATGCAGGTATTCATTTCTCGGAGGAGATGGAGAAAAATCTATCCGGAATTTTTGAACTTGTTGGTCAGGCACTTGAAATTATGATGAAAAATCTTGAACTAGCATACAACAATGTTGAAATTACTGAAGCACTTGAGATTGAAACACAAATAAATCAATGTCGTGACCGTTTACGTGTTAAACATTTGGAAGATATTGATAATAAGGTGTATAGATATTCTGATGGTATTTATTATAGTGGAATTTATTCTATTTTAGAGAAATTGGGCGACCATATTATCAATGTTACGGAGTCTATTGTTAATGCGAAACATACAACTGATAAAAGTTTGGTATAAGATATAAGATAGCATTTTAAGCGGAGATTATCGTAAGAAGTTGCGTTAGGGATTGCAGCGGTTATGAGCGCCAGTTCGAGAGTTTAGAATTTAGAGCTTTGAGTTTAGAAATTGGCGTTTTAGATAGATGTAGAAGCGAGGGAATACGGCGCGAAATTTGAGCGGAAAGCCCGACGGCGCGAGGGTGGATTTGTGTGCAGGGACAGAGCCGGAACGCCCAAATTATAAAAATACTCTTGAACATCTGAGTATGCAATTAATCTGACGTTATGTAAATAAAAAAGACCGACTTGTGTGAAGTTCAAGCCGGTCTTAAATTTTATGAGGGAATCCAAATTATTTCTTTGGAGCCATTTTTTCAGGATACATATCTACGCGAGTGTAGTGGTCTAAGTGGATATATTTTTGAGCAAACTCAATAATGTCTTGAATTGTAATACTATTCACCTCGTTTGCGTATGAGTCTAAATTTTTAAGGTTTTCGCCGTAGAAAATGTTATTGCTGATATGGTTCAACCAGAAACTATTGGTTTCGAGATCTGTTTCTCTCTTCTTAATCATCTGTTGTTTTACTTTAGCAAAGGTTTCCTCTTTTGGACCTTTCTTTTGGAAGTTTTGGAGGATTTTGAAAACTGCTTTTGCTAATTTATCGGTGTTTTTAGGAGAGCAGCTAAACATAATCATAGTTTCGAAAGAGATTTCAGGATATTTGCTATAACCCATATTCAACATTGGAGAGTAAACACCGCTCATCTTTTCGCGAATTGTTTCGATAAGTTCGATAGATAAAGCCTCGCTGATTTGGTTGATAATCATTCGGTTCTTAGCATTCCATTCAAATTCTTCGCTAAACATAATGCCCACCCAACTTTGCTCTTCTGTACCTACATAAATATCATTTTCCACAATTCCTTTGGGGAATCCTTTAAAAACATCAGCTTTAAAGTCTTCTTTTTCATTTGTACATGATAGAGAGCCTAAATATTTTTCAATATGTTGGTGAAGAGTTGCTTCGTCGAAGTTTCCTACGAAATAGTAGGTAAAATCAGCAGGATTCGCAAAACGTTGTTGATAGATTTGGAATGCTCTTTCATAGTCAACTTGTGCTAAGAACTCGTCTGACATTGTTAATTGGTTTACGTAGTAAGGGTCGTTTTGTGTAGAAGTAGAGAGAAGTTCACCGATGAATTTGTACATAGGTTGTGCTTTAATCATCTTCAATTGTTCTTGCGTTTCACCCATTACCAAGGCGTAAACTGCGGTATCGTAGCGAGGTTGAGTAAAGAATGAATATAGATATTGGAAGAAGAATTCAGCATCTTTAGGTGCGAAAGAACCTTGGAAACCTTCGGAGATTTGAGAGATATAAGGAACGACTCCCGCTTTTTTACTTTGCATTTTTTTCTCTAAACTTGAAAAATCGAGTTCTCCAATACCCGCTCTGTCCACAAGGTCGGTAGCGAAAAGACCTGAAGCCAAGTCACATTCGTAGTACAAACTCATACCACCTTTACTTTGTGCTGCGAAGATTACCTCATCATTCTTAAAATCGGTATGTTTTGTGATAACTTTAATTCCGTTGGAAAGGGTCAATTCTTGTGCGCCCACTTCAGGAATGTCTCTTTTACTGATGATTGTGCCAGCATTAATTTTGTCAGGGTCAACCAATTCTCTATCTTTGTATGTATCCACGTAAGGAGCTACATTTTCTAAAGAAGCATCGTTGATAATGTCGAGAAGTTGTTGTTCTGTTGGGATGATAATACCCTCTTTTTCTGGCATAGTAACTACAGCAACGAGGTTTTCTTTGGTAATCCAAGACTTAACCATTTCGTTGATTTCGTCCAGAGTGATTTCATCGATATATTTTTTAGCGTAGTTATATTCGCGTTTTGCGCCAGGAATAGGTTGTTTGCTTACAAAATGTTGAACATATTGAGATGCAAATCTATAAGATTCGGTTTTATCCACCTCTTTAGATTCTCTTTCATACATATTTAACAAAGCTTCTTTTGCTCTATCAAGTTCTGTTTGAAGGAATCCGTGATTGCGTACGCGATAATCTTCTTGAAGAAGAATTGTAAAAGCTTCTAAGATTCTGTTCTCTTTTGCAACGATTTGTCCTTGGTATGCATCGCATTCACCGATTAAATTGCCATAGCCAGCGCCAGCTTGAATGAATGGAACATTCGCTTTTTGTTGCATTTCAGAGAAACGGGAAGAGTACATCATTGAGGAGAGTTCGATAGCTAATTGTTTTTTGAAATCGCCTAAGGTTTTGATGGTGAAGTGTGGGTGTTTACGGAAAATCATTGCAATGTTTCCGCTTGCTTCAGGGTCTGAACAAACAACTACCAATGGATCCTTATTATTGGCAATTGGATACATGATTTTTTCGCGAGGATTCTCTTTTGCTGGAATTTTACCAAAAGTCTCGATGATAAGTGGTTCAATATCGGCAGTTTTAATATCACCAACAATGACTACTGCTTGGAGGTCTGGTCTGTACCAATCGCGGTAGAATTGACGAATAGTTTCATATTTGTGGTTTTGGATTACCTCTAAAGTTCCGATAGGCATACGATTTGCGTAGCGGGAATTGGTGAGTGCCACTGGAAACCATTTTTTTCTCATTCTGTCGTCAGCGCCCAAGCCCATTCTGTATTCTTCAGAGATAATACCTCTTTCAGCATCAATTTCTTTACCATCAAAGAGGAGACCATTTGCCCAACCTTTCAAAATGTTGATACCCATGTTTAAGTGTTCTACAGGAATGGTAAGTTCGTAAACTGTTTCGTCAAAGCTAGTGTAAGCGTTAATTTCGCGTCCGAAAGAAACTCCAATTTTTTGGAGTTCGCTAATCATTGTATTGCCAGGATAACCTTCAATACCATTGAAGGCCATGTGTTCGGTGAAGTGCGCCAATCCGAGTTGGTCTTCA
This sequence comes from uncultured Bacteroidales bacterium, assembly GCA_937901925.1. Classification (GTDB taxonomy): domain Bacteria; phylum Bacteroidota; class Bacteroidia; order Bacteroidales; family WCHB1-69; genus JAEZOU01. The sequence goes on along the minus strand of CALGTS010000019.1, from coordinate 23,300 downwards.
TTTTCTTGCATAGAACCCGCACGTACAGCTAAACGCATCTCAACGCGACCTTCCGGTTTTTTGTTTTCGCGAATGTAATAGGTCATTCCGTTAGGAAGTTTTCCAATTTTTACGTTAGGGTCATTTTTTAATTCTGCTGTAAGGTCTTGACCCAAAACCATTGTACTCATACTGAATAAGAGTACAAATAGAAAAAATATTCTTTTCATTTTTTTGATTGTTTTATGTTGTTATCAAATTTGTTTTGCAAAATCTATTCCCACTCGATTGTTGCGGGTGGCTTAGAACTGATGTCGTAAACTACTCTGTTAATGCCTTTTACCTTGTTAATAATTTCGTTAGAGACCTTGGCTAAAAATTCGTAGGGGAGTTTAGCCCAGTCTGCTGTCATTCCGTCAGTGGAGAGAACGGCGCGAAGAGCAACTGCATTTTCGTATGTTCTTTCATCGCCCATTACGCCTACTGATTGTACAGGAAGTAAAATGGTACCGGCTTGCCAAACTTGAGAGTAAAGACCATTCTCTTTTAAGCCTTGAATGAAGATGTGGTCCGCTTCTTGAAGAATGCGAACTTTTTCTTCTGTAATATCTCCTAAAATTCTAACGCCAAGTCCTGGACCTGGGAAAGGATGACGTTGAATCAAATCTTCAGAAATGCCTAAAGTTTTGCCGACTCTTCTCACTTCATCTTTAAAAAGAAGATCCAAAGGTTCAATAACCTTGAGATTCATCTTTTCTGGAAGCCCGCCCACGTTGTGGTGAGATTTAATTACCATACCTGTAATAGAGAGTGATTCAATGCGGTCTGGGTAGATGGTTCCTTGTGCTAACCATTTGATGTCTTGTAGTTTATGTGCTTCTTCATCGAAAACATCAATAAAGCCTTTTCCAATAATTTTGCGTTTTTTTTCTGGGTCTGTTACCCCTTTTAGTTCGTTGTAAAAGCGTTGTGCCGCATTAACGCCAATCACGTTAAGTCCCAGTTGTTTGTAATTTTCAAGAACTGATTCAAACTCGTTTTTGCGAAGTAATCCGTTATCGACGAAGATACAGAATAGATTTTTGCCAATAGCCTTATTAAGCAGAACAGCGGCTACGGTAGAGTCAACACCGCCAGATAATCCTAAAACGACGCGATCATTTTGAAGTTTATCTCTTAATTTTTGAATAGTGGATTCGATAAAAGAATCGGGAGTCCAATTCTTTGAGCATCCACAAATTTTTTGTACAAAGTTGTTGAGAAGAACGGTGCCGTCCTCGCTGTGGTAAACTTCAGGGTGGAATTGTACCGCCCAAGTATTCTCGCCTTCAATGTGATATGCAGCCACATCAACTTCATCAGTACTAGCAATAATTTTGTAGTTTTTAGGAAGTTGAGTGATAGTGTCTCCGTGAGACATCCAAACTTGTGATGAAAGATGAATACCTTCCATCAGAATGTTAGAGGAATCGATTTTACTAAGAATAGCTCTTCCATATTCGCGGGTGTTTGCTGCTGCGATAGTGCCACCTCCGTAGTGCGCCAACAATTGCGCTCCGTAGCAGATACCGAGTAGGGGATAATGTCCACGAATTTCGGATAAATCGGGTTTGAACGCTTCGGGTTGGTTTACAGAAAATGGACTTCCAGAAAGAATGACACCTTTGATGTCGTTACGTTCTTGTGGAAATTTGTTATAAGGAAGAATTTCGCAATAAACATTGAGCTCGCGGATTCTTCGGGCTATCAATTGGGTGTATTGAGAACCAAAATCGAGAATGATTATTCTTTCGTTCATAGGTTATTATCTTCTAGTAATTTTTGAATTGTTGCAGGATAAAGTTTATGTTCAATGGCATGAATTTGTGCTTCTACTTCATCGATAGTTTCTGTACCATTGATGTGAAAAGAGGCTTGGTCGATAATTTCGCCTGTATCAATTCCGCTGTCCACATAGTGAATGGTGACGCCGAAAACTTTCACGCCATAATCGAATGCATCTTTGATGCCGTGGGCACCAGGAAATGCGGGGAGCAGTGCGGGGTGGATATTGATAATTTTGCGAGGAAATATTGAGAGCAGTGTATTCCCGATGATGCGCATATAACCTGCTAAAACAATTAATTCGACACCTTTGGCCATTAGTTGAGCCGCAATCATCTTTTCGTAGTCCGCTTTGCTTGCGTAATTCTTAGCAGAAAATGCGATAATATCAATACCCTCCTTTATAGCTCGTTGTACGGAGTAACTTTCTGGTTTGTCGGTTACTAAACATACAATTTCAGCCATCAATGATCCATTTTTGATGGCTGAAATGATGGCTTGAAAGTTAGATCCGAAACCAGAAGCAAAAACTGCGATTTTGGGAAGTTGTGGTCGTATATTATTCATTGGTGATGATGTTTACGCCAGGTTTGTTTGTAACTTCGCCAATCACAAAGGCTTTTTCACCATTTTGGTTGAGAATGTCAATGGTTTGTTGTGCGTCGGCAGCATCAACTACGGCAACCATACCGATTCCCATATTGAACACGTTGAACATCTCTCTATGAGGCACTTTGCCAACTTTTTCCAAGAATGCGAAAATAGGTGGTTTTTCCCAAGCCTTTTCGTTAACTGTAATTCCTTGTTCATCTGTTAGCACGCGAGGTATATTTTCATCAAATCCTCCGCCTGTAATATGGCAAATTGCATGAACATCAACAGATTCCAATAATTGAAGAACAGGTTTGACATAAATTTTGGTAGGGGTAAGAAGAACTTCGCCCAATTTTCCATTCAATTCTTCGTAATATTCGTTAAGGTCAAGTTGGTTATCTTTCAAAACAATTTTTCTCACCAATGAAAAACCATTAGAGTGAACGCCTGAGGATTGGATACCAACGAGTAGGTCGCCAACCTTCACTTTAGAACCATCAATAAGTTTGCTTTTCTCAACGGCACCTACGGTAAATCCGGCAATGTCGTATTCGTCAACATCGTACATATCTGGCATTTCTGCGGTTTCTCCACCAATTAAAGCTGCATTGGATAGCACGCAGCCATCAGCAACACCTTTGACAATTTGTTCAATTTTCGCAGGGTCGTTTTTGCCAACAGCGATATAGTCGAGGAAGAAGAGGGGTTGAGCGCCTTGTGCCAAAACGTCGTTTACACACATGGCAACTACATCTTGGCCGATGGTGTCATGTTTGTCCATCAAAAATGCCAATTTTAGTTTTGTACCTACTCCATCAGTACCACTAACGAGAACAGGTTCGCGCATATTAAGTAGCGAAAGATCAAACATTCCTCCAAAACTACCGATATTCCCCATCATACCCAAACGATGAGTTTTTGAAATATGTTTTTTTATTCTTCTAACGGATTCATAGCCTGCTTCAAGGCTAACTCCTGATTCTTTATAAGATTGTGACATAGTATTTTATGTTGTTTAAATAATTAACATTGCATCTCCGTAAGTGAGAAATTTATATTTTTCAGCAATTGCTTCTTTGTAAGCACGCATAATGAATTCATAGCCACCAAAAGCAGCCACCATCATCAACATAGGACTTTGTGGAGCATGGAAATTGGTGATTAAAGCATCTCCAGAAAGGAATTTGTAAGGAGGAAAGATGAATTTATTTGTCCATCCATCAAATGTTTTGATTTTTCCAGTAGTATAAATTGATGACTCTAAGGCTTTTAAGGTAGTAGTGCCAACGATACAAACCTTTTTGTTATTCGATTTAGCATTGTTGATAAAATCAGCTGTTTCTTGCGTAATAAGCATCTGTTCTGAATCTGCCTTATGTTTGGTAAGGTCTTCCACATCAATATCTCTAAAATTTCCTAACCCAGCGTGAAGTGTTATTGAAGTAATGTCGATACCTTTGATTTCAAATCGTTTGAGGAGTTCGCGGCTAAAGTGAAAACCGGCAGTAGGAGCGGCTACAGCACCTTCTTCCGAAGCGTATAGCGTTTGATAATCTTGTTCGTCGTTAGGTTCAATTTCGCGAAGTCGCAAGATGTCGTCTGGAAGAGGTGTGTTTCCCATCTCTTTCAGCTTTTTACGGAATGCTTCATAGTCCCCTTCAAATAGGAAACGTAGTGTTCTACCGCGGGAGGTCGTATTGTCGATAACTTCCGCAACCAAGTCGCTTTCATTGCCAAAATAGAGTTTGTTGCCAATTCTAATCTTTCGGGCGGGGTCAACAAGAACGTCCCAAAGACGACTTTCTGCATCAAGCTCTCTCAAAAGGAAAACGCGAATCTGAGCACCAGTCTTCTCCTTTTCTCCAAAAAGAAGTGCTGGAAATACTTTGGTATTGTTGGTGACAAAAATATCACCTTCATCAAAGTAGTCGATAATATCCTTAAATAACTTGTGTTCAATAGTTTCTGTTTTTCTATTGAGCACCATTAATCGTGCTTGATCACGCTCTTGTGCTGGATGTAGAGCAATCAATTCCTGTGGTAAAAAATACTTAAATTGAGATAGTTTCATTTTTCCAAATTTAGGTCGCAAAAGTACGATAAAATTTCAAATTTTGCAACCCATTTTTTTATTTTACTATATTTTTTTTGATTTTATAATGTTGAAATTTATGATTAATATTATTTACACTATAATAAAATATAGTATAGTAATTAATTTAATTTATTAGTTTATTCTTGGGTTTTATTGTTGGATTCAGAGTGAAGTATGTTGAATCTTTTTTCTGTAAGAGCTAGTGAAAATAGTTTTTTTTAATGGATGGAAAAGGATTTTTTTCAGAACAGAGTAAAAGAAATTTTATTACATTTGCCTTTCCATTATTAGTAATTTTTGAAAATCTTAAAACGTTAAGATATAGAAGTTTATAGCAAATAGAATCAATTATAAAAATCAAAAAATAAAATTCAATGAAACAATTAATCGAATGTGTTCCCAATTTTAGTGAGGGAAGAAATATGGAAGTAATTCGCCAAATAACAGAAGTTATTGAAAAGGCGGAAGGTGTTAAATTGTTGGACGTTGACCCAGGTGCAACTACGAATCGTACAGTAGTAACTTTTGTGGGAACTCCTGAGGAGGTGGTTGAAACGGCCGTTGCTGTAATTGCAAAAGCGAAAGAGTTGATAGATATGCGTAATCATCATGGTGACCACCCAAGATTTGGTGCAACAGACGTTTGTCCCTTGGTTCCTGTTTCTAATATCACGATGGAAGAAACTGCTCAGTATGCAAGAAAATTGGCAGAACGCGTAGGAAATGAGTTGGGCGTTCCTGTGTATTGCTATGAAAATGCAGCTTTTGAAGAAAAACGCAGAAATTTGGCAAACTGCCGTCAAGGCGAATATGAAGCATTGAAAGATAGAATCGGCACTGCTGAGTGGAAGCCTGATTTCGGCCCTACCGTTTTTGATGAGTCTGTAGCTAAAAGTGGTGCAACAGCAGTGGGCGCACGTGACTTCCTTATCGCTGTAAACTATAACTTGAATACAACCTCTACCCGTCGCGCCAATGCAATTGCTTTCGACGTGCGCGAAAAAGGCCGACCACAACGCGAAGGTAATCCTATTACGGGAAAAATTATGAAAGATGCTAACGGCAATCCTATTAATATTCCAGGAACATTGAAAGGAACCAAAGCTATTGGTTGGTATATTGCAGAATATGGAATTGCACAAGTATCAATGAATATTACTAATACCAATGCAACTCCGTTGCATGTGGCTTTTGACGAAGTTTGCGAAAAAGCTGCTGCTCGCGGAATCCGCGTTACAGGAGCCGAAATTGTAGGCCTTGTGCCAAAGAAAACCTTAATCGATGCGGGTTGCTACTATTTGCAAAAACAACGTCGCTCGTTGGGTATTGATGAAAGAGAAATTATCAAAATCGCAGTAAAATCTATGGGCCTTGATGATTTGAAACCTTTCAACCCAGATGAGAAAGTGATAGAATACCTATTGGAAAAAGATAATAATTCATCAAAATTGATGGATATGACTTGCGCAGCCTTCGCAAACGAAACAGCTTCGGAAAGCCCTGCTCCAGGTGGCGGTTCTATCTCCGCATATATGGGCGCTTTAGGTGCTGCTTTAGGAACAATGGTGGCTAACCTTTCTTCTCATAAACCAGGTTGGGATGACCGTTGGGAAGAGTTTTCAAAATATGCTGTGGTAGGACAAAAAATTAAAGATGAATTGTTGTGGTTAGTAGATGAAGATACACAATCTTTCAATAAGATTATGAACGCTTTCGGTTTGCCTAAAGGTACTGATGAAGAGAAGGCTATTCGTCGTCAGGCTATCGAGGAGGCTACCAAATATGCTACAGAAATTCCTTTCAAAACCGTACAGCGCTCTTTCGATGTTTTTGCACTTTGTGAAGCAATGGTGGAAACTGGTAATCCTAATTCTGTAACCGATGCTGGCGTGGGCGCACTTTGTGCAAAAGCCGCTGTTACAGGTGCTTACTTTAATGTAAGAATCAATGCTGCAACTTTGCAAGACAAAGAGTTTGCTGCTGATATCGTGAAAAAAGCATACGAATATGTGGAAAAAGCAGCCGCATTAGAAGCTAAAATTGTGAAACGTGTAGAGGAGATTATCGGCTAACGGGATATCCTTACATATCTAATTGAAATGCTCTATCTTTGTACGTAAAGATAGAGCATTTTTTTGCTATTATATTGAGAAATTTTCTATTTTTCCATTTTGTAAATAATGTTAACGCAAGAGTCTCCTTCAGTGAGTTTTATCCGACACTCTTGGTATAAAAACTTGGACATTCTGGAAATTCTTCTCTTTTTTATAAAATCAATCTTGATGAGGAAAGGGGAAGTGTGTCGAATTGTATCTAATACGATTGCTTTTCCAGTTATTGTACGAGCATTGATGGTGAGATTTTCTAATGAGGTTAACATAAGATCTTTCTCGTTTTTAGTTTTGGGTAAAATCATAGAATCTGTTTCCATTTTGTAAGCGGGAATAACCTCTGTTTCGGTGGTAATGTTGAAGTGCTCGATAAAAGTGGGCAGGATTTCTGTCTTAAAATTTACGCTATCATCAAAAGTGATCTTGCATTTTCTGTTTCCATCAAAAAAGGAGTAACTGAATATGGTGTCTTTAGAGAAGGGTTGTGCTTCGGCAATGATTTTTACAGGGAAATCGCAGATATTGGCTTTGTGTTGCGCAAAAGGAAGCGGAATATAGGGGTAAACAATCGAAACTTCGGTGTTGCCGCACTTGAGGGTGTATTCGTTGCGCTTGTTTTTTATGTGAATGAAGATGAATATTACACTAAGACAAGCTATAAAAGATAAAAACCAATATATTTTCTTCATATCTTTAAATTTTAAGGTGAATTAGTTGGGATTTGGGCATTGAACGCATCTTGCGCTGCAAGAACTAACACTAGCGCATAGACCTTGTGCTGTGCAGTTTGCAACATCGTTTGCAATTTTTTGGTCGCAGTAATAATCAACGGCTAATGCAATAGTGCAGGCTGCTTCAAATATAATTTTTAGAATCTTACGTATTGGAAGTTTTGAACCATAGATGCTTATTTCATTATTAAAAGAGGTGTTTTGATCATAAATAGTAAATGTTACTGGAATCTTGTTGTGCCCAATTGCCGTAAATTCTAAAAAGTGATTTTGGGCAGAAATATTGGACAATACAATAGTGTCATTGTTATTTATCGCAATTGTCGTGGAGTCATTTTGTTCTATAAATGAGGCATCGTCCCAGTCGGAATAATCTATAGTGGTGCAACCATCTGCTATGATTGAATCATTTACAGAGTGCGTCCAATATAACGCTGAGTTGAGATTGGTGCCAACGTATGAGTCGAAAACGTTGGAATACGCTACGTTCATTGTAAATGTAAACCCTTTCGTTGGTGAAGATGTTGGGTTGGGGTGTAGATCTTCTGTTGTTTCTTTTTGACAGCTTATAGAAATAACTATAAGTGTTAGTAGAGCTGCGGTTTTGTAAAAAAAATTTTTCATGATTTTTAAGAGGAGTTCTGGATTTTACTTTTTTTGCCATTTTTTGAAATTTTACTGAACTCCCTTTAAGTAGAAATTCAAGAAAATGACGCTGTAAAGTTACTAATATTTTTGATATTTCATCAAGATTACTGACTTTTTATGTTCTTTTTTTTAAATTGTGTTAACTAAATGATTGTTAGTGTGTTATAAATGTTAATTCGGTTTGGTTCTTGCTTTTTATTAGTAATGGTTCATATTGTAAACCAGATTCATCAAGATAATTTGAGCCGAATTTCGGAGAAATCTGATTGCTCTGCTGAAATTCTGAGAACTCTCTATCCCATAAAGTGATACATTCACAAAAAGTGCATAACTTGCAGAAATCTGATATATTTCCAAAAACAAAAAACTTAAAAATGGAAATTATACAAGCGCAAAGTATGAAATTTAAAAAATAAAATATTTGTTATCAGTAAAGACTAACGGTAAAATCCCATTTCGTCAATCAGCTGTTCTACTTTGGAGGGTAAAAGGTAGAGTACTTTTTTTTGCGCTTTGATGCTTTGGCGAATCATTGTCGCGGAGATACCGATGATGGGCGCATCGACAAAGGTTACGCTCGGGTGATTTTTGTACTTTTCACAATTGTAGCCCGCGCGCGGATAGGTATAGATGTGAAAATTAGCGAGGATAAATTCATAATTTTTCCATTTTTCTATGTTTTCCAGATTATCCTCGCCCATAATGAGCGAAAAGTTTTTTTCGGGATAACGTTCTGTTAAGTGCGCTAACGTAACGCAAGTGTAGGAAGGGTAGGGGAGCTTGAACTCAATGTCGGAGGAGCGGAAGCGCGCGTCATCTTCAATAGCGATGTTTACCATATAAAGTCGCTGCCGCTCATCCAACAAACTCTCTTTTTTCTTCAGAGGATTGGAGGGAGAAACCACGAACCAGATTTCGTCCAAGTCGCTGTTCTCAATCATATATTCAGCAATAATCAAATGCCCGATATGAATCGGATTGAAAGAACCGAAATATAATCCTATATTCCTCTTTTTCATTAATTTATGGATTATTTCTCGATAAAGTCTGAAATTAGTTGAAAGGTTTCATTACGTGCTTCTTCCAAATTACTATTGATAATAGTGCGGTCGAAATAAACCTCGTGTGTTAATTCGAACTCAGCTTTGGCAAGGCGTTTCTGTAGCGATTCTTCACTTTCTGTTCCGCGACCACTCAATCGGGCGCGTAACTCCTCCATTGAGGGGGCTTTTATAAAAATAGATAGCGCCTGGTCGCCGTAAATCTTCTTAATGTTAATGCCACCCAAAACATCTACATCGAAAATTAAGTTTTTCCCTTCCGCAAGCGAACGATCAACCTCCGATTTTAAAGTTCCGTAATAGGTGCCGTTGTAAACCTCTTCCCATTCCAAAAATTGATTATCAGCAATCTTCTTCTTAAAATCCTCCTCTGAAATGAAAAAGTAATCCACACCGTGTGTCTCGTTTGGACGTTTGTTGCGTGTGGTTGCTGAAACAGAAAAAGATAGATTTAATTTTCTGTCTAAAAGGTTTTTAACGATAGATGTTTTTCCAGAACCAGATGGAGCCGCTATAATTATCAGTTTGCCAGCCATACTATTTGTCGAATTTTACTTTATTGAATTTGAGCATTTTTAATAAGAATTTTGGGAGCGATTTGCTACGATCTTTCTTAGAGAGGTCGATATAGATTCCCAATTTTTTTAGTACAGGAATCTTTCGGGTTTCCACAAATTCGATGAGAGTTCCGTCCGGGTCTTCAATGTAGGTAAAGTGACCGGAAGCGTCGCCCATTGGGAAAATCTCGCCATCAGGACAGCTATCCACAGTGAAAGGAAATCCCTTTTCGGCACAGAACTTCTTAAGTGCTTTCATATTGCTAACATCGTAGCATATTTGGATAAAGCCAGGATCCCCCCAATAACGACCTTCGTAGATTTTGCGAGGCTGGCGTTCCAATGCACATACCAATTCGATGGTACTATTGCCAAAGAGTTCCGCAAATGCGCCAACGCGTTTCTCTGAGTGCTTGAGCAGTACTCTGCGGAAACGTTGCTCACCGCCACGCATAAAAGCAAGGTCATCGAAAGTGCCCTCTTTGTCGTAAACAATGGTGTCGTAACCCAAAATGTCTTGATATACTGGAAGTGCATGTTCAATGTTGGTTACGCCAATCATCGCACCAACGCAGCCGCCAGTTGCTGTTCCTCGGTCAATATAAACAAATGTATCTTGCACCACTTGAAAATAGTTTCCAAACGGATCTTCAAAGAAAAATGATGGGGTTCCGTCGGGGGTTTGATGGATTTTCCCTATCTGAATCCCTGTTTGAGAGAGTTCTGCGTGCAAACGTTGTACATCGCAACTCTTAATCTTGCCAGCAAAAATTCCCAAATCACCTACCTGAATGTCAAAATTAACCTTCTGCGGTTTGCGGTCAGAATATTGCCAAATCTCAAAACCACCACCTCCTTGTAGATTTACGGCTATGGCAGCATGGCGTTTCTGCGCTGCATTACCTGTGTATGGTAACATCCGTTCTGCTACCGTGTCGTCTTCCAAAATGCGAATGTCAATATTAAGATGTTCGGCGTACCATTTCCACGATTCTATAATGTTTGTGGTCCCTACGCCAATCTGTTGAATGCCTGAAATAATATATTTTTCCATTGCTGTAATTTTTAGGCGGCAAATGTACATAAAAATTTTTCAATCTCTACAAGAAAAATTTTTCAAGTTGTATTTTTTATTGTTTTCTCTACTATAAATTTTCATATCTTTGCACGCTTTTAAAAGAAAAAGAAGTTATTCTATTTATAAACCAAATAAAGTATTGAAAATGAGTAATGTAAAGTATGTTTATGCCTTCGGAGGAAAAACAGCAGAAGGTAAAGCCGACATGAAAAACTTATTAGGTGGTAAAGGTGCAAACCTTGCAGAAATGTGTTTATTGGGTTTGCCTGTACCAGCAGGTTTGACAATCACTACCGAGTGTTGTACGGCTTATTATGATAACAATTGTCAACTACCTGCAACTCTTATGGATGAGGTGTGGAACGGAATGAAGAGTGTAGAAGAGATTATGGGATTGAAATATGATGATGCTGAAAATCCACTTTTGTTGTCTTGTCGTTCTGGTGCTCGTAGCTCAATGCCAGGTATGATGGATACAGTTTTGAATATCGGTCTTAGCTCAAAAACTATCCCTGGTTTGATTAAGAAAACCAATAATCCTCGTTTTGTATATGATTCATATCGTCGTTTGATTATGATGTATGCTGACGTGGTAATGGAAAAAGCTGAAGGTATTGAACCTGCTGATGGACAAGGTATCCGCAAACAATTAGACGATATGTTGGACGCTTTCAAAGAAGCAAAAGGTTATGCTAACGATACACAAATCACTGCTGAAGAACTTTTGGAGTTAGCAAATGCTTTCAAAGTGAGAATTAAAGAGGTTTTGGGAACTGAATTTCCAGATGATGCAAGAGCACAATTAGAAGGCGGTATCAAAGCTGTTTTCAAAAGCTGGAATGGTAAAAAAGCGGTTTCTTATCGTCGTATCGAAGGTATTCCAGATGATTGGGGTACTGCTGTTAACGTTCAAGCAATGGTATTCGGTAATATGGGCGAAAACTCAGCAACAGGTGTTGCTTTTACCCGTGACCCCGCTACAGGTGATGATAAATTCTATGGAGAATGGCTCGTAAATGCACAAGGTGAAGACGTTGTTGCTGGTATCCGTACTCCTAACCCATTGAATGATGATACTAAAAATGAACAAAATAAACATCTTCATTCTATGGAAGAAACAATGCCTGAAACTTATAAGGAATTGTTTGAAATTCGCAATATCTTGGAAAATCACTATAAAGATATGTTGGACGTTGAGTTCACTATCCAAGAAGGTAAACTTTATATGTTGCAATGCCGCGTAGGTAAACGTACAGGTCGCGCAGCTGTGAAAATGGCTCTCGATATGATGCATATCAATTGGATTGATGATAAAGAAGTCGTTTTGCGAGTTCCTGCTGACAAAATTATCGAACTTATCCTTCCTATCTTGGATCCTACCATTGAAAAACAACACGTTGCTATAGCAAAAGGTCTTCCAGCAGGCCCTGGTGGCTCTGTAGGTAGAATCGCCCTTACTAGCGAAAAAGCAATGGAATATAAAGCTGCTAAAGTGGCTAATATCCTTGTTCGTGAAGAAACTAACCCAGAAGACGTTGAAGGTATGCGCGCTGCTAACGGAATCTTGACCGCTCGCGGTGGTATGACTTCTCACGCTGCTCTTGTAGCTCGTGGTTGGGGAAAATCTTGTATCGTAGGTTGTTCCGCTGTTCATATCGACCTCGAAAAAGGTGAAGTGGAAATCGGTGGTAAGAAATTTAAAGAAGGTGATATGATCTCTTTGAATGGTACTTTGGGCGCTGTTTATGCTGCTGAAATGCCTTTGATTATCCCTGAAATCGAAAAAGATCCTCTTTTCCAAGAGTTCATGGCAATCGTTGATAAATATCGCAAAATGGGCGTTCGTACTAACGCTGATACGCCAAAAGATGCAGCTAATGCTATCCGCTTCGGCGCTGAAGGCATCGGCCTCTTCCGTATCGAACATATGTTCTATGGCGAAGATGGTAAAGAACCTCTCGTAAAATTGCGTAATATGATTCTAGCAGACTCTACCGAAGAACGTGTTGCCGCTCTTAATGAGCTAGAACCTTATATCCGCATCGCTGCAAAAGGTACTTTGAAAGTTATGGATGGCAAACCTCTTACTTTCCGTTTGATGGACCCACCACTTCACGAATTTGTACCTTCTGAAGAGGAAAAACAAAAAGAATTAGCTGCTGAACGCGGTATGAAATTGTCTGACCTTAAAGCTCGTATCGAAGCATTGCACGAAATTAATCCAATGATGGGATTGCGCGGCGTCCGTTTAGGAATCGTTTATCCTGAAATTACTGAAACTCAATTCCGTGCGTTGTTCGAAGCTACTGCTGAATTGATGACTGAAGGTAACGATCCTCACCTCGAAATTATGGTTCCTCTTACTATCAATGTGAAAGAGTTGAAACACCAAAAAGCTATCGCTGATAAAGTTCAAGCTCAAGTGGAAGCTAAATTCGGCGTGAAAATCAACTATAAATATGGTACAATGATTGAAATCCCTCGCGCAACCCTCGTGGCAGACCAAATCGCTGAGGTTGCTGAGTTCTTCTCTTTCGGTACTAATGACCTTACCCAAATGACCTTCGGCTTCTCTCGTGATGACGTGAACAAAATCGTGGGCGTTTACACGAAAGAAGGTATCATTCCTGCTGACCCATTCAATACTTTGGATCAAGAAGGTGTTGGTCAATTGGTGGATTTGGGCGTTAAACGTGGTCGCTCAAAACGCGCTGACTTAAAAGTAGGTGTTTGCGGTGAGCATGGTGGTGACCCAGCTTCTGTAGAATTCTTCTACAAAACGGGTATGACTTACGTTTCTTGCTCTCCATTCCGCGTGCCTGTAGCTCGCGTTGCTGCGGCTCAAGCTGCTATCAAAGCCGCTTCTTGCCAATGCGGATGCTGCTAATCGCTAATACCTATATCTATAATAAAAAAGAGATATCTTCGGATGTCTCTTTTTTTTATGGTTTGCCGTGAATGTTAAATAAAAAATCGTATCTTTGCCGCAAATCTAAAACAATGAAAAAGTTAACAATTCTATTCCTTTTAATCGCTTGTGCAATCGTGGGTTGCCGAGATTTCTACCCCGCACAAATAGCACTTACTATTGATTATGATGCAGAAACGAAAGAAGCATTGTGTACTTCGCAAATTACCGACGATGGAGGTTGCCCATTCTTTACAGAACAAGGTATCTGTTACGGCTTTTATCCCGAACCTTCTCTTATTGATGGCTATTCCGATATCGATGTTATTAATAAATTAACAGAAGAGTTGGAGTTTTCAACACTCATCAACCTCCCGCTTGCCGATACAATTTATTATGTGCGTACTTATGTAAAAACTAACGCCGGTATCGGTTATAGCGATATCGTTGAGGTCTCAACTCATCTTCCTGAATAGAAATATTGAAGATAACACTCCGAAAATCACCTTCTCCTTTCAGTTATGGATGAGGTGATTTTTTTTGGGCGTGCCGGCTCTTTCCACCGCACGATGCTGCCCGCTCGCCGTCGGGCTTTCCGCTCAAATTTCGCGCCTCCTTCTCTCGCATCCAGTTGGATTTAAATCCAATTTCTAACTTCCAAGTTCTCTTAATTCTAAGTTCTAAAATCGGCGCTCATAACCGCTGCAATCCCTCACGCAGCCCCCGCAAAATTAGTGTTTTGTATAATGCCATCTCTTCTTCTCTCGAATGTAGCACCTGCCGCCAACAACAACTTCGCAATATCTATCCTTCTCAGTTAAAACTGTGGTAATGATGGAGGGTTTCCCCATCGCTTCTCCTTGAATAAAATGACACTCAAATGGTATAGTTATGAGGTGGTGTTGCCAAAGGTAATAGGTCAGCGCCGCATTGGAGGTTCCTGTCGCCGACTCCTCATCAATGCCGTAACGCGGAGCAAAATTGCGGACGTGTGCAGTATAATCGCCCTCATCCATAGCGAAAGCGTGAACACCAACAACGTGCAACTCTTCGCTGAGTTGGCTCAATGCGGCCATATTGGGTTGCAGCGATTGTAAAGTCTCCAGATTGCAAAGCGGTAAAATGATATCGGGTAGTCCGGCTGAGATAATTTCTGGTGAATACGGAATTTGCTCTGGAATAATGCCGAAAATCTCGCCAATCCGCTCCAACAAGAGCTTCTCGCTTAGCGTAGCAATTCGTCGGGGTATTGCCATCTGCATCATCACAGGGTTGCCGGCAACGATTTGCAGATCGCCAGCGAGCGTGTGATTCAGGCACTTTTCCCCTTGGGACAATATTCCTAATTGCAACATCAGACCGAAAGCTGCTATGGTAGCATGACCGCAAAGGTCAACCTCGCCAACAGGAGTGAAATATCGCGTGGAAAACTCGCAAGGAGCGTTTTGTTGCACAAATGCGGTCTCGGAAAAACGCAATTCGGCAGCGATTTCCTGCATAATCTGCGCGTCAGGAAATCGTCCCTCTCCCAAAAGAACCACGCCGGCAGCATTTCCGCCGCCAGGTTGTTCCGTGAAAGCATCTACAACGTAATACTCCATATCCTATTTTTTGCTCTCCATCTCCTTGCGGTTTTTCCCGATGTAGAGGTAATACAGGAAAAGGTCGGTACTGACCAAAAGTGCATTAAACATATATAAAAATACAACTATATCCTTGCTGTACAGGAATTTATGAATTATCCCGAAAATATATCCTAAAATGATCAGTGACATAAAAAGCGGGCTTTTCCCAATTACCACTTTGGTTCTGAGGGATTTGGCAATGGAAACAGGCCAACTAATGGCAAAACAAATAAGGAAAAGAACTTCCCAAATACTGAAATTAACCATGATTACTATCAATTTTTATTGAGTGCAAAAATACTGCTTTTTATTTTTGTCGGGTGAAAAAAGTAAGGTGAAAAGTTTAAGACCATTTCTAGTTACATCTAACTGAAAAACAAATATTTACAGAAGTTCAAATGATTATCCTTATGTTCTGGAAAATTAATGTAGTGCCTTCTAATTAATTCTCCTTTAATAACAGATAGTTACAAACGAAATCCGCATCAAAACTGCAGTTGAAAATCCCATTTTAGGCAACGTCAGCTGACAGATATTTTTTTGATTTTTTATATCTCATTGTTAATCAAATATTTATTTGTATATTTGCAGAAAATTTGAACGAACAATGAACAAACAGAAACTGGCATACAAAAAACTGGGTAACGTCAGCCTTTTTGACAACGAAGAAACCCTGGACAAGCTCAACTCCTTTTGAAATCCTCTGGAGAGACTTTCAAAAGTGATTGAATTTTAAATATTTAGAGATGAATTGGAAGAGAGGCTTTACAAGGAGAGATTCACCACGATGGGTGCCAAACCTTACGACTATGTTCTGATGTTCAAAGTTCTTGTGCTCCAAAGGATGTACCACCTCAGCGACGAACAGACAGAGTACCAGATCCGTGACCGACTGTCGTTCCGCGACTTCCTCGGTCTGGCCAGCGGCGACAGGGTGCCCGATGCACGGACTATATGGGTGTTCAGAAAAGAGCTGACGGAGAAAGGGCTTTTTGATGCACTGTTCGACAAGTTCAACCAGCACCTCAGGGACAACAATCTGATTATGAATGAGGGGATTATCATCGACGGCAGTTCTGTGGAGGTGCCGCGCCAGCGCAACAGCCGTGAGGAGAACAAGCTCATCAAAGAGGGAAAAGGAGACGAGCTCTGGAATGCGGAAGAGGGGGACACGGAGGATGACAAAAAACACAAGGCCAACAAGAAGCGCCACAAGGACACGGACGCGCGATGGACGAAGAAGGGCGGTGTGAAGTTCTATGGCTACAAGGCACATGCCAAGATAGACGCCAAGAGCAAGTTGATCAAGAAGTGCGTGGCCACGGATGCTTCGGTGCACGACTCAAAGCCTACAAAACAACTTGTGGATGAGAGTGATAGAGGACAGACTCTTCATGCCGACAGCGCATATATCGGCAAGGGGGTGATGCGGGTGATGCGGAAATACAACCTGAAGGACAGGGTCATTAAACGCAATGTGAGAGGAAAGAGAATCAGCAAGTGGCAGGAAACCATCAACCGGAAGAACTCCAAGATGCGGGCACGGGTGGAACATGTGTTCGGGTACATGGAGGAGAGTATGCACGGGATGCACAGCCGGGCGGTCGGTTTTCTCCGAAATGCCGCCCAGATAATCTTCACGTGTCTGGTCTACAACATGTTGAGATATGAACAAATCAAGAGATTAGGCATGAATTAATATTTGTAATATATTGACAATCAATATATTACCCCCCGTTTTTTAATAAAAAATTACCTCAAACCCTTGTAAATCAGAAAATAATATGTAAATTTGCCCCGTTGTATTTTCAGATTCTGTTGAAGGGACTTGCAGGGTCTGGAAGTATGGCTAAAAAAAGATTAAAAATAGAAGTCCCCTTGATATTATGCAACTAGGTCCAGATAAATATTACAAGTGTCCCAACTGTGGGGCTTATTTATACACACATACTTTACTCAGCGGTAATACATTCGGAGCAAAGGTGTATTCTGACGGGAAAATGTTTGCTCCAATGTTGCCGGAGTACCCCAATATTACCAAATGTGGAGGGTGCGGAACTATCCTTATGTTAAGCCGATTAGAACCTTTTTCAGAAGAAACTTTAAGTTACCCACA
Source organism: uncultured Bacteroidales bacterium (assembly GCA_937901925.1). GTDB lineage: Bacteria > Bacteroidota > Bacteroidia > Bacteroidales > WCHB1-69 > JAEZOU01. The sequence continues at coordinate 5,973 of CALGTS010000019.1, read as the reverse complement.
GGAGGAGATTGCAAAAATCTCGCTATGGGAAAAATGGAAAAGTTTAATTTCGGGGACAAGGAGAGAGGCTAAACCTTCACCTCGCTATTACGAATGCAAACATCTCTCAATGGATGATTTATATAGAGCAATAGATGTTTTCCCGGAAACAGAATTATATATTCGATTAATGATCTGGCGAGGTTATAATGATATAGTCAGAGGAAGAACTTTTGTATATTCGCCCTCAGAAGATTTAAGAGTTAATTACTTTCTTGATTCTAAAGAGTACAAGAGCAATTGTCTTGCATTATTGAATTTATTAAACAAAGACAATCGGGAACAACGAATGTTATTGGCTGAACTTTACCGCAATCTTGGCAATTTTAAAGAATGTATGGCTCTAATTCCTAAATCGGATAGAAACAGTTATATGGAAATAGAGTGCAAAAGGGGCAATAGATATACTGTACGCATTGATAACTACCACGAAATGTTAAAGGTTAGAGCCAAACAGGAAGCAGAGAGAAAAGAGCAAGAGCGAATTAATGAAGAGATGAAGGATCCTCGTTGGAAGGTATGTCCTAATGGTCATTGCTATGAAAATATTCGAAAGGAGTGTCCTTGGTGCGGGAAAGATAATGTTGTCGGCAGATTGGATAAAGATGTTAGTTTACAACATAAAGAACTGTATGTTGGGAAACAAAATGGGCATTATATACTCACTTCTGATGCAAGTATTCCAATGCAAGAAGAACGAATTCGTAAAATTACCATTGATTATTATCAAGACAAGTTTGTCTATTTTCATATAGACGGGAAAAATCCTAATCCATTTTATTTCAATACAATCAGATTAAATCAAGGTTGCATTAAAGGGAGAATGTTGACAAAATATATAGAATTGATTATGAAAGGTAAATGTGATTATCTTGACCTGTCTTCATGTATTGAGAGAAATAATTGATAATTATAGATAAGAAGAATTTTTACTAAATACAAATAGCTTTAATTACGTTAGAAATAAAGATTATAGTACAAGTAATAGTTCTTATAGCTATGGTAGTTTATGGTATTATTAGTATAGCAAAATATCTTGCAAATAAAAGAACGCCTATTAAATATGCAGAAGGTACTGCTTCGGTTGATTTCTTTAATGACTTAGAATCTCCGGATATTGACAGACAAAGAGTAGGAAGTCACTTCTGGATTGCATGCCGTAGAATGTGCTTAACGCTATATAAAAACAATTGGGGCTCGGAGATTGACTATAAATTCCGAGAGGATGGCTTTATTGAAACTATTCACTCCATACCAGCAGGTGAAATGCCCAAATTGATGAAGTTGTGCAACAATGCCAAAAGCGAAAAAGCAATCGTTCGTTATCTGTACGACAGGTTCTCGCAAGATGGATATTCTTCATATAATAATATGCTCGTATGGCTAAAGGAGAACAACATAGAGTACTCTACTTATTGGAATGTATAAGAACGTAGCAGGGAGAAATGAAAATAACATTGGTTAGAGCAAATATACAAGATGCAGAGAATCTATGGAAGATGCAAATTGCTGCCTTCCAAGACTTGTATGCAAAGTATCAAGACCATGAAACAAGCCCTGCAACCGAGACGCTTGAAAACATTCTGTTACAATAAGATTACGGTATATGTCTACTTGACATTGATGGTAATATGGTGGATAGTTAGGAATTTGGTAAATTAAAATTAATCATTATGAAAAAACTTATCATTATTTCAATTTTAGGTTTCTTCTGTCTGAAGGTTTCAGCGCAAGGGACTGTCAACGGCCATGAATATGTTGACTTAGGCTTAAGCGTAAAATGGGCAACCTGCAACGTAGGCGCAAGCAAACCGGAAGACTACGGCAACTACTACGCATGGGGAGAGACAAGCCCTAAAGCGAAATACACTTGGGAAAACTCTATCACATACGGAGAACAAATGAGTGATATATCTGGCAACGCACAATACGATGTTGCCACTGCTAACTGGGGTGGTAGTTGGAGACTGCCTACTAAAGCGGAATTAGAGGAGTTAAATAATAAATGCACCTGGAAGTGGACAACACAGAACGGCGTTAACGGCTACAAGGTTACAGGACCAAACGGCAATTCAATCTTTCTTCCTGCTGCGGGTGACCGTTACTGGTCATCGCTCCTCGGCGCTGGAGAGTACGGTAACTATTGGAGTTCTGCGCCTTACGGGAGCTATAGCTACGACGCTTACTACCTGTACTTTGATAGTAGCAAGCCTTACGTGCTCAGCTACTATCGCTACTACGGTCTATCGGTTCGCCCAGTCTCAGAATAAAGCGAAGCGCATCCGATTTATTTGATTTATTTCCGTCGGGCTATTTAAGAAGCCCGACGGCTGGGATAGAAAAAGTATAACAAACTAAAAACAATATAATATGAAATGTCCTAAATGTGGCAAAGAGATAGATGCCAACAGCAAATTCTGTGAGTATTGCGGAACACAGATTAAAAAGAACAGAAAACCATTGTTTATAACTATAGCGATTGTAGCGTGTTTGCTTATATTGGGCGGTATAGGATTAACCCAGTATAACAAAGGCGAACAAGAACGAACAAGGTTAGAAAGAGAATTGTCAATGTATAAACTAAAGGCTGAGGAAGCAGAGTCGAAGGCAAATGCAGAGCATGAAGCCAGATTGAAAGCAGAAGCAGAGTTGAGATTAGAGCGGGAAGCCAGATTGAAAGCGGAAAGAAAAAGACAAGAAGCATATGCCAGAACCTATGGTGACAATGGACACGAGTACGTTGACCTCGGTCTGCCATCAGGATTAAAATGGGCTACTTGTAATATTGGAGCATCATCCCCAGAAGAATATGGAGATTGCACTAATTCTGGACCTATAATCAGAGAATATGAATATACGGCAGAAGAAAGAAAGTATATTTACGATAATGTTTACCTCGAAGCCTGGGACTGGGGAGGTACTTGGAGAATACCTGTGAAAGCGGATCTTCAAGAATTGGTTGATAAATGTCTTTGGGAATGGACGAAACAAAATGACGTTGATGGATATAAAATAACAGGACCGAACGGCAACAGCATTTTCCTGCCTGCTGCAGGGCAGGTAGATGAGTGCTCTGGTGAACGCATATACGTTGGTAGTGGTTTCTATTGGAGTTCTACATGCTACTACGATACAAGTAACGGTATTCATTGTGCTTACCATCTTAGTTTCAATAGTGACAGACATTATGTAGGACCTACATTCCACCGCGACTATTTGTCAGTGCGTTTGGTTTCAGAATAAAGCGTAGCGTATTCAATTTATTTGATTTATTTCCGTCGGGCTATTTAAGAAGCCCGACGGCGAAAAATAAGAAAGAAAGGTATAACTAAAACAATATCAATATGAAAAAACTTATAATAATTTTAGCTTTAGGTCTTATGTGCCTACAAATATCGGCACAAGAAAGCATTAACGAACAAGAGTATGTGGATTTAGGATTGCCAAGTGGCACCTTGTGGAAATCGTCAAATGAGAAATATTATTATACACCAGATGGTGCAGTGCAAGAATTCGGAATGAATTTACCGAAGAAAGAACATTATCAAGAATTAATTGATTATTGCAAATGGGAATATCAAGATGGTGGGTATGTGGTAGTAGGACCTAATGGCAATAAAATATTGTTGCCATTGACGGGATGTCTTGATGAAAATGGAACAGTCATATATTACGGAGAATTTGGGATGCATTATTTTATTGGACCTTATTATGCATTGTGTTTTGGAATTGCTGGGGCAGATATTTTGATGTTGAATGAATTTGATTTAAAATATTACTTTTCTATTCGTCTTGTTGATAATAATCAAAAAGATTAATCAAGTATGTAGTTGCTGAGTCAAATCAACATACACAATACATACAGAAGAATCTGTTGAAATCTAATCGTATTGAATAATAATAAGCTTAAAAAATAGAAATATGATAGTTATCACCATAGGTCGAAAAGATGACAATGATATTGTCGTAAATGACGTGTACGTTGGTCGTAATCATTGTAAACTTATCAAAGATGAGCAAGGATCATATTACATTGTTGATTTAGGTTCTACTAATGGCACTTATGTCAATGGTATGAGAATTAATGAAAGTGTCAAACTTAGTATCAATGATATCATTAGAATTGGTAACACAACTATACCATGGCAGAGTTATTTCCCTGGTGAAATCGATAGAGAGATGAAAGAACATATAACCCAGATTAGAATTAGTATGGAAACAGAAACCTCCCTAGGGAATAGACTTCGGACTATCATTGATTTAATAGGTTCTTTTGGCGTAAATAAAATGAATCATATTAACTCCATTCTTTCATTGTTAACGACTGTGCATTTGCCAAAAGAATACGTATTATCATCTTTCAAATATGGAGTTGAAGGGTTTGGATATGAACATATACCTTATATTCATAGGTTTGATGCTACTACTGAATGGTGTCCTCCTGAAAACGTTAACGACAAAAGTTGTATTAGAGGACATAGAATCCCTAATGATAATTATGCAACAGGAGCATATAAAGATGAGTATTTGATTACGGGTATATGGGGGTACGAAAGGATTATTGACCAGGTGCCTTCTATCTTACCATATTTTGAATTGACTTTCTCCGAAGTGGGTATATTGGATGCATGGGTGCTATATAATCTGCGTGATTTATTACCAAAGTATTGGCATGCCAATTACGGTGCTAAGGATTTTATATATGGAATAGAAAAAATAGAGAAATTATTCCCTGAAAACTATAATGGCAATTCAGGTTTCGCAGAAGAACGTAATACGGTTAAAGATCAAGTTCGTTCATTAGACCTTGATGAATTGATCCCTCAAGTTAAAATTGATGGTGACATTGCGACATTCACTTGTGTATATTGGAATCATTTTAGTGGTCTTTATAAAATGGAGACTACGTTTGAAAGAGTTGGGAATCGGGTCCAAATCCTATCTCAGAATGAAAAATGCCTTGTGCTTCATAGGTCAAATATTAGGTTTTAATATAGCATTCTTGATACGATAAAAAATGGAACTCATAAGAATTGGTATTCAAGACGCAAAAAAACTTTGGAAGATGCAGATTGCTGCCTTCCAAGACTTGTATGCAAAGTATCAAGACTCAGAAACAAGCCCTGCAACCGAGACGCTTGAAAAAACTATATTGAGGTTAGAGCAATCATATACTTACTTTTATTACATCAAGATTGATGATACAATTGTTGGGGCACTGCGTGTCATTGATCACAAAGAAGAAGGAAAGTATAAATTTCTCTCTCCCATTTTCATTATGAAAGAATTTCGAGGACGGGGATATGCTCAACAAGCGATGCAGTTGGCAGAAGAGATTCACGGAAGTTCTAGATGGAAACTTGATACAATCCTTCAAGAAGAAGGCAATTGCCACCTATATGAGAAAATGGGATATAAATTAACTGGCGAAGCTAAGGTTGTTAATGAAAGCATGACTTTGGTCTTTTACCAAAAAGAATAACGATTGCATGAAACTATATATTGACATAGATGGTGTTTTATTAAAACTTCGTGACCCACACCCCGCAGACTATGCAGAAGAGTTTATATCGTACATAGTCGAACATTTTGACTGCTATTGGCTGACAACGCATTGCAAGGGAGATACTACTCCTACTATAGAATATTTATCAGAGTATTTTACTGATATAGTTATAGAAAAGTTGAAATTCATTAAACCTACGATGTGGGGCGCATTAGAAACAGATGCAATAGATTTCAGTTCTGAATTCATTTGGCTTGACGATTACATAATGAATGCTGAATTATCTGTCTTAAAAGAAAATGGCTGTGCTGATTCTGTTTACAAAATAGACTTAGAACGAGAAAATCTACTGGATGTTTTGGAAACAATAAAATCAAGATAACATAAATCAAACTACTATAGTCGGTTGCCCAGATTTTTTATCAAGG
>CALGTS010000018.1 GCA_937901925.1 uncultured Bacteroidales bacterium | reverse complement strand
TTACAGGCATGAACTTATATCGGACAGCCGACGCCGCAAGCATCCCAAATGGATGAACAAACTCCAGATCATTGATTCGACAACCACAACATTGTTTTCCAACCTCATATTCAAAGGCGTGGGCAGGCACACCCTAAGAGCGGTAGAAAAAAAGGCGGCATAAAGGTGCATACTGTCAGAATTTGAAAATAAAGATATCAACCGCATAAATACTGCGATTGAAACACACTTTTATGCCCTTTGAAATTTTTATCGGACACCAATAAAAATCATACAAGTTCATTGGATAACAAGAATTTCAATTATAACGCAAAATCCTAACACTAAATCTTACGCAACGTTTTTAACACTATACTAAAGTTAAAATTATAACAAAACAAAAAGGTTCCCGAAAATCGAGAACCTTTTACTTATCTTCAATTTGAATTATTATTTCAAGTTGAGAATTTCGCGTGCTTCAGCAGAGTTTGCTACTGGACGGCCTAATTCTTTTGCTAAGCGGACGACTTTGTCCACCAATTCACCGTTAGATTTTGCGAGAACGCCTCTTTCCAAATAGAGGTTATCTTCAAAACCTACGCGCACATTTCCACCCATTACAATAGCAGGTGCCGCTAATGAGAAGGCGTGACGACCAATTCCTGTTGCAGTCCACGTAGAACCCGCAGGAATAGCATTCACCATCCAACACAAGTTTGGAATGGTTGCTGGAGTACAACCTGGAACACCCAAAACAAAGTTAAACTGCATTGGAGCAGCGGGCACAAAGCCTTTCTTTGCCATGCTTAAAATGGTGTCAATATGTCCCATCTCAAAACATTCATATTCAGGTTTGATTTTATTTTCGATCATACGTTGACCAAAAGCACGCATCATCGGCATAGTATTTTCAAAAACTTCATCACCAAAATTGCAAGTTCCACAATCCAAAGTTGCCATTTCTGGGAACAATTCTGTAGGTTGGAGACGTTCTTCTGCTGTCATACCCACAGCACCTCCTGTTGAAGGAATCAAAATCACATCTGGACACTCTTTTTTTATTGCGTCGATACATACTCTAAAACGTTCGCGGTCTTGAGTTGGAGTACCATCATCTTCACGCACGTGAAGGTGAACAATAGCAGCGCCAGCATCAACGGCTGATTTTGCCTCTCTTACAATCTCCTCCACTGTATAAGGAACAGCTGGATTTTGCTCTTTTGTAACTTCTGCACCGCAAATAGCAGCGGTGATAATCAATTTATCCATATTTTTCTATAATTAATTTGTATTACTTATTGATTTTAAATTCCTAAAAATGCCATAAATCCCAATGCCATTAGCCCCGTTATGATATAGGCAATTCCGTTTCCTTGCAATGGTTTCGGAATATTGGAGAATTTCAAACGCTCACGAATAGCAGCAAACGAAACAATGGCCAACAACCAACCAATACCAGAGCCCAAGGCGTAAGTTGCACTATGAATAACTGTAGAAAAAGCTTTCTCTTGCATAAATAGTGAACCACCTAAAACTGCACAATTAACAGCAATAAGCGGCAGAAAAATTCCTAAAGACTGATACAAGGAAGTAGAGTAATGCTCAATAATCATCTCTAAAAGTTGCACAATTCCTGCAATTACAGCGATAAAGATAATGAGTGTTAGGAATGAAAGGTCAACATTTACAAATTTAGTACTTAGCCAAACCAAAGCACCTTCAGAAAGCAGATACTTATCAATCAAATAGTTGATCGGTATTGTAACAACCAAAACAAAGCAAACCGCAATACCTAAGCCAAAAGATGTTTTAACATTATTCGATACTGCCAAATAGGAACACATACCTAAAAAGTATGCGAATATCATATTGTCGATGAAGATGGAGCGAATAAAAATGTCAAAAAATTCCATAGAAAAAATTTGGTGGCAAAACTACAACAAAATATTGTAATTTGCAAAGAAAAAAGTGAAGAAAAAAAGATAAAAAAAGCAGGAAAACTTTGAAAGTAATCCTGCTTAGCTTGTGACTCCGATTGGGATCGAACCAATAACCTACTGCTTAGAAGGCAGTTGCTCTATCCATTGAGCTACGGAGCCATAGTGTCGGGATGACAAGATTCGAACTTGCGGCCTCTTCGTCCCGAACGAAGCGCGCTACCGGGCTGCGCTACATCCCGTTCGAATAGGTTTGCAAAAATACACAATTTATTTTTCTTTATCAACCTATTCGAAAAATTATTTTGTTCTAATTATCAATATATTACAAATTGAACAGAACAAAACTGCCCGAATATATCCGAAAAAATAGAACAAAATAAACAAAATCTTACAACAATTTCAAATCAAAACCAAATTTTGCACCTGGTTGAATATCGTAAGGCTCTTCACCATATTTCATCACATACATTGGTCTTTCTCCAATCAGTTCAATCTGATCTTTTTCTACCCAAAGAGCAGTTCCTTCACGAAGGCCTGCTACGCGAATTTCTTGATTTACAGCTAAAAACTCATTAATACGAACTTCACGTGTTTCACCTCCATGACGAATTGCGTCGTTAATCTCTTCAGAATAAGGATCAATAAAGTGAGGATTGATTTGGAATGGAACAAAATCCAAGCAATTAAAACTTTCGGGCATCACAATCGGCATATCGTTAGTGGTGCGCAAAGTTGGACAAGCTACATTAGAACCTGCACTCCAACCCATATAAGGCGTGCCTTCCAACACCTTACGACGAATCGGCTCAATCAATTTATTTCTATGAATTTCAGCCACTAAATGGAAAGTATTTCCACCGCCCACCATAATCACACCTGCATTATTTACAGCAGCAATTGGGTCTTTCTCTTCGTGAATAGAAACCACATTATCAAATCCCTTAGTAGCAAATACTTTTCTAACTTTGTCTGCATACGCATCGTAACTTTCTGGATATGCTTTACCACCAATATTCACACCTGCATAAGGAATGAAAAGAATATTCTTATTCTCATTTTTAAGAAAATCTACAATAAGATCCATACACCAACCCAAATAGGGTTCTTTGTAATTTGTTGAATTACTGATTAATAACAATTTCATAGTTCTACTTTTTTTTATTATTTCTGATGAATTTATTTCTTTAGATAATTTTCCAATAGCTCTTTTTTTAAAATCTCCATTCCAACTGTGGCTTTCGCTTGAATAAAATTCACTCTTCTTCTTGCAGGAACTTCCTTGGGATCAATTACATAAATAGGACAATTTGAAGGTGCAGAATAGAGCAATCCCGCTGCAGGATAAACATTGAGCGAAGTACCAACCACCAAAAGAATATCCGCTTGTGACACCCATTTTTCTGCCTCGTCCATCATGGGAACTGCTTCACCAAACCAAACGATAAATGGGCGCAAAAGAGCTCCATCTGCCGCACGCTCGCCATATTTAGTCGCTCGATAGCCAATATCTTCCACACAACCTTTTCTATTCTCGCTACACATTTTGGTAATTTCACCATGAAGATGAATTATATGCGTTGAACCAGCTCTTTCGTGCAGGTTATCAATATTTTGTGTAATCACAATCACCTCAAAATCCTGTTCTAACTCCGCTAAAATCTGATGCGCACGATTGGGGTGTTTTTCTCCCACTTCCTTACGGCGCATATTATAAAATTCTGTTACCAATTCAGGATTTCGATACCAACCATCAATACTTGCAACCTCCTCAACATCATACTTTTCCCACAAACCGTCACTATCTCGAAACGTACTAATTCCGCTCTCCGCACTGATGCCTGCGCCCGACAATACTACCAACTTTTTTTTTGCCATAATTTTCGTTTTGAAAAAGAATGCAAATATATACTTTTTTTCAAATCACGGTAGCTTTTTATGACAAATGAGTTTTTTTTGATAATTATTTGGGCGTTCCGGCGACTTCCGCCCACTGCCCTACCCTGCCGCCGTCAGGCTTTCCGCTCAAATTCGCGCCTATTTCTGTCGCATCAAAATCCACCCAAATTTCAAGTTCTAAGTTCAAAATTCTAAGCTCTAAATCCGGCGCTCATAACCGCTTCAATCCTTAACGCATTGGGCTCCGAAAGCACTTCCTTTTCCAACCTTTCTATTATTTTCATTAAAATTCTTATGCAACATAAAAAATCAAATCCATAGAATATCACCACAAAAATTTTGCTATATTTGCACGCTTATTATAGACAATAAATATAAAATATAAACAATTAATTTTCAGCCACATGAAAAAATTTAATTCAATCTTACTGCTAGTAATTCTTTTCGTTTTTAGCAGTTTTTTTACCATTGCGCAGAACAATTACCAAGTAACTCGTAATGATTATCAGAAAATTAAGATTTCACTTACTACATCTGAATTACAATCTGTAACCGTAAAAACAGATGCAGGATATTTCTCTCACCTTGAGATGGCCGATTTTCACAACTCAACGATTGTTGGACAACCAGAACTTCCCAAAATGGTAAAATTGGTTGAAATTCCTATCTGTGAAAATGTAAATATCAACGTCATTCCAGGAGAATATACAATCTATTCGGCAGAAGACTTAGGCATTACTTACCCCGTAATGCCCGCACAACCTTCATACACAAAGTCTCATGAGGGTCCTGTAACGTTAGTACAAAACCATACAACATATTCTACTGACGCTTTCTATGGTGAAGAATTGGTAACCGTTACCAAACAAGGAATTGCACGTTCTGTAAACTTTGCAGAACTTACGTTTTCTCCTATTCAATACAATCCTGTAACTCACCAATTCAAAATTTATGAATCTGCAGAGGTTGAGATTACCTTTGTTAATGCCAATATTGCAGAAACGCAAAGACTTAAACGTTTACATAGCAACTCTATGTTTAGCACAACACAATTAGGTGTTATCAATCCTTCTGAAGAAAGCATCCGCGGCGAATTCTCAACCTCACCTATCCGCATGGTCATTGTTGCGCATTCCATGTTCAGAGGCCAACTTGACGAATTGGCAGCGTGGAAAAGAAGAAAAGGTTTCTTGGTTGACCTTGTTTACACAGACGACCCTAACGTTGGTACCACCACCACATCTATAAAAAACTACTTAAAAGGCTTATATGACAATGCTACCGAAAGCGCACCCGCACCCACATTCCTACTTCTTGTTGGCGATGTTGCTCAAATTCCTGCTTTTAATGGGACTACCGACAACCACGTTACTGACTTATACTATGCAAGTTGGACTACAGGCGACAATATTCCTGATTGCTACTATGGACGTTTTTCTGCCACAAACGCTTCCCAATTAGCACCTCAAATCGAAAAAACGCTCATGTATGAACAATACACAATGGACGACCCTACTTATTTGGACGATGCCGTTTTAGTAGCAGGAACTGATAGTTATTGGGGACCAATCAATGCCAATGGACAAATTAATTACTTAGCTGGAAATTACGTAAATACAGCATACGGGTTTTCCACTATACACACTCACTTATACAACTGTTCATCGCAAGCGGCTACAATTCGTGCTGAGATTGGTGCTGGCGTAGGTTACGCTAACTACACTGCCCACTGCTCACCTTCAGGTTGGGGAGATCCATCTTTCACTACCTCACACGTTCCGAATATGAGTAATACCGACAAGTACGGTCTAATGATTGGCAACTGCTGCCAATCCAATGCTTTTGATGAAAATGCTTGTTTTGGAGAAGCTCTCTTGCGTGCTGACAAAAAAGGTGCTGTAGCTTATATTGGCGCATCTAACAACTCATTATGGAACGAAGACTATTATTGGTCAGTAGGTTACAGAAGTAATCCATCTGCCAATCCTACCTATAATGCCAATAATTTAGGTGCATACGACCGTCTTTTCCACACACACAACGAAGCTCACGACCTATGGCTTGTAACCAATGGTGGTATTGTAACCGCAGGTAACTTAGCTGTACAAAGTTCAAACTCTTCATACAAACTATACTATTGGGAGATTTATCACATTATGGGAGACCCATCTATTATGCCATATCTTTCAGAACCCTCAACATTAACAGCTACATTCCCAAGCGCAATTACAGTGGGCACCAACAACTTATCTGTGCAAACTGAACCACACGCATACGTTGCTCTCACTTTTGATGGTCAGCTGATTGGTGCTGCTTTTGCAGATGGAAATGGTAATGCAACCCTCACATTCGACCCTTTAGCAACCCCAGGAATTTACGAAGTGGCAGTATGGGCTCAAAACCATATTCAATATTTTGGAGAAATAAACGTTATTGTTCCTACTGGAAGCTATGTCATTGCAGAACAAGTGACAACTACTCCTAGCACTATTTCCAACAACTCTCGTATCGGCATTGACTGCGCACTTAAAAATGTTGGCGTTGATAATGCTACTGACGTTTACGCAACCATCAGTTCTCAATCTCCTAATATTACCATTCTTCAAGATTCAATCTATGTTGGTAACATCTCTCAAGGTGCAAGCATACCTTTAAATATGCCATTTATTGCACAAGTTTCCGACAATATCACAGATGGAACGGCTGCTACATTAACAATATTTGTTCATTCTAACAATAATGAAGCAACCAAAGACATTCCTCTTACCTTAGCAGCTCCCAAATTAGAATTGGAAGGCTACACTATTAGCAATGCTAACGGAAGCAACACTTACGGTGCTGGAGATACCTTGAACATTGCAATCACTCATAAAAATAACGGACACGCTGGAATTGGCGACCTTTTCTCATCATTGGCTTCATTTAATAGCGATGTTAAAGTAAAAGAAGCGTTGAAATTTGTCGGATTTATCAGTGCATCTGGAACCAATACTACCACTTTCCAAGTTGTTTTAGATAGTGAACTTCCTGAAAACCCTACTTTCGAACTTACCCACACACTTTTCAAAGGTAGTTTTGTTTGCGAAAGTTCTATTTTCATTGCATTAGGTTCTTCTATGGAAGATTTTGAGACTGGCGACTTTACAGCTTTTGAATGGGCAAACAACAACTCTCCTTGGATTATCACAACTACCACTCCATACGCTGGCAGTTATGCAGCAAAATCTGCCAACAACTTAGCTAACTACGGAAAATCAACATTAATGATTTCCATGAATGCTTTAGCATCTGGCAATATCAGTTATAAGAGAAAAGTTTCTTCAGAAAGTGGCTACGACTTCTTTAAATTCTATATTGACGGAGTAGAAAAAGAATCTTTAAGTGGAACTGCAGCTTGGAGTACTTCATCGTTCCCTGTTGAAGCTGGTGAACACATTTACAAATTTGAATACTCAAAAGATGTAAGCACTGCTAACGGTAGCGATTGCGCTTGGATTGACAATATCTCTTTCCCTCCATTTGGCAATGCAACAGAACCAGACATTCCACAATTAAGAGTTACGGGACACCTTGTTAATAATGAAAATCCAGAAGATGCTGGCACGCTCATGTTCAACGAAGAGATAACCTTAACATTCACTATCGAAAACGATGATATAGCTGAAGTTTCTAACATTTTTGCCAACCTAACCACAAATGTATCCTCAAATCCTGATTATAATCAAGCAACAATTACAGGACCTCTTACCATTGCTTCTATCGCAACTAATAGTACCACAACCCATACTTTCAGTTTAAAAGTTACTCCTGATAGAACCACTCCATTTAGCGATATTGCTTGCAACTTCTCTTTAGCATACGACAGCACTATTATTGTATATCCATTCACTCTCCAATTTGAAAATCATGCGGCTCCAGGTGAAGTTGGAATTTGCGACAATGAAAACACGTTCAACTTCTCTGTTACGCCAAATCCAACGACTGAGCAAATTCAAATCATCTCTGAAGAAGATGTAGAAACTTACGAAATTTCTGATTTGAATGGTAAATTAATAAGCAATGGTATCCTTAACGACAATCGTTCTACAATCAACGTAAACCGATTAGCAGCTGGCATTTACATTATCAAAGTGACTACAACTTCTGGAAAAACTGCAGCTCAAAAAATTGTAAAACAATAAGTTATGAACACCAACGAGGAATTTGATATTATCATACAAAAATGCACCGACATTTTCTCCAAGAAAGCTATTGACTACGGAACGGCGTGGCGCATTTTGCGTACCGCCTCACTGACTGACCAGATTTACATCAAGGCACAACGCATCCGCAGCATTCAAGAGAAAGGTGTACATAAAATTGATGAAGATGCGACACCTGAATTTATCGGTATCATCAACTACGCAGTAATGGCACTTATTCAACTTGAAATTGGAGTTGCCGATACAATGGACGAGTTAACGCCCGCCGAAGAAGCTATCGCTCTATTTGGAAAACATATCAACAAAGCTAAAGCGTTGATGTTAGACAAAAACCACGACTACGGTGAAGCTTGGCGCAGAATGCGCGTTAGCTCTATTACCGACATCATTCTAATGAAACTATTGCGAATCAAGCAAATTGAAGACAACGATGGAAAAACCATTATCTCCGAAGGCTTAGAAGCTAACTACCACGACATCATCAATTATGCTGTCTTCGCTTTGATAAAATTAACATTATAATCAATAAAAAAAGAGATATGAAAAGGCAAAAAGAAGAACTTTGGGTTAAGATATTACGCATCGCATTAGCCTGCGTATTTATCTTCTCTGGAATTATGAAAGCTATTGACCCTGTTGCCAGCGGCATCAAAATCGATGAATATTTTACCTCATTTGGCATGAGTTTTATGCATCCAACAGCCATCTACTTTGGGGTTTTACTGAATATTGCTGAATTTACCTTAGGTTTTATGCTACTCTTTAGAATCCGCGTGAAACTAACAGCACTATTCTACCTTCTTTTCATGACCTTCTTCTTTTTACTTACCTTATGGCTTGCAATTGCAGAAAATCTGGAAATAAAACATGGCTACGACTTTGGAATTGTTAGAGATTGTGGATGCTTTGGACAAGCCATTGAGATGAGCAATCTTGAAACATTCCTAAAAAATGTCGTTCTAATGATTCCAACCATCATCATCTTTGCTAAGCGCAAAGTGATTCCAGACATCAGGCTAACAATACTTGGACAATGGATTTTTGCGTTTATCGGTGTAATTATCGTTTGCGTAATCCAATATTTGTGCTACAAAAATCTTCCTTGGAAAGATTTCAGTGATTGGACCAAAGGAACTGACGTCACTGATGTCTATATTGAACGTCCGGCAGTTCAAGATATACTATTCATTTTCAAAAACAACACCGACGGAACTACAAAAACTCTATCAGAAACTGAATTGGCAACCATCGCAGAACAGATACCTGATTTCTACACCACTTGGGAGTTTGTAGATAGAAAAGATAGTATTATCGAAGATGCTTTTATACCTAAAATTGCGGGTTTCAATATGTTAGATACCAACAGCAGCGACCATGCCGCTGAATATATCAACAACGAACGTGAAATGGTTTATATTCTCTTTATGCACGATTTAGACGAAACCAATCTGAAAGGCATTCAGAATGAAACCTTGAAAAAACTTATTGATGACGTTACCGCTAATGGAGGAACTTTTGTTGGAATTACAAACTCTTCACAAGAAACTATTGCGAACTTTATCAAAGAAAATGAAATTAACTTCCCTATTTATCAAAATCCTATCCACCCCATCAAAGGACCTTTTATGGTTCGTGATGCAGTAAGGTCAAATCCTGGACTTATGCTTATTGACAAAGGCGTTGTTATCGACAAGTGGTCTTGGTACAACTATCCGACTCTCCAAAATTCTCAACAAAAATAAACTCAAAAAAATGTTAGAATACAATACAGAAAGAAAAGATTTACCTTTCAAAAGTTACGGCAGAAACGTACAAAAACTTGTAAAATCTCTCATTAAGATAGAAGATCGAGAAAAACGAACTAATGCAGCTAAAGCTGTAGTACGTACAATGGCGCAATTTTCACCCATGACCATTGCTCCAATAGCAAGTAATCACACTAAAGATGTGGAAGAATATTGGCACAAAATTTGGGACCATCTGTTTATGATTTCTGGGAATGAACTGGATATTGATTCTCCATTTCCCAAACCCAATTTAGAGGCAAATAACACCCCAAGAAAAACCTCGCATAATTATGCCAAAAGCAAAATCACTTATCGAACCTACGGTCGAAATTTAGAAAATATCATCAAAACCGTATCGGAATATCCTGAAGAGATTCGAAAGGCAAAAGCTTTTGAATTGGCTAATCAACTCAAAAAATTCTATCTTAATTATAACAGAAATTCTGTTAACGACCAACTCATTATCGCTCAATTACGAGAGCTTTCGGAAGGAAAGATCGACCTCCCTGATAACACAGAACTGCGTTCTAACAAAGAGATTAATAGCACCAATTCGCAATCTGCTTCTTCTACTTCTAACGGCAAAAAAAAGAAGAAAAAAAACAAAAACAAAAATAAAAACAGAAATCAGCAGGCATGAAATTAATTGAGGTACAAAATATTACAAAAAAGTATGCAAATCACACTGCATTAAAAAATGTAACGTTTTCTATCGAAACTGGTACAATCTTCGGCCTCTTAGGACCTAATGGTGCAGGAAAAACATCTCTCATTCGCATTCTCAATCAAATTTCATATCCAGATGAAGGACAGATTCTTTTTAACGGACATATCTTATCACCCAAAGATGTTGAATCTGTTGGCTATCTTCCTGAAGAACGGGGACTATATAAAAAAATGAAAGTGGGAGAAGAAGCTCTTTATCTCGCTCAACTAAAAGGAGTTCCAAAGAGAACTGCTCTCGAAAGGCTTCACTATATGTTCCGTAAATTTGAAATTGAAAGTTGGTGGGACAAAAAAGTGGAAGAACTTTCCAAGGGAATGCAGCAGAAAGTTCAGTTTATTACAACTATCATTCACAAACCCTCATTACTTATTCTTGATGAACCCTTTAGTGGCTTCGACCCTATCAATACAAACATTATTAAAGAGGAGATTATCAAACTAAAAGAGCAAGGAACGACCATTATTCTTTCTACTCATAATATGACCTCAGTTGAAGAGATTTGCAACGATATTGTACTGATTAACAAGTCACAAAAAGTATTGGAAGGCAATGTAGCACAACTTCGTCAGCAGTACAAAACACATCAATTTAATGTTGAAATTGATAAAACCGATATTGAAATTCCTGAAAATTTTGGGTTTAAAATTTTAGCACAAAAAGAGGAATACAATCGCACACTTCTCACCCTTCAACTCACAACTGAATACAATTCAAATCAATTACTTACACAACTTATGCCATACGGAAATATCACCAATTTCCAAGAAATACTACCATCAATGAATGAAATTTTCATTCAGGCTGTTAATGAAAATAGAAAATAATATGGGAAAAATAGGTCTTATTATTGCAAGAGAATATCTGACACGAGTAAAAAAGAAATCGTTTATCATTCTTACCATACTCGGTCCTATTTTTATGGCTATTTTAACTATCTTACCGGCCATTTTAGCAAATGAAACTCAACGTAAGATGAATGTGATGGTTGTTGACGATAACGATTTCTTTATCAACAAGTTCACAGATACTGAAAATACCACCTACACCTATCGTTCAGGCAACATCGACCAGATTAAATCGGAAGCCTTTAACAACAACTACGATGTTGTTTTGCATATCTTAAAAGGTACACAATCGCTCAACAGCAACCTTTATTACGAAGAGCCTCCTACATTAGATTTCACCTCAGAAGTGGAAGACCAAATCAACAAACTTCTTTTCGATCAAATTCTGATAGATTCATTCCGGATACAGCCAGAACAATTTTCTGTTATTAAAGAACTTACACGAGTTTCTATCCGTTCCATTCAAATTGATGAGCACGGAAGTGAAAAGGAGAAAAGTGCAGAAATTAGCTCCATCTTGGGAATGATATTTGGATTTTTGATATACATCTTTATACTTTTATATGCAGGACAAGTACTTCGAAGTGTTTTAGAAGAAAAATCGAACCGAATTGTAGAAGTTTTAATCTCTACCGTTAAACCGATGCAACTGATGATGGGAAAAATTATTGGGGTAGCAATGGTCGGATTAACACAATTTGCCATTTGGGTAGTATTTACTTTTCTTATTATTGCAGGCTTTGGCCTTGCAGCGCCTGAACTATTTACCGATCCACAAACTATTGAACAAGTTGCCAATATCGACTCTGAAAATATTAATCCTGAAGCCATTGAGCAACAATTATTAGAATCTGAAACCATATTCACACAGATTGACCAATACTTTAACGTATCGTTCAGCACACTCATTTTTTGCTTTCTCTTCTACTTTATTATTGGCTATCTCATCTATGCGGCGCTGTACGCTGCGGTTGGCTCCGCTGCCGATAACGAAACCGATTCCCAACAGTTTACCCTTCCGGTAACTGCACCTTTACTTCTCACACTTATTATGCTTGTGCCGATGGCCGAAAACCCGAATGGTAGTTTGGCAATCTGGATGTCGATGATTCCGCTCACCTCCCCTATCGCTATGCTCATTCGCTTGCCTAATGGCGTGCCAGCAGAACAACTCATTCTATCAATGGCAATTGCAGTTCTATTCTTTATATTTGCAGCGTGGTTAGCCGCCCGAATCTACCGAGTTGGCATTCTGATGTATGGCAAAAAAATTACCTATCGAGATATATTAAGATGGATAAAAATAAAATAATGAAAAGATATAACTTCGACGAAATTATTGACCGAAAAGGATCAAACTGCATAAAATATGATGGTGCAGCCCCCATTTATGGCACCAACAACTTAACGCAAATGTGGATTGCTGATATGGATTTCCGAACACCTGAGTTCATTCTAGAAGCAATCCAAGAGCGCTTAAAACATCCCGTACTGGGCTATTTCTACCATTCCGATAGCTTCTACAATGCCATAATTCGATGGATGGAAAAAAGACATAGCTGGAAAATTGAGAAAAATTGGATACACTTTGTGCCCGGAATCGTTACTGGATTAGCTGCAATTGTTCGCGCGTTTACCGAAAAAGGTGACAAAGTTTTAGTGCATACTCCAGTTTATCACCCTTTCTTTCATGTAGTTGAAAACCAAGAAAGAGAATTGGTTAAAGTTGCCTTAAAAATCGAAGAAAACCAATTTCAATTTGATTATGTAGAGATTGAAAAACAGCTAAAAACGGGCGTTAAGATGATGATAATCTGTAATCCTCACAATCCAGTAGGAAGATGTTGGAAAAAAGAGGAGTTGCAAAAAGTTGCCGAGTTGGCAGCCCAATATAGTTGTCTTATCGTTTCCGATGAGATTCATGCCGACCTGATTATGCCTGGCTTTAAGCATATACCAATGGCTTCTATTTCTGAAAAAATCGCTCAAAACACCATCACGTGTATGGCGCCCAGCAAAACTTTCAATATTGCAGGATTATCATCGTCTGAAATCATCATCTCCAATCCTGAACTGCGTGAAATATTCAAAAAAGAGATCGAAGATAAAGCGCATATTCATTTAGGTAACGTTTTTGGCGACATTGCGTTGGAGGCAGCCTACACGCACGGAGAGGAGTGGTTAGAACAACTTCTCGCCTACTTATCTGAAAACCTCCAATACTTGCAACAACGTATGCACGAGGAATTTCCTGAAATAAAACTCTACCAACATGAAGCTACCTACTTGGTTTGGCTGAACTTTGAGAAGATCGGAATGACGCACAAAGAACTCTGGAAAAACTTGATTCAGAAGTGCGGAATTGCGCTCAACGACGGCATTATTTTCGGGAAAGAGGGTGAATATTGCATGCGAATGAACATCGCCTGTCCACGCGCTACAATCGCAGAAGCCATCGACAAACTCCACAACTTACGATAGTTATCAAAACTCCAAATAGGGTTTCAGCTTTGCTATCAATTCTGCATACGCATTCGTAATCTCCTGGAAATGGTATATATCCCTGATTTTACCTTTTCGCTCGCGATGATTGACAATCAATTTTGCCAAATAACCATCTAAATAGGGATGCGCCGCTAACGTTTTGTAGTCTGAAGTATTAACATTTATCTTTTTTACTGAAGAGAAATCAATATAAAAAAACTTCTGAAGAAGCTCATCCTCAATATTTTGCAAAATATAAACCTCACGAACTTGTTCAAAAGAGGTAAAACCACCCAATTGGTTCCGGTACTCTATCAATTTCTGCGCACGCTTGGCTCCAAATTGGGGCACATTTAGCACGTCTATCGAATCGCAAAGATTGATATTCAACTTAACAATATCGTAAAGTTGACGCTTGGGTAGCGACTTTAACGGCTTATCAAAGTGGCGCTTACCCGTATCTTCTATATAATAAGAACGTGACGATAACTGATGAGATTTGGAATGAGATTGCAACGAATCTAAGCGATCTTGCTCCTCATAAAACTGAAAAACCTCTTGCGCAAAAGTAGGCGAAATAGAAGGCGCTACAACAGATTTCCCACCTTGAAAAAAGCCAATTATTAGTAAGATAAAGATTAAAAATAGAAGAAAAATAGATGCTGACCACTCACCACGAAAAAAGGAGAAAAAGGAATTCATAATAGATATCGAATTAGTTCACAAATAGTTATAGTATCATAAAGTAAAAAAGTATGGCTCTAAAAAAATCATTTTTCCAAACTGCAAATATAATATTTTTATCTATTTTATTATATTATAAACAATATTTAGAAGAAAATAGAAATAAAGAGTTCAAAAAGAGAAAAATTTCATACACAATAATTCGTTATATTTGCAAAATCATTCCCATGAGAAAAACTATTTAAGAGCAATTAAACAATGAAGATACTCCTTATCGTTTTAACCTTAGTTACTTTAGTTTTAGGAACTATACTATTTTATTTTCGAGAAGTAGGTTTGCGCACAAAAAACAGCAAATATGCACAAAAGAAACTCAATCCCTACAGCATATTCGGAACCTTATCACTGATCACTGCAGCCGTTTTCGCCACAGCACTTTGTGCAGAATTTTTCTCGATAGAGTTACAACAAAGTTGGTTATACGCCACAATGATTTACGTAATTTTCTACCTAATTAGCAAAAGAGTAGCCGAACTATACACAAGTCGAAAGTAATTGCTGGAAGGTTTTCTTTTTGTTAATCTGAATTACAGATATGGGATAAGGCTAACATTTTGAAAGAAATAATCTTAAACTCTTAATATTTTCTGATTACTTCGCAAATTTTCTTACCAAGAATATCTGATTGCTTTCATCTTCTTTGCCTTGATACAAAAACCAAAAATCAAGGAAATTTCAGAATGAGTAAGCGTGCATATCTTTTATTTTTTATTTGGGCGTTCCGGCGACCGCCCCGCCACTGCCCTACCCTGCCGCCGTCGGGCTTTCCGCTCAAATTTCGCGCCT
>CALGTS010000017.1 GCA_937901925.1 uncultured Bacteroidales bacterium | reverse complement strand
ACCATGACAGCACACTTGAATGATTGGAATGCAGATCAAATCGTTTACCAATGGTATAAAGATAGTGTTCTTATTCCAGGTGCAACAGATTTAACTTATACAACAACATTGAATGAAGTAGCAGAGTATGAATTTTCATTCAGTGCTACTCAATTAACTTCTTCTTGTACAGCAACAGGTTCTACAACTATTAATGTAGTTGCTGATCCTGTTATCGAATCTATTACTTTAGATGTATATGCAATTTGTGAAGGACGCCAAGTAACAGTAAACGCAACTTCTAATGCAGGTGCAGATGCAGTTTACACATGGTACAGAAATGGTGATTTGATTGAAGGTGTAACCGCAGCTTCATTCACAGAATCTCCATTAGCAGTTGATGGTGATGCTACAGCATATGTATATTCAGCATACGTAACAACTCCAGTATCAGGATGTCAATCCGCAATCGTAGCTGCTGAAGCATTGACAGTAAATGCTAACCCAACAGTTACAATTTCAGGCGATCCAATCGTATGTAACGAAGATGAAAATAATGTTACACTTACAGCAAATGTAATTGGAGCACTTCCTGTAACTTACCAATGGTATGAAAACGATACCCCAATTTCAGGTGAAGAAAATTCAGTACTTGACTTAACCAAACCATATAGAGAATATCCATATAGTTTCAGTGTTCAAGTATCAAATGCAGTTGGTTGTACAGTAATGAGCGAACCATTCTTAGTATATGTTAATGATGATATCGTAGTAAATGTAACCGCAACTGAAAACACAATTTGTGAAGGTGGTGAAGTTACCATGACAGCACACTTGAATGATTGGAATGCAGATCAAATCGTTTACCAATGGTCTAAAGACGGTGAGATTATCCCAGGTGCAACTGATTTGACTTATACTACTACTTTAGACGAAGTCCGTGCTCATGAGTTCTCTTTCAGAGCTACACAATTAACTTCTTCTTGTACAGCTACAGGTGCTACAACTATTAATGTAGTTGCTGATCCAGTTATCGAATCTATTACTGTTTCTGAATATGCACTTTGTTCAGGTGGTGAAATCACTGTAACTGCTCATCCAGCTTCTGTTACAGGTACAGCTACTTATACATGGTATAGAAATGGTGAATTAATTGAAGGCGTTACTGCTGCTTCATTCACCGAGTCTCCATTAGCTGTTGATGCTGATGTTACTACTTATGTATATTCTGCAGTTCTTACAACTAATGTATCAGGTTGTGAATCTTCTATCGTAGAATCTACACCTGTTACTGTTTATGGTAATCCACGCGTTGATATCGCTGGTGATGCTAATATCTGTGAAACGGATTCTGTTTATTTAGCAGCTTACGTTGATCATATCTCTGATGAAGTTGGTATCTTATCTTATACATGGTATGTTGATGGACAACGTCGAGATAATTTAGGTTATGATATTAACAATCCTAATAGCCAATTCTATTCAGAATATTGGCCAGCACGTTACGAACCTTATAGAGTTACTGTTGAAGTTACTCGTGAAAATGGTTGTACAACTATGAGCGAACCATTCTTACAATATGTTCATGCTCTTCCAGTAGTTAATATTACTGCTCCTGTTTCTCAAATCTGCGAAGGTGGTGAAGTATTATTGACTGCTAACTTGGATGATTATACTACTGAACACATGACTTACCAATGGTATGTTGTATCTGAAAATAGTTACACTGTTCCTTCAGGTCCAGATACTGACACTACTTATACTGAAATTATCCGCACAAATATCCCTGGTGCTACTTCTCAAACATTGTTAGTGGCTCCTACTGAAAACACTGTTTATGGTGTTAAAGTATTCCAAACACATTCTGAATGCTTCGATACTGATGAATTTACTGTAAGTGTATTACCATTGCCAGTTGTTGATAACATTACATTATCTGCTACAGAAGTATGTGATGGTGGTCAAGTTACTATTTCTGCTGTTGTTTCTAATCTTCCTGATTTAGGAACCCCAACATACACTTGGTATAGAAATGGTGTATTAATTGACGGAGTTAATGGTGCTTCATTTGTTGAATCTCCTATTGCAGTTGATGGTGATATCACTTCTTATGTTTACTCTGCTGTTGTATCTTACGAAGTTTCAGGTTGTCAATCTGTTGAGTACGTTGATTTAGACACATTGGTTGTTTATCCTAATCCAACTGTTGTAATCGAAGGAGATCCTATCGTTTGTCAAGACTCAACTGTACGTTTGGTTGCTAATGTTAATGATGCAATTGAAGGAGTTACCTTTACTTATCAATGGAGAAGATTTAACCAAGATATTCCAGGTGCAACTTCTCGTGAACTTACTACTACTGAAGACTTCACATTTGGTAATCCAATTGAATACACTGTAGTTGTTAATGCACAATATGATAACTTTATTGGTTGTCGTACGATTAGTGAGCCATTCTATGTAGTAATTGGTGCAAATCCAAGATTTGAACTCACTGCTACTGATACTATGGTTTGTACAGGTGGTGAAGTTGAAGTCGCCGCTAACATTGCTAATTCATACGTTGAAAACTTAGAAGTTAATTGGTATGTAAATGGTGAGTATATCACTGGAGCACATGGCTTGACTTATACAGCTACTATTACTGAAAACTCTGTATTCACAGCTACTATCGCTTCTAATGAATGTGTTGCTGTTGCAGAACCTATTACAATTACTATTCTTGATCTACCAACTGTTGCTTCTGTTACTGCTTATAATCAAGATGGTGTAACCTCAGTTTGTGATGGTGGTGAAGTTGAAGTTACTGCTTATATGGTTGATGCTGAAGGTAATCAATATGTTGATTCTACAGTACAATACCAATGGACACGCAATGGATTTGTTTTAGAAAATGTTACAGGTCCTTGGTTCCGCGAATCTTTAATGTCTGTTGATCAAGATACTACTCATATTACATATTCTGTAGTTGCTATTTCTCCTATTACAGGATGTGTTTCTGTACCTACTCAATCAAATACAGTTTCAGTATTCCGTAACCCAATCGTGGTTATCAATGGTAGTCACAATGTTTGTGAAAATATTTCAAACAATGAACCTAATGTTAATCTAACTGTTGCTATTGATGGTATCGTTGGTTATGATCCAACAACAACCATTAGATGGTATAAGAATGGTGTCCTTTATGAAACTATTGACCCATACGGAATTTCATTCTCTGAATTATTAGGTGTTACTAATCAGTCTGTTGAATATCAAGTTGAAGTTATCCGTCCTAATGGATGTTCAGCTTGGAGTGAACCATTTATCGTTGATGTTCACCCAGCACCTGTATTGAACATTACCGTTGATCAAAATTTTGTATGTCAAGGTGGTGAACTTACTCTTGTTGGTAATTTGAATGACTACAACGAAGGTAACTATGTATACCAATGGTATTATACTAGTACAAATGTTAATTCATACGATTTAATTCCTGGTGCAACCCAAAGAACATTTGATGTTCCTGTAAATCTTCAATCTGGTGAATATAACTTCATGTTAGAAGTTTACCAAAGAATTCTTGATGGTTCAGTATTGGGTTATGGTCCTTCTTGTTCAGCTACTGACACCATCAGTATCGATGTATTGCCACAACCAGTTGTTGATTCTATTGTAGTTGCTGGTGTAGGTAACAACAACTCTATTTGTAGTGGTGGCGCTGTTGAAGTAACTGCTTACGTTTCTGATCTTTCAAGTGCAATTTCATATCAATATCAATGGTATAGAAATGGTATTTTAATCGAAGGTGCTAATTCTGCAACTATTATTGATAATCCTATTGCTAATGATGATGATGTTTCAACATATATTTATAGTGTTGTTGCTTCTTCTCAATATTCTGGTTGTCAAACTTCAGGTGATGTTACTTCTGATCCTATTACTGTTTATCCTAACCCACGTGTTGCAATTTCTGGTGATGCAAGTATCTGCGAAGGTGATTCTGTATTCTTGATTGCATACGTTGACAATACTTCAGACTCTGTAGGTGATTTAACTTATACTTGGTTTGAATCTGGTCAAGAAAGAGATAATATGTCTTTCAACCTTGGTAATCAACCAGGAAGTCAATTCTATTCTGAATATTGGTACCCAAGACACGAACCATACGTATTTACTGTTGAAGTATCTCGTGGTAATGGTTGTACTTCTATTAGTGAGCCTTTCAATGTATATGTTTATGAAAGACCAGAAGTTGATGTAACTGCTACTGAAACTACAGTTTGTGAAGGTGGTGAAGTTACTTTGACTGCTAACTTAGCTGACAACACAGCTGATAATATCACTTATCAATGGTACACAATTGAGAATGTTGAGCGTCAAGTTGAACGTGAAGCTGGTGTTTTCACTACCGTTGTTGATGTGATTACTACTAATATTGCAGGTGCAACTTCTGCTACTTACACTACTACAGTAAATGGTACTACACAATTTGGTGTAACAGTATTCCAAACTAACTCTGAATGTACCAACACTGATGTAATCACTATTAATACAGTACCAGTTCCAGTTGTTACAGGTATTTCTGTTGCTGGTGCTAATGCTGAAGGTGAAATTTGCGATGGTGGTCAAGTAACTCTTACTGCTTCTATTGAAGGTGGTGTTCAAGGTGGCGAAGTTTTCACTTGGTACAGAAATGGTGTTGTTATTCCAGGTGCTACTACTGCAACTATCGTAGAATCTCCTCTTGCTGTTGATGGTGATGCTACTTCATATGTTTATAATGTAACTGTTGCACAATCTGCAAATGGTTGTGAATCTGTACTTGATACAAACACTGCAATTTCTGTTGTAGTAAATGCTAATCCTACTGTTACTATCTCTGGTGATCCAATCGTTTGCAATGTAGAAGGTAACAATGTTCGTCTCACTGCTAATGTAAATGGTAACTTAGATGTTACTTATCAATGGTTTGAAGATAACACTCCTATCGATGGTCAAGCATCTTCAGTTCTTAATATGAACAAACCTTATAGAGAATATCCATACAGCTTTAGCGTTCAAATTACTAATGAAGAAGGATGTTCTGTAATGAGTGAACCATTCCTCGTTTATGTTAACGATGCAATCGTGGTTAACGTAACTGCTACTGATACTACAGTTTGTCAAGGTGGTGAAGTTACAGTTGCTGCACATTTGAATGACTTGAATGCTGATCAATTGACATTCCAATGGTTATTGAATGGTGTTGCTGTTGATGGTGCTACATCTTCAACTTTCACAACTACCTTAAATAATGTAGGTGACAATCAATTTGAAGTTGTTGTTAACCAATTGACCTCAGGATGTCAAGCTACGGGTAATGTATCTGTTGCTGTTGTTTCTGCTCCTGTTATTTCTGAAGTTTCTGTTGCTGGTGTTAATGCTGGTAATCAAATCTGTGAAGGTGGTCAAGTAACATTTACTGCTGCTGTTCAAGGTGGTATTCAAGGTGGTGAAGTTTTCACTTGGTACAGAAATGGCGTTGTAATTCCAGATGCTACTACAGCTACTCTTGTTGAAACTCTTGCTGCTGTTGATGGTGATGTTACTACTTATACTTATAACGTAACTGTCGCTCAAACTGCTTCTGGTTGTTCATCTGCTCTTGATACAACTACCGAAGTTACCATTGTAGTTAATCCTAATCCTACAGTATCTGTAGTTGTTGATGGTAATGCTACTATATGTGATGGTGGTTCAGTTACATTAAATGCTAATGTATATCCAGTTCTTCCAACTACAACTTACCAATGGTTTGTTGATAATACTCCAATTGCAGGTGCTACTTCAGCTTCTTATACTGTTGATAGTGCTTCAGCAAGAGAATCAGCTTACCAATATCATGTAGTTGTATCTCAAATGTCAGGTTGTTCAGTTGTTTCTGACGTTGTTCCTGTATCAGTTGTTTCTGATCCTGTTGTAAATGTTACTGTTGACAATGCATCTGTTTGCCTTGGTGGTTCAGCTACATTCACTGCAACAGTTGAAGGAGGCGTAGACAACATTAATGGTTTGAATGGTTATACTTATGCTTGGTATAACAATTTGAATCCTAATGATGTAATTGGTACAAACTCTACATTAAATATTTCTGCTACTGAAGTAGGTACTTATACTTATTGGGTTGTTGTTACTTCTCCTTATGGATGTGAAACAATTGCTCGTTACTATGATTTCACTGTTGTTCCAGATCCTACAGTAATCGTTTCTATTGCTAATGGTTATCCAACACAAGTATGTGAAGGTGGTTCAACTATGTTAACTGCAACTGTTAATGGTGGTTTAGGTACATATTCTTACCAATGGTATAAGAATGGTAACTTATTACCAGGTGAAACTAATCAAACAATTCATACTGATCCATTATTTATGAATGCTGCCGCAACATATACAGTTAATGTTGTTATGTCTGGTGTTGGTTGTGAAGCAACAAATTCATTCGTAGCAGGTGGTATTGGTGGTATCGTTGTTGATGCTCCTGAAGTTGTTATCTCTGGTAATGCTAATACTTGTCCTGGTGGTACTGTAACATTGACTGCTAATGTAACAGGTGGTATCAATGGAGATGTATATCAATACCAATGGTATCAAAATGGTCAACCTGTAGGTACTAACTCAGATGTTTACACTACTTCTCCATTGTTGTTAGGTAATTCTTACAACTACAGAGTTGAAGTTATTAGCACAGTATCTGGTTGCTCAGCTATCTCTAATGATGTTCCTGCTAATGTTTATCCAGAACCTTCAGTAGCTATTTCTGGTCCTAATCCAAATGGTATCTCTACTATCTGTGAAGCTGGTTCAATTACTTTGAATGCTTACGTAACAGGTGGTGTTCCTGGTGAAACATATACATACACTTGGTCTTATCGTCAAGGTGCTAATTCAGGTCAATTTGTAACAACTACAAGTTCATTTGAAGTTCCTGCTACTTTGGTTGCTAACAGCGATCCTAATAGTCCTTACTACTTCTCTGTAAGTGTAATGAGTGATAACTATCATTGTGATGCTACTTCTTCAGCTGATCAATCATACATTATCAATATTATCAGTGCTCCACAAGCTACGATTTCAGTAACTAATCCTATCGCATGTGAAGGTGGTGATATTACATTCACTGCTAATGTAACTCCTGTAGGTGTTTACAACTATGCTTGGACTATTGATGGTACAACATACAATTCTAATAATGCTACTATCACATTGTCAAATATGGCAGTAGGTACTCATACAGCAGTTGTTGTTGTTTCTTCTAATGCATCAAGTGCAGCTTGTACTGCAACTGCAACCGCAACTGCAACCGTAGTTGCAGATCCTGTAGTGACAATTACTTCTGATGTTACAACTCTTTGTGCTGGTGGTACTGTAGTATTATCAGTTGATCAAGTAGTTTTAGATCCAGCTGTTTCTGTAAGCAATTATACTTACGAATGGAGAGAAAATGGTGTATTAGTTCCTAACGTAATTGGTACAACATTTACTCAAACTATTAATACTCCTGGTGTTCATACCTACGCTGTTAGAGTTATTGCTAATAATGGTTTAGGATGTGCTTCTGATTGGTCTAATGAAATCCAAATTACAGTTGTTGAACAACCTGTAGTTACTATTAGTCCTGTTGGTGTTGCAATGTTAGACATTTGCGAAGGTGGTCAAATTGAAATGATTGCTAATGTAACAAATAGTTCTGCTGCGCAAGGTACATATACTTATACTTGGTATGCTAACAACTCTAATACTGGAGTTACAACAGCTACTTATGCTCAAACCTTAAATGCTGTAGGTGCTTACAACTTCTATGTAGTTGTTAATGCAAATGGTAACTCTTGTGCTCCTGCAACATCTAATACACTTACATTCAATGTTAATTCAGATCCATATTGGACTAATGTAAATGTATTCTATCCAGAAATCTGTGAAGGTGAAAGTGTAGAATTACAAGCAAGTGTTAGTGGTGGTGTAACTGATAATGCTGCTAATACAGTCGGAACTATTGTTTGGAATGTTACCGATCCTGCAAATAACCACTTTACAGTTAATGGTGCTACTAACTCTCAATCAGTATTCCATACACCAGCTACAACAGGTACATATATCTATCAACCTACATTTGTTGGTGCTATTGGTAATGGTTGTGATATTGATACCAACGTTGTTGTTCCAGTGGAAGTATTTGCTCGTCCTACTGCATCCTTTACTTCTGGTGACGGTGTTGTAGTATGTGCTAATGATCCTAATTCATTTGGTGAACTAGTAGTAACTATCAATAGTAACTATCCTCCATTTACATTCACAGTAGTGGGAACAGATGGTTCTAATAATACTTACCACACATACAATAATACATATACTATCTATGTTACACCATCTACTTCTGTTACCTATGCTATTACATTCCTAGAAGATGCTCATTGCGAAGCTATCAACCCATCTTCTGAGGCAACTGTTATCGTTTCACAAATAGAGTTAGTTGATGATGTTGTAACAACTTGTAACGATGCTGAACAACCAATGGCAACTATGGGTGTAGTTATCTACTCTGCTGCTCCTGGTGTTGTTCCTACAGTAAATGTAATTTATAACGATCCTAACTATACTGCATACAATGCATACAATATTCCAATTGATAATGATGGTACTAATTCAAGCTTTACATTCCCAACACCAACTGTTCCTGGTGATTATTCAATTACTATTGAAATTGATGGTTGTGAATATGATGCAATTGTAAGAGTACTTGCTTCTCAATATTCTTATGGTGAAACTCCTATTGTTAACCAAAGATGGGATGATGTATTGGTTGTAAATAACAATCCTGCTACTAATGGAGGTCATACTTATATCTCTTATCAATGGTATAAGAATGGTCAACCAATTGAAGGTGCAACTAACCAATTCTATCAAGAAATCGGTGGTGTAAATGGTTATTATTCAGTTAACTTAATTGCAAAAGATGCTGATGGTAACATTTATGAAATCACTACTTGTGAAGAGTTATTCGTTGCACAAAGTCTAATGAAAGTATATCCTGTTCCTGCACAACTTAACGAAGCAGTTACAATTGAGGTTAACTTAACAGATGAACAATTGACAGGTGCTGTTCTTGACATCTACGATGCTAAGGGTGCGGTTGTTAGACATCTTGATGTTAACTCAAATGTAATCGTTGTTTCAGGATTTGAAACTCAAGGTTCATACTTCGGACGTATTATCACTGGAAATGGTGAAATTAAGACTGTTAAATTTGTGATCGTAAAATAATTTGACCCAAGTTAACTGAGCCCCATGCGGGCTCAGTTGGCGGGTTGTCGTAAATTTGTAATAAGAATAAAAAAAAGAATAATTATGAAAAAACAACTATTTTTAATCAGTCTGATTTTCGCAATGTTTGTGGCATATGGTCAGGAGGTAACCGTTGAGGAACCAGCGGCTGCACCGGATAGTGCTCAAACTTCTGAAAAATCATTTTGTCCTCACAAAATCTGGCTTCGTGGTGGTGGTGCTTTCACCAACAACGTACACAATAAAGCTTATACAGGAGCCTTAACTCCTGAGATTAAAAGAAATTATGGAAACTTGGCTTTATTGGAATTGGGATATTCTTACTTCTTCACCGAACATTGGGGTTTGGGATTAGGAGTTACTTTAAATGGTATGTTCAATAAATCTGTTTATGGTGGACAAGGTACTTTTACTTTTACTGATCCTAATTACATTCCCGTACCTGGTGGATATTCTGCAGGTGATTATGAACTTTCTTATAGAGGTGATAATTTAATTGAAAAACAAAGAATTTGGGCTATCGAAATTCCACTTGTTGCTCAGTTCCAACATAAGTTTGATGGCAGAAATGGTATCTTTGCTGCTTTAGGAGTTAAAGGTTATTTTCCATTCAGTTCTAAGTCTTTCTTTAAAGATGCAGAGAGTGTGATTCATAATTGGGCATACGATCCATATTTGAACGTTTATTATCCACAAGGAATGCCTGTTCACTTTGAAGATGAGCATCTTTCTGGCAGTGCAACAAAAGCTAAAATGAGATGTTCTATTGATTTACAAGCTGATTTTGGTGGTATTTTTGCTATCAATAAGGTTACTGACTTGTACGTAGGTGCATATTGTTCTTACGGTTTCTTGAATATTCTTCCAAAAAATTCTCAAGATTTAGTTACATTTACTTCTGATGGTAAATTGAATTTTAATGGTTCTTTGAGTTCGGCTACTGGTAAATGGCATTTGTTGCAAGTGGGTATGAAAGTTGGTTTCCACTTCAACGCTTGCGCAAATCCTGGTGATACTGAATCAATGAGAAGCTTGAAGAAACGTTATATGAAGGATATGATGGACAAAGCTAATGAACCTATCGTTGTAAAAACAACTGAATATGTTTACATCGTTCCTGTATGTCCTGAAGAGACTGATGAGCAAACTCAAGAACAAAAAGATAATATCAAGCAATTAGCTGAGATCTTGTCAAATACTAAAATTTTATTTGATTTAGATAAAGATATTCCAAAGATTGCTGATTACAATGATAACATCAACAGAACTGCTGAGTTAATGAAGAAAGATCGTTCATTATTATTGGTTGTTGAAGGTTATACTTGTGACTTAGGTTCAGAAGAACACAATAGAGATTTGGCTATTCGTAGAGCTAATAAAATTAGAGATCTTTTCATTATGAAAGGTGTTCCTGCAGATCAGATTGAAACAGCATCTTATACTGTTAATGACCCTGAAAATGCAAGAAACATTACGGATAAGTCAAGAGAGGAGCATAGAGCTGCAATCTTTAGAATTAAAACGAGATAAAATATTATGAAAGGCTCTTTCTAAGAGCCTTTTTTTTTAATAATATTTGTTGATATGGAAGTAACAAGAATATTTGATCTTTTAGATCACGCTAAGCAATATTTTCCATGCGAAGATATGCTATGTGGTAAAGAAAATGGTATGTGGACTCCGTATAGTACAGAGCGATATATAACCTTAGTTAATAACCTTTCGTATGGTTTGCTTCATTTGGGAGTCGAAAAAGGGGATAGGATTGCCTCTATTAGTAATAATCGTCCAGAATGGAATATTTTAGATATGGCCATTTTACAAGTTGGAGCTATTCACGTTTCTATCTATCCCACTATCAGTGAATCTGATTATCAATATATTCTGAATGACGCGCAAGTAAAAATGATTTTTGTCTCTGGTTGGGAGTTGTTGCGAAAAATTGAGAGTGTTATTGAGAGTATTCCTAATTTGAAGGATAAAGTCTATACTTTTAGAAATTTGCGGGGATATAGGCATTTTAATGAGGTAATCGATTTAGGTGTAGCAAATCCATCTCCAGAGAGATTGTCCGAAATCAAAACGTCAATTTTGCCTGATGATGTTGTCACTTTGATATATACTTCTGGTACCACAGGAAATCCTAAGGGCGTGATGTTGACGCATAAAAATTTTCTTGAAAATGTGAAGGCTGTTACTCCTATTGTTCCTTTAAATCCAAATAGTAGAGTATTGAGTTACCTCCCGTTGTGTCATGTGTATGAGCGAATGATGATTTACGTATGGCATTATGCTGGAGTATCAATCTATTATGCTGAGAATTTGGCACTCATCGCTGAGAATTTGAAGGAGATTAAGCCAGATATTTTCACATCAGTGCCCCGTTTGTTAGAGAAATTTTACGATAAAATTTTAGCTATTGGTAATAAGCAGAAAGGAATTAAGCGTAATATATTCTTTTGGGCGAATGATGTTGCTGCCAACTATGAGTATGAGAACCCAACTTGGTGGTATAGAATGAAATTGGCTATTGCGCGTCGATTGGTGCTTCGTAAATGGAAAGAAGGGTTGGGAGGTCGTCTGACCGTTGTCGTTACGGGAGGAGCAGCTATACAGCCTCGTATCAGCAAAATTTTTTATGCAATGGATGTTCCTGTATTGGAAGGATATGGTTTATCGGAAACTTCTCCTGTAATTGCTGTAAGTACTTTCTTCAAAAATGGAGTTAAGATTGGCACCGTTGGACCAGTTCTTCCTGGTATTGAGGTAAAACTTGCTGATGATGGTGAGATTTTAACTCGTGGAAATTGTTTGATGAAAGGTTACTATAATGCGCCACATTTGACAGCTGAAGCTATTGATGAAGAGGGTTGGTTCCATACCGGTGATTTGGGTGAATTTGAACCTGAAGGTCAACTGAAAATTACGGGTCGTAAAAAGGAGTTGTTTAAAACAGCATTTGGAAAGTATGTTGTTCCTACGGTTGTTGAATCAAAGTTTGCCGAAGATTCACTTATTGACAATATTATGGTTGTAGGTGAGGGAAAACAATATGCTGCAGCTTTAATTGTACCTGAATTTGGTGATCTTCGTTCGTGGTGTGCCCACAAAGGTATTAAATATACTACCAATGAGGAGATGATTGAGCATCCTGAGGTGTTGAAGAAGTATAAAAAACTTGTTGAACATTACAATAAGTTTTTTGGTGAAACAGAACAAGTTAAACGTTTTAAGTTAATTAGTTATGTGTGGAGTATTCAAACGGGTGAATTAACTCCAACTTTGAAATTGAAGAGAAATTTCATTTCCAAAAAGTATCAAGAGACTATAGAATCATTATTTAAATAGTAATGGATATGGTAACACAAGAATTGTCTATTTTTAACACATTAAGTAGAAAAAAGGAAAAATTTTCACCATTAAATCCTAATGTTGTTGGTTTGTATGTATGTGGTCCAACAGTGTACGGGGATCCTCATTTAGGACATGCACGTCCTGCTATTACTTTTGACCTATTGTTTCGATATTTGAAACACATTGGTTATAAAGTGCGTTACGTGCGTAATATTACCGATGTAGGGCATTTGGAACATGATGCTGATGAGGGTGAAGATAAAATTGCAAAGAAGGCACGTTTAGAACAGCTTGAACCTATGGAAGTTGCTCAGTATTATATTGATCGTTACCATAAGGCAATGGATAGTTTAAATGTGTTAAGGCCTTCTATTGAGCCACGTGCTTCAGGGCACATTATTGAGCAAATCGATATGGTACAGCGCATTTTAGATGCCGGTTATGCATACGTTTCGGAAGGTTCAGTTTATTTTGATGTACCTAAATTTGATAAGGATTTTGGCTATGGAAAGCTTTCTGGACGAGTATTAGAGGAGATGATTTCTAACACAAGAACACTTGATGGTCAGGATGAGAAACGTCATCCTGCGGATTTTGCATTGTGGAAGAAGGCTGCTCCTGAGCATATTATGCGTTGGAATTCTCCTTGGAGTGTTGGCTTTCCTGGTTGGCATATTGAGTGTACTGCCATGAGTACTAAATATTTAGGAGAACATTTCGATATTCATGGCGGTGGTATGGATTTGATTTTTCCTCACCACGAGTCAGAAGTGTGCCAGTCAACTGTTGCTAATGGTAAGGAATCGGTAAAGTATTGGATGCATAACAATATGATTACTATCAATGGTCAGAAGATGGGTAAGTCGTTAGGAAATTTTATTACTTTAGGGCAGTTTTTTAGTGGTGATCACGAAAAACTTGAGCAGGCTTATTCTCCGATGATTATCCGTTTCTTTATTATGCAGGCTCATTACAGAGGAACTGTAGATTTTTCTAATGAAGCACTACAATCTGCGGAAAAGGGTATGCAAAAATTGTATGCAGCCGAACGAGTTCTTGATAAATTGAAAGCTTCAGCAGAATCAACAGAAGATATTTCCGCTTGGATAGTTAGATGTTACGAGGCAATGAATGATGATTTGAATACGCCAAAATTGATTGCAGAGCTTTTCGATGCTTGTCGGATTATCAATTCAGTAAAAGATGGTCATAGTTCGCTTACTGCAGAAGATTTGGAGAAGTTAAAATCTAACTTCAGAACCTTTTTCTTTGATGTTTTAGGAATGTTACCAGAAGAGCAAGGAAGTTCTGATATGACTCAAGTTTTGATGGATTTGATTATTGATGTTCGGAAAGATGCCAAAAGTAACAAAAATTGGCCTTTAGCTGACTTGATTCGCAACAAATTGGGTGAAGTAGGTATCGTTATCAAAGATACCAAAGATGGTGCAGAATGGGAGTTTAAGAACTAATTTTATTCGAATTATAATTGGAAAGCGGTTCATAAGGATATGAGCCGCTTTTTTATTTTGGAAAGTTTAGCCTTTATGAAAGTAGAAACCTAATCTCTTTAAGATTACATGTGTATGAATTGTTGTATTTATCCACTAATAAGAGCCTTCCGAAAGGGTCTGTTCCTGTAATTTTGGCAGTGATTTTTTTGTCGAAAATGGCATATTCTGCCCAAACGTCGAGATTGAAAAGTTTGGCGAGGTAGAGTTCGTTAAGTGGCTCTTTTTTTTCAGTATAGAGATAGGGGAGAAGTTTTTCACCCTCTTGTACAATTAGATTTAGAATTCTACTGAGTTGGTGTTGTTTTCCCGTTTCGATACAAAGTGAAGTGGGATTGGGCAGAGAAGATGAAAATTGTGTTTGATTTACATTAATTCCAACCCCAGCAATGGTGTATTTGATGGAAGTTGAGGTTAAAGAATGTTCGATAAGTATTCCCGCAATTTTTTTGTTACGTATGTAAATGTCGTTAGGCCATTTAATTTTAGCATTAGGAAGAAAATGGGAAATAGAATTGAGAATTGTAAGTGAGAAAAATTGATTGAATAAAAATTGATTCTTGGGCAGTATGGGTGGATTAAAGTAAAAACTCGCCAAAATATTCATATCTTTTTCACTCTCCCAATGGTTATCAGCTAACCCACGTCCTGCGTTTTGGTAATTTGTATAGAGGAAAAACAGGTCGTTTAACTCATTGATATTTATTGTATTATCTTCTATCAATTGTTTTAATATAGCATTGGTAGAAGGACAGTTCTCAATAAAAAGGGCAGGTGATAAAATCATTCAACAAATTTAACTATCTTTGCACGCAAAAATAATCAAAAAATATGAAGAAATTAAAATTACTTCTTTTTCTTATCCCTCTTTTTTTTGCTATATCTTGTGAAGATAATAGTGGCGATTATGTAAATCAGTTATATACTGATAATGAAATGGTTACGGCAATTCATCAATGTGTAACAGCGTGTGTTGATACTGCCAATGCACATTTAAGCGTTCCCGATTCGGTAGGTGTAGGTTTTTACAACTATCAAGAGGGAAAATATAGAATTTCGTTACCTCAAAATATGCAATATGTGATTGATACATTAGTGCAACATGGTGAGAGTGAGCTTGTTGATAATTTTATCCGGAAGATTAATGTTGCGGCATCAAGTTGCGGTGGTGGAATCCGTAATTTCGTTACCAATAGTTTGAGTAATATGGATTTTATCAGTCCGTTAGCTTTATTGGAAAAAGATTCTACAGCCATTGTTACCTATTTTTATACAATGAATTATGTAGGATTTAACTCCGCTATTAGTACTCATATCTCTGCTCAATCAACATATAATGAGGCAGTATCGTTGTGGAATGAGATGTGTGAGAAATATCTTCAATATACAGAACAGAATATAAATTTTGAGTTGAAAACAGGAGTAGTTGGTCAAATTTCTGCTGGAATTTTTGAAGAGATGAAGTTAGAGGAGATTTTAATTAGAACGGACTCAACGCATCGTGGAAAAATCCATAGTAAGATGTATGATGTATTTGGTAATTTTGAAAAAAGATAAGATATGATAAAAGAGAAATTATTTGCTGGCAAGACTTTAGCCATTTTATCTGGTGGTGGAGATACTCCTGCTATCAACTCAAGTATTGAATGTGTGAGAAACCGTGCATCGATGTTAGGATTTAAGGTGTATGGTGTTTTACGTGGATGGAAAGGTTTGTTGGGAGATGGTGATATAGTTGATTTGACCAACATTCCTTACAATGGAATTTATGGTGGAACTGCTCTTTTATCCAGTCGTACCAATCCATTTCCAAGTAAAAAGAACACCGAAGATCGTTCACAACAGATTCTTCGTAACATTGAGCGTTATAAGATAGATGTTTTAGTAACTATTGGAGGTGATGATACCAATGGGGCAGCCAAGAAGATGTATGAAAAATATGGAATTCCTGTAATTGGATTTCCTAAAACTATTGATAACGACCTACGCACGCGCACGATGCACCATTATAATGGTCAAGAGCACGAAACGGTTTTATGTCCAGGGTTTGCTTCAGGCGCAATGGCAATCAAGAAGTTAGCGAGTAAGTTGCATACCACCAACGAGTCGCATCAGCGGATTATGGTGTTGGAGGTTATGGGTCGCGATGCGGGCTGGCTGACTGGAAGCGCAGTATTTGGCGGTGCGCAGATGGCGTTGATTCCAGAAATCGAGATGACCAAAGAGCGCAAGGAGTTTTTCTTTGAATCTGTAAAAGAGCAATTTATGCGCTCACCTAAACGTAGTTTAGTAATTGCTGTATCGGAAGGTGTGCGTTGGTGGAGTGAAGAGAAACAGCAATTGGACGTAGTGTATGCAAGCCCAGATTTAGATGAATATGGACACCCGAGATTTGGGGGAATTAGTGGAGTTATTGCATCAGAAATTTCTCAAAAACTGAAAATTGAAGCCCGTGGTCAAATCTCAGGTTATATCCCAAGATCGGGAAAATGTTATGAGTATGATCGTAGATTAACCTCTACTTTGGCAGATAAAGTTGTGGATTTGTTGCTCCGTGGCGAATATGGTAAGATGCCGGTGATGAAAGATATTGTTCCTTACTCTGAATTGGAAGAGTATCATACTACAGCAATTGATATGGGTGATATTGGTAACTTCCCGCTTCCGCAGGCTTACTACGACAGCAATAAGTTCCAATTCTCAGATCAATATGTCGATTTTCTAACCCATATTATTGGGGCACCCTATCGTATGGAGTTTAACCACGACTTCCCAATTGTAATTCCAGAATAGTATGGCAAGTTTTGAAATAGAAGGAGGAAGGCCGCTAAGTGGTGAGATTATTCCTCAAGGTGCAAAAAACGAAGCCTTACAGGTGATTTGTGCGGTGTTGTTAACCCCTGAGCCTGTAACCATTCACAATGTGCCCAAGATTTTGGATGTATTGCGATTGATTGATATTCTTTCGATTATTGGTGTTAAAGTTACGGCGCATTCTGATAACTCGTACACTTTCGATGCTAAAGATGTAAATATTGATTTGTTGCAAACTCCAGAATATTTAGAAACTTCTGGAAAGATAAGAGCTTCCATTATGACGGTGGGTCCGTTGTTGGCTCGATTTGGGAAGGCGTACGCTTTTAAACCAGGAGGCGACAAAATTGGGCGTCGTCCGTTGACAACGCACTTTGAAGGTTTTATGAAATTGGGGGCACAGTTAGACCAAGTGAGTGGTAAAAACTACTATGAGCTATCTGGAAAACCGTTAAAAGGTTGCTATATGCTTCTGAATGAGGCATCTGTAACGGGAACCGCCAATATTGTAATGGCTGCAGTTATGGCTAAAGGTACCACTACCATCTTTAATGCCGCCTGCGAACCCTATCTGTATCAACTTTGTACAATGTTGAACAATATGGGTGCTAAAATTAGTGGCATCGGTTCCAATCTTCTTACCATTGAAGGCGTTGATGCGCTGCATGGCACTACGCATACCATTTTGCCCGATATGATTGAAATTGGTAGTTTTATTGGTATGGCAGCCATAAATCGTTCCGAACTGACCATTAAGAACTGTGCCTGTGAGCATTTAGGAATTATTCCCTACACATTCAAGAAATTGGGTGTAAACTTAGAGGTGCGCAACGACGATATTTTTATTCCTCGTCAAGAAACCTACGAAATAGCTTCCGATATGGATGGTTCGATACTAACTATCAGCGATGCACCTTGGCCAGGCTTTACGCCCGACCTAATTAGTATTGCATTAGTTACCGCCATTCAAGGCAAAGGCAGTGTATTGATACACCAAAAGATGTTTGAAAGTAGGCTGTTTTTTGTGGATAGTTTGCTGGGAATGGGTGCGCAGATTATTTTGTGCGATCCCCATAGGGCTACCGTTATAGGGTTGAATCATAGTAGAAACCTGCATGCTACCAAGATGTCTTCTCCCGATATTCGTGCGGGGGTGGCGTTGCTGATTGCCGCTCTATCTGCTGAGGGAACTAGCGTTATCCAGAATGTAGAGCAGATTGACCGTGGCTACCAAAATATTGTAGAACGGTTGAATGCATTAGGTGCAAAGATTTGTAGAAAAGATTAGATTTTACATTTAGAAAAGTATAAGCTGCGGCGTGTTGGGCTTGATTCCTGATATTCCGCAGCTTTTTTTGTGCAGATTTTTATTTATCTCCCCAAAAATGGTTTTAGAAAAGAAAAATTTGACGAATTGTTCGTAAAATCTATTCGTATAAGATAGTTGTTAAAAATTTTATCTGTTAGGAGGGTGACTAAAAGCAGTCATCCTCCTTTTTATTTCAAATCTCTCTGATTTACTTGCTCTTAATATAAATTTCCAAGGTGACCTTCTGTAAACTTCTTTCTGTGAAAAATGTAAAAAATATTTTTCATATTGTAAATAATGAAAGAATTGAATAAAATGAACAAAATAAAAATTTAGAAATAAATTTAAAGATAAAATTGATAGAAAATAACGTTTCTTTTTTATCTAAATTGCTGATTATCAATCTATAATAATTTCTTGAGCACAAAATATTTTTAAAAATCTATTTTTGTTAACGTGTTTATGAAGAAAACATTGTTTAAAAAAATGATATAATGTGTTGTAAGTTTAAAAAAATAACATACTTTTGCGACTGTGTTTTCTTTTTTAAATAAAATTAGGATTATAGGTGTACAAGTTTTGTAATTTATTGAAAATCAGCGAATTACCCCCCCCGTTGCGAAAGGTGGGGCGTTGCGATTGCGTAATATTTGCGTGATTATTACAAAATCCTTTCCATTTCCTATATCTGCCAATATAGGGATGGGAAGAGTATGCTTTTTGAGTAGATAATTAAAAAAATATAGATATGGACGAAAACAAAATTATAATTGTATCTCACGGATTAAAGAAAGAGATGATGGAAGTTTTAGATACCTCATACCCCTCAATCAGATCTGCTTTGGTATTTAAAACGAATACGCTGAAAGCAAGAGCAATTCGTCAGTATGCTTTAAACAATGGAGGGAAATTAGTAGAGATCTATAGCGAATAGTTTTTTGAAAATAAGAGTAATAAAATATAAAGAGTATGAAACAAATTTACCATTTTACAGGAACAGCTGGGAAACAGCAATCTTTAAAAGCGGGTGTGGTATTGCTGCTGATGGGCGTAATGCTAACACTGTTGCCTACCGCACTGCAAGCGCAGGTGTTGCAACGGTTTACACAACGTACCTCGGACTACTCTCCCGATATGCCGATTTACCATATTAAGGGAGATTATACGATGATTGGTAATACGAGTGTGACGTTTAATGCAATAGAACTTGGTGATGATTGCAACAATAACTATAACAATAGTGATCAAAATTGGAATTACAATTACAATAGAATGAAGTATGTAGATGTGGATAGAGATACATTTCCTACCATTAACTCCTCTACGGCAGCATTGACCTTCTCTGAAGAGTTTGGCGCCAACCCGGCGTGTAGCGAGGTGCTTTATGCCGGCCTCTATTGGACAGGACGAACAGATGATAGTTATGTGTCACGTACAACTGAA
Organism: uncultured Bacteroidales bacterium; assembly: GCA_937901925.1. GTDB lineage: Bacteria > Bacteroidota > Bacteroidia > Bacteroidales > WCHB1-69 > JAEZOU01. The sequence goes on along the minus strand of CALGTS010000017.1, from coordinate 148,291 downwards.
ATAGAAGTACGTGATGGCGAAATTGAAGGCGGTTATACCCTTACCATTACGCAAAGTGGCAACGACCGTATCTTTACCTTTACCAAACTGGGAAGCGAATCTGTAGTGCTGACAATGAGACGTACTCCAAATGGTAATAACCGTTATAATTATTATGTTTATAACGGAAATAATACCATTGATGAATCTTACAGAACCAACGCAACCTCCTACACGGCGTCTTTAGATGATCCAGTTCAATTGCCCGGTACTAATTATACTATTACCCAACTTTATTGGAATAGTACACCGAGTGAGTGTTATGCAATAATAGAAGTTCCTACAACAACTATAAACCCTTGGACTTCTGATGGAGGTTCGCAATACTATTTAAACAAAATCAAAATTAAACACGCTAAAGAATCAGAATACACTGAGGTGACTGCGTCGCTAGCCAATGTATATGGAGGAACTAGTGCCAGTAGTAATATCTATGCCGCATACGCGGAGGTAACCGATTATGTGCGCAGAAATGGTCCGGGCAACTATACCGTAGCCGATTTGGTAACCAATGTTGGACAGAATGATGGTACAGGTTGGATTGGTTGTTGGGGTATGGTAGTGGTGTATGAAAACTCCAAAATGAAATGGCGCGATATCACTCTCTTTGATGGATTTGCCAATGTCGAGGATGGAAATGATGTTACTATTCCAATCTCTGGTTTTAAAACCGTACAGGTAGGGGATGTCAATGTGAAATTGGGTATGATGGCTGCCGAAGGAGATAGAGGTATCTCTGGGGATAAATGTGGTATTCTAAGACAGGCAGATGGGGATTGGCAATACCTATATCACGCAGGTCACACTACTCAAAGCGCTGACAATAACAATTTCTTTAACTCCTCTATTCAAACTGGAGAAAACTTTCGCTACCCTAAGTATGTAAACAATACTGGTATCGATATCGCTATGTTTAATATTCCGAATGAAAACAATGAGGTTTTGGATAATGAGCAAACATCAACAACATTCCAGTTTACTTCAAGTCAAGATTTATATTTCCCCTTCTGTTTTGTAATGGGGGTAGATGCCTATATTCCGGAGGCGGAGGCATTATCGGGTGTGATGAATATAGATGAGGATGATATCTCTATCGACTCGCAAACAGGTAACTACCTGATTGAACCCGGCAAAGAGATTACTTTTGAGGTGGAGGTGAAGAACTTCGGTACCGAGGATATTTTGAATGCCAAGTTGGAGATTCCACTCCCTAGTACTATTGTTTATTACCGCACAGCGGTGGACTATGTCTATCCGGGAATTAATATAGAAGGTTATTTCGATGCGGAACGCTACGCCAATGGTGTGGCAGGTTGGAATATCGACTATATTCCCTCTGGATACCCAGATACAGTCTATGCGAGAGTGCTTCTTACCGTAAAAGTAACCGAAGATTGCTACGTTTTAGCTTCTACCGATCCCGAATGTGAGTTGGCAATTGAGGTCAACGGAACTTTGGAGGGTACCTCATACGTTAATAGGGTTTACTTTAAAAAGGAATCCTTTATCTCTGGCTTTGCTGATTCTACGAGTGCTTGTCAAGGAAACGCAATCCGCAATGATATTAAGGTAGTGGTGTATAAAGAGAGTTATGTGAATAGTAATTGTCAGGATCAAGACTACACAGAGCGCGTGGTAACCGTTTGTGAAAATGAATTTATTGATTCTCCGATTCCATTTATGAAGATCTACGCACTTTACCCACAAGGTTCCCGCTTCTTTAATACAGAAACGGGCGAGGAATATACCGAGGCCACTGGTTTCCCAATCTCATTAGCAGACGAAGACACATCTTCAGCTACGTTAATTCACGTACAGCCTACCTCAATCTACTCTGCCGCTTGTACCAGCGATTTGAGATTTATCTTAGACCCAGATGGAGATAGTTTTACTACGACGCCAACATTGAGAGATTCTACCTACTGTTTGGATGCGCAGGCTGATTCTTTGTCAAGACATATTAGTACACCTCCCTCTGGTATTTACTACCGTTTTTATAAAGAAAGAAGTGATTCAGCGGTAGCATACGTCGATATTGTTCCTCCTACTGATGTAGAGGATACCCTTAAATATTGGGTACGTCAATTTAGAAAGAACGCCATTGGTTGCGAAGATGAAAACTTTTATGGTCCGATAACCATTGAGGTTGTTTCGCCTATTACTTTTCGTTCTTCAAGGGTTTCCCCCTCTTGTATCGGTGATACGGTAAGAATTACGGGTATGCCAGAAGGTGGAAGGTGGAGTTGGCCCGATACTCTAACGGGAATTGACACTTTAGGCAATGTTCTTACCATTGCTGGAACTTCTGCTGGAACCTATACCGTTACTTACACAAACGACAATGCGGGTACCGTAGGTTACAGTTGTACCAATACCGTACGTAGTTATACCCATCAGATTGCTGCCACAACAGATGCTGGAGATTTGCAATCCAATCAAACCATTTGTCAAGGTGCGCAGATTCAACCATTGCAGATAGTGGACCACAATGGTCACGTAGAGCGTTGGGAGTGGACTACAGATACAACTGATACCGAGTGGGATTGGATTCCTAACAACACCTCCTCAATCTCCACTGCAGATTTGGGAGAATTGGCTGCGGGAACATACTACTTCAGAGCATTGGTAAAGGATGGAAATTGTGATACCGCATGGACGAATACAGTTACTATTACAGTAAGAGATGATGACGCACCTAATCCACCTACAGTGACTTCTCCGCAATATGCTTGTATCGGAACAGACTATACTATCCAACCAAGTGGTGGTAATTACCAATGGTATGAGCAGGCGATTGGCGGTTGGCCGATTAAAGATGCAGAAGGGCATTCTGTTAACAGCGTAACTGTAAAAATAACCGATGCATGGATTACTCGCTATGTAAGTGAGGTTGCTGAAAACGGTTGTGTTAGTGACCGTGCAGAGGTTCAGGTGCGTCCTAATTTGGAGCCCGGAGAAATTAATGACGTTGGACAACGTGAATGTGACTTGGGCCAGTCGGCAGATGAAATCGGTTCTGATCAAAACGCTGTAGCGTATGGTGAAGAACCAACTGTTCCTCAATACCAGTGGTATGTCCAAGTGAATGGGGATACCACCTTGCGAGAAATTGACGGAGCAAACTCTGCTACCTTTACTCCTTCTGCATATATGGGTGAGGAAGGCGAATATATATTTATCCGCAAAGCAAAAAACCCAAATTGTGAAAGTGAAAATTGGCAACAATCTCGTGGCAAATGGCGTTTGGTAGTAGGAGAACCGGATGCCTCTATAAAAGCGGTTCCGGGGCACGCCACCATCTGTGAAAATGGAAGCATAAAACTTCATTTGAGTGTTCCAGCATCCACAGCATATAGTTACCAATGGTATAAAGATGGAGATTCAATACCACTCGCTACGGGTCACGAATATATAGCGAGAGAAATAGGTACATACACTGCACGAGTAACCCACAAAGCTTCAGGATGTTCTGCAACAACACCAGAAGCCGGTGAAATCGAGGTGAAATATGACGACGATGCACCAAGGGCAACAAGTGTAGATACAACTCTTAACGGTTGCAGCATTGAAGATGCGCAAGATGAACCTACATATAGTAATGTAGCAGATATTAAAAAATCTATAGCAGATGGCGGTTTGGGCATATCTATCTCCGACGCCATCACTCCAGACAATTTATTGACATTAACTTATATAGGAGAAACTCAAACTGTAAATCCTCCGACTGGAGTGTGCTACCAACTGGTGCGCACCTACACCGTAACCGACCAGTGCGGTTTCAGCACCACCTTCACGCATACCATTAATGTAGTGGATGATGTAGCGCCGAGTATTGGAACAATCGAAGTTCCTGCGGCAGTTCCTGCGGGCTCTTGCAAATATAAGATTCCTGATCTATCTGCGGCAACACTTGCTGTTTCTTCAGACAGTTGTAGCGACGTTTCATTTGTTGAGCAAACGCCAGCTGCGGGTTTTGAATATTCACAGACTAATACAGAGCAAACTGATACAGTTGTCGTGAAAGTAAAGGATGCTTGCAACAATGAAACTATAAAAGAAGTGCAAATTACCATTCCTGCTATTCCAACGATAAGTGCAGCAGGATCTGCATTGGATTGTTATGGAGATTCTGATGGAAATATTTCCTATACTATCACTGGCGGTACTGCTGGCTATACCGTTGTGTTAAGCGGCGGCAGTGCAACCCAAACAGCAACCCCAACCCCAACGGCAGCCGGCACATATACCTTCACCGGTTTGGCAGCCGGCACATATACTGTAACCGTAACAGACGCCAATGGATGTACAGCCACTGCAAGCGCAATCGTTGATGAACCTGATCCTTTGAGTGTTTCTTTAACGAAAGTAGACGAAACCTGTGTGGGCAACGATGGTAAAATTAATTACACCATTGAGGGCGGTACTGCTGGTACTGCTGGTTATACCGTTGTATTAAGAGACAGCAGTGCAAACCAAATAGCAAACCAAACAGCAACCGACACAAATACCTTCACCGGTTTGAAAGCTGGCACCTATACCGTAACCGTAACAGACGGAAACACTTGTGTAGCCACTGCCACAGCGACCATTACGTTGAACAAAAACTTCACCGTAACCGCAAGAGACACAGCAGTTTGCTCTGGAACAACCTTCACTATAAATCCGGAAGCATCTCACACTGCGAACTATAGTTGGGAAGCACCTACTGCAACCGACATCACCGGCGCAGCAGCAGGTTCGAACGCTTCCAATATCTCTGGAACGCTTACCAACACCACTACATCTGCAACAAGTATTACCTATAACGTAACCGCCACCACCGCAAATGGTTTATGTACAGCATCGCCATTTGAAGTTGAGGTAACTGTATATGCACCAGTAACGGGCGGTAGCATTCAGAAGAACTTTATCAGTTGTAATGTTGCCGATACTATCGTAACGCTCACCAATGACACCGCAGGTAATGGCGGTTACGGCGGAACGTATGGTTGGGAAAAATCCACCGACAATGGAACTACGTGGACACCTATTCCAAACTCAAACGGTGTAGATTATACACTGAATTATCACGACAATTTGGGCACAGTTCTGTACAGACGTATGTATAATGCAAATTGTGATGAGAAACCAAGTAACACCGTTTCCGTAACCTATTATGGTAATGTAAATCCAGGTACAGTTGTTTGCTCAGGAGAAGGAAACGACTGTGCCGCAAACTACTGTTCAGGCAGCAATATCAGTGTAACGCTAAGCACATCGGATATTGACATTCAGTCAAACGCATCATATAGCATCCAGTGGCAGCAATCCACCGACAACGGTGCCACTTGGACTAACATTTCAGGAGAGACAAGTGACACATATACATATACAAATCCTAACTTTACATCGTCAATTCAATTCCGTTATACGATAACGGTAACGGGATGTGCGCCAGTACCATCTAACAACGTACACAACATTGGCGTATGGGCATTGCCGGTAGTTTCTATTGCAGAGGTTGCCACCCTTTGTCCATCAGCAGCATCTACAGATATTAAAGGAACCATCGAAACCATTATCACTCCAAACTACACTTATCATTGGAGTGCAGAAGGTGGATTAACACTTCCTACTAATTTGCCGGAATCAGACACTTCCGCAACCAGCAACACCATCAGAGGAACCTTCTCAACCACCGACTGCAACGCCACCTACAGAGCATCACTATATGTAGTAGATGGCAACGGCTGTCAATCCAACACTGCCATAGAAACCTTCACGGTAGTGGATACAATAAGACCTACATTTACCCGTCCAGCCGATATCACTATCTATACTAATGATACTTGTGGATACGATGCAAGCGTATCAGCAACAGGAGATGTTACAAATGAAGCCGATAACTGTTCAACAGGTATCGAAGCAACATATACAGATGATACAGTAGCCGATGCTACTTGCGAAGGTAAGAAGGTTATCACACGTACTTGGAGTTTGGTAGATAACTGTGGTAACAGTGCAGCCGATCAAGTACAAACCATTACCGTACTAGATACTATAAGACCTACATTTACAGCACCTGCTAATACTATTATCTACACTGATGCAAGTTGTGGCTACAATGCAGATACAACAATAACAGGTTCTGTTACAAACAAATCAGATAACTGTTCAACAAATCTAACTGTAACATATCGTGATGCAGTAGCTGAAGGAGACTGTCAAGGTAAGAAGGTTATCACACGTACCTGGCGAGTGGTAGATGCTTGCGGTAATGTATCGATTAGTGACTCTGTACAAACTATTACCGTAGAAGATACTATAGCTCCGACCATTACATGCAGAGACAACTTTACACGAAATACAGATAATGGCCAACCATACGCAACAGTTACATTGCAAGATCCTACCCCCGTAGATAACTGCAGTGCAACCTATAGCATCAGCTACAGTCCTGCAACTCCAACAAACGCAACGGCAACAAATGCCAGCGGCCAATATCCATTAGGAGAAACCATAGTGACCTATTCAGTTGTTGACGGATGCGGTAATGCAGATAGTTGTTCATTTACAATTACCGTATCAGACAATCAAGCTCCGGAGATTGCTTGTACGGTAACCGGCAACCAAGATACTCTTCCGAATAGTGCAGGTAATACCTATACCCATAGCGGCAATAGTTGGGACGCAACTGCTACCGATAACGTTGCTGTGACTTCGTTGACCTATACTTTAACCGGTGCAACCGTTGATAATACGCCGAAAACCACATTAGATGGACAGGTGTTCAATTATGGAACCACAACTGTAACTTGGAAAGCTACCGATAATACGGGAGCAAGTGATGTATGCTCTTTCCAAGTAGTAGTTGCCGATAATACAGAACCGGAACTCAAATGTCCTACTATAGCTACAGTATATGAATGTCTTGCTGAAGTTCCAGCAACATACGCAAATTATGCAGCATTCACAGCTGCTGGCGGTAGTGCAACCGATAACCATCAGATTAATGAATCCTCACTTACAGTAACTGACACCGTAGTGACTGGTTGTCCGACCACTATCACCCGTACCTACTCTATTAAAGATATGACAGGGAATGCAGGTACTTGCACGCAGGTTATTACTGTAGAAGATAAGACAGCACCAGCGTTGACCGGCACTTGGCCGGCAAACATCACCGGTCAAAACAACTGTTTCGCAAACCGCAATATCAGCGGCTTGTTAAGCAATGATGCTGTTAAGGACTTGTATACAGATAACTGTGGTGGCGAACTAACAGTAACTTCAAGAGATACGGTTACAGGCGACGACTGCGGATGGACTATAACACGTACTTATACGATTAAGGATTCTTGCGGTAATACAGTAAGTCCAGCACCTACAATGAGTGTAAGTGGTAGCGACCGAACAGCTCCAGAGTTGAAAGCAACAGAAACTTGGCCATCCAATCTTCCAGATCAAAATAGCTGTTTTGCTGATGCTGATACAACAGGCTTAAAAGATGACAATGAGATCAAGGCGTTGTATAGCGATTGCAGTGCAATCACCGTAACACATGAAGATGCAATAGAAGGTAACAACTGCGGCTGGACTGTAACGAGAACTTACACCATCACCGATTTGTGCGACAGTACAGTGATGCCGAAACCAACGATGAGCGTAAGCGGCTCCGACCAGACGAAACCATACATTATGCCAGCCGTTCTGGACCGTACGCTGACCGCAACAGGATGTGAGTTTATCATTCCTGATATGAGGGAAGAGGTTCGCGCAATCTCCAGCGATGGATGCACCGGCAACTCCGCATTGACTGTAGAACAGCCATCGGCAGGTATGCAGGTTTACCCGCAAGTCATCGCACGAGATACCAATGTGATCATCCGCGTTACAGACTCTTGCGGCAACTATTCACTCAAGAGCGTGAAAATCACTATCCCGGCGAAGGTGGTTATCACTGCTACCGCTACACCAGCCTCCATCTGTAACGGCGAGACGGCACAGTTGAGTACGACAGTCACCAATGTTGTGGGTGCAGCAAGCTATGTTTGGGAGCCAACAACAGGCTTGAACAGCACAACCATTTACAATCCGACCACAACACTCACGGCCACCGACGCACCAGAGACGGTTACTTATACAGTTAAGGTGACGGACGCTAACGGTTGTACGGCCACCGCCACCACCTTTGTGACGGTTAATCCAGAGGTTGTGATCTACGCCCTTGCGGATACGGTAATCAATAGTGGCACGACAGTTCCAGCTAAGTTCTTCACCACTCCGCTTACGGGCGGCGTTATGACCTACAGCTGGACCCGCACCAATACAGATGTTGTCACGGGTATGGATGCAACGGGAACAGGCAATGTTCCAGGCGCAACATTGTACAACAACACCAATACAGCAAAAACCACTACGATTACAGTCACTCCGACCTTCAAAGCAAACGGAATCTCCTGTGTGGGTGCAACGGTATCCTACATGATTACCGTAAATCCAACAGTAGTGATGGAAGAGATTGAAGACCAGGCGATTTGCCACGGAAGTGAAATCGAGCCTGTAACATTCGGAACCACCATTACTGATGCAACCACATTCGTTTACAATTGGGTTCGTACCAATTCAGATGTTGTCACGGGTATGGATACAACGGGAATAGGAAACATCGATGCGACAGCATTGTACAACGAAACCGACCAGGTTCAGGTGACGACCTTCACGGTAACGCCAACCTATACCAATAACGATATCTCCTCTACGGGAACGCCAATCACCTTCACCATTACCGTATATCCGAAAGTGGGAATGGAAACTCCAGACAATCAGTCAATCTGTCACGGAAGTGCAATCACTGCAGTTAACTTCAGCAGCGACCTGACTGGTGGCGACATCACCTACACTTGGAGACGTACGAACAACAATATCGACGGTTTAGATATGAGCGGCACAGGCAATATTCCTACTACCGTATTGACCAACACCACGAACAGAGTACAGGTTGACACCATCTATGTGAAACCTACTTACGAGGCGAACAGCAATGTTTGTGACGACGATTCCGTATACTTTACCATTACTGTAAATCCGAAAGTGGGAATGGAAACTCCAGACAATCAGTCAATCTGTCACGGAAGTGCAATCACTGCAGTTAACTTCAGCAGCGACCTGACTGGCGGCGACATCACCTACACTTGGAGACGTACAAACAGCAATGTTGTAGGTTTGGCAATGAGCGGCACAGGCAATATTGCAGCAGCAACATTGACCAACACCACGACTACAGCACAGGTTGACACCATCTATGTGAAACCTACCTACGAGGCGAACAGCAATGTTTGTGACGACGATTCCGTATTCTTCACCATCACCGTAAATCCGGAAGTGAGAATGGACACTCCAGACAATCAGGCAATCTGTCACGGTACTGACATTAATTCAGTGGTATTCACTACGCCAATCACCGACGGCACTGTGGTTTACAACTGGACTCGTACAAACGACAATATCGGCGGTTTGGCATCAAGCGGCACAGGTAATATTCCTGCTACCGTATTGACCAACACCACGAACACAGTACAGGTTGACACCATCACCGTAACTCCGGTTTACACTAACAATGGAAACGAATGTACTGATGAGACTATCACTTTCACGATTACTGTAAATCCGAAAGTTGTGATGAACGATGTTGCAGACCAAGCAATCTGTCACGGAAGTGCAATCACTGAAGTTAACTTCACTACACCAATTACAGATGGTAGTGTGGTTTACAACTGGAGCCGTAACAACGAAAATATCGAAGGTTTAGAGATGAGTGGCACAGGTAATATTGCAGCAGCAACATTGACCAACACCACAAACACTGCTCAAACAACCACTATCACCGTAACTCCGGTTTACACTAACAATGGAAACGAATGTACTGATGAGTCCATCACCTTCACGATTACTGTTAATCCAGAGGTTGTGATGAACACAGTTGCGGATTGGACGTTGTGTGTGGGTGAAACATCGCCAGAATATATTTTCGAATCTGAAATTACAGATGGAGCCATAACCTATGGATGGCACAATAATACACCTGCTATTGGTCTAGCAGCAATGGGTGAAGGAAATTTGCCAAGTTTTGTGGCTGCTAACGATACGCCAGCAAACTTAATTGCTGAGGTGAAAGCAGCTCCAACCTATACCAACAATGGTATTAGCTGTCAAGGTGATTCTATCAACTTCCACATTACCGTTCGTCCTTCAATTAATACTCCGGGCAATGTTGCGTTTACTTGTCCTGCAGACACTACAGTAGTTCTGTCATATAGCGAATGCGAACAGTTTGTCAATATCGGTTATCCTGAATTTGTAAACAATATGTCAGGTATGACTGTAAACATTACAAATGATGCTCCTGAGGGTAATATCTTCCCAGAAGGTACTACTATTGTAACTTGGACAGCTACTGATGATTGTGGTGCATTCCTTACTTGCACCCAAAATGTGGTAGTTCAATTCCCATCTTGTGGTGATTCTATTGCAGACTTTGATGGTTATAGATACTCTTCCGTAAGAATTGGCTGCCAATGTTGGACTGGCGAAAATGCTCGTAGTGAACATTATTCAGATGGTACGCCTGTGGATAACTTCCGTTACTACAACGACAGCGATTCTCTCGAAAATATCTATGGTAAGTTGTACACTTGGTACACAGCAGTACGAGTTCCGGAAGGCGACGACACAGCAGTTCCAGCAGACTCTATCGATCCGCTCGGCAATTCATACGTTCAAGGTATTTGTCCTGAAGGTTGGGCATTACCAACAGTTGATGAGTATATGCTGATGATTGCGAATAGTGGAGATGCAACTCACGCCAAAGATGGCAGCAATCTCTATTGGTTGCCAGGTTATGAGGGTCAACCTCCATTCTCAGGCTTCGATGCATACGGTGCAGGTAAGTACAACGGAGCTATTGACCGCTATCAAGACCTATTGGGTAAGACCTATTTCTGGACAACGTTAAGTGGTTCAGGAAGTGAAACAGCAACGACAGTAGAAATCAACTACTATTGTGCAGAAGGTCTCCAAACCGAACTTAGCAAGGGCGATGGTGTAAGCATTAGATGTATTCGTAAGAGATAACCCTTAAATATCATTTTTTGTAAGGGCTGGCAGTAATGTCAGCCCTTTTACTTTTTTTGTTCATCAAAATCTGCGGATACGTTGTTATAAGAGAATTTCTATGTTTTCGGAGTTAGCAATTAAGCAATAGGTTTGCGTGAGGGATAGAAGCGGTTATGAGCGCCGGTTTGAGTATTTAGAATTTAGAGTTTAGAACTTGGAACTTAGATTTAAGGCAGGCTGAAGCGGGAGATTGAGGCGCGAAATTTGAGCGGATAGCCCGACGGCGAGCGGGCGGATTTGTGTGAAGGAAGAGCCGGCACGCCCAAATAAAAAATATTTTGTCTGATAAATGAAAAAAGTTTAATTTTGTACGTTAATTATGGAAAAAGATTATGAAAGTAAAATATATTAAAAAATCGTTTTTAATTACCATAATACTTTTGGTGGTAATTATATTGTACTTAAAATTAAGTAATTATAGTCGTACAGAAATGCGGGAGTTTATCCCTTATATCAGTGCTTATACGGGTGGATTGGTGCAAGAAGATGCGGAAATACGAGTGGAGTTTGTGCAAAATATTTCGGAGGAGCGGCGAGAAAAGGTAGAAAAACAGAAGATTTTGAAATTTTCTCCGAGATTAAAAGGTGAGCTAAAATGGGAAGATTCGCGCACGCTTGTTTTTACGCCCGATTCGGGAGCATTGCGCGCTGGAAAGAGATATCAGGCTACTTTGGAATTAGGCAAGATATTGGAAGTTCCAGAAAGATTAAAACAATTTAAATTTGATTTTTTTGTGCAAGAGCGGGCTTTTAATGCGCAAGTAGAGCAAATTTTGGTAACGACGGCAAATCCCGATTTCGTTGAAATAAGAGGGAAAATTAGTTTTAATAGCAGGGTTGAAAAGGGTGAAGTGGAGAAGATGATAATGGCTTCATTTTTAGGGCAAAAGCTCGAAGTAAAGTTGGAGAAGATGTCAGAAAGTGATAGTTATCAGTTTGTTATACCTGAAATTGAAAAACAGACGACAGCGCAACCCTTGACAATTTGTGTTGAAGGGAAACCTGCGCGGATAGATGATGAAGTAGCGCTTACGGTTGAGATTCCGAAACGAGGCGAGTTTTGCTTGTTGTCGGCGCAAGTTGTACATCAGCAAGAGATGGGTGTGGCGTTAACTTTTTCGGAGCCGTTGTCAGAGAATCAGGAGTTGGAAGGAATGGTTACGCTAAGCGATGATTTTGGCGTTGAGATAGAAACGATTTTTCAGCGTGACGAAAATCGGTTGACGCTTTTTTTCGATAAGCAGAGTCGAGATAGGGTGAATGTAGAGTTAGCAGCGGAGTTGCGAAGCTCCACAGGAAATCAGTTAGATTCTGTAGTGAAGAAGAAGCTCTCTTTGTTGTTGGAAGGTCCCAAGGTGGAGATTCTTTCCGATGGTTTTATCCTTCCCAATTCTGATAGTTTACTATTGCCATTTCGAGCCAAAGCATTGAAAGCTGTTGATATACAGATAATTCAAGTTTATGAAAACAATATTCTTTCCTATCTTCGCGAGGATCAATGGGGAAGAATGAATAATTTGAAACGTTACGGAAGATTGGTATATAAGCAAACTCTTCGGTTAGCGCCTACCGATGCGCAGAGTTGGGGAAATTACTCTTTAGATTTGAAGAAGCTGATAAGCCAAGAATCGGGAGCAATATACAAGGTGATTTTTACTTTCAATCAATCGTATGCGATGGAGCCATTTAATGGGGGGAAAAAGATGGAGTTTGAACGTGAAAATGGAATGATAGCGATAGAAAATGGTGTGTTAACAGAGACTGACGAGGCTACTTGGAATTTCAATAATGGCTATATAGGATATTTTGATGAAGGAATTGAAATTGATTGGCAGGAGTACAATTGGCGTGAAACGAAAAATCCGATGTGTGCTTCGTACTATATGGAACGTACAAATGTGGTAACCTCTACGCAGATTTTAGCTTCCAACATTGGAATGATTGTGAAATCGAATGACCAGAATGAACATTGGATTTTTGTTACCGATATTTTAACAGCAAAACCTATTCGAAGTGCGCAAGTTACGTTGTATAGTTCTCAGTTGCAAGAGTTGACAAAAGGGGTAACCGATAGTGAGGGGTTTGTGCTGCTGAAGAGTAGGGGAAAGGCTCTGTTTGCAGTAGCACAATATCAGCAGGAAAAGAGTTACGTGAAATTGGTAGATGGAGAAAGCAATTCAACAAGCCGGTTTGATGTGGGCGGAAGTCAGTTATCGAAAGGCTTGAAAGGTTTTATCTATGGTGAGCGCGGGGTGTGGCGCCCTGGCGATACGTTGTTTTTGTCGTTTATGTTGCAGGATAAAAATGATAAAATTCCAGAAAATCATCCTGTTACAATGGAAGTCTATAATCCGTTAGGCCAATTAATGTTTAAAGAGATGGCTACAAATAGTGCGAATGGATTATATGTTTTTGTTGTTCCAACAGAACCAAGAGCGCAAACGGGATCGTGGAAAGCGTATGTTAAAGTAGGAAGTTCTACCTTTACAAAATCGCTACTGGTGGAAGCTGTAAAACCGAATCGCTTAAAGGTGGAGTTAGCGCTGCCCGAAGGAAAGTTCTTGGATATGAGTAAACCTATAGCAGCAAAGTTACATTCCCAATGGTTGACAGGAGCTTCAGCACGCAATCTGAAAGCCAAAGTGGAGCTCAATATCGAATCGCAGAAGACGACCTTTAAAGGTTTTGAGAGATATGTTTTTGATAATCCTACTCTCCGAAAAATGCAAATTGATGAGATGCTGTTTGATGCAAATTTGGATCCAAACGGAAATGCACAATTTACAATCGAAAATGTTGTAGGAAAGCAGGCTCCAGGTTTACTGACCGCAACCTTCGTTTGCCGAGTTTTTGAAGCGGGTGGTGATGCAAGTATTCATTCGCAAACTGCAATCATATCCCCATACGATTGTTATGTGGGTGTAGAGTTAAAAAATGAAGAGGGACAGATTTTTGATCTCTCTTCGGAAAAAGAACATCGTTTTAAAATTGTAACTACATCTCCGTCAGGGAGATTAATAGATGCCGATTCATTGGAGTATAAAATATACAAAACAGATTGGAGTTGGTGGTGGGAAAATGATTATCGCGAATTTAGTTCCTATATCAATGCAACGTCCGTAGAGCCTATTAGCAGCGGAAAGTTGAGAACAATAAAGGGTAAGGCAGTGGTTCCATTTCGTGCTGATAGTGGAGAGGCTGGTACTTATCTAATCTATATTGTGGATAGAAAAGGTGGACACGCAACAGGCGGAGTTTTTACGGTTGATTCAAGGTCTGGATTTCTGGATCTTCCTAATGGGTCTGCATCGGCATACAAAATTCTCCCCTTTACAACCGATAAACAAGAGTATGCACCTGGCGACCGCGTGGAGGTTTACCTTCCTGAAGTTTCGGAAGGCCATGCTCTAGTTACCATCGAAAATGGACAAGAAGTGCTACTTCGTGAGTGGATCGATGTAGCAGAGAAAAATAGTTATAGTTTTGAAGCCACTGCTGATATGTCTCCCAATGTTTACGTGCATATTATTCTATTACAGAAACATTCACAAACAGTGAATGACCATCCTATTAGAATGTATGGCGTAAAACCTATAATGGTACATGATAAAAATACCCTTCTTAATCCTGAAATTTCTGTTCCGAAAATAGTGCGTCCCGAAAGTACTTTTACCGCAAAGATAAAGGAAAAGAATGGTAAGAAAATGACTTATACTTTAGCAATTGTTGATGAAGGATTATTAGGATTGACAAATTTTCAAACGCCTGATCCGTGGAACTATTTCAATGCTAAAGAAGCTTTAGGAGTGAGAACATGGGATATGTTTGACCAAGTAATAGGTTCGTTTACAGGAAAATATGGTTCCTTATTTAGTGTGGGCGGTGACCAAGCATTAAAGCGAGGGCAGAATGGAATTTCGCGTTTCAAACCTGTGGTTAAATTTTTGGGACCTTTTGAACTGAAAGCAAACGGAGAAAATATCCATAAAATATCGTTGCCACAATATATTGGTGATGTTCGGGTAATGGTGGTTGCACTGGGTGATGAGCGTGCGTATGGAAGTACAGAGCAGAATATAAAGGTGAAAGCCCCTTTGATGTTATTGTCAACACTTCCGCGAGTTGTTAGCGTTGAGGAATCTATTGAGTTGCCAGTTAACGTTTTTGCAATGGAAGAGCAGAAAAAAGATGTAAAAGTGAGTGTAAAAACGACTGGAAAACTAAAAATTGTAGGTAGCCATTCACAAAATGTGAAATTTGCAAAAACGGGTGATGAAACCCTGTTTTTTAATTTGAAATCTTCAGATGTTGTTGGAAATGAAAAAGTTATTATAACAGCAACTGCCAATGGATTTACAGCACATGAAGAGATTGAGATAGAAGTACGTAATCCAAATCCTTACTATACAAGGCAGGTTCATCAGTTAATTACGGCTGGAAGCAGTGCTACGCTTGCCTATCACTTATTGGGTGTTCAAGAATCCAATTCGTTGAGTTTGCAGATTTCCCGATTGCCAAATCCCGACTTAACACGACGTTTGGAGTTTTTGGAAAATTATCAACATAGTTGTACAGAACAGATTACATCGAAAGCTGTGCCATGGCTTTATCTGGGAACCTTACAATCACTTACTGCTAATAATCAGCAGTTGGCAGAGCAACGAGTAGAGGAAGCATTAAAGACAATCTATTCACGCCAAGCCGTAAATGGTGGCTTTGTATATTGGGCAGGCGACAGAGAAGCAAATCCGTGGATTACGGCCTATATCGGACATTTCTTGTTGGCAGCACGTGAGAAAGGATTTGCGGTTGATGCCGATGTGCTGAAACGTTGGATTCAGTATCAGAAGAACCGCGTAAAAAATGGTGCAGATACGTACGAAGTGCGTGCTTATCAACTTTATACGTTGGCGTTAGCGCAAAATGCTGATATAGCAGCTATGAATAGAATGCGTGAAACAAAGGAGCTAACTTCTGTTGCTAAATGGTGTTTGGCTGGTGCGTACGCCGCAAGCGGAATGAAAAATATTGCGCAGGAACTTACTTTTAATCTTTCCACAAATGTAAAGAACTATTGGGGCGGTATCACTTACGGTTCTGCTTTGCGTGACGAAGCTTTGATACTAGAGGTGATGTTGCTAATAGGAAAAAAAGAGTTGGCTTTTGAACAGGCACAACAAATTTCCAATCGTTTGCTACAAGAGGAGATTTTTAATACTTATTCAACCGCGATGGCACTGATGGCATTGTCAAAATTGTCGGAAGAGAGTAGCGGAACGATGAGTTTTGCATATCAATTTGAAGGTGCTGAATCGGTAGAAAATAGCACCAAAACTATCTGGAGCAAATCTTTGAAAGGAGCGAAAAATAGGGGAGTGGTTGCACTTAAAAATCGGGGAAAAGGTACACTTTATGCTTCTTTGATTACCCGTGCACAACCATTAATGGATACTCTTCCTGCCGTGAATAACAGCCTCAAAATTGAGGTAAACTATACGGATTTAAATGGAAATCAGATAGATGTGAATTCGTTGCCTAAGTCAACAGATTTCTTTGCCTATATAAAGATTTCTAATACCCATCATTCAGAGTCTTTCTCCGATCTGGCGCTTACTTATAGAGTTCCTTCAGGATGGGAAATCTATAACGAAAATCTCTTCTTTGAAAAAGAAAAGACAGAGAAAAATTTTGATTATCAGGAGATTCGTGATGATATGGTGCTGACATATTTGGAAATTCCTAATGGTAGAACTAAAATTATCAAACTGCGTTTGCAAGCTTCGTATGCTGGGGAATTTAACCTTCCTGCTATAACGTGTGAATCGATGAGTAATCCCAATGCTTATGCTCGTACAGCCGCAAAACGTATAATTGTAGAAACAAATTTTTAATCAGTATATATGAATAAAAGAAAGAATATTAAGCCGTTAGAAGTAAATGTATTGCATAGTGCACCAGAAAATCAGATGAAAAAGAGATTTAATTATCTTGCCGTTATATCAATTTTTCTCTTCTCTTTTCTTCTTTATGCCAATACATTTCATCATGGTTGGGTGCTTGATGATTATGGTGTGTTTGTTGAAAATAGGTATGTAACAGCAGGTGTTGAAGGTTGGAAAGATATTCTAACACATACTTATCGTGATGGCAATGGATTTTTTAGTGATAAACTCTATCGCCCAATTTCGCAGATGATGTTTGCTTTGGAGTGGGAAATTATGCCAGAGACGCCAGGTTTTTATCACCTTATGAATACGTTGTATTATGCTCTTACTTGTGTGTTGACTTTCGTATTTTTAAGAAAGATTCTAAAAAGTTATTCTCCTTGGATCCCTTTTCTTATCACACTTCTGTTTGCCGCACATCCTATTCATACCGAAGTGGTCTCCAATATTAAAAGCCGTGATGAAATTGTTTCAGTACTCTTTGTTATGCTTACGTTGCTTTCCTCATTGTCATTAGTCTCAGCCACAACAAAATCTCGTAGGTTGCTCTGCTGGTGTGCAATGATTTTCTCCTATTTGTTTGCCCTCTTTACTAAAGAGAGCGCTATTACCCTGCTGGCTTTGCTCCCGCTAACACTCTATTTCTTTACCGAAGCGCGCACTAAAGATTACATAACTATTATGGTACCCATGGTTATTGCTGCCGCTTTTTTTATGTTTGTACGCCAGCAAATTCTCAATGCATCACCTTATACAGGTGATTTGTCAGTTGCAATTGTTGATAATTACTTCTATGACGAAAATCTGATAACATCTTGGGCAACAGCTATTTTCCTCCTTGGTAAATATCTATTACTGCTTTTTATTCCCTATCCGTTAGTGTGCGATTATTCATATAATCAGCTTCCATTAACCACTTTTGCCGATTTCTCAACCTTGCTATCATTACTTGTCTATTTGGCACTTTTTATCTTTGCTGTTTTCAAATTTAAAAAGAAAAGCCCAATTTCATACGCTATCTTTTTCTTCATTATCACGATGAGTATTTATAGTAATTTGGTGGTAAAATTTGGTTCTTCATTTGCGGAGCGTTTTCTCTATTTCCCCTCTCTGGCATTTTGTATTGCCATTGTGGTTGCTATGTATCAGCTTTTTAATCATAAAAGAAAAGAGGCAGAGGTTTCTTTCGTTAAATATAATAAATCATTGATTTTTATTGTCTTATCTATTTTAATTAGTTTCTCTTCACTTACGGTAGCGCGCGCTGCAGAATGGAAAGACCAATATACGCTGTTTGGTTCGGACGTGAAAAAGTCTGAAAATAGTGCACATTTACGGCTCTATTGGGGATTGGCATTGTACGACAAAGCGATAGAGTACGAAGAGAGAAATATGGCAGAAACTCGTTTGAATGTTACTCAAAGTAATAATCAAAACTATTTGAAATATCTTCGTGAAGCAGCAAATCAATTTTGGAAAGCAACTGAAATTTATCCCAATTATGCGCAGGCATACGAGCAGTTAGGTTTAATCTATATGCGAATTGGAGAGAAAATTGGAGCACAAACCGCTGTCGATACAGCAGAATTTTGTTTGCAAAAATCTATAGCTCTGCTGCCCGAAATTTCATCTGTAAATAGTAATCTCGCAAAAATTTACTTTATGCGCCAACAATATGACGAGGCAAAGAAACATTATCTTGTTGCAATTCAGTCAGATCCACATTTTGTAGATGGATATTTCAATTTAGGAAGTGTGTATGGAGTAACGGCACAATATGATTCTTCGCTCTACTATTATCAAAAAACTATAGAATTAGACCCCAATTTTTATAGTGCGTATGCGTATATGGGATTGACATACGCCAATTTACAAAAATATGATGATGCGATCTCTGTTTACGATGAAGCTATAAAGAGAGAATCCAAGAATGTTTTAGCTTATATTCTGAAATTGAGAGTTTTAATTATTCAGGAGAAGTGGAATGAGGCTCAAACGTTGGCGGAAGCAGCTTTGCAATTTTCTCCTTTCGATTCAGAATTACTAATGTTGTACGGAAAGATTTTGGTGGCGATGCAAAATGAGACAGCCGCACTACAAGCATTTTCGCAAAGCATTCAGTATAACCCCCGAATGGTCAATGCCTATTTGGAAAAAGCTGCGATTTTTGAACGGCGCGGAATGGCTGATTCAGCCCAAATATATTTGCGTACCGCGCAAACAATAAAATAAGGAGTTTTTCGTTAACACTGCGCTAATTTATTATAATGAATCAACATAAACAACAGATACAACAGATTAAACAACGATTTGGCATTGTGGGCTTTGACGCAATGTTGGACCGCGCAATTAATATCGCAATTCAGGTAGCACCGACCGACCTCTCTGTATTGATTACAGGTGAAAGCGGCGTGGGTAAAGAGGTGTTTTCAAAAATTATCCATGAAAATAGTCAGCATAAAAGAGGAAAGTTTATTGCAGTGAATTGTGGAGCAATTCCCGATGGAACTATCGATTCGGAACTTTTTGGACACGAAAAGGGTGCATTTACGGGTGCTATTGATGCACGTAAAGGATATTTTGAGGTTGCTGATGGCGGAACCATTTTCCTTGATGAGGTCGCTGATTTACCTTTGGCAACACAAGTACGTCTATTGCGCGTTTTGGAAAATGGCGAGTTTATTAAGGTAGGTTCTTCAACTGTGCAGAAAACTAAAGTGCGTGTTGTGGCTGCTACTAATGTGAATGTGAGAGAAAAAATAGCTCGTGGCCAGTTCCGTGAGGACCTCTTTTATCGTTTAAATACAGTGCCAATCCATATTCCCGCATTGCGTGAACGTAAAGAGGATATTTTCCCACTTTTCCAAAATTTTGCTATCGATTTCGCAGAAAAAAATAACCTTCCACCTATACAACTAACACCTGATGCTAAAGAGATGCTGACCAATTTCGCTTGGCCCGGAAATATTAGACAACTCCGTAATATTACGGAGCAAATTTCTATTATTGAGGTAGATAGAGAAATCAATGCTGAAATTTTATCTCATTATCTCGATACCCATAGAGCTGCAGGATTGCCAGTTTTATTTCCTAAAGATGCTTCCAATAATGATACTTCTGCTTTTGAACGCGAATTGGTATTCAAGTTCTTGGGTGACCTTAAAAAAGAGGTGGCAAATTTGAAGGATATGGTGATGCAAATGAGAAATGAACCTGCGAAAAAGATTGAGATTCCTTCGCGAATCGATTTGTCTGAAAACCCTTACGAGGAACCCATTCGCTATGAGTTGGAAGTGGAACCTGATTCGCATCAAATTGAAATAGAGGATACTGTTGTGTGTGAAAACCCTTTGTCGCTGATTGATGTGGAGAAAGAACTAATCCAAAAAGCTCTTCTAAAACATAATAATAAAAGAAAATTGGCCGCAGAAGAGTTGGGAATCTCTGAAAGAACTCTCTATAGAAAGATTAAAGAGTATAATATTCAATAATAATTTTCCCAATTTTTATCCATAAAAAAAGGTTGACTAAAATAGAAGTCAACCTTTTTTTGAAACCAAATCTATAATTAATGGCATTCAATACCTGTTTTGGTTCCTGCAATGATTATAACTGTGTTCATAGAAGAACATTTAACATTAGCTTCTTCGTTATTGAAAGTGTATTCACTAACAACTTCGTCGTTAAGCCATTGTTTGCAATGACATTCTTTATTGCAAGAGGTTGAAAGAACGGCTACAGAAGCACATAAACCTAAAATTAAAAATGCTTTTTTCATAGTTCGTTGATTTTATTAGATGATAATTTTGGCAAAAATAACAATAAATGGTATAGATAGCATAATGATTAACTTTTTTTAAGGAAAATACCAATTTATCGAATTAGAGTTATATTTCCTTTCGTTTTATACTTAGCATGACTTTCTCCGACACAAACTCCTTCATAGTAGTAATCGTAAACGCCTGGAGGACAGTTTTTTCCCTTATATTTTCCGTCCCAACCCTCCTCTATATTTTGCGTTTCAAAGATTAATTCTCCCCAACGGTTATAGATGCGGAAAGTGAATGATTCAATGATTTCGCTGCGCACAAAGAGTTTGTCATTTTTTCCATCTCCGTTGGGTGTAAATGCGTTAGGAATGAAAATAAGTGGTTCACCACAATACTTTTCTGTTACTTTTACATATACGGTATCCCACATCTTGCAGCCAAAAATGTCAGTTACTTCAACCATAAATGTAGTTGTATGAGTAGGACGAGCAGTGGTCGTCGCTTCATCAGGATTATCCAAATTCTCTTCTGGTGTCCAAGTATATTGATATGCGTAACCATCGTTAAAAGTGGTGCAGAAAAGGGTTATTGTGTCGCCATAGAAGATGTCATTTTCAGAGGCCCACGCTTCGATGGTAGCAGGAAAAGTTCCTGTTTGCTTGGTTACGCTAATCGATTCTACAGCGGTACAGCCGTGCTCCGAAGTGATTGTAACGGTGTAAGTCATAGTGGTTGGCGGAAGTATCCAAGGCTGCGCACTATCTTCTCCCGAAACAATATGTTCCTCAGGAGACCATTGATAAGTATAGTTGCCACTATTGGCTTCTAACGGAATCTGAACCGATTCTTCAAAGCAACTCACAACGGTTTCTGGCAGATTTACTTCAATCTCTTCAATTCTGACAATAACAGAAGCAACTTCTTCACAATCTCCCATTTTGATCTTTAAGTATAAAGGAGTTACGGAATTTGAAGGAGTATAGGTTAGAATAGGATTGTAAGGATCTGAGTTTAAAGTGTTAGAGAAGTTGAAATTTGTTGACCACTGGAAGGTCGCATTAGCGGGTGCAATCATCTGAGGATCAATAGTGATAGATGAGTCCGCGCAGCAGAAAATTTCGGAAGGCAAAGTGTATTGTATTGCCGATGGAAATACCCATTGTTGTAGAGTATCGTAGCAGATTCCGTTGGAAATGTAACAAGTGTAAAGGGTGGGCTCTGTAGGTGCAACAAACGGGTTGGAAATAGTGGAATCGTTCATTGCAATATTGGGCGACCACTGATAGGTTACTACACCACTTGGCGCTGGTGGAATACCCATCTGTATAGCCATGTTGTTACACATATAAAGCGTGTCAAGTTCTATGGTTGTGTTACCCAAAATTAGTATATCCTGCTGGATGGTGTCCGCAAAGTTACAGCTACCTGCATCTTGCGCAATTAGAGTTATAGTATAGGTTCCTGGTGTGTTGTATGCGTGTGCTGGCGAGATCTCTGTCGAGGTTGTCCCATCTCCAAAATCCCAAAAATAGGTTGTGCTGTTGCTAATCTCTTGTGAGTTATTGGTGAAATTGATGGTTGTCGGAGCGCAGTCGGTTGTTAGAGCATCAAATTCGGAGATAACCACCGGAAGATTGAAATCCATCTTTATCAAAGCTAAGTTGCAGTTGTGACTATTGTTGGTCTGCGACCAAACTCCAGCAGTTGTTGGGAAGTTGCTATGACCACCGCACCCTGCGCACACCGCCTGATAGATGCGCCCCTTGTTGTCAAAACGACTCGTTCCACCGTCAACGTGTTCGTCACCACCACCCAAAGCATTGTCGCTTCCGAAAAAGGTTGCGTACTCTAACGATGAGGCGTCGTCGCTGATGCAGATGAAGTAATAGTCGTTATTATCAGTGGTGTTTTGTAAGGCATCTGCTGTTATGGGTAAGCCAGTAGTGCCACCAAATCCATTAATACGAATCGATGCCCAACCCGACATATAGATTTTGTTGCACAAATCAACCAAAAGTGCCGTCGGCGAGATATCTGGACCGTATGTGTATGTGCCAAATTCTGTGGACCAAATTACACTGCTCAAGTTTTGTTCCATCTTAGTAATGAATTGTCCATTTCCTTGGTGCCATTGTGCATTGATAACCCAATTCTGTTGTTCATCTTCAGTTTGTCCATAAATATGAGGAAATCCTTGCTTATCACATTTCACCAAGTATGCTTGGTCATAGTTTGCACGCCCTAAGTAAGTGGAGTGAAGTAGTGTGGAGCCATCGTTGCTGATGTGTGCTATAAAACCATCAACCCCACCAGGTTGTACATTTTGGTAAGCGGGGTATTGCGTTGGAAGGTTTTCGGAGGTTGTGCCACCGCAGAAATAGATGCTATTGTCATCACAAATATTCAAACTATAGCCTGCGTCCATGCCTGAACCACCAAAATATGTACTCCAAACCATATCCGTTAGGTTGTAATTCATTTTAAAAAGAATTGCCTCGCGCATATTTCCATTGTTTTGAGGACTAAATGCATTCGCCGTAGTGGGAAAATTGGTGGAGTTGGTCGTCGATACAACATATACGTTGCTGTTCTTATCCAAAACAATCTCGCCGCGGCACTCATCAGCATAGTTCTTTCGCAGCGGTATATCTGATGTGAGAAGTCCATCGTTTCCGCTTCCTCCTACAAAGGTAGAGCCTAAAAGTTGCGTGCCAGTGTTGTTGAGTTTTACAATAACGATATCGCTTCCATTTCCATAATTAATGGAGTTGCTCAAATTCAGGTTTGTCCCCCCTTGAAATTGGTTTTGAAAGGCGTTGGCAGTTGTTGGAAAATTGAAGGAACTTGTGGTTCCAAAGATGTAAAGTTCTCCATTTCGGTTACATACCAAACTATGTGGTTGCTCGGAAAAATTTCCCCCGATATAAGTGGAAAAAAGTAGGTGTGAGCCCGAAGCATTGAATTTGGAAACGGCAATATCACAAGCACCACCAGCATAGTTAATCTGGTACGCTCCTGTTGAAGTAGGATAGCCTGTGGCAAAAGCAATTCCACCACCAAAGGCATTCCCAGCATTGTCGTAAGTGGCTGTAAATCCCCAATTGTCGGCCGTAGAACCTGTATATGTTGAGAAAACAAGCGTGGGATCTATAATAAGTGGATAGTTCGGATTGTAATCCCCTATGCTGAAGCGAATTTCATTCTTCGTTAGTTTGTATTCACTTGTTATGTAGTGCTTTTCTCCGTTGATGATTTGAAAGGAAATTGGTGCCAACTCACGAATCTCACCAATAGAGGTGTGAATAATTAAATTCCCCCTTTGAAGCGAAAGTTTGTTTATTCCCTCAAATTCTAAAACAATATCGGAGGGTTTGGCGTGAGCAGCTACATGAAATTCATACTTTATTGTGCCGTTGGCTTGCGTGTAACAAAGATCAATGCCAGAATAGAGCTCTTTATAAATAATCTCCTTAAAAAGAGGAACTTCACTACTCCAATATTTAGGGTTGTTCCCTAAAAAATAGTTGTGATAATGTTCATATTTCTCTTTTTCAGAGAATTCAGGGTTAGCGTTCGCATTTTT
Organism: uncultured Bacteroidales bacterium; assembly: GCA_937901925.1. GTDB lineage: Bacteria > Bacteroidota > Bacteroidia > Bacteroidales > WCHB1-69 > JAEZOU01. The sequence goes on along the minus strand of CALGTS010000017.1, from coordinate 123,800 downwards.
AAAATGAACTTTGTATGCGTGTGCGCTAACGAATGAACGTTTTATCTCTTTGTTGAATTTTTGCTGGTGAAATTGCTCCCACTCTTTCCCATTTAAAAAAACGTATGTTATACATCGCTCTTCCAAAAATACTGCACCACCATTCAAATTGGCTTTATAGCGAATTTCTTCTTCCCATTGACCTAAATTCTTAATAAATGCAATTGATTTGTGGTCAGGATTTTCATGTCCACAAAGAGGTAGGGTACAAAGGAAAATTACTATAAATAGGAGAGGGGATAGTAATTTTATAAAAGATTCTTTCATAATGCTAAACCTAATGCTATAATCGGCAAAAATACTACTTTTTTGAATGCAAAGATTTCAATCTTTAGGAGGTTCTTCAATAAAAAAGCACCCGTTTGGGGTGCCTTTCTATTGAAGTTTATGGTTATGTTTCCGTTTAAGGAAGAGCCTCTTTTTGGGGTTGTTCCTCTTTCTCGATATTGCTGTTTCGCGTGAAATACATTATTGTGGAAAGTAACATAAATAAAATAAGTGTACCAGATAACAAAGCAAAGTTTTCTAATTGTAATAGTACGAAGTTGATAGCGTAGAAAAGTGCAACAAAAATCCCTAAAAGATATGCAGCTTTGTTCTTTAAAATTCCACGGAAATAAAGTGTAAGTGCTATTGTTGTCATCAATGCAGCAATTAGGTAAGATAGTCCGAAGAGGATGAATTCAGAAAATGCGAGCAAAAGCGCATAGAAAAGTGCTAATGATAAGCCGATGATAGCATATTGGATAATGTGAATTTTCTTTTTGGTGATAAACTCTACTAATAATCCAGCTACAAAAACCATAATGATAATTAAAATGCCATATTTTGTAGAACGTTCCGCTTGAAGGTATGGGTCGGCAGGGTCAAGGAATGTTACAGCCATACTGTTGGCTATATTCGATGTGTTTATTCCTAAAACTGACCATTCGGCAGTGAAACCTTTGTCGGTGATTGTACGTTTTGTAGGAAGAAAGTCTCCATTAAAACTAGGATGAGGATATGTAGATTCCATTTTTAGAGTTGTATGATTTGCTGATGCAATGAAATCAATCGATTCAGTTCCTTTTACTTCAAGGTCAATATGAAAATCAAGATTATCTCCTGACTGTAAATCTTCAGGTAGTTTGATTGTGGTAGATAGAATGTTATTATAGTCATCTTGTATCACATCAAATGTGTATTCCTGATTAAAAAAGATAAGTTTAGGTATAGATGTAAGTCCTTTAAAATCGGAAATTTCAAACTGCAAGTCACAAAATTTCTGATTGCACAAACTGTCAGAAGCAATGAAGTTTCCAGAAATCTGGATGGTAGAGTTATACACAAGAATTTCGTATATGGAGCGACGCAATGTCTCAACATTGACTTTTGTGTCAAAATCTAAACGATTGGCTTTTTCGTATATATGAGTTTCCTCATTGTTATTATTGGTGGTTATCGTTCGGAGGTAATGTAGTTTAGGCGCTGATATTACTTGATCCTTTGCTGTTGCATTAGCAATTTCTTCTTTGATAGTCTCCTTAGTTTGTTCCCGTTCTCTAATGGTACCTTTTATCATTGCTAAAGGGATGAGAAGAAGTAGTATTATGATAGCAATGATAGTTAATTTTAATGTGTTTGAAAAGTAAACTTTGAAATTTTGTGACATAAAATTGGATTTTAGGTTTTTATAAAAGGGTAAACGAGAATGAAATATAATATATTGTATGAGAGAAATAAAAAAGACGCCATTTCCAATGGCGTCTTTCGATTATGAGTTTTGAATAGAATATTAGTTTGCAATAACGCCGAAGAGGATACACGCAATGATAAAAGTAAACGCAATGTTGAAACCTTGTGCGGCAAGAAATGCCTTGAGAGATTGACGATTCTCTTTGGAGAAAATCTCTTTAAAGCGAGTTTCTAAACCGATGCATACAAAAGCAATTGAGAAAAATATTCCTTGGAAATTCTTCGCTAAGGATTTATACTTGATGGTTTCGCCAGCAATTTCAGTGCTTCCAGAGAACCAGATGCTGAAAATGACAGAGGCAAGTACCATTCCAACAACAAATTTTGGGAAACGTTCCCAAATAACAGCTGCTGTTGTTTTTTCTGTGTTTTGCGTGCCGCGCAATGACCAATAGAGCGAGATAAAGAAAGCAGCAACACCAATGAGAACATTTTGTGAAGCTTTAACAATAACGGCTGTCTCTCCAGCGGTTTCTCCAAGAATTCCACCTGATGCAGCAACAGCAGCTGTCGTGTCAATGGTACCACCAATCCATGCTCCTGCTACCTGTGCCGCTGCCGTCGGATTGTCGAAAAGTAATGGTAGAATCCAATTGCAAAGTAAAGGCATAATGTATAGCATCGGAATTGCAATAACCATCACCAGCGAAATGACATAACTCAACTTTTTCTGGTCACCTTTGATCGTACCACAAGTGGCAATAGCTGCAGAAACTCCACAAATGCTGACAGAACTCGCTAACATTGTGGCCATTTCGTCATCAACTTTAAAAACTTTGCGTGAAATCCAAAAGCCGAAGTACCAAACACAAATTACTACAAATAACGCCTGTGCAAGCCCAAAAGCTCCCGATTTCATAATCTCTCCAAAAATAACTGTTGCACCTAAGCAGACAATTCCGATTTTAATGTAAAACTCGCTCTGAATGGCAGGCTTTAACCAATCTGGAACCTTGAAAAAGTTGCTGATAATCAGTCCGAAAAGTACAGCAAAAAGTACGGATTCTAAGCCATATTTCTTACAAAATGGAATACTTGCAAAGAGTTGAGCAAGAAGTGTCAATACAAAAATGACAAAAAATGAGAGAAAAATGTTTTTAAACGATTTTCGTGAAATAACTGCGGAAAGATAAACAATAGCTAGTAAAAAAAGAAAAGTAATACCTGTGTTAATCCATCCCGAAGCCGTTGTTAGTGATGCAACGTTAAGCATCTTGATGTCATTCATAAAGGAGGGTGCAATTGTGATAAGAAATAGGATGATAAACCCTAAAACTACAACTAACCATTCTTCGTTGATAAGAGGTTTTTTTTGAGAAGATTTCATAAGTTATCTGTTTTTGTTAAAATTTAACGGAAAGCATAGCGTTAAAACCATGTCCTAATTTGTTGTTTTTCTGGATATTGCGTAAAGTGTAGTTGATGTGCAGGTTGAGATGCTTTTCTGGCCACCAATCCAATCCTACAGAATAATAACTTGATGCGCCATTTTCAGCAGTAATATCTTTTTGATAAAAGTCGTAACGAAGTACAGGTCTCATTTTTTGTTTTACAGAGCTCTTTTCACCCCAACCAAAGTTGAACCAATAGCCAGCAGTAATATAAAACCCCTGAGTGGTGATGTCATATTTTTCAATGGCTTCAATCTCCTCAACAGAAATAGTGCGGGTGAGGCCTGTTTTACCCCATATATATTCTCCACGCACAGTTAGGTTGTCATTTTTATATTCTGCACTTCCACCAAATCTCAATCGCAAAAGATTGTCCATCACGTCATTATTGTATCTTCCCCAGTATGCAGAACCAGCAAGAACAAAATCTTTTACAAAAGGTCTGAACTCAAGACGTCCCGCAATATCTTTGGCCATATTGTCGGTTTTGATATTTACACCGTTTCCTCCAAATACACCTACATAATAAGTCAAGAGAGGGTGTTTTTGTCCGTTGCGCTCAAACTGTGCTAATGTGCCATAAAGTTGTACACCAATTTCGCGCCCCATACTTACATTGCTGAGTCCACTAATATCTTTATATCCTGAAAGTGCGGTGATTACTTGTGCATTGTCTATAAATTCCAAGTCAAGTGGTGAGTATGGATTCTCTAAAGAAAATGGAGTTTTGAATTGTCCCGCTTGCAGATTGATATATTGACAAAGCTTTATCTTCATAAAAGCATCTGCAATTTTGGGTGAGTTGGCAAAATCTATCTGAACACGGAACTCAAGTCTCGGATTTATCTTCCCTTTAAAATCCAAACGTGCACGGCGAATCTGGAAAGCACTATTCTCGGCAATTACACCATCGTTATTTTCTTGGTGACTATAATCATATAAAAAATTGACATAACCACCAATTGTTAAGTACTCACTGATGTGGAATTTTCTCTCCTTCTTCTCTTTTTTCGGTTCCTCTCGAGAGGTTGTTGTTGTGTCGGTTTGAGCCATTGCGTTTCCAATAAAAAATACGCATAAGAGGGAAATGGCTAATTTGTGTAAATGTTTTTTCATAAAGATTGTTGTATTTAACGAAATCACAATCTACAAAAGTAGTGAAGATTCATCAATAAATTGTCATATTTTATATTTTCAGATGAAAAATATAAATTTTTACTGTCATATTATGTGTAAATAGTTGATTATAAATCGATTTTATTTTTCGTTTTTTTTAAAAGAAAAATCTGAATTAATCAATGAAAATTGTACTTTTGCCGCATTAAATATGAATTATGACAGAACTCATCTTCTATTTTTTATTGTCAATCTTCTTTTGTACGACAATTTTATTTCTGTTTTTATATCTGAGATGGCGATGTAAATATAAAAAGTTGTTGAAAAAAAGTTTGAATAACTCTTCCGAAAATTTTGAGTTAATGGATCCCTCTTCATTTTTGGGTGCATCTTCTGGAAATGAGCTCGAAGATGCTCTTATGAATAGTTTACATGAGATGTTTGAAAATGATAAAGTTTATATAGATAGCAATCTTTCATTGTCAGATTTAGCAAAGCGTTTAGGAGTTAGTAGAACCCTCCTTTCTCGCACTATTAATACAGTAACGCAGCGCAATTTTCCAACACTTTTAAATGAGTATCGAGTAAAGGAAGCGGTACGATTACTGAAAGATGAAAAGTTTCAGAATTATAAAATGGAGATTATTGCTGAGATGTGCGGATATCGAAATCGCCAAGTGTTCCATTCTGCATTTAAGCGTTGCGTTGGTGTAACCCCAATTCAATTTCGCGAAATGACCAAAGAGGAAGCAATGTAGAGCTATCCTTTTGTAGTAGGTTAATTAATTTTATGTGTTTATGCGTTTTTTTGTTAATTTTGCAGGCGAGATTTTCTATGCAATTTTTCCATGTCAAAGATATATAATTATCTAGATAAAATAAAAGAAGGATTTTTTTCTACTCGCAAAAAAACAACAAGAATTGCTTTTATAGATGTTGAAGTTGGGGTTGTAGATCAAAGTGTTTACGATTATGGCGCTTGTAATGAGGTGCAGAATGAGTTACACTCCTCTTCAAAAAAACAGTTTTCTGAATTTATTGCAGAATCTAAATTTATATGTGGGCATAATATTCTTCGCCACGACTTGAAATATCTTTCAGATATAACATCTATTAAGGAGAAAGAGCCTATAGATACGTTGTTTCTATCTCCGTTACTATTCCCCAAAAGACCTTATCATAAGCTGCTGAAAGATGATAAATTGTTAGTTGATGAGTTGAACAATCCCTTGAATGATTGTAAAAAAGCGAGAGATCTTTTTTATGCAGAAGTTGAGGCGTTTAATAATTTGTCAGAAAATCTGAAAGCTATCTATTGGGGGTTATTACATAACTTCACGGAATTTCGTGGATTTTTTAACTACCTACAATTCAATATAGATGTTGATGATTTGAGCTCGTTGATTAAGAGGGAGTTCTCCTCTTTAATATGTAAACAAGCTCCGCTATCTTCCCTATGTAAAGGTTATCCGTTGGAGTTGGCGTATGCCTTAGCATTAATATCCACACAAGATTCAATTTCTATCACTCCGCCTTGGTTGGCGTACAATTTCCCTTACATTACCAATGTTTTGAAACAATTGACGAATACGCCTTGTACGGATTCGTTATGCGGATATTGTCGCGAGAAGTTTGATGTTCATAAAGGATTGCAAACTTTTTTCGGTTATAATGAATTTCGTACTTTTGAAGGGGAAACTTTGCAAGAAAAGGCTGTGAAAAGTGCTGTAAAAGGTGAGTCGCTCTTGGCTGTGTTTCCGACAGGAGGCGGAAAGTCTCTTACGTTCCAATTACCAGCATTGATTTCTGGTCAAGCAATGCACGGACTAACAGTCGTTATCTCACCATTGCAATCACTGATGAAAGATCAAGTGGATAATTTGGCGGCAAGAGGCATAATTGGGGCAGTTACAATTAACGGATTATTAGACCCTATCTCTCGTGCAGATGCGTTTGAACAAGTGGAGAATGGAAAAGCTTCGCTACTCTATATCTCTCCTGAAATGTTGCGCTCTAAAACTATCGAAAGGTTACTCGTCGCAAGAAATGTCGTGCGATTTGTAATTGATGAGGCACATTGTTTCTCCTCTTGGGGACAAGATTTTCGAGTAGATTATTTATACATAGGAGATTTTATCCGAAAATTACAAAAAAAGAAAAATAATGATACCATAATTCCTGTTTCCTGTTTTACCGCTACCGCAAAACAGAAGGTTATTACAGATATTTGTGATTATTTTAAACGAAAATTAAATCTCTCGTTTCAGTTATTTACAACACCTTCGGTACGAAAAAATTTACATTATTCTGTTTTATATGCAGAAACCGAAGATGAAAAGTATAGTTGCCTGAGGGATTTAATACTTGCTAATTCCTGCCCAACCATAGTATATGTTTCTAGAACAAAGAAAACGATAGATTTGGTCCAAAAATTATCGAAAGATGGATTCTCAGCATTGCCGTTTAACGGAAAAATGGATCCTAATGAGAAGATTGCCAATCAGAATGATTTTATGGCAAATAATGTTCAGGTTATGGTGGCAACTTCTGCGTTCGGAATGGGCGTTGATAAAAAGGATATCGGTTTGGTTGTCCATTACGATATTTCAGATTCTCTTGAGAATTATGTGCAAGAAGCAGGCCGAGCGGGTAGAGACCCAAGTTTGCAAGCCAAATGTTATGTGCTTTATAGCGATAAAGATTTGGATAAGCATTTTTTGCTACTCAATCAAACAAAGGTGAGTATAAGTGAGATTCAACAAGTGTGGTCGGCAATAAAAAAATCCACGCGTAACCGGAAAAAAATTTGCTGCTCTTCTCTCGAAATTGCACGTCAAGCTGGGTGGACAGATGAGGTAACAAGTGTGGAGATGCGCGTAAGAACAGCAATTTCAGCTTTGGAAGAAGCTGGCTATGTAAGTAGAGGAAATAATGTACCTCAAGTTTTTGCTACAGGAATTTTGGTGAAAAATATGGAGGAAGCCCGTGAACGTATTATAAATTCCAGCTTGTTTGAAAATGAGAAAGAAAAACAGGTGGCAATACAGGTGATAAAGTCCCTAATTACAAAAAAATCTGTAGCAAAATCTGTAAGTGGTGAAGCGGAATCAAGAATCGATTACTTGGCAGATATGCTCGGCTTGTCAAAAGCAGAGGTGATTGGTACGATAAATGTTATGCGTCAGGAGAAAATCCTCGCTGATTCTAAAGATATGTCTGTCTTTATTGATAGCTCAGAAATTCGTCCTAAACAGATACTCGAAAAGTTCGCGCGATTGGAAAAGTTTCTTCTGACAATAATTGCAAATTTAGAAGAGGATTTGTCTTATAAAGAATTAAATGAAAGGGCATTACAAGATAATCTTCATTCTAATATCAAGCAGATTAAAACCATTTTTTATTTCCTATCAATAAAATCTTATATTAAGGTGGTGAATAAGAAAGGCGAAAGGGTGGAGTTAGGCTTAAATAAAGATTTTGAGACAATGATGCAAAAATATGAACGCCGCATTGATATCTGTAGGTTTATCATTGAGAGTTTATATAAGTTAGCATCTCTGAATAAATTTCTATCTAAAAATGATGAGATATTGGTGCCATTTTCAGTAAATAGTTTGTTGAATGAGTATCAGCAAAAATGTAACAATATCTTCAATCAACAAGCCAATTGTTATATCTCTGATATTGAAGAGGCTTTGTTGTATTTGTCAAAGATTGGCTCGTTGAAATTGGAAGGCGGATTTTTGGTGGTTTATAATGCTCTTGAAATCAATAGGTTGAAAGACTTGAAGTATCGCTATAAATTAGAGGACTATAAAATATTAGATGAGTTTTATAAACAAAAAATTCAACAAATTCATATTGTAGGTGAATATGCTAATTTAATGGTTAGAGATTATAATGCTGCTTTGCAATATGTTTATGATTATTTTCAGTTGGATTTCAAAAAGTTTATTCATAAATATTTTAAAGGAGATAGAGTTAAGCAAATAGAAAAGAATATTACTCCCCAGAAGTATCATCAATTATTTGGAGAATTGTCTGAAAAACAACGGCAAATTATTAATGATAATCAGTCAAAGTATATTGTAGTTGCAGCAGGGCCAGGAAGTGGTAAAACTCGAGTTCTTGTTCATAAATTGGCGTCCTTATTACTATTGGAAGATGTTAAGCATGAGCAACTTCTGATGTTGACATTCTCTCGAGCATCAGCAACAGAGTTTAAACAACGGTTGATAGATTTAATTGGGAATGCAGCCCATTTTGTTGAAATAAAAACGTTTCACTCTTATAGTTTTGATCTTCTTGGAAAAATTGGAAATATTGATGAGGTTCAAGATGTAGTGGCAAAGGCTGTTGAACTTATCGAAGCGGGCGAGGTTGAACCAGGTAAAATTAATAAAGTCGTTCTTGTGATTGATGAAGCACAGGATATGGATAAAAATGAATACCGTTTAGTCAGAGCTTTGATGAAGAATAATGAGGAGATGAGAGTGATTGCCGTTGGTGATGATGATCAGAATATTTATCAATTCAGAGGTGCCAATAGTCAATATATGATGTCGCTAATTACGGAGATGAATGCTACAAAATATGAGATGGTTGAGAATTATCGTAGTGTACCTGAAGTTGTTAATTTTGCTAATCAGATTGTTAGTAAGATTGATAATCGTATGAAAAGTTCTCCTATCATATCTGTTTTAAAAGAGAAAGGCGATGTCCGAATTGTAAAATGTGATTCGGAAAATATTGAAACCCCATTGATAAATAGATTCTTACAGTCATACTGCGGTGAACGAGCGTGTGTATTAACCCGAACTAATGAGGAAGCTGCTTTAATAACGGGTTTATTACTAAAGCATAAAATAAACGCTCGCTTAATCCAATCAATTGATGGATTTAATTTTTGTAATTTAGCTGAAATAAGATATTTCCTAAAACATATAGATGGAAATGGAAAACCAATAGTTATCGACGAGAATTGTTGGCAAGAAGCTAAGGTTAAAACTCTTAAAAAATATCACAATAGTGCTTGTTTGGACTTTATCGAGGTCTTTTTCGATACTTTTCAAAAATTATATCCAACGAAATATAGAAGTGATTTGCACGATTTTATTATAGAATCTAATATTGAAGATTTTTGCAAAATTTCGGAAAATATTGTTCTTGTATCAACAATCCATAAGGCGAAAGGAAGGGAGTTTGATACAGTTTATATGATGTTAGCAAATGAGTTAGGAAATAATAGCGAAAGAGTTCGAACTTTGTATGTAGGAACTACACGAGCAAAGCGAAATTTGTGCATTTTCTCAAATACTTCTCTTTTTGATAAAATGGATGCTACGCATGAGACGGATACAGCATTGTACTCAAAACCTGAGGAGATTATTCTTTCTTTATCGCTTCGCGATGTTTTCCTGTCTTTTTTTAAGGATAAGAAAAAGGAGGTTTTAAAGATGCGTAGTGGTGATAAGTTACATTATGCTAATGGTAATTTGTACGCACAATCTGCCGAACCTATTGCTTGCCTTTCAAAAAAAATGTGTCAAGAGATAGCAGATTGGGAAAGCAATGGATATTTTGTTAATTCTGCAAAAATTGAGTATATCGTCGCTTGGCGAAAGAAAGATGAAGAGGAGGAAATCGCAGTGATATTGCCAGAGTTGCGGTTGCAAAAGAAAAAAACTAGTTTCTAAGTTCAATTGCATTTCCTATGATCGAATCCTCTGTAGCAGAATTTTGTGAATCTTGTTAAAAGATAAAAGTCGGAATGACACATTCCGGAATCGTGACGCCAGAATGATGATTAGGGTAAGTAAACCAATTAGAACTGCTATCCCGAATAGATTGCGCACACTCACCAGCATCGACTGCCAAGTATCTCAGGAAGTTATTTTTTTCTGTTTAGCACTTTTCCCTAAAGTGTAAACTCCAATCTCAGGAAGCATTCCTACGCGTATGGGAATGCCTGCTGATGCTAAGCCAACGTTGACATATAATATGTTTCCGTCTTGCTCATATTTTCCGCCCCATTCTTGGTAACGAAATGCGCCAGGCGAAAATTTCCATTTGTCGGTTAGAATCCCTAATTGCATTCCGTGCGTGTGTCCGCTTAAGGTGAGTTGCGCAGGATAATTCCGGTCAAGGGCATCACGCCAACCTTGGGGTGCGTGCGTGAGTAATATCACAAAATCACTATCGCTTACATTTTGGTAGGTCTTAACAAAATCACCAAAACTGATCGAAGGTTTAGCTGGTGACCAATATTCCAATCCAGCAATGGTGATGCAATTTCCAAGGCTATCAACCGCAATCTTGCAATTTTCATTGCGCAAAACGTGCCAACCCATCTGCGCTTGAAAGCGATTGTTCTGCTCTATGTCTGCTTCCCGTTCTTCCTCATTATCAAAGTGTGCGTAACGGCTATAATCGTGGTTGCCCATAATGGAGAAAACTCCGTACGTGGCGCGAAGTTGATTTAAAATGTTCAAATAAGGAATAATTTCGTCAGATGTGAAATGAACGAGGTCTCCCGTGATGAAAATGAAATCTGCATTCTCTTTATTTATCTTGTTTACAAGATGTTCCATTGCTTTTGTTCCATTCCAAGTACATAGGTGTAAGTCTGATATGTGAACCGCTTTTAGACTGTCAATGGCAAAGTTTTGAGGAAGAATGTTCCAAGTGTGTCGAGTGGTGCGGAAATGTGACCGAGTTGCGTAAAAGGGTAATGTTCCAATGAGTATTGCAAAAAAGAGCATCGACGAAAGTGGTAAAATTTTCTTTCGAGTTATCAATAAATACTCTGGATTTCCACTCCGCTTTCGGCAGATAAGAGAGATTATTTCCCCACAGATTAATAGTACACAAGAAACTCCTTTTGCCAAATAGATCATGAGAATTGCCCCCAATATGTTTGAATACCAAGTTTTGTTTAAGTGCTGTATTCCAATAAAATAGATGTGTAAAAGATAGATAATAGTTATAGCTGCCGGCAACCAGTATAAAGCAGTTACAGCTATTTTACAACCATCTTTTCTTCTTTCTAAGGTGGAATTAAAAAGAGAAAATGTTGATTTAATGCGTATCCAAAGGTAGAGTTCGGCTCCGAAAAGGATGGAGAATATGTAGATTCTTTTGTGAATGGCTGGATTGGCTTTGGCAAATATGATGAACAAAAAGAGGGTTGCAGCAATCCAAATTAGTGTGGAGATAAGATACTTTGAGCGGAGATTTAACTTCATTATTTATTGATGTTTTGAAGTGAATAGTATCTGAAATAATCACCTTTCAATGATAAAAGTTCATCATGTGTGCCCGATTCTGTAATTTTTCCCTCTTTTACAAAAAGGATTTTGTTAGCATTTTTAATAGTGTTGAGGCGATGCGCAATAATGATGGCAGTTCGAGTTTTTAATAAGTTATCAAGTGCTTGCTGTACAAGAAGTTCCGATTCGTTGTCTAATGCTGATGTGGCTTCATCGAGAATCAGAATTTGTGGGTTACGCAAGATGGCGCGCGCAATGCACAAACGTTGGCGTTGCCCTCCCGAAAGTGCGGTGCCACGTTCGCCAATAACCGTTTCGTATTGTTGAGGAAGTTCTTGAATAAACTCATCAGCATGCGCAATTTTTGCCGCCTGAATAACTTGCTCAAGTGTTACATTTTCCATCCCAAAGGTTATATTGTTGAAAACGGTGTTGTTGAAAAGTGTAATGTCTTGATTTACAATTCCAAATAGAGCTCGTAAGTCCGAAATTACAAAATCTTTGATGTTTGTACCATCAATTTCAATCGCTCCGAATTCAACATCATAGAACCGAGGAAGTAGGTCCACTAAGGTAGATTTTCCGCATCCTGAGGCTCCAACAAGTGCAATTTGTTCCCCTTTTTTCAGTGTAAAATTAATCCCCTTGATAATGTTGCAATCTTGGGCTTGTTGTTGAGTTTGGTACGAAAAACTAACCTCCCGATATTCAATTTTATCTTTAAATTCAGTAATTGGTTTTGGATTCTTGTTTTCAGTTATAATCTCTTCTGAATCAATAATTTCATAAATCCGCGTTGTGCTTGGCCCTCCCTTTTTTAGGGTGTAAAAAATAGTTACTAACTGTTTTGCAGGTGGAAGCATTCGCACAAAAATTAGTATATACATTATGAAAATCTGTGCATTGAGTCCTTGTCCACTGAAAATTAAATTTCCTCCAATGCAAAATACTAAAATCATTGTGATAATGGATAGCATTTCAACCATCGGAGACGCTAATTCGCTGATAGTGAATATTTTTTTGTTAATTTGATAGTGTTTATCATTCTCCTTTTGAAATTTGTTCGTGGCGTATTCGGTGGCATTGTATCCTTTTATAATGCGAAGCCCTCCAATGGTTTCTTCAAAAAGAGAGCTCATCTTTCCCAAGATCTGTTGCGCATTTTTAGAATTTCTCTGGATGCTCTTTCCTACAATGGTGATGAGATAGCCTATTGCAGGCAACAAAACTAGTGAGAGTAATGTGAGTAGTGTGTTTACTTTCAATAGCGCAATAAGATATGCTATTAGCAAAAATGGATCTCTACACAATGCTTGTAATGAAGATATTATCGACCATTCAACCTCTTGTACATCTGGGCCAATTCTGTTCATAATATCCCCTTTTTTCTGTTTGGAATAGAATGATAGAGGAAGAATGACAAGTTTATGATATATATCCTTCCGCAGGCTGTTGAGAACGCCAGCGCGGATAGGTGCTAACCAAAATTGCCCTAAATATCGAAATAGATTGCTGAGAAAACTGAGAATAATCATCGATATGGCAATCATTACCAAGGCGGATTCTTTTCCAGATTGTATTACCAACTGTCCCATATAATAATAGTAGGTGTTGATAACGGAGTCCATTGATAATTTTAGTTCAGGAATAGTGGATATCGGTTCAATTTGATTGAAAAGAACTGATAAAAAAGGTACAATTAAAGTTAGTGAGAATACAGAAAATATAGAGTATAAAACATTTGAAAAGATGATTAATACGATGTTCTTCTTATACGGAAAAACGTAGCGCAAGAGCCGTAAAAATAGTTTCATCTTTTCAAATGTTTATCTGTAACTCGTTTATAGTTTATGAGTTACTATTGTTTTTCTTTTCACCTTTTCTAATTCTTCGTTGGATAAAAATGTGACTTATCCAAAATGCTAATGTCACGCCAAATGCTAAACCAATAAGAATGAAAAATTGGTTTTCATCTTTATAGAGAAAAAAGACAGGCAAAATAAATGCTGCTAAAATGAGCAAATATCGGAAAAAATGAATCATTATTTACTTAGATTTTCAATTTGTTCTTTTAACATTGCAATTTTTTCTTCGCTGTCAGCCTGTTTTTTTCGTTCAATAGCAACAACTTGCTCAGGAGCATTTGCAACGAAACGTTCGTTGGATAGTTTCTTGAGCACCGATTGCAAGAATTTTTCAGCATATTCCAATTCCGCTTTTAATTTAGCAATCTCCTCTTCTTTGTTAATATTGTCTGCAAGAGGAATACAATATTCAACATTTTGTTCAATGAAATTGAGAGAATTGTTGATAGTTTCGTTGCAATATTGAATGTTGGATAAATTACAGAGTTTTGTAATTACAGCGTTGATTTGGTCGTCACGTTCGCTTTCCGCTTTGATAATGTAAAGCTCGATAGCATTCTTTTGCGGGATATTTTTGGTAGCACGAATACGACGAATGCTTTCCACTACTTTTTGTGCATTGGCAAAACGAGCCAAAAGCTGTTGGTTAAGTTCTGGTGAAGGTTGTGGCATCTGAGTAATCATAATAGATTCACCTTCAGATCTTTCTCTTAAGTTTTGCCACAATTCTTCGGTGAGGAAAGGCATAAATGGATGAAGAATTTGCATCAATTTTTCAAAAATGGTAATAATTTCTTCGTAGCTTTTTCCATCAATTGGCTTTTGATACGCAGGTTTTACAATCTCAAGGAAGTAAGAGCAGAAATCGTCCCAAATCAATTTATAGACTGCCATTAACGCATCAGAAATGCGATATTTTGAGAAATGATCATTGATGGTTTGAAGCGCTTCGTCCATTTTGTTGTTGAACCAATCAATTGCAGTTCGTGTGTGAAGCGGTTGCTCAATATTGGTGTCAATTTCCCAACCTTGAATTAAACGGAATGCATTCCAAATTTTGTTGCTGAAGTTACGGCCTTGCTCGCAAAGGGCTTCGTCAAACATTAAGTCGTTGCCCGCAGGTGAACTAAACAACATTCCTACGCGGATTCCGTCAGCACCATATTTGTTGATAAGGTCAATAGGGTCTGGTGAGTTGCCTAAAGATTTAGACATCTTTCTGCGAAGTTTGTCACGCACAATGCCAGTAAAGTAAACATCTTTGAAAGGAATCTCTTTTTTCCATTCTAAACCAGCCATAATCATTCTAGCTACCCAGAAAAAGATAATTTCTGGAGCCGTAATTAATACTGCTGTTGGATAGTAATAGTTAATCTCTTCGTTATGAGGATTTCTAATTCCATCAAAAACGGAAATAGGCCATAACCAAGAGGAGAACCATGTGTCCATTACATCTTCATCTTGTCGCAAGTCGTTGGCTTGTAGGTTCAATTCTGGGAATTTACTACGAGCTTGTTCCAAAGCTGCTTCTAGAGTTCTTGCTACTACGTATTCATTGTTGGGTAGGTAGTAAGCCGGAATTCGATGCCCCCACCAAAGTTGACGGCTGATACACCAATCTTTTACGTTTTCCATCCAATGTGAGTAGGTGTTTTTGAATTTTTCTGGATAGAAATGGATGGTGTCGTCCATTACTACTTGCAAAGCAGGTTCTGCCAATTTTTTCATGTCGCAAAACCATTGCATTGAGAGTTTAGGTTCAATAACAGCATTGGTTCTTTCAGAATAACCAACTTTGTTGGTGTAATCTTCAATTTTTACAAGATTTCCTGCTGCTTCAAGCAGTGGAATGATCTGTTCACGTGCTTCAAATCTATCTGTGCCTACTAATAGAGTTGCACTTTCGTTTAGCGTACCGTTATCATTGAAGATATTGATGGTAGGTAAGTTGTATTTTATACCTAAGTTGTAGTCGTTAATGTCGTGTGCCGGCGTGATTTTTAATGCTCCTGTACCGAATTCTCTGTCCACATATTCATCAAAAATAAGTGGAATAGAGCGATTTACCAATGGTACAATGCAACGTTTCCCTTTTAGATGGGCAAAACGTTCGTCATCGGGATGCATGCAAACAGCTGTATCGCCTAAAATGGTTTCCGGACGAGTAGTTGCAATGGTTACATATTCATCTTCACTACCTTCAATTTTATATTTTACATAGTATAATTTAGATTGAACCTCCTGATAGATAACCTCTTCGTCAGAAACAGCAGTAAGCGCAGATGGATCCCAATTCACCATTCTTACTCCTCTATATATAAGTCCTTTTTCATAAAGGTCAACAAAAACATCAATAACAGATTCTGATAGTTCAGGGTCCATGGTGAATTTGGTACGAGTCCAATCACAAGAGGCTCCCAATTTGCGGAGTTGCTTAAGAATGATACCACCATGCTTCTCTTTCCATTCCCAAGCATGTTTCATAAATTCATCGCGTGACAGCTTGTTTTTATCAATGCCTTGTGATTTTAAATGGCTAACAACTTTGGCTTCGGTCGCAATGGAGGCATGGTCGGTACCGGGTACCCATAGTGCGTTAAAGCCTTGCATTCGAGCTCTACGGATCAAAACATCTTGAATCGTATTGTTTAACATGTGTCCCATGTGTAAAACTCCAGTTACATTGGGTGGGGGAATAACAATGGTGTATGATGGTTTTTCGTTGGGCTCTGATTGAAAATATTTTTGTTCAATCCAATACTCATACCATTTATTTTCAATGTTTTGAGGGTCGTATTTAGTCTCGATGTTTTTCATTTTTTTAGTTTAATTTTATCGTGCAAATTTAATAGAAAAAACAATACTAATTTGCAGTTTTTAGTTTTTTTAGTTGTGTGCCGACATTAGGTAGGCTTTGATAAATTCATCTAATTCACCGTCCATAATGGCGGTGACATTGGAAGTTTCATATTGCGTTCTTAAATCCTTTACCATTTTATAGGGATGCATAACGTAACTACGTATCTGTGAGCCCCATTCAATCTTTTTCTTTGAATTTTCAATCTCAGAGATCTTTTCTCTTTTTTTGGTTAATTCAATTTGATAAAGTTGAGATTTCAACATTTGCATCGCTTTTTCGCGGTTCTGAAGTTGAGATCGAGTTACTTGACATTCGATTACGATGCCCGTCGGGTGGTGGTGTAAGCGAACTGCCGTTTCTACTTTGTTTACATTCTGACCACCAGGCCCACTAGAACGATAGGTATCCCACGAAATATCAGCAGGATTAACATCGATAACGATGTCATCGTTGATGATAGGATATGCAAAAACAGAAGCAAAAGAGGTGTGGCGTCTATTGGCAGAGTCAAAAGGGGAAAGACGTACCAATCGGTGAACACCAATTTCACTTTTTAGGTAGCCATATCCATAATCACCTTCTAACTCAATAGTTGCCGATTTAATTCCAGCAACGTCACCTTCTTGTCTGTCCAATTCTCTGATTTTATAGTTGTTACGTTCTCCCCAACGGATATACATGCGTAGAAGCATCTCTGCCCAATCGCAGCTTTCTGTGCCGCCAGCACCCGAGTTTATGGTGAGAATTACGCCCATCCGGTCCTCTTCATCGCGCATCATGTTTTTGAACTCTAAGTTCTCAACAGCCTTTAACGCAGTTTGATATGCTGTCTCACACTCCTCTTCAGTGGATTCTCCTGATTGTAGAAATTCATAAAGAATAGAAAAATCATCAACTTTGGAGGTTGCTTTCTCAAAGTCCGATACCCAAGATTTTATCTGACTAATATCTTTTAGTAATTTCTCTGCTGATTTAGGGTCGTTCCAAAAATCTGCAGTGTGGGTAATCTCCTCTTTTTGATTTATCTCTTCAATCTTTTTGTCAATGTCAAAGACACCTCCTTAACTCACAGAGTCTTTGAGATAAATCTTTGATCGCTTCGTTAAAAATTATCATTGTTGTAAAAATTTAGGTCTAATTGTGTTAAAACTTGAGAAATCTCTCCACTAGAATACCCCCGACTCATAAGATAACGATATAATCTTTGTTTAGTAGAAAAGGTTAATTCTTTATTCGTTATCCATTTTTCAATTAATGAAATAAGATTCTTTTCTATAGATTGGGAATCTAACTTTGCAATCTCTTTTTTGATGAGGTGCTCCTCAATTCCTTTTAATCTAAGATTGTAAATGATTTTTTGAACTCCCCAACCTTTTGTATTTATCTTTCCCCGAATATAACTTTGTGTAAATCTTTCTTCATTGATAAAACCTTCTTCAATTAATTGATTGATAATCTCCTCAAAATCAGATTCTGAAATGCCCAAACTGCGAAGTTTGGTCTGAACTTCTTTTGTACACCTATCTTGATAGGCACAATATTTTCTGATTTTTTCAAGAGTTTTCTCCATATTATCCTTTGATATCAGGAGAGGTCCAAAATACAATTTCTCCTCCATCGGAGTTGAAGAATTTAAACTCTACCAGCCCAAAGTCATGGTTGGGTTTGATGTTAATCCATTGTTTATATTTGAGGAACCATTTGACTCTTTTTGAGAAAATTCCTTTTGTTAGATATGCGTAAACAAATGGATGTACAACAATAGAGAACTGCTTTTCTCGCTGTTTTTCAAAGAGATACTCGACCATGTTTTCAATATCTTCTTCAAGAAGAACAGAAGGTTTAATTTTCCCAGTTCCGTGGCAGGCAGGACAAACTTCAGTGTTTTCGATAATGGTAGCTTGTCGAACTCTTTGACGAGTAATTTGGATTAAACCAAACTTATTAACGGGTAATATAGTGTGTTTTGCCTTATCTTTCTTCATCAACTGCGACATTGTTTGATAAAGCAGAGTTCGGTTTGAGGCTTTCTGCATATCTATAAAGTCGATGGTGATAATGCCGCCCATATCTCGTAAACGCAGTTGTCTCGCAATTTCTGCCGCAGCTTCTAAATTGACATTCAGGGCGTTTTCCTCTTGGGTGCTGTTAGATTTTACACGATTGCCACTGTTGACATCAATTACGTGCATTGCCTCGGTATGCTCAATGATGAGGTAAATGCCGTTTTTGATGGTAACCACTTTACCAAATGAACCTTTAATCTGTTTGGCAACGTTCAGGTGTTCGAAAAGTGGTGTTTTTTCTTTGTATAACTTTACCAGATCGGTTTTCTTGGCATCATAAACAGAAAGGTAATCTTTAATCTCTTTGTAAATTTCAAGACTATCTACTGTAATCGATTCAAAATCGTCGTTGACCATATCACGAATTAACGTGGAGGTCATGTCCATTTCTGATACAATTTTAGAGGGTGCAGCCGCGTAAGGAAGATGGTCAACAGCATTCTTCCATTTCTGTACCAATTGTTCTAAGTCAATGGTAAGTTCTTCAATACTTTTGTCTTTTGCAATCGTCCGAATGATTATTCCAAATCGTTTCGGTTTGATAGCTTGCACCAATTTCTTGAGACGTTTTCTCTCTTCAGCATTCTTAATTTTTTGTGATACTGATATTTTGTCCATAAAAGGAACTAAAACAAGGTAACGTCCAGCAAGAGAAATCTCTGTGGTAATTCTTGCGCCTTTGGTCGAAATGTGTTCCTTGGCAATCTGAACCAGAATCTTTTGCCCTGAAGAAAGAATTTCTGAAATTTTTCCAACTTTCCCGATTTCTGGTTTAAGTTCAAAGTTAGAGATACTTTTTCTATTAGAGTTTATAGCTTGATTAACAAACTCGTTCATTGAGAGAACGTGTTCTCCCAAATCTAAATAGTGTAAAAAAGCATCTCTATCACTACCAATGTTTACAAAAGCTGCATTCAGTCCAGGCATAATTTTACGAACTGTTCCTAAATAGATATCACCCAAAGAGAAGTTGTCTGTAGATTTTTCCGTATGAATCTCCACTAACTTCTTGTCTTCGAGTAATGCAACTTGTACCTCTTGGTCGTGAGAGGTAATTACTAATTCTTTTGATATATGTTTGGGTTCTTCTGTCATAGCAATTAAAAAGAAAACTAAATAATATGCTTAGCAAAATTATTTAGTTTTCTCGAAATCCTAAGAAAGATTATTTCTTCTTATGTCTATTCTTTCTTAAGCGTTTTTTTCTTTTGTGGGTTGACATCTTGTGTCTTTTTCTTTTTTTACCACTTGGCATAATTATAAAATTTTAAGGTTGTTACTTAATTTTCTTTACTACAGAAACAAAAGTTTTGCAAGGTTTGAATGCAGGGATTTTATGAGCTGGGATAGTAATAGTTTCTTGCTTAGAAATATTGCGAGCAGTTTTTTCAGCTCTTTCTTTTACGATGAAACTTCCAAAACCTCTAAGATATACGTTTTCGTTCTTTGCTAAAGAACCTTTCACTGTTGTCATGAAAGCTTCAACAATTGTTTGAACAGTTTGTTTATCTACGGCTGTTTTGTTGGAAATTTCGTTTACGATTTCAGCTTTTGTCATAGTTTCAATTTATTTTTTGTTAAACACTAATTTTTCCCTTATATTTTGGGAGTGCAAAAATACACATTTATTTGATTTACAGAGCCATTATTTTGATTTTTTTTTCTAAATCATTTTTTTTGATAATTGGTCAGCTAATCTACTAGCTCCAATTCTAAATAGTGAATTGTTTAACCATCTGTCTCCTAATGTGTTATGTAGTATTTTTAGATAATTAAGAGTGATTGTAGAATCTGAAATACCTCCTGCTGGTTTGATTCCAATTTCAATATTTTCTTCTTTATGGTATTGATTGATAGCATCTAACATTACAATAAATGCTTCGTAAGTTGCATTTATCGCAATTTTTCCGGTAGAGGTTTTGATAAAATCTGCTCCTGCTTTCATAGCAATATATGATGCTTTGAAGATGTTGTCTGGCGTGAGTAATTCTCCCGTTTCAAGAATGACTTTGAGATGTGATTTTCCCGTTGCTTTTCTGATTGCGACAATTTCTTGATATACTTCATCGAATTTTCCTTCCAAGAATTTTCCTCTTGATATAACCATATCAATCTCGTCAGCACCTTGTTCAACAGCATATTTTACTTCAGCAACCTTAATTTCGATTGGAGATTGGCCAGCAGGAAATGCACCTGCAACTGATGCTACTCTTATTTTGCTGTTTTTGAGACACTCTTTTGCTAAAGCTACAAAGGGTGGATATACGCAAACAGCGGCACAATTATATTTAATTGCTTTCTTACACAACTCTCTTACTTTTTGTTCTGTATCTGAGCCCTCTAAGGTTGTTAGATCTATGCAGTGAAGCGCTGTTTGATAGGCTTCCTCGTTGCTAAAAGGTAATTCTTGATTAATTATCTGATTAATTCTCTTTTGGATCTCTTCTAAACTATATGGGTAGTTGGGCAGAGAAAAAGGTAATGTTTGCATTTTATTGAATCTTGATGGGTGGTTTTGTGAATTTTTTAGAATAAAAAAAAGAGGATGAAAAACTTCATCCTCTTTTTGTAAGTATTTAGATATTAGATAATACCTTGAGCTAACATAGCTTTAGCTACGCGCATGAAACCAGCGATATTTGCACCTTTAACATAGTTAATAGTACCATCAGCTTGTTTACCATATTCAACACACATATCATAAATATCATTCATGATTTTGTGTAATTTAGCGTCAACTTCTGGAGCAGTCCAGTTGATGTGACCTGCGTTTTGGCAGATTTCAAGACCTGAAGTTGCAACACCACCAGCATTAACAGCTTTACCAGGACCGAAAGGAATGCCAGCAGCTTGGAAAGCAGCGATAGCACCTGGTTGGCAACCCATGTTAGAAACTTCAGCAACATATTTAACGCCATTAGCAATCAATTCTTTAGCATCTTCTTCTGCCATTTCGTTTTGGAATGCACAAGGGCAAGCAATGTCACATTTTACAGTCCAAGCTTTCTTGCCAGCAGTGAATTTTGCAGCAGCTGGGAATTTGTCTGCCATATCTTGAACTTTGTTGCGGTTAGAAGCACGCATTTCTAACATGTAGTCAATCATCTCGTTAGTGATACCAGCAGGAATTTCGCAAACACCATCAGGACCAGAGATAGCAACAACTTTAGAACCTAATTCAGTAGCTTTGATTGCAGCACCCCAAGCAACGTTACCGAAACCTGAAAGAGCAATTCTCTTACCTTCCATAGTGTCGTTTTGTTGTTTTACCATTCTTTCTACATAGTAAATTGCACCAAAACCAGTAGCTTCTGGACGGATCAAAGAACCACCCCAACCGTATGATTTTCCAGTTAATGCACCAGTACTGTGTTCGCGAGAAAGTTTTTTATATGCACCATATAAGTAACCGATTTCACGTCCACCAACGCCAACGTCACCTGCAGGGCTGTCTTGGTCTGGTCCAATGTTTCTCCATAATTCATACATGTAAGCTTGGCAGAAACGCATGATTTCAGCTTCTGATTTTCCTACTGGATCGAAATCAGCACCACCTTTACCACCACCTAATGGAAGGTTTGTTAATGAGTTTTTGAAAATTTGTTCAAATCCTAAGAATTTCAACATAGATACATTTACTTTAGGGTGGAAACGAAGACCGCCTTTGTATGCACCTAAAGCAGCATTGTATTGTACACGGTATCCTAAGTTAGTTTGAACTTCGCCATTATCATCTACCCAAGTGACGCGGAATGTGAAGATACGATCTGGTTCAACAATACGTTCAACGATTTTAGCTTTTTCAAATTCTGGGTGTTGGTTGTAAACTTCTTCGATTGATTCCAACACTTCTTGAACAGCTTGTAAGTATTCATTTTCACCTGGATGTTTGGCTTCCAAGTTAGCCATGATTTTTGAAACTTCCATATTATTTTAAATTTATTAGGTTTGTGTTTTTTTTATAACTATTCGAGCGCAAAATTATAAAATTCTTTTGGATTTGCAATCCTATTTGCAGAAATATTTTTTTTTATTTGTACGTGGGTAAAATATTGATAATTAAGCCTGAAAATAAATCCCAATTTTAAAATTTAAAATATCTTCCTTTTTTTTGAAAAGAGATTTCGATTCTGAAGGCAAATCTTAGAAATATTTTTTTCTGTTGTTAGAGTTTTATTTTGCTCTGTTTTGAATTTGCGTAATCACCTTTTCGGTAGATTCCCAAAGCAGTTTTGCCGTAAGGTCCCAACTGAATTTTTGTCGTTGGATTTTTCCTCTTTCAACAAGTTCTTTGCGCAAGTTCTCGTTGTTGATAAGTTGATGCATACCTTCGGCAATCTCATCTACCGATAGCGGATTAACGTAGTAGGCAGCGTCGCCACCAACTTCTGGCATTGAGGTTACGTTAGAGGTCATAACGGGAATTTCAGCATGGAAACCTTCTAAAATGGGAACACCAAACCCTTCAAATAGAGATGGATATAAAATTGCCTCAGCACCAGATGTGATTCTTGAAAGTCGGTCTGTGTCAATCCTTCCTTTAAAAATAACGTCATCTTTGTGCTGCATTGCGTTATAAGCGTCTTCGATGTCTCCTCCCCACCATTTTTTCTGTCCTACTACAACTAATTGAGTTCCAGTATTGTCCGTCTCTTTGAATTTGTCAAATGCACGAAATATATTGTCCAAATTTTTGCGCTTATGGATAAGTCCTACAAAAAGAAAATAGGGATTACCATTGGATTCCTCTTGACGTGTTTTAAGTTTTCCTTCTGGAGTTGCAGGTTGAAAGTGTGATTTACATCCAGAATATACGATATCTATTTTTTCGTATGGGATATGGTAGATTTTGTGGATGTCTTTTTTTGAGTATTCAGAAACTGTTGCTAATTGTGTGGATTTCTCAGCGAAACGATGGAAAAATCGTTTGTAGTAGCGAAGTGGTGTAGGTTTAATAAATTCTGGATTTTTTTCAAAGTTCAAATCGTGGATTACATTGACAATTGGGATTTTGATGTGCAATGGAATCCATCCATCTGGTGAAATAAAAAGATCTGGTTTTATTTTGCGAAGTTGATAGGGAACACCAAATTCAAAAAAAAGATACCAAAGGTATGGATGACGCGCTTGCGGGTATGTGACGATAGGGGTGATGTTGTCGCTAAATAGAAATGATTTGTCGTAAGGACGGTCAAAGATAAAATAGAAATGGTGTTCGGGGTGTTGTTGTGTAATTCTTTTTAGGGTTTCAAAAGCAAAAAAACCGATGCCTTCAAGTTTATCTTTGACTAAAAGGCGCGTATTAACTGCGATTCGCATAAACTTCTAATCGTTGCTTATTATATCATTAAACTTGATGTCTTTCACATTCAACTGGATACTTGTGATATTGTTCCAAGTGTTTTCTTCAACGTGATAGATGATGTCAAAATCATCAGATTTTTTTACTTGTTCAAAATATTGTTTTTGGTTAAATGCAATTACATCAAGAGGTTGACAAGATTTTTCTGGATAAAGAACTCGCATTTTTATGTGTTTTTGACCCACAATGCGTGCGCCATGGAGACCACCTTCCTCAACTACATGTCGTGAACGGAAAATAGGAGACATGTTTCCAGGTCCAAATGGGGCAAATCTTTTTAAGTTATTGAGAAATGCTGTGTTGATTTCCGATAGGTCTAAATCTTGATCTACTTCTATTTCAGGAGTAAATGCAGAATCCTCAATGTTATCGTGTACATATTCCTCAAATTTTTCGATAAATTCATTAAGATTCTCTTTCTTGAAAGATAGACCAGCCGCGTATTTATGACCACCAAAGTGTTCTAATAAATCGGAACAATAATCTATACCATCGTAAATGTTGAATTCTTTAACAGAACGTGCTGAACCCGTTATCAATCCATCAGAGGAATCTGTAATTACGATGACTGGACGATAAAATTCCTCTACTAATCGCGAGGCTACAATTCCAATAATACCCTTGTTCCAATTAGGGTTGTAAACTACCAAACTCTTTTTCTCTTTATATTCAGGATTGGAAAGAATTAAATTAATTGCTTCTTCAGTAGCTTTCTTGTCCAATTCTCTTCGTTCATCATTATGCTTGTTAATGTTGTATCCAAGATCTTTAGATTTGTCTTCATCTTCGCAGATGAGCAGTTTTACAGATTCTCGTCCTGTTTTTATTCGACCAGCAGCATTGATACGTGGACCAACAAAGAAAACTAAGTCTGAGATTGAAATTTGTCGGTTAAAAATAGTTTCGGTTTTCGGGGGATATTGAATTTTAAATCCTGATTGTTCAATAATGGATTGGATACCTTTTCTAGGAAATCTGTTGATAATAATTAATCCGAAGTATGCTAAAATTCTGTTCTCTCCAGTTATAGCTACAATATCGGAAGCTATGCTAATGGCAACAAGGTCGATACGTGAAAGCCATAGTTGGTCTGGAAGGTCAAACATTTTGCAGTATCCTTGGATTAGCTTGAAGCCTACGCCGCAGCCTGATAACTCTTTATATGGGTAAGGACATCCACTGCATTTAGGGTCTAAAATTGCTACTGCGTTGGGTAATGTGTCTCCTTCGAGGTGATGGTCACAAATAATAACGTCAATTCCTAATTCGTTGGCTTTATCAACTTTGTCGTTGGCTTTGATTCCGCAGTCTAACGAAATTAATAAGGTAAAGTTGTTATCTTTGCAATATTGGATTCCTTCATCAGAAATTCCGTACCCCTCTTTATATCTATCTGGAATGTAGTACTCTATATATTTTTGATATTCGGAGCCGATAATTTCGCTAAGGAAAGAATAAACTAAAGCTACTGCCGATGTACCATCAACATCATAATCTCCATAGATTAGAATCTTCTCATTGTTGAGAATAGCTTGTGATAAGCGATTTACAGCCTTGTCCATATCCTTCATCAGGAATGGGTCGTGAAGTTTAGATATATCGGGATTGAAAAATTCTTCTGCTGCTTCTGGAGTTGTGATACCTCTACTAATCAGTAAGGCGGCTAATGACTTTTCAATTTGCAGTTCCCGACTAAGGGAATCTACGTCATTAGAGTTGGGCTGAGTTTTGAGAATCCATCGTTTTTCCATAAAACAGAAACTATATCAGGTAGGTCAGCAAAATTACATAAAATGATTGTACAATCATTCGATTTTCAAAAAAAATATTTCATTGAAAATCAATGTGTTATATTTTTTTGTTTGATATAGGAGCGGTTTTAGGAAAAAAAAGTTATATTTTCATCTTTTTTTCAATTTCATCAATAGAACTTTTCATTCTCTTGTCGGTTTCGTAAAGGTTGGAAATTGTGCGGCAAGCGTGAAGCACGGTTGCGTGATCTCGATCGCCACAATATGCACCAATTGTCGCTAATGGAAGTTTAGTGTATTTCTTAGCAAAGAACATACATATTTGGCGTGGTTGTACTACATCGCGGTCGCGTTTGTTAGAGTTGATCTTTTCGATGGAGATGTTGAAATAGTCGCAAACTACTTTTTGAATGTATTCTATTGAGATCTCTTTTGCTGTGCTTTTTACATATTTGTCAATCATCTCTTTGGCAAGCTCAATATTGATGGTTTTGTTGTTGAGAGATGCTTGTGCTAAAATAGCAATCATTGCGCCTTCTAATTCGCGGGTGTTTGAAGTAATGCGTAAAGCAATATAGTCGATTACCTCTTGTGGAAATACAATACCGCTATTTTCCATTTTCTTTTGTAGAATAGCGATTCGGGTTTCTAGATCAGGGATTTGAAGGTCAGCGGTTAGTCCCCATTTGAAGCGTGATAGTAGTCGTGCTTCAAAACCAGAAATTTCAACTGGAGATTTATCGGCAGTGATGATAATTTGTTTCTTTCTTTGATGAAAATGGTTAAAAATGTGGAAGAATGCATTTTGTGTTGCGGCCTTGGTTCCTGCAATAAATTGAATATCATCTATAATTAGGACATCAATAGATTGATAGAAAAGGATAAAATCGTTTTGGCAATTATCCTTTACTGATTGTAGGAATTGTTGATAAAAGAGATCTGAGTTTACATAGACTACAGTTTTATCGGGGTGGTTTATCTTGGTTTGTAAGCCAATAGCATGCGCCAAGTGAGTTTTTCCTAAGCCAACGTCGGAGTAGATGAAGAATGGGTTGAATGCTGTTGTGCCTGGATTTTGTGCTATAGCCCAACCTGCAGCGCGGGCTAACCTATTACATTCTCCTTCAATATAATTGTCAAAATTTAAACTTTCGATAAGGTTAGAAGGAATCTTGTATTTTTTTAGTCCTGGAATAATAAAAGGGTCTGGGAGTTGACTATTAGGAGTGTTATAAATATCAATAGGTAATTTTACCTCAGGATTGGTAGCTGCAATTCTGTTATTGGAGGGTAATGTCATTGTTTTTGAGTTGCTAGGATTGCTATTTTTTTCAACTACTATTGTATATTTCAGCAGCCCGTCTGGACCCAACTCATTTTTAATCACTTTTTTTAGCAGATTTACATAATTATCTTCGAGCCATTCGTAGAATAGGTGTGATGGGAGTTGTAGATAAAGTGTAGAACCCTCTAAACTTACAGGCACTATAGGCACGAACCAAGTTCTAAAATTTGGTTCATCTACGTTGTCTTTGATAATTTCAAGGCAATTGTTCCAAACGGTTTTGTAGTCTTTTGTGATAGTACTCATTTTGGTATGTAATCTGACAATTTAAGTTCTTAGAAATTAAGTTATTAACAATATTAATATTACCCTTTGAGGTGTTTGCAAATATCAACAAAAAAAAGTTAAATTAAACTACTCGTGCCTATTGATTTTTAAAAAAAAACGTACATAGAGAAATAGGGGATTCAAGTGTTTTTAACACATAATTATCATTGAAAAAAAAAAAAGGAGGCGTTTACCTCCTTTTTATAGATGTATTAGAAAAATGATTATTCACCAAGTTGTAAGCGGAAGAATCCTGTACAAGTAAGGTCTTTATTTTCTTGTTTCAAATATTCTTCAACAGTTACTTTGTTATTACGGATAAATTCTTGGCTAAGAAGAGTGTTTTCTTTGAAGAATTTATTTAATTTACCTTGAGCGATTTTTTCGATCATATTTTCAGGTTTACCCTCTTGGCGAGTGATTTCGCGAGCAATTGTTAATTCGTGTTCAATAACAGCTGCGTCAATTTCATCAGGTCTAACAGCAAGTGGGTTCATTGCAGCGATTTGCATTGCGATTTCGTGACCGATTTCAGCAACTCTTTCGCCTGCAATGTTGAAACCAACGATTGTTGAAAGTGGGTTTCCAGTCATGTGGTTATATGCAGCAACACAAGGTGCTTCGATAACTTGGTATGCAGGAAGTTCCATTTTTTCGCCAGTTTTACCTGTCATTTCCATCAACATATCTTCTACTTTAGTTCCGTTGATAGGAAGAGCTAAAAGTTCTTCGCGAGTTTTGATTTGGTTTGCCATAGCAGCATCCATAATAGTTTCAACGAATTTGCCGAAATCTTCATTCTTAGCAACGAAATCGGTTTCGCAACCCACAACGAGAATAGCACCGAAAGTGTGTTCGTTGTTAGTTCTTGCTACAACGCGACCTTGATTAGAAGCGCGGTCAGCACGTTTAGCAGCTACTTTTTGACCTTTTTTTCTAAGAATATCAATTGCTTTATCGAAATCACCTTCTGCTTCAACGAGTGCATTTTTGCAATCCATCATGCCAGCGCCGGTCATTTGTCTTAATTTATTTACATCAGCAGCAGTAATAGCCATAATTTTACATTTTAAGGATTATACTTAATTTATTTTCTATTTTGAACAGGTTTTCTTGCTGTAGTTCTTCTTCTTCTGCCAGTGTTTTCAGAGTTTTCTTCCTCTTCTTCTACATTGTCAGTAGCAAGAGCTTTAGCTTCAGCATATTCCTCTTCCATTGCTTCTTTATCGATTTTTCTTTCTGCAAGACCTTCAGCGATAGAATCACAGATAGCTTTTACGATAACTGAAATTGATTTTGAAGCGTCATCGTTAGCTGGGATTGGGAAATCGATAAGTTTTGGGTTAGAATTTGTATCAACGATAGCAAATGTTGGGATATTGAGTCTTCTTGCTTCAGCAACAGCAATGTGTTCTTTCAAGATATCTACAATAAATACAGCAGCAGGTAAGCGAGACAAATCTTTGATAGAGCCTAAGTTCTTTTCCAATTTTGCTTTTTCGCGTTGGATTTGAAGTTTTTCTCTTTTGGACACGCTATTGAATTGAGGGCTTTCCATCAATCTGTCAATGTCGCTCATTTTTTTAACAGCCTTACGAATGGTGAAGAAGTTGGTTAACATACCGCCTGGCCAACGTTCGGTAACGAAAGGCATATCAACTGCCTTAACTAATTCAGAAACAGTTTCTTTAGCTTGTTTTTTTGTAGCAACAAAAAGGATTTTTCTTCCTGATTTTGCAATTTGTTTTGCAGCTGCACATGCTAAATCAATTTGTTCGATTGTTTTGTTAAGGTCGATAATATGGATCCCGTTCTTTTCCATAAAGATATATTGAGCCATTGCGGGATTCCATTTTCTTTTAAGGTGGCCAAAGTGGCAACCTGCTTCTAATAATTCTTCAAATTGTACTTTTGTCATTTTTTTTCTTTGTTTACTTTCTTAAAAATCAATTGCTAAGTAGTTCCGAGGAAGTCTCAGCAATTTAGATACTAAACTTATTTTTATAATACTAACGTTTGCTGAATTGGAATCTTCTACGTGCTTTTGGTTGACCTGGTTTCTTTCTTTCAACCATACGTGAGTCACGACGAAGAAGACCTAATTTTTTAAGTGTTGGACGAAGTTCTGGATTTTCTTCTACTAACACTTTAGAGATAGCTAAACGAAGAGCTTCTGCTTGTCCTGTGATACCACCACCTTGCAAGTTTACTTTAATGTCATATTGACCTTCAACTTCAGCAACTGCCAAAGGTTGAGTTACAACATATTGTAATGTTGCTAAAGGAAAATATTCTTTATAATCGCGGTTGTTAACGATAATTTGACCGCTCCCTTTTTTCATATATACGCGGGCAACAGCGGTTTTTCTTCTCCCTAATTTATTAATTACTTCCATTGTTCTTATTTAATTTCGTTAATGTTGATTAATTTAGGTTGTTGACCTTCATGTGGATGATTTGGTCCTGCATAAACATACAAATTGCGATAAAGTTGGTCTCCCAATCTGTTTTTTGGAAGCATACCTCTAATTGCATGTTCTAAAATTGCAATAGGTTTTCTGCGGAGAAGTTCTCTTGGAGTTGCAAAGCGTTGTCCACCTGGATAACCTGTGTGGCGAACATACTCTTTATCTTCCATTTTGTTGCCTGTAAATCTGATTTTTTCTGCGTTAATGATAATTACGTTATCACCACAGTCGAAATGAGGAGTGTAATAGGTTTTGGTTTTGCCTCTGAGGATTCTTGCAACAACAGTTGCTAATCTTCCTACAACTGCATTTTCAGCATCAATTACAACCCACTCTTTTTTTACGATTTTTTCGTTCGCTGAAATTGTTCTGTAACTTAATGTGTCCATTCTTTTTTGTTTTTGTGAGACGCATCTTCACCCATACGCCTCTGATTTTCAATTAATTTTTCCTTTCTAACCTAAGGATAATAATCGGTATTTTTTTGAGGGTGCAAAATTATACTTTTTTTTGTCTCATTCAACCATTTATTGCTAATAATTTTGATTTTTCTTTTAGGTAGTCTTAAAATGATGAATATTAGTGCTTTAATCTTTGATTCTCTTGCCTTTCCCCAATAAAAAAATGGGTCTTTTAACCACTTTCTTCTACCAAGGATTTTTCCTCTTATCAATATTTTAATAGAAAATACGCAAAAAAAATGCTTCGGGAAAAAGAAATTCACAATAATTTGTCAATAAAAGCGTATAAGAGAATGAATAACGTTGAAAAATAGTTGTATTTTTGCACTAATATAAATATAGGAATTTATGAAAATCGCTAAACTTACTTCTTTTCTTGCCATTTTGGGCATTATGGTATTATCTTGTGGAAATAGTGGCGACCCTGCGGTTATGGAAAACGACAACAGCGCCATGGTTCAGGAAAATCAGCCAATAGTACATGAAACGAATCAAAATCCTCAAGGAAGAGTTCCCGAAGACCTTTCTGGAAAAGTTCAGGTTTTGACAGAGGAAGAGTTCGCCCAAAAAATTACAGAATTTGATAATGAAAAGGGTTTCCAATATAAAGGTAAAACCCCATGTGTGGTTGATTTTTATGCAGATTGGTGTCGCCCGTGTGCTGCTTTAAATCCGATTATGGTTGAACTTGCAGAAAAATATAAAGGTCAACTAATTGTATATAAGGTGAATGTGGAGAGAGCGCAGCGCCTTACCGCAGCTTTTCAAATTACGTCAATTCCAACACTGGTTTTCTTTAAGCCTAATTCTCAACCAGGTATGATGGTAGGGGCGCCAACAAAAGCTGAGTTAGAGGGTGTAATTCAAGAGTTTTTACAACAATAAGCCTTGAAAAAAGATCTCATTTTCATTTTTTCTCTTTTTTTTATTTCTGGGCTTTTTGCACAAGAAGGATATGATTGTGCAGGAGTGTCAGAGAAACTCGAAAATTGGAAAAAACGGATTGAGATTATCGACATCTCTGATCCCGATAAAATTCCATTACACTATCTATTTGTGAGAGATGTAGTGACTGAATTGCAGCAATTTTATAAAGAGGATTTGCCGCAAGTTGTGGAATGTAAAAATCTTAATTTTAATGAAATAATATCGAGATACGACAAGTTACTATTACAATCTCGTTTCCTATTTGATACCCTTGAAAAACAAAAGGAGGTGATTGATGAAATTTTTTATCAGTCAGCATTGGAAGAGAGTTATTTCAAAAATTGGGAAAATTGTTACTATTTTGTTAACCGTTCGTTAGAATATAATCCTCTGAATGCTAATTCTTTATTGCTCAAATTAGAACTTTTATATCAAGATAGTATTTATGCCGAATGTTTATCTCATTTAGAAAGATTGTATAGTAAATCGCAATTAACAGAGGAGCAGGAGAAGAAGGCAATGGATTTTACAGCTAAGTTTTACGATAAGTTATACTCTATTGGAGATTCTTTAGTTAGAATTGATAAGTCGGCAGAAGCGTTGGAAATATTTCAAATATTGGAGGTTTTTTGTTTAAATATGCCCTCTTCTTATTGTAATGATGATTATTACCACGGAATTATTCGATCAAAAACAGGAGTTTATGAATCTTACCTGGAAATTGCTAAGATTGCCCGCGAGCGTAAACATTACGATATCGAAGTTCGTTTCATTCAATATGCGCAAGAGTATGCCGATGCTAATCATGAGGTTTTATCGCAGATCGTTACCTTAAATCCAGAGGCAGTATCAGAAATATCCTTACCTGCGGAATCGTTAGATTCAGGGAAGATAGAGTTAGAATCTCCAGAAATGACGCGAAAAAAATCGGTGAATCCTGTTGCAAATCGGACATCAGAGACACTGCTTGAATCAGAGGTATTGGTACAAAATGCTGCGTTGAATCCAGAAAAGGAAAATACTTTTTCTCAATCGACTCCAATAATTGATTCGACGGAAAAGACCAATATGGATTCTGTTTTTTTGTCCCAGCCAGAAGTAATAACTATCGAATCTTCTGTGCCAATTGTTGAGGATAGAGCTGTTATAACTGAGCCTGTAAAATCAGAGGTGGATGAGTTGGAAAAATTACAAGAACAATACAATCAACTTGTGGAGTTAGGATTAGAATATTGTCGAAAGCGAGAATATAGTAAAGGAGTAAAGGTGTTTCGACAAGCAAAAGATATGGAGCAAAATCCACAATTGGAGCGTGATGGCCGTGTGAAGATTATGTTGAATACTTTAAAAGGAATTGAGTAGTAATTTCTTACTATTAAAGAAATGCCTATATGGCTGTAATAAAAAAACGGATTGTTTGGGTGGACAATCCGTTTTTCTTTTATTGGTAATGTAATGTTTTAAAATCCTTGCTGTTTCAAAATATCTGCAAGTACTTTTGAAAAATATTCATTGTCAGTTTTTTTATAACGTCTTTCGGTAAAAACGTGAGCTAAATCTGGAAGTTGATTTTCTTTAAGAATAGCAATTGTATTAGGATGAGCTTCTTTTTCAGCGTATGTTTTGTTGATGCGATTTTCGTCGTAATCTTGGTAAACTTCTTGGTGAACGAGGGTAGAGTAGGGAAGTTTGTCGGTAAGTTCGGGAGTGTTTGCTGGGTGTCCTATTGCGATACAAGCTACAGGTACAACGTGTTTAGGAAGTTGTAGGATTTCAACAAATTTATCCACGTTGAAGGTGATAGTTCCTAGCCAGCAGAGACCTAAACCTAAAGATTCGGCGGCAACGCAAGCGTTTTGTGCTGCAATGAGTGCATCTGTAACTGCCCATTGATAAGCTTGTAAATTAGAATAAGCTTCGGTTTCTGCGCCTCTGTATTCGCAATATTTGTTGAAACGATGAAAATCAGCACAGAAGGTAAGAATTAATGGTGCATTGGTGGCAATAGGCTGATTGAAGTGTGCTGGTGCCATCTTTTGCATCATCTCCTTATCTTGGGTAACAATGATGCTGAAAAGTTGCATGTTCCCCATCGTTGAACCGTTACAAGCGGCTTTGAGGATAAGTTGTAAATCTTCAGAAGTAATTTTCTCTTCAGTAAAAGTTCTAATACTTCTATGGTTTAGAATAGTTTCGATTGTTGGATTCATATTATTGTAATTTTTGATTTCTGTTTTTCCATCGGCGGTGACTCCAAAGCCAAAATTCAGGTTTCTGCCGAATTGTTTTTTCTAGAAGTTGAGCATATTTTTCTGTAATCTCTCCGTGTTGTGTATTATTGGGTTTTTCAGTGATTAATTCTAATTCAATGTGGTAATACCCAGGTTTATCTTGTACTACTTGATAATAAAGAACCGGAAGGTCATATTTTTTTGCAAAATATTCTCCTCCAAAAATCATGCAAGATTCTTGATTGAGAAAGTAGGTAATATAACTCTTTTTGAGGTTGTTCGGAGATTGATCGGAGAGCATCATGTAAGCAGCCGGTATTTGTTCAGCGTTATTCTTTTCAAAAAGTTCGCGGACGTGGTCAGCAAATACCACTTCGGTACCATAGCGAGTGCGTGCCTTGTTAATTAGAAATTCGAACTTTTTATTGCTATTTGCTTTTCCAACGCCGACGCCGTGGTGCTTAAACATTGAATCTAACTGCAAAATCATCCATTCCCAATTGTTGTAATGTGCAGAAAGTAGGATAACACTTTTCTTTTGTTCAAAATAGCGGTTAACGATTTCTGGATTTTTACAGGAGTAGCGTTTGTTTAACTTTCTCTTGCTTATTGTCAGCATTTTCAGCATTTCAACAATGATATGTGAGAGATGCCGATTGTAAAGTTTGTAAAGTGTTAGAATTTCTGCATGAGTTTTATCAGGAAAGGAGAGTGTGAGGTTTTCTATGGTAATTCTTTTTCGGTATTTTATTACATACGTAAGCGTAATGTAAATAGGATATGCAAGTGCGTAAAGAATTTGCATCGGAAGAAGAGAAAGCGGATAAAGTAAGCCGTAGAATAGGAGATACATATATATTATTTTAATTGCGTAGCAAAATCGTATAGGTCCTGAAAGATGAAATCTGCATTTTCTTCTATTTCTGATTGATTTTCATTAGTAATTTCGCCGACAAATACGGTTTTCATTCCGCAATTTCGTCCCATTTGGAGGTCGGACGGCATATCTCCCACCATAATAGAGTTTTGAAAATCGATTTCAGGGAATTTTTCTTTAGCTTGTTGCGCTAATCCAATTTTAGGTTTTCGGCAGTTGCAGTTGTCAGTAGAGCGATGTGGACAGAAAAAAACGCCATCAATCGGGGAGCCAGCTTGCGCAAAGATAGATTCCATATAGGCTTGCACCTGTTGGATGGTTTCCAGAGAACACAACCCTTTCGCAACGCATTGTTGGTTGGTAACTACAACAATACGACCAAATAATGGTCGGAAAATTTGGATTGCGTCCAATACATTTTTCTTGAGTACAAAATCTTGGTTATTCATTACATAGCCATTGATGATGCGTTCGTTAATTACGCCATCACGATCAAGAAAGAGTGTCCATTTGCGGTTGATGTTGAGTGAGGGAATCATAGGAAATATCCAATTTTTCAAAATATTTATCTCTTTGAATCGAAATTTTATCCTGAACAGCACGCAAAAATTTTTCAGTACTTTTCTTCTCTGCAAGGTAATAATTAATAGAAGAAACATATTGCTCTTTGGAAATTTTATTTTCCTCAAACATATTATAGTACATTGACCTGCTGATTGTTACTTTGTCTGAATCAGGAGGAAGAAAATAGAGCATACTTTCAATAATGTATGCTTGCGTGGTAATATCAATCATTTGGTTGTAGGGAATAAGGTCGGAAGGCTTTTCTGTTTGAATAGTTTTATTACAACTACTTACAATAAGGAGCATAAAGATCGTCATTATATAAATAAAAAATCCATTTTTAGATAAAAAATGAGAGATTTTACTCTTGTAATTTAGTTTCTTTTCGACCATTTTTTGAAGTTAAAAATTACTCTGCAAAAATAGAGAAAAAAGTGATTATGGCAATTTTTCACAAATCAATTCCCTTACTTTTTCTCGTAATAAGTGAAGAATAATACTTGTTTTTGCTGGGATAGGATTTCATCTAATTTTTTCATATTTTTATGCGAAACCATCAAGCAACCTTTGCTGCGTCCAGAATAGAGAGGAAAGATGGGCATTGAAGGTACTGAAAAATAGCCGTGTAAGACGATGCAGCGTTTGCGGATATTGTTATTGGTAGATTCTAATCCGTCTAAACGATAAGAAGTGCCGAAACTACCCACATATCGTTCAGCCACTACTCCTTTTCCCAAGGAACTGAGCCAACTGTTCTCTTCGTTACTGAATTGAGGTTTAATGGTAAAACGATGTCCGCGTCCGTGTGCTACGGGGCAAACGAAGATGGCGGTATTGCGCTTTAAATCCCAAACAGCCAAACGTTTTTTTCCTGAATGCAAATTATAATTTACAAAGATGCAGATAGAATTGTTGAGATTGTTTTCTTGAATGAACTTTCGGGCCTCTGATAGATGTTGTTGCGTGACAATGCTTTTCCGATTGGCAAAGATGAGGTTCGTTAGAATTAGAATTATTACGATGATAATAATCTTTTTTATCATGGAGGAACTTTGTTTTGTATAAAGCTAAATTTGAAACGTTTTGATTGTGAACTATATTGTTTTTCTGATGTTTTTATTACATTCTTTATCTTAGTGAATTGGACATTAAGATATTGTGCTTTTAATTTAATATATCTAAAATCAAACAATTATGAATGAGATGTTTTGTTCCCAATGTCAAGAAACAGCGCGAGGTGCAGGTTGCACTTCGCAAGGTGTATGCGGTAAGAAAAGCCGTACGTCAAATTTGCAAGATACGTTAATCTATGCACTTAAAGGGTTGTCGCTTGTAAACAAGCGACTTAGAGAAAAAAGGAGAGCTTCTCGAGAGGCAGATATTATGGTAATGAATGGCCTATTTATGACCATTACTAACACCAATTTTGATGATGACAGAATTGTTGAGGCAACTCGTTCTGCATTGCGTTTGCGGAATAGTTTGTTACACGAAGCAAATTGTATATGCAATCCATGTCGAATCAGTTGTTCGGAGGCTTTGACTTGGAACGGAGAAAGTGTAACAGATTTTGAGCGAAAATCAATTCTTGTAGGGATTTTGTCCACTGAAAACGAGGATATTAGAGCCTTGCGTCAGCTGTTGGTCTTGGGTGTAAAAGGAATGGCTGCGTATGCCGAACATGCATATAATTTAGGGTACGTTGACGAACAAGTTTTCAGTTTTATGCAAAGTGCCTTAGCAAGTACACTTTCGGAAAATCAATCTGCAGATGAGTTGATAGCATTGGTTTTAGGCTGTGGAGAAATGGGAGTGAAAGCGATGAGGTTGCTTGACCGCGCAAATACCGAAACCTATGGGAATCCAGAAGTGACGACAGTGTCGTTAAAACCCCGCAATAAACCCGCAATTTTAATCTCAGGTCACGATTTGAAGGATTTGGAGATGCTTTTAAAGCAGACTGAAAATGAAGATATTGATGTCTATACACACGGAGAAATGTTGCCAGCTCATTACTATCCATATTTTAAAAAATATGCACATCTGATAGGAAATTACGGAGGCTCATGGTATCGTCAACTACAAGATTTTGAGTCGTTTAATGGTCCTATTCTTTTTACAACGAATTGTTTGGTGCCCCCACGTCCTGAAAGTAGTTATGCCGGTAGGATTTTTACAACTGGCGCAGTAGGTTATCCTGGTTGTAAGCATATTGTATCCGATAATTATGGTCACAAAGATTTTTCTGAAATTATAGAAATGGCCAAAAAATGTGCTCCTCCCAAGGTGTTAGAAACAGGAAGTATCACAGGAGGTTTCGCGCATAATCAGGTGTTAATGATGGCGGATAAAATTGTAACTGCTGTTCAGAAAGGGAAGATTAGAAAATTTGTAGTAATGGCAGGTTGTGATGGCAGAATGAGAAGTCGTGATTATTATACTGAATTTGCGCAAGCTCTTCCTAAGGACACGGTAATATTAACGGCAGGATGTGCTAAATATCGCTATATTAAACTCAATCTGGGAGAGGTTGATGGAATTCCGAGAGTGTTGGATGCGGGACAATGCAACGATAGTTACTCGCTGGTGCTTACAGCAATGAAACTTCGTGACCTCTTCGGATTGAAAAATATTAACGATCTGCCTATCTCCTACAACATTGCATGGTACGAGCAGAAGGCCGTGTTGGTTCTATTAGCATTGTTGAGCTTGGGCGTGAGAAATATCAACTTAGGCCCAACATTACCAGGATTTTTATCTCCTAAAGTTACTGAATTATTGGTCGATAAGTTTAACTTAGGAACCATTTCGCAGGTTCAGCCAGATTTGAAAAAGATGGCAAGTTAGTTACTAAGGGCGCATGATTCGATGCGCCCTTTTAATTTTACAACAATTTTATATATTTTTGCCAGTTGAATTTATTTTTGGTGGTTTAGAAATAAATTTTAGAAGAATATATTTTAACTTGTTGAAAATCAAATATGATAGCATATATAAAAGGACAGTTTGTTGAAAAAACTCCAGCGTACGTCGTGATAGAAACTGCGGGTGGTGTTGCCTATAATGTGAATATCTCTTTGGCAACATTTTCTCAAATTAAAGATATTGAAACAGGTATCTTATTTACCCATTATGTCGTGAAGGAAGATGGACATACACTCTATGGTTTTTATGAAGAGGAGGAACGTGCAATTTTTCGGTTGCTAATTTCAGTAAATGGAGTTGGAGGAAATACAGCGCGCTTGATATTGTCCTCGTTGAATGTGGGCGAATTGTTGCATGCCATTGCAACGGAAAATGTAAATGTTATCAAAAGTGTGAAAGGAATAGGGTTGAAAACTGCTCAGCGGATAGTTTTGGACTTGAAAGATAAAGCAGGAAAAACATCAATAATAAATAGTGATAAAATTTCAATTACATACAATAATAATAAGCATGAGGCGTTATCTGCTTTGGTCTCGTTGGGTTTTGTAAAAAATACAGCGGAATCGGTTTTGGATAAAATCATTAAGGCAGAAGGAGCGAATCTTTCTGTTGAGGATTTAATCAAAAGAGCTCTTAAATTATTGTAATTAAGTAGATTGAAATAAAGTGACATCGAGAAAATCTTCTAAAATATATATACTTTCGGCCTTGAGTTTGGCTGCTTTTATCTCTTTTGTATGGGCAAAACCTATTGAAAGAGATTTTTATAGTCAAGAAACACATCATTTTGAATCTGAGACTTTAGCTGAATCTGATATTGAAGAATTATCTACTTTGGAAGTATCAGATGAGGTTCTTCAATCTTTGATTAAGAATGCTGAATCTCCGATTACACCTCCTGATACGAGCTTACAATCACCTATTCCTCAGCCTGATAATAATCCATTAGATCCAGAAGAACACTATACTCCTTTTCATCTTTCTACCCCTCCATCACTAAATACTTCTATCGAATACAATCCCGAAACTAATACGTATGAGTTTCAAAATATGATTGGCAATACGCCGTACGGACCAGCCTCTTCGCTATCAATAGATGATTTTATTGATTACGATTTGCAGCAGGAGATTAGGAATTATTGGCGTGACAAAGGGGCTAATTATGCAGGAAGCGCGAATCGTAGAGGGGGTGGTTTGATACCTCAAATTAAGGTAGGAAGTGATATTTTTGAAAGTATTTTCGGTAGTGATGTGATTGATATTCGCCCTGCAGGAAATATCGAAATTACCTTTGGCGTATTGCATAATTATGATAAAAATCCTAATTTGGCTATTAATGCACAACGGCATACAGATTTCAATTTTGACCAAAACATCCAGTTGAGTTTAATGGCAAAAGTTGGAGACAAAATCAACTTTAATTTGAATTATAACTCAGAAGCTAACTTCGATATGGATAATAAAATGAAGTTGAAGTATGAAGGAAAAGAGGATGATATAATTCAATTATTGGAGTTTGGAGATGTAACATTGCCATTGAGTACAACCTTAATTACGGGAAGTCAGAATCTTTTTGGTTTGAAAACGGCATTGAAATTCGGTAAATTAACGGTTACTGCGGTGGCTTCTTCCCAGTCGTCAGAAAGTCAGACAACGGTGATTTCAGGCGGTGCACAAACAGAGGAGTTCTACTTCAAAGCTGATGAATATGAAGATAATAAGCACTTCTTCATAGCACAATATTTCCGTGACCATTACAACGAAGCAATGGCAACGCTTCCGTTGATAAGTTCTCCGATTGTAATTACCAAGATCGAAGTTTGGCGCACAACAGTTGGTGCTGCAACACAAGATAATAGAAATATTATTGCGTTTACGGATTTGGGAGAATTTGAACCCCAATCACAAATTTTAGCGCCCAATCAAATGGGATATCCTTGTGATAATAGTAACAACCTTTTGACAGCTATCGATACCTCATTGTACCGTAATTTGGCTACAGCTTCCAATAATTTGCGAGCGCGAGGTTTAACAGCAGGTATTGACTACGAAAAGGTGGAAAGTGCAAGGTTATTAAATTCATCTGAATATACATTCAACTCTAAATTGGGCTTTATCTCCTTAAATACTTCTCTTAGTTCAGACCAAGTATTGGCGGTAGCTTTTCAATATCAAGTGATTGGTGATGATCAAATCTATCAAGTCGGAGAGTTCTCTAACGAAGTGGCTGCTCCCAATTGTATTCGCGTGAAATTGCTGAAGAGTACTAGCTTAAATACCAAATCTCCACTTTGGAAGTTAATGATGAAGAATGTTTACAACTTGCAAGCCTATCAAATCTCAAATGAAAAGTTTAGATTGAACATTCTTTATACGGGTGATGATGAAGGAGTTGCTAATGGATTTTTTAATTTAGGAGCTCAAAAAGGAATTCCATTGATTCGATTGATGGGATTGGACCGATTAAATCAACAGCAAGATCCTGCCCCCGATGGTATTTTTGACTTTATCGATAATGCGGACGTTGCGGGAGGTACTATTGTTTCAAAAAATGGTAGAATCTTCTTCCCAACTATTGAACCCTTTGGTAAAGATTTGCGTGCTGTCCTCACTGACCCCGAAATTGCTGATCGCTACTGTTTCGATTCGCTCTATACTATGACGCAAGAGTTAGCACAGCAATATACAAGCAAAAATAAGTTCTTCATCGAAGGTACCTATAGTTCATCG
Organism: uncultured Bacteroidales bacterium; assembly: GCA_937901925.1. GTDB lineage: Bacteria > Bacteroidota > Bacteroidia > Bacteroidales > WCHB1-69 > JAEZOU01. The sequence continues at coordinate 83,553 of CALGTS010000017.1, read as the reverse complement.
ACAGGTTCTGAATTTGTGATTCAAGGAGCTGCTAATTTGCAAGAAGGATCTGTTGTTGTAACTGCTGGAGGTAACAAATTAATAGAAAATGTGCATTATACGGTTAACTATTCAATGGCAACCGTTACCATCATTGATGAGGGAATTTTAAAGTCGGGAACACCAATTTCGATTACAACAGAAGAAAATTCTATGATGGGAAATACTAAAAGGATGTTTGGTGCCAATTTGGATTATGAAGTTAATCGGAATTTTAGATTCGGAGGCTCAATCCTTAATTTAAGTGAACTTCCTATTTCATCGAAAGTTAACTATGGTGATGAACCCATCAATAATATGATTTGGGGATTGAATCTTTCTTATAAAACAAAGGTGCCTTTTATTACTAAACTCGTTGACTTTTTGCCGTTTTATAGTACAACAGCAGAATCTAATTTCCAAGTTGATGCTGAATTTGCTCACTTTGTGCCAGGGCACTCACGCCTAATTGGTAAAGAGGGAATTACTTATATTGATGATTTTGAAGCCTCAAAAAGTACAATCGATTTGAAATCGTATATTAATTGGTCTCTAGCTTCTACTCCGCAAGGTCAACCCTCTTTATTTCGAGAGGCTCTTGCAGTTTCAGAAGATGATTCTGATAGACGTAAATTGGCGTATGGGTTCAACCGTGCCAACTTCAATTGGTATATTATCGACCCAATGTTCTACCATAATGAAGGCGCAACACCTCCTAATATTGATAAAGAGGAACAATCAAAGCCGTATGCACGTGCCGTTTATGAACCAGAACTTTTCCCAAGCAAAGAGTACCAAAACAATTTGCAACCTACCAATATGTCAGTTTTTAATATGACATTTTATCCTACTGAGCGAGGACCATACAACTATGATGTTGCAGGCAATGAGGGATTTTCAGCAGGTATTAATGAAGATGGAACACTGAAAGACCCAAAATCTCGTTGGGGTGGTATAATGCGAAAATTTGATAATACAGATTTCGATTCATATAATTATGAGTATATCGAATTCTGGATGATGGATCCATTTATTGAAAATCCTAATCACGAAGGTGGAAAACTTTACTTTAATTTGGGAGATATTTCTGAAGATATCCTACGTGATGGACGGAAATTCTTTGAAAATGGATTGCCTGGTGATGGCTCAGATACAGATGTGGAATATACAGCTTGGGGACGCGTTCCTACACAACAACAGATTATTAATGCTTTTGAAAGTAGTGATGAAAATGCACGACCTAATCAAGATGTGGGCTTTGATGGTTTGAGAGATGATCAAGAACGTACTCACTTCCAAAATGCCTATTTAAGTTTGTTGGCACAAGAGTTTGGTATGGATTCTCCAGTGTATCAACAAGCAGCACAAGACCCTTCGTCTGATAACTTCCATCACTTCAGAGGTACCGATTATGATGAGCAAGAATTAGGAATTGTAGAACGTTATCGATATTATAACAATGCCCAAGGAAATACTCCTACTCAATCCTCCTCTAACGAAAGTTATTTAACAATCGGACGTTCTCAACCAGATGTGGAGGATGTAAATAATGATAATACATTGAGTGAAGATGAACGCTATTACCAATATGTTATTGACTTGCGTCCTGACAAAATGGTAGTCGGAGAAAACTATATTAACGATATTTATGAAGCAATCCCAGAACGTTTGCCTAATGGAACTAATCCTGCAACAAAATGGTATCAATTCCGTATTCCTATTAAAAATCCAGATGCAGTAATTGGTAATATCTCGGGCTTTAGTTCTATTCGTTTTCTTCGTGTGTTTATGCGTGATTTTAGTGAGCCAATTATCTGTCGTTTAGCAACTTTTGAATTGATTAGAAGTGATTGGCGTGCTTGTACTGAGAGTTTGATTGAGGATGGGGATTATATGGTGCCTGTAACAGGTGATGATAATACTCAAATCAATATAGGAACGTTAAGTTATGAAGAGAATGCGAATCGCGTTCCCGTGCCCTACGTTTTACCTCCAGGTATTGAGCGTGAAAAAGATGCTTCTGGGATGAATGTAATTCAACGTGATGAGCAATCTTTGACATTGAAAGTTACAAATCTTCGCGATGGTGATGCTCGAGCTGTCTATAAAAATATGGGATATGATTTGCGCCAATTTGAACGCTTGAAAATGTTTATCCACGCCGAAGATGTTGAAAATTCTGGTGATTTAAATCCTGGCGATATCACTGTTTTTGTTAGAATTGGTTCCGATTTCACTGATAATTACTATGAGTATGAAATTCCTGTTGTTATTACACCTTGGGGAATTGGAAAAGATTCTGCCGCCATTTGGCCTCTCGCTAATCGCCTTGATATCTTGCTGGACTCGTTAGTGGCTGTTAAACAAGCTCGAAATATTGCTGTACGCGCAGGCTCGCACCCGAGTAACATTATGCCTTTTACTCAGGAATTAGATAATGGAAACAAAGTAACGGTGATGGGTATGCCTAACCTATCTGATGTAAGTGCTATTTTGATAGGTGTGCGAAATCCTAAAAAACGAGGCCTTAATGATGGCGACGATATGATGCCAAAGTCGGTGATGATTTGGCTTAATGAGTTGCGCCTAACTGGATTTGATGATAAATCAGGTGTTGCAGCATTGGCACGAATGAGAATGAATCTAGCAGACCTCGGTGATGTAAGTTTCTCAACAACAGTCTCTACAGCCGGATTTGGCTCTTTGGAACAGTCCATCACACAGCGTGCCCAAGAAACCCAATACTCGGTTGACGTAGCCGCGAACATTGATGGTGGAAAAGTACTCTTCCCACAAAAATGGAATGTGAAAATTCCAATTCACTACGATTATTCTCTCACAGGTGAGATGCCACTTTACAATCCTCTTAATCCTGATGTACATTTGTCAGAGGACCTGTTGACCTACGAAACAATGCGCGAACGCGACTCTATTCGTCACATGACTACTGCTATTGTGCAACGTCAAAATGTTAACTTGACAAATGTTCGTAAGGAGAGAAATTTAGATAAGCCACTTAAGATGAGACCTTGGGATATCGAAAACTTCGATGTTTCGTATGCCTATTCTGAGGTAAAAATTCACGATGTCGATGTGGAATTTGATAATGAATTTTCACACGAAGGACAGTTGGGATATACATTCAGCCATAATCCTAAAAACATTCGAGTATTTGCAAAAGCAAGAAAAATGAAATCGAAATGGCTACAATTGATTAAGGATTTCAACTTCACTCCGATGCCGAAGAGTTTTGTGTTTAGAACAACAGTGCTTCGCGAGTTTAATGAGTTTAAATTCCGTCCCAAAAGTCAGGGAAATATCATTATTGATACTAGCTTTGTGAAAAACTTTATGTGGACGCGTAATTATGCTTTGCAGTGGGATTTGGCTCAAAGTTTGAAGTTTGAGTATCGTGCCGATGCTACCGCCCGCCTTGATGAACCTGATGGTAGAATTGATACTCGTCAAGAGAAGGATTCTATTTGGCACTCTTTTGGTCAAGGGGGAAGAATGAATTACTTTACTCAACGTTTTGATGCTTCGTGGAATGTCCCTATTAACAAAATTCCGCTATTTAATTGGATAAACGCAAATGTTCGCTATAGTGGAACTTACAACTATACAGGGGCGGCCCTCTCAATGCAGCATCTGGGAAATACAATCGATAACTCTAATACGCTTCAAGGAAATGCATCTATTAATTTTGTTACACTTTATAACAATATTCCTTATTTAAAGAAGGTAAACCAAGGGGTAAAACGAAATAATAAGAAGAAAAATGAGGGTAAGGATAACAAAAGAGGTACTTTAGGTTCTGACGATGATGTTAAAAAAGCAGGAAGAAAAGAAACAGCAAAGAATGATAAAGATGGTAAAGATAGTGTAAAAACTAAGAGTGGAATCGGCAAGCTGATTCTGGATGGAACTTTGCGTGTGCTGATGCTGGTGAGAAATGCATCTTTGAATTATAGTGAAGGTAATGGAACTTCTTTGCCCGGTTATATGGGTGAACCCGATCTGTTCGGTATAGATTTCACAAATAGTTCTCCAGGATTTCTATTCGCTTTTGGAGGTCAACCCAATATGTTGAAAGCAGGTGCTGAAGGTGGGTGGCTTACGACAGATACTCTGATGACGTCGGCATTTTCTCAGCGACATAATCAAACAATCAACTTCCGCTCAACAGTAGAACCTTTTAAAGATTTTAGAATTGATGTAACAGCAAATAGAGTTTATTCACGAAACTTCTCAGAATATTATCGATACTCTCCGAATGGTTCGTTGACACATTTTTCTCCTCAAGAAAATGGAAACTTTACGATAACAACTGTTGCACTAAGAACTTTCTTTAGAAAAGCTGAAGATGTTTTCCAAGAATTTAGAGCAATACGTCACCAAATGGCTGAGCAAATCGCAGCGCAAAATCCAAACTCCGTAGGTGTAGATGCAGAAGGTTTTCCTATCGGTTACAATGGCGTGAGCCCTGAAGTTCTTGCCGCTTCTTTCTTGGCAACTTATGCAGGAAGAGACCCCGCGAAAATGGATCCGATGCAGGTATTTCCTTCTATTCCACTTCCAAACTGGCGATTGAATTATAATGGTTTTGCTAAAATTAAAGGTATTAATAAGGTGTTCCAAAATCTCACCTTAACACATACTTATACTTGTCAATATGCAGTTGGAAATTTTGCTTCCAATCTACTCTTCTCTCAAGATGCAAATGGTCACCCGAATACAATGAATGCGTTAGGAAACTTTATTCATTCACGCGAATTTTCACAAATATCATTGAATGAGCAGTTTAGTCCGCTAATCGGTTTTGATATGACTCTGAAAAATAGTTTGACCTTAAAGGTGGAATACAAAAAGAGTCGTAATGTATCGTTGAGTTTTGCAAATAACCAAATTACAGAAATTCTCTCAAATGAAATCTCTTTTGCAGCAGGATATCGATTTAAAGATTTGAAAATTGGTGTAGTCTTCTCAGGAGCAAAACGACAAATTGTCAGTGATTTGAATGTTACATTAGGATTTTCAATCAAAGACAATATGACTACCCTGCGTAAGTTGGTTGAGGAAACAACTCAGGTGTCGGCAGGTGCGTTGGCAATCGATATTAATGCTACTGCAGATTATCAAATCAGTAAAATGGTAGGTCTTCGTTTCTATTATACCCAAAGTATTAACAAACCTTATATTCAGTTGAGTTACGATACAATGAATATTGATGCCGGTATAACTGTGCGATTGATGCTCACTCAATAATGTTTTCTTTTAAAATCAAAGGTTATGTACTTTAAAGATGTTATGGTAGATGATCAGTTGAAGAAGCAACTGATAACCCTAGTGAAGGAAAACAGAATTAGTCATGCACAGCTATTTGTTTCCCAAGCAGGAACACATAGTTTTGCTTTGGCAATGGCGTACGCCCGCTACATTAGTTGTCATAATCGAGGTGAGAGTGATTCGTGTGGTGAGTGCCCATCGTGTAAGAAATTTGATAAACTTTCTCATCCCGATTTGCATATCTATTTTCCCAATTGTATTGCCAAAAGCGTAAAAAAAGATCCAGATTCTTCGCAATTTGTGCGTGAGTTTACACAGTTTGTTTTGGATAACAATTATATGATTTCGATTGATGAGTGGCTGCAAGTTTTGGGCGGAGAAAATAAACAGGCTACAATTAATATTCGCGATTGTTCCGATATTATCAATCATAATAGTACCCGTTCATACGAGGGTGGATATAAGATATTTATTCTTTGGAATGTAGAACGCTTATATCATCAAGCTGCGCCTAAATTGTTAAAAACTTTAGAAGAACCTGAAAAACAAACGCTATTTATTCTCTTAACAGAAGATTCTGATAAACTTTTGGCAACAATTCGTTCGCGTACGCAGATGGTGAAAATTCCCCCTATGAGTCGCGAAATGATAGTCAAATCTTTGCAACGAGACTATAACTTGGAACAAGAAAAAGCGGAAGATATTGCAGAAATTTCGGAAGGTAATTATATAAAAGCACGTGAATTAGTACAGGGAAGTCAAGAGTTAACAGAAATGTTATCCTACTTCAATACTTTGATGAGTAGCGCGATTTCATTGGGGCAAGCACAACCCATCTCTATAGTAAATTATTCTGCAGTTCAAGAAGTTATATCTGAAATTGTCGATAAAGGAAGAGAATATCAAAAGGGATTTTTGAAGTTTTTTATCCGAATGTTACGCAGTATGCTTATGCTGAACGTCGGAAATACTGCTGTAGTGTATGCTACCGTTGAAGAGAAACAATTGCATACACAATATCAAAATTTTGTTACTTTGAAAAGAATCTCTCCTTTGTTGGAGGAGTGCAATAAAGCAATTTTTCATATAGAAAGAAATGTAAATTCTACGCTCGTTTTTACAGATTTTTATCTTAAATTGGGTGACATTTTATTACGTTAAATTTTATATCTTTGCCAATTCATTTCCTGCTTAAATTATATGCTGTATAGTTTGAGTAGAAACGTTTTGAGCCTATGAAGTGGTTGATAAAATTTATAGTCCTGTAGCGTTTTATGGCTGACTCGTTGAAAGATAAAACTGTTGCGGGAATGTTGTGGAGTAGCATCGGAAAATTCGGTGCTATGGGGCTCTCTTTTGTTGCTAATTTAGTGCTCGCACGTCTGCTTTTGCCTGAACATTTTGGCTGCATCGGAATGCTCTATATCTTTATCGCTATTTCTCAAGCTTTTATCTATGGCGGGCTTGCTACGGCATTAATCCAGAAAAAAGATGCCAAAGCTATCGATTACACGACAGTCTTCTACTGGAACTTAACCGTTTCTATTCTCTGTATGGGCATTTTGTATTTGGTTGCACCTGCTATCGCTCGATTTTATGAAATGCCGTTGCTGTCTAACTTGCTTCGCGTGCAGAGTCTTATGCTGCTTATCTGTTCCTTCTCTGCTGTCCAATCTACAATTCTGCAGAAAACACTAAGATTCAAATCGTTGGCAATTAGAAACATAATCTCTACAGGTTGCGGAGTTATGGTAGCTGTGATTATGGCATATAAAGGTTTTGGCGTATGGAGTTTAGTCGCAAATGGACTTGTAAGCGGGGTGGTGAGCGTTTTTCTTCTTTGGAATATGAGTTCTTGGCGTCCAACTTTTGAATTTAGCATTCAATCATTTAAAGAACTCTTTGGATTTGGTGGCCTTATCCTCATCTCCAGTGTTGTGGAAACGCTGTACACCCATATTCAAGGATTGATTATCGGAAAACTATATACTGCCGATGATATGGGCTACTATTCTCAAGCACGTAAATTAGAGGAGATTCCTACAATGGCACTCTCTTCTATTGTAAACGATGTCTCTTTTCCCGTCTTCTCTAAATTACAAGATGATAAAGAACAGATGGTCAGAGGATTAAGAAAAGTTGTGAAAAGTATTACTTATATGAATTTCCCAATGATGGTAATGCTAATTATTATTGCGCAACCATTAATTCACCTGCTTTATACCGACAAATGGGACGGAGCAGTCCTTTATTTTCAGATTTTGTGTGTCGGAAGTATGGCTTATACTTTGAATACACTGAATGTGAATGTGGTAAAATCTTTAGGGAAAGGAAATATCTATCTCGTTTTGCAGTTGACTAAACGTTTTGTTGGATTGGCTTTGTTAGTAGCGGGAATCCTTTTTGGAATTCAAGGGCTTTTGTGGGCAGTTACTATCAATGTTTATGTCAGTTTTCTGATAAGTGCATTTGTAAGTGGTAGATTGGTAAATTACGGAATCCGAAAGCAGTTGCGCGATATTGCACCAAGTTATTTTATTGCATGGGGAGTTGGAGCATTAGTCTATTGGATTTTTAAAGAGATAGAGATCCATTATGTGGTGGAGATGATTGCGCAAGTGTTTGTCTATGCTGCTATTTATTTGGGTGTAACCATTCTTTTAAAACAGGAAGGATTTTATGTTTATCGGGAGATCGCGAAGAAGTATATAGATAGATTTAGAAAATAATAGAATTGAATATATGAAGATTGGAATTATTAGGGAAACTAAAGTGCCAGAAGATTATAGAGTTGCGCTAACGCCAAATGAGATTGTGAGTCTGCAACAACAATTTGCAAATGCAGAGTTTGTTGTACAGTCTTCACCTACGCGCGCCTATTCCGATGAGGAATATCGTTCCAAGGGAGTTGAGGTACGAGACAACATCGATGATTGTGATTTACTTTTGGGAATTAAAGAGGCAAAGGTTGAAACGCTTTTGCCTAATAAACACTATTTTTTCTTTGGTCATATTGCCAAAATGCAACCCTACAATAAACCGTTGTTGCAAAAAATGATTGCGCAAAAAATCACCTTTTCAGATTATGAATATTTGGTAGATGATAAAAATCAACGTTTGTGTGCGTTTGGTTGGTGGGCAGGTGTTGTGGGCGTTTACAACACGTTGCGCGCCTATGGAATCAGAACGAATAAGTTCAATCTGCCAGCCCCAGATAGACAGTTTACGTTGGAGCGTTTGATATCTACACTTCAAACACTTCCGCAGTTTGGCGCTAAAATTATGGTTACTGGAAACGGCCGAGTGTCACACGGCGCTCAGCACGTTTTAGATGCAATTGGTTACCAGCGCGTCTCTCCGTCTGAGTTTTTGGCAATAGAAAAAACAGAAGCGCCAATCTATACGGTTGCCGATGTAGATCTTTTAGTGAAACGTAACGATGCGGAAAATCTAACCTTCGATTTAAACCATTTTATTCAAAATCCAGAGGTTTACGAAAGTGCGTTCTTCCCTTTTGCGAAAGCTGCTGATATTTTGTTGTGTTGTCATTTCTGGGCACCTCAGAACCCTGTTTATCTCTCCGAAACCGAATTGAAATGTTCAGAGTTGCGAATTTCGGTTATTGGTGATGTAACTTGCGATATATTGGGAAGTGTCAAGTCAACGCTCCGAGCTTCTACGCACGCCGAACCTTTCTATGATTATAATCCTGCTACTGCTCAAGAGGAACCACCATTCTCTTCTGCAGAAAATATTACGGTGATGGCAGTGGATACCTTGCCCAATGCTTTAGCAATTGATACAAGTAGCTATTTCGGAGAAGCATTGTCTAAATATGTGATGGAACCTATTTTAAAAGGTAATTTGGATAGCGATCCCGTTATTGAACGCGCAACAATTCTCAAAAATGGAGAGTTAACAGAACGATTTTCATATTTGAAAGATTTTGTAGAGAAAGATTAAATTAGAAAAAGATGATTAATAAACTTTACCACGGATATATTCTTAAAAGACAGTGGAATAATGATATAGCTTCTATTAAGAAGCAAATTAAGCAGGCGCAAACGGCCACTTTGCCTGCATCACAAAAGCGAGATGCTGAAGCTTATTATCAAAAGTTGATCGGACGGAAAATTCCAACCTATTGGCACGAATATCTTTCTGCACGACACGAGGCGTTTTCGGTGAAGTTTGTGCCCGCATGCGTCTATCATACAATGGTAATCTATCGTCTTAACCACTATGCTTTGCGTCATGCGTATGTGGATAAGGGAGCATACGACATCTTTTTCCCCGATGTAAATCGTCCGAGGACGATTGTAAAAAAGATGAATGGCTATTTTTATGATAATCAGAATTCGATAACGGAAGAAGAAGCGTTGGAAAGATGCAAGAATTTGGATTCTGTAGTAATTAAACCTACTTTCGGAACGTGGGGCGGCGGTGTGAGAATGATTTCGGTGAATGAGGGAATGGTAGATGAGAAAACCTCCGTTAAATCACTTTTTGATAGTTATAAAGATTATTACATTGTGCAGGAACGTGTGCAACAACACGAACAGATGTCGCAGTTGAACCCAACTTCGTTGAATACGTTGCGTGTGATGACTTATCGTGATGGAAATGAGGTTTTTGTGCTATATATGGTGGTGAGAATAGGACGAATGGGAGAGTGTGTCGATAATGAAACTGCAGGCGGAATAAAAGCTGACGTTGACTTGTCAACGGGAACGATTTTGGAATGTGCGTATGGAAATTACAAGGAACCCAAAATGTATCAAACAGACAGTGGCGCTGTGCTGAAAGGTTATCAGATTCCTGCTTTTGAGAAGGTGATTGCATTTGTGAAACAACTCCATACTCGTTTGCCTTACTTCAACTTAATAGGCTGGGATATTGCCGTTGACGCAGCTGGCGAGCCAATTTTGATAGAGTGGAATCGTTGTCCAGATTTGAGCCAAGTAGCGCACGGACCCGCATTCGGAGAAATGACGGAAGAGATTTTCAAGCGAGTGATGAGCTTGCCTGATAGTCGTTACTTTGGTTTCGGGTCGTGATGCGTGAGGGATTGAAGCGGTTATGAGCGCCGCTTTTACCTTTTAGCGTTTAGAACTTTGAATCGGGTTGTAGTGAAAATGGAAGCAAGAGAAAGAGGCGCGAAATTTGAGCGGAAAGCCCGACGGCGAGCGCGAGGCTATGTGCGAAGGTGATGAGCCGGCACGCCCAAATAAAAAAAAAGAAAAACTAAAAATGTGATAAACAGATAGATATGAAAAAGTTATTCTTCGTAATAGGAAAGTGGTTTAAAATTTTGCTAACTTGGATTTCGCCAAAATTGAATACAGAAGCGCTATATTTTTTTCATTTTAAGCGGAGAATAGACCTGAAAAATCCTAAAACATTAGATGAAAAAATACAGTGGTTGAAGTTCAATCGCTATTATCCCAATCCATTGGTGACGCAATGTGCCGACAAATACGCAGTGCGAGGATATGTTGAAAAATGTGGTTGCGGAGAGATTTTGAACGAACTTTATGGTGCATACGACAGCGTAGATGAGGTGCCTTGGGAGCAACTTCCCAATCAATTTGTACTGAAATGGAACTTTGGTTGCGGACATAATCTAATCTGTTTTGATAAATCGACTTTAGATATAGATGACGCCAAACGGAAATTGAAAAAATGGTATAAAGAGCATAAAACTTTTTATATGATCTATTCGGGAATGCAGTATAAAGATATTGTGCCGAAATTGATATGTGAAAAGCTGATTGAAACGGAAGATGGGAAGTTGCCATTAGACTATAAATTGTATTGCTTTAATGGCAAGCCCGATAGCGTTTTGTTGTGTGCCAACCGCGATACGGAAGGACATAATGCTGCATACTATTTCTTTGATAAAGATTGGAAATTAAAACGTTACAACAAGCGCGGTTTAGAAGCACCCGAAGATTTTACCCTTCCGAAGCCTGAAAATTTCGAAAAATTATTTGAATATGCTACTATTTTGTCGCAACCTTTCCCTTTTGTGCGTGCTGATTTCTATTTAGAAAATGGAAAAATTACCTTTGGAGAATTAACATTCACTCCAGCGGGTGGCTTCGACCCTAACCGCTTACCCGAAACCCAAAGGTTGTTTGGCGATATGGTAGATTTAAATTATAAAGCATAGAGATGACGTCTCCTAAGGTTTTGATGGTTTGGTTGCAAAGAGTTCTGCTGACGATACTTTTGATGTTGGCGGCGTTCTCGTACCATCCTCTTTTCCTACAGTCGGAAACGCTGTCGCTTAATCTTTATGTATATGCTATCACACTGATGCTTCTGTTGCTTAATTTCTATCCGAAGCGCATTCTGAATATGCGTTTCCTACCAGCCTTTCTGCTGCTGGCAATGGTTGTTATTGCGGCAGCGTTAGTTTTTAAGTCGATAGGATTTGCTGGCGAATATCTCTCTGAAATTCCAGCCATTCTACTGCCTTGCGTATTGATGATAATTGGACACAATGCGCCGATCTCTACGAAAGATTGGACCGTTATACTACTGATTTACTGCGCAAGTTTGATCTTTGTGCTTTCTACACAGATTATGACCAATATCGGTGCATTTCAGATTGCAGAAGAGTATATTATGGGCAGTGAAAAGAATGCTGCTGGCGTGATGTTGGCAGTAGCAATTGTTGCTTTGCTGCTACTCTACTTTGCGCATCGCGATAAATTGAGTTTGTCTATGCGTTGCGTAACCCTTGCCATGTTGGCCGTTTTATTTTTGGTTATGGTAACTTTGCGTGCTCGCGGTGCCATGTTAACCGTAGTAATTTGTGCAATCATTGCGTTCCTACAAATGTGTAGATTTAAACGAGAAACACACCTCTTCCGCTACCTGAAAATATTAGGTGGAGGCGCACTTGTGCTACTCTTGCTACTACTTGTAAGTGGATTTCCCATAATGTCGATTTACGATTATTTCTACGACTCCTTTTTCCTGAACAAAACAGGCGATTTCTCATCAGGAAGAATGGACCGTAATATTGCAGCAATTGAGGTGATTCGCGAAAGTCCACTTTGGGGAAGAATGGTGTATAATATTGATATAAAATGGGTACATAACTATTTGCTCTTAAAAATTTCCGATTATGGAATTGTGGGCGCTTTACCTCTGCTATTTCCCTACTTCTATCTTATCTTTTTTGTAGTGAGAGAACATCAGAAGAAAAATAGTTTTACCTTTGAAAATGTTGGCTTTTGGGTATTGTTGGTGCTGCTAATTATTAGCTTGGTAGAACCTTCTCTGCCATACGCACCTGGAACTGCAGTCACGCTATCATACTTACTCTTAGGCTTTAGCTTGAGGCAGATTTCGTTGAATGAAGAGAAAAAATTAAATCTAAACTGATAATATGAAATTGTCTGTTGTCTGTCCTATTTACAATGAGAAAAGATATATCGAAGATTGTATTCATTCGATTGTTGAGCAAGATTTTCCACATTCGGATATGGAAGTGCTGTTTGTAGATGGAATGAGTGATGATGGAACTCGCGAAGTAGTAAGCAATTATACTAAGAAATATCCGTTTATTAAATTGCTTGATAATCCTCAAAAGATTGTTCCGTATGCGATGAATCGTGGAATTATGGAGGCAAAAGGAGAATTTATAGTGCGTTTAGACGCTCATGCAGAGTACCCTAAAAACTACTTTTCGAAGTTGATTTCAGCAATGCAACAATTGGACGGAGCAGAAAATGTAGGCGGAGTTTGTCTTACACTACCTTGCAACTCAACAGCGCGCGCACAAGCAATCGCTGCTGTGTTGAGTTCTCCGTTCGGAATGGGAAACTCATACTTCCGCATCGGCTGCAATGAGGTGAAAAGTGTAGATACCGTTCCTTTTGGTTGTTTTAGAAAGGAATTGTTTGAGAAAATTGGCTTTTATGACACGGAATTAATTAGAAATCAAGATGATGAGTTGAATGGTAGAATTGTCAAAAATGGAGGTAAAATCTATCTGCTTCCAGAGTTGGAAATTCGCTATTTTGCACGCGATAAGGTTACTAAGGTTTGGCGGATGTTTTATCAGTATGGACTTTATAAGCCTTTGGTAAATAAAAAGTTGGGGGCTCCGGCTACGTTGCGTCAATTTTTTCCGTTACTTTTTGTTATAGGGTTGATTGTGGGCGGCGCACTGAGTTTGTCTGTCCCTTACATCGTTTATCCTTACTTCGCTGTGCTACTTTTATACTTTGCTATTGCGGAGGTATTGGCAGTGCGCGAGGCAAAAAAATCAAGTTGTTATGCGCTCCTTTTCTGGATGCCAATCGTTTTTGTTACCGTGCACGTAGCTTATGGTTGGGGATATTTAGTAGGATTGATGAAAATTATTCTGAAACGTCCTTTTAATGTAGAATCAAATCGCTAATTAGTTAAAAATCAATAATATAATTATTATGAGAAAGAATCAAAATTCGGAAGAGATTACCCCACGTGAGGTGGCTCAATTTATCAAGGATTTGAAATATTGGATTTTGGCATCGCTTGCTGTTTTTCTCATCTTTGCTTGGGTTTATACACGAAATGCAGAGAAAATATATACAGCAACTGCAAAAGTGTTTCTCGACCTTGATGAACGTTATTACAATACTATTGTTTCTGATGAATTTTCTGAAATTCAACGCGTTACTATGCCCAAAACACGTACTAAGGTAGATTATGAAATGTCAATTTTACAATCTGTCCCTGTAATTATGTCTGCTGTGGAAAGTAAAGCAATGAACATAAAATACTTTACGAAACCAAGAAGGGAGAAGGAGAGGGAGTTATATGGCTCAAAAGTGCCGATTGTGTTTGCTTTTTGTGATTTGAAGTTGGATTCCTATCCTCAAGCAGAAATCGAACTTACAATCCACGATACAGCTACCTACTCGATAGAAAGTATGAAGTTAAAAGGAAGTAAATGTAATGTCGAAAAGATGAAGAAAATTCGTTTTGGCGATACAGTGTCTTGCCGAAAATATAACTTCTTAATCACCCTTTCGGAGAGTGGAATGGCTAAAATTTTATATGAAGAGTTGAGAATTGAAGCAACCTCTTCGATAAATATGGCATATTCCTTCTTAGATTATTTGACCTTGGTGAACAAACCAGTCAGTCAAAATATTAAACTTACCAATATGGTAAGTATACAGTTTCAAAATCAGAATGCGCAACGTTCAAAAGATTTTGTTAATGCATTGATTGATAATTATAATGCTATTACTTTTCAAGAGCGGCGCGACGATATTCTTAACACGATTAATATTATTGATAAACGTTTGGAAGAGTTAGCAAAAGACTCTTCAGAGGTAATGCCAGTGGTTCAGCACTATTCCAATCCGCAGGTGGAAAACTCTCTGGTTCAATATCTTATTCAGGTGCGCGAAGAATCTCTCATTGCGTTGAAATCGGTATCCCCAACAGCACGTGTGGTAGATAAGGCATCTTGTTCACGTATCTCTGCAAAACCTAATCCAAAAATGGTTTACGTCGCTGCCGTTTTCTTGGGGATATTTATTCCAATATTGGTTGAAATTTTGCGGAGAACTTTCCGCACACGAGTGCTTTTCAGAAAAGATATTGAACAAAATTGTGATGTGCCCATTTTGTCAGTGCTTCCTGCAAAAAACGAATGTCGATGCGCTGGAAAACTCAATATTTGTTCTATTTTTCAAAGGAAGCCTGTTCAACCACGTATCTATGCCCATTTGCCAGCAGTTACCGTAGTTACATCGTTTTCATATCGTGAAAATAGTTGTGAATATGCTGTCCGTCTGGCACAGACATTACAGGAAATGGGAAAAAAAGTGCTCTTGGTGGATATGAATTTCCATAACGATAAAATGGAACAAGTTCTGTGGAGAAATCTTCCACAAAATGAAGGTGTTGCCGCTTGGATTGAGGAAAAAATCTCCGATATCAGTTCTCAAATTGTTCAGATTGAAACTCTTGCAAAAGTGAATTTCTTGCCTGCAGGAAAATCCAATCTTACTCCAAATGAACTATTACACTCTCCCCGCCTTAGCACACTTGTACAATTGCTAACAAATCAATATGATAATATCATTTTATTGTCTGCTCCATTTTCACAATATGTGGATCCATTATGTTTTAATGAGGAAGAAAGAATGACTCTGTTTGTAGTAAAAAAATCAGTGACAAAAATAGATGAATTAGAAGAAATCCAGAGAATTTGTGGTGAATCGCTGTTTGCAAAACTCTCCATTCTTTATTGTGAGTAGAAACGGAAAGAGATTGTTTTTGTAAAAGCAAATGATCATTGAAAGATACACTCATTTGATATGAATAAAGATTATTTAATTATTGAAAGTGCTTCGGATTTATATAGAATTGCTGGAGATGAAATTATATACATAAGTAGCGATCACAACTACTCTAATATTCATCTTACCAACAGCAATAAAATTATGATATCCTTACAATTAGGAAAAATCGAAGAACTAATCCTAAAACAACTGAAGAAAAATGGTTGGATCTTTGTGAGAGTTGGTAGAGAATTGATCGTGAGTAGATTATATATTCATAAAATTGATGTTTCGAAAAAAGAGCTTGTGATGATGGCTGGGTACAAATTCAAGAGTCGTGATTATAACATATATAGGGTAGATCAGACCTCAAAGCCAGTAACTGAACGTATTCACAACTTGGAATTCACCATGAAAGATGAGTATTGTACTTATAAACTCAATGCATCAAAAGAAGCTTTATCGAAACTTAAAGAAACAATTATAAATGAAAGATTTTAAAGAACAAGAAATTGGAGATGATGAAATTCGTATTCTGGGGAAAAAACCGAAATTTTCATCCAAAACAAAAAAGATTATCGCTATAGTTCTTGCCATTGTACTCTTGGTAGGGATTTTTCTAGTGCTTTTTTTGACAAAATTTGGAGAAAATGATGATTTGCCAGTTGTGGACCTTCCAGAGGATGAATATGTCATCTCTACAGAAGAGATTACTACAGATAATAGTGACAATAGCGGTAACTCAACGGTAAGTATGGTGGATACGGTACTCGTTGATACTGCAGGAGTGAGTGTTAGTCTGCGAATCTTCACACCAATGAATGCTACGATGGATTTGTTTGTTGGCGAGATAGATACCAACGATAATAATATTCTTCTGGCCATTCAAGCGGCGGAAATCCGTGCAGATAACGATTCCATTTTAGGAGATTTTGTGTTGAATGGAGATTTATTAGCAGAGGGAAAGACAAGGAAAGGCTTTTGTGCGCTCATCGATGGTCAAGCAATTATTGGAGTAGGGGAGGGAAATACCTATTTAGATAAAGCGATAGAGTCGGATGGGGACTACTTCAGGCAATATCCCTTGGTTAGCAACGGATGTCAAGTATCAAACAAACCGCAAAATATTACTATTCGTCGTGCCTTATGCGTATGGAAGGAGCGAATTGTAGTTGTGCAGTCACTCGATACGATTACCTTAGATGCATTTAGTCAATCTCTTGTCCAATTAGGTGTGACAAATGCCATAAATCTTATGGGAGGATACAAACTTACGCAAGGTTGGGTGCAAATTTCTCCGAAAAACCGCCTCAGATTCTATGAAAAATGGCGTGAAAAGAAGGAAAATCGAAGCTTTTTGGTGTTCAGAAAAGAGAATTAGTACTCCTCAAAAGATAGTTCATACTGTATAGATTATACTCCGTACTAATCCCCGCAATTCCGGTTGCGGGGATTTTTTTTGTCTCTATATTTGTCCTGTAAATCAATCAAATACGGAGGTGAAAGATGATTTCAATACTCAAAATTCTAATATAAGAATTGAGGATGGGACGCAGATTCTCATTCTGAAATTGAAGAGAAAGATTGTCCTGTACATCAGAAAATATTACAAAATCAATTTAAAATTAAAACTATGAAAATATCGATTCCCATTGGGGAGCTAATTAAAAATGAATTGAAGAAACAGGGCAGAAGTGTAACGTGGCTCGCTGCGGAGTTGGGGTATTCGCGGGGGCATCTTTATAGGTTATTTGCCAAGAACTGGATTTATACAGACTTGCTTTATAAGATATGCAGGATGTTGAAGCACGACTTTTTTAAATACTATTCTGAAGAGTTAGAAAATATAGAAGAAAAATAGTTGTTTAGAGTATGGATGAATGAAGATTCCGTTTATTGAGGTATGATTTTTCCCAAACCATTAAAAAAGCACCAGATACATTTTCTGGTGCTTCTCTTTTTGAAAAATTATGGAGAACAAAAGGGATCTGAAATCTTATCGTACGTTTGTTTCTTTAACACATCGAATATACATTCTTTTTTTACTACTAATCGATGTTTTTCGCACTTTACTATCATTTTTAATATCAAGATACACAAGCTTGCCCTCTTCTCCTGCTTTTCGGAAACGAATTTCATGTCGTTTAAGGAAGTTCACATATAAAATTTTATCATCTCCCTTGGAGCCCATGTGTATTTCTTTGCTCCAATAAGAGATGTTCCTGAGTGGTTCAAATCCATTTTCTGAAGAGGAGTGTAAATTTTGATATTCGAAAATCTCTTCCAGTTCGTCTACAGAAGGTAATCGCCAATCATTTCCCATTTTTGAACAAATTTGCATAGCAGATACACGAGTCGCTTTTGTATAATAATCAGTCTCTGCAATCAATAGTTCTGTTCCAGAATTTAATCTAATGGGGTGACTGGATTGGTTTGTAGTTTGCGCAGAAGAAAATTGGACTCCTCCAAAAAGCAAAATGGTGAAAATAGTTCTAAAAAAAACTCTTTTTTTCATATAGTTACATGTTTACAGTACCTGAGGATATAAGTTGTGTGTTTGTCGCAATATCGGCCTTTCCTCCTTTCATGCACATGAAAAGTAATCCACCAGGGAAAAGAACAATACCGAATATTACCGTGCACGCTGTCATTGAGGCTTTCCGGGATTTTCCTTGGTTCGATTTCTGGCCTCCCTCCAATGGAACTACTTGTCCATTAATGTCTATCGTGCTGACGCAATTGATTTCAATTAATCCAGGCTTACCAAACCCTCTGGGTTTATTATGTGTTACTGATAATATAACGGGAGAGCCTGCTGCAATTGCAACTTTCCCATTTACTAGGACATCGTGTGAAACAACCGCACTTTGGGTTTCCGCTTTGGCATTGTCTTTTTTGATTTTTTTTGTAATTGTGATAGGAACATTTACTTTTGTTTGTCCGATTGATGCAAATTGAAAACCCACAAGTAATAGGGTTAAAAGGAATACGATTTTTTTCATCTTTTTTTGTTTTTAAATTATGAGATCTATTTTCCTAAGGAACTTTCCGGAAATTCTATTGTACGTATATATCCGGCTGGAATATTGACATCGTAGTCTTCTTCAGTAGGAAATAAAATATACCCGTCATCTTGAACAACGCTTACGGTATGGCTTCCTGGAGATACCTCGTATGTATTGTTATAGCCTCCTTGAATGATACCTTTATATGAGTTGTCGATGTAAATTTGATATGGATTCTCGGAAATATTTACCATCTTGATGCTACTATATAAGTAAATGTATTGTACTGCAGTTTCGGATAGTGGTCCGCGTTCGGCTTTCAATGTCACTTTTTTAGTTCCGAAAGTGCTATAGGTGTGTGTTGGAGATGTTTCAGAAGAGTAGCTGCCGTCACCAAAATCCCAATGATAGGAGGTAGCATTTTGGGATTGATTGATAAATCTTACGGTTAGGTTATAGCCCGTTTCGTAGTCAAATGCAGCATCAGGTTTAATGTTGTTCTCGCTTCCACCGCTTCCGCTGCTTCCGCCGCCTAATTCATTGTGAGGGTCGGTTTCTTCACAACCGAAAAAACTAATTGCAAGCGCAAAAAATGTAAATAATAATACTCTTTTCATACTAAATTGTTTTTATTAATAATAAATTAGTTGATTTATTCCGTTTGTCGTTTTATCCTTAATCAATATAGTCTTGTATTCTAATGAATACTCCATAGAACTATTTGTAATGTTGGAAGAAGTTATAGTCCATTACTTTGGCAATTCTGAGCAGAAGGTCGGTGTTGATAGATGAGTTGTTGAAAATTTTATACATGTGATTTCTTGAGCAAGGAATCTGATGTGCTAGCCATGTAACGCTCCGCCCTTGTTCGTTCAGTTTGTCTCGAATGATTTTCCCAATATGTATGCTTGAATTATGGTCCATAAATAATAGAAAATCAAATTAAAAAACCTCTTAATTCTTTATTGCAAAGAACGGACTTTTTTTCGTTGAAGGTCCTATTTTTTGTATTGCAAAAAGTTACAAAACTGTATCGAAATGTGATAAACTTTCCCGAATAAGCGAAATCTTTCGCAAAAAAGTTAATCAATTTTCACTATAACTAAAGAAATTAAATAGCGTCTTTCTGAAATCTTCTTATCCTATGTATTTATTCTCCTTCTGCAGAAATTTTTGCTGTAAATTTTCTCTTGAAGAAGTTACAAAATGAGGTTTTTGAATGGGAAAAAATATTACATTTGCAGCGCCAAAAAAAATAGGTAAATAAAATTTAAGTTATTGAAATAAAGTAAGTTATGGAAAAGATTCTTGCGCTTTTAAAAACAAAAAAGTTCTGGGTTGAGTTTATAATTATGACAGTAGGAATGATTGTAACGGCTTGCGCTGTTTATTACTTCCTCGTACCCAGCAAGCTTATTATCGGTACAATCTCTGGTCTTTCGATCGTAATCAGTGGAATTTGTGAACAATTTTTTGGATTCCCACTGAATGTTTCAACTGTAATTCTTGTTATCAATGCTATTCTTTTAATTTTAGCTTACATATTGATAGATAAGGAGTTCGGTATAAAAACAGTTTATACGGCACTCATCTTAGGTCCAATGATTGGCGTGTTAGAGAAATGGTTCCCTTACGAAAACTTTATCGATACTACAGCTGAAATTCCATCTATTATGGGTGACCTTTGGCTCGACCTTTGCTGTTTCGTACTTTTGTTAAGCTTGGCACAAGCAGTGTTATTCAAGATTAATGCTTCAACGGGTGGCCTCGATATTTTAGCAAAGATCGTAAATAAATATTTGCACTTCGACATCGGAACGTCTGTTTCAGTTGCAGGTTGGTGTATTTGCTGTACCGCATTTATGATTAATCCTGCAAAATTGGTGATTATTGGTTTAATCGGAACTTGGATTAATGGTTTGGTGGTGGACTATTTTACAGCAGGTCTTAATATGCGCAAACGTGTTTGTATTGTATCTAAAGACTACGAACGAATCCGCCAATTTATCATCAACGACCTTCAACGTGGTTGTACTTTGTACGAAGTAATTGGTGGTTACACTAACGAACGCTCTATTGAGTTGTTGAGTTTGTTGACAAAAGATGAGTTCTCTCAATTGATGACTTTTGTGAACAAAAATAATATCAATGCATTTATCACTGCTGGAAATGTAAGCGAAGTGTATGGCTTATGGCAGAAAGATAAGAAAAAACTTCGCAAGCATGTAGATGAGAGATAACACTGCGGATAATTAATCTTTGAAATATTAGGCAAATCGAAAAAACGGTTTGCCTTTTTTATAAAAAATACTATTTTTGCATTGCGTAAGAATAATGTTGATTTTTGTATAAAGTATTGAAAGATATAAGTTTATAGAAATATTAATAACAAAATTAATTGCTAAATTATGAAAATTGAATCTTTATTAGCGGGATTACAACAATTTATTACAGATGTAGTCTTTAAAAATGTGCCTAAATTAATTCTTGCCCTTGTCGTTCTCTGGATTGGTTTGAAATTGATTAAGGTATTAGTGAAAGGTATTAAGAAAATTATGAAACGTAGAAGTGTAGATGAGTCTCTCCAAGATTTTCTCTGCTCTTTAGTCGATATTGCGTTGAAAGTACTTTTGATCATTACTGTTATGGGCATGATTGGTATTCAAATGACCTCTTTTATCGCAGTAATAGGTGCTGCTGGTTTGGCAGTGGGCATGGCTTTGCAAGGAACTTTGCAAAACTTTGCTGGCGGTGTTATCATTCTGTTAATGCGCCCTTACCGTGTAGGCGATTATATCGAACAAGGTGGCATTGCTGGTACTGTTTCTCATATCCAAATCTTTAATACAACATTGACCACTCCTGATAATAAGATTATTATTGTTCCGAATACTGAATTAGCAACTAAAACGTTGATCAATTATTCAACTAGCGAAACCCGCCGAGTTGATATTAAAGTGGGTATCGCTTATGGTGAGTCTATCGAAAATGCACGCGATATAATGCTTGAAATTGCAAAAAATTATCCAGCCGTTTTGGCAGATCCTGCTGCAATGGTTTGTGTTGCAAATCTTGGTGAAAGCGCTATCAATTTAGAACTTCGAGTTTGGGTAAAACAGGAACATTATTGGGATACACTTTCAGAACTTCATCAAATTGTTTATGAGAAATTCCAAACGAAGGGAATTAAAATTCCTCATAATCAAATGTATGTTAGAAAAGACTAACCTTCTATTTTTTCACTTTTTTAAAACGCCTCAGGATAACCTTTCTGGGGCGTTTTATTTATATTAGGTTGTCAGATTCCTTCCTACAGATAAAGTTCGCTCCATATTTGCTAACCTAATAGCAGAAGGTTGGGTACTAAACTTCTGCATTATTTTATAACCTTGCTTAACTCAATCCATCGAGATTCTCGGTACTTTCAGAACTTTCGTCGGTTCCATTTTTTGCCGACAATGCAATTTTGCTCTTGGGTGAAAGTCCCATCTTCTGTATATTTTCAAAGCGGCCGATGATATTACCTCTACCTTCAGAAAGTTGCTTTAATGCCTCATCATATTTTTTTTGTGTATTGCTGATATTATCTCCAATGCCCTTGAAAGTTTTGCAAAAAGAAGCCATTTTATCGTACAATTTACAAACTTCGTCAATAATTTTCTGAATATTTACCGATTGATCTTCCCTTTTCCACAAATCCAATGCTAATTGTAGTGCACTTAATATTGAGGTAGGGCCTACTATGAGAATTTTTCTTTCAAAAGCGAAGTTCCATAAGTTGCTATCTTCTTTTATGGCTGTGATATAGGCAGATTCGTTAGGTACGAACATCATTACAAATTCAGGCGACTTACTATTGTAACGTCCGTATTGTTTGGCAGCAAGCTCTTCAATATGTCTTTTCAGTGATGAAATATGCTTCTTTAGTTGATCTGTACGCTCCTGTTCGTCGGTTGCTCCAATAAAGTTTACATAGTTGGTAAGAGAAACTTTTGAGTCAATAATAACTTCTCTTCCCTGCGGATATTGAATAATAATGTCTGGTTGCAATCTTTTCCCTTCTTCATTCTTAATATCCAATCCACATTCATCTTTGATAAAACTCTGCTTCTTGTAATGTTTTCCCTCTTCAAATCCCATATATTCCAATTGTCGCTCTAAAAGCATCTCGCCCCAATTGCCTTGTGCTTTGGTTTCCCCTTTCAATGCGTGGGTTAGGTCATTGGCCTCCTTGCTGATATTCTCATTCATTTTACGCAACTGTTCCAATTCTTTCGCCATTGCGGCTCTATCTGAAATGTTTTTCTCGTGAATTTCATTTGCTCGATCTTTTAGATCTCTTAGTTGTTTTTCTAATGGCGTCAATATCGACTCCATCTGAGTTTTGTTTGTCTCCTGAAGTTTCTTTTGTCGTTCCTCTAAAATCGTTTGAGATAGCGTCTTAATCTCCTCTTTAGCAAGACGTAATTGCTCTGTAAATAAGGCATCGCGCTTAGCAGCGTCTTCCCGATTCTGTTTCTGTAATATCTCAAGCTCTTTTTCTAATCGGCCTTTCTCGCCGCTTAAGTTACGATTCATTTTCAAAGTCTCTTCGTACTTCATCTCCCTTTCTCGACTCCTATTCCGTTCATCAGCAAGTTGCTCTGTGGTTTTCTCTAAAGTGGCAGCAACTTTTGCTTTTTCTGCCTTTAAGGTGCTGTTGTCGAGCCGAATCCGCTCAATCTCCTCGGAAAGTTCACTCCCTCTCTTTAACTCATCTTCTAAACGTCGATTTAGATTCTCTTTTTCTAAAGATTGAGATTGGTTGTTTGATTTTCTTAAAAATAGGGCAATTATACTTGCAATAAGTGCCCCTGATGCAAATCCGATAATGAGATAAATGGTTTCCATTTAATGTTTGGTTTAAATTATTATGGCGCAAAAATAGAATTTGTTTTTGACAGACTCCGTCACAATTTTTTTTTTCTGATTTTTACTTAAAAAAGTTGTGAAGTAACGAAAAAATGTATTTTGCAACGATATTCAAACAAAAGTGTTTTTAAGTCAAACTGAGTATAAATAAAAAAATTCATTGCGGCAATAATGCTGTTAAGTAGTGCACTTTTTGCACAAACTTTTGTATCTACAGAAGTTGCAAACAAGAATGTTATTTTGGAGGAATATACAGGAATTAACTGTGGAAATTGTCCTGATGGTCATAAAATTGCAAACCAAATTATAGCCGCACATCCTGGAAGAGCTTGGGCAATTAATATTCACCAAGGTTATTATTCCGCAAATACCTATACAACCCAATGGGGAGATGCACTTGCAAATCAAACTGGATTAACAGGTTATCCATCAGGAACAGTAAATCGCCACGTGTTTTCTGGTTCTGCAACAGCACTTGGAAGAGGTAGTTGGAATTCCGCTGTAAATCAAATCCTTGCTCAGGTGTCTCCTGTTAATGTGGCTGCAAGAGCAACGTTGGATTTCAATACAAGAATTATGACTATCGAGGTAGAAGCGTATTATACTGCAAATAGTAGTGTACCTACCAATATGCTTAATGTTGCTATTTTGCAAAATAATATCTTAGGCCCTCAAAGTGGTGCAAGTGCTAATCCAGCACAAGTAGAAGGTGGGCAATATCGCCACATGCATATGTTGCGCGATTTAGTAACAGGACAATGGGGTGAGACTATTGATACAACTACCCAAGGTACCTTCGTGTCACGTACTTATACCTATACAGTTCCTCAAACTATTAGTAATGAGGAGATGGTGTTGGAAGATCTTGAGGTGATTGTGTTTGTCGCAGAAGGACACCAAGAAATCCTTTCTGGATGCCAAGCTGAAATCTCTTACTTGAATGCAGCACCTAAAATTGCAAAAGTAGAATTAAATCCTTCTACCGATTGCGATATTCAGTTTAATGCTTCTGTAACTTTAAAAAATCTAAGCGAAGTGGAAATCACTTCTGTGGAATTTGATTATGTGTTTAATAATGTAAATGATACTTATACTTGGACAGGCTCACTCCAACCTGCAGCAAGTACAACTATTGAATTTCCTGCTCTTGGTGATAATTGCGTAAGTGGTACAAACTACTCTTTAAATGTTACTCTTGCAGGTATTAATGGAACTGATTTTTCAGGTAATAGTTTAACAGGAACTACTCATAAAGATGTTTATGATGTTGCAGGACCTTTTGAATTTGTTTTGGCAACTGATAAATATGCTAGCGAAACTAGTTTTAAATTTAAAAGACCTGATGGAACAATTCTTTGTCAAGGTGGAAATTTTAACAATGCTAATAATGTCGTTGTTCGTAGATATACTATAAATCCAGAAGCTGGCTGCTACATCCTAGAGGTTTATGACCAATATGGTGATGGTATAAACTCTGGTTATGGTGCAGGTTATTTCCAAATTAATGACGCTGATGGCGATTTAGTATTCCGCAATAATGGTCAATTTGGTGATAAGGCAGTTTATTTCCTCAATGTAACTACAAATGGAGACGGCTCTGTAGGTATTGATGATATGGCAGAAAATAATGTGTCTGTTTATCCAAATCCAGTTGCTGATGTTTTGAATATCTCTTTCAATGGTGAAATTCGCTACGTCGAAGTTTATGATCTTGTAGGTCGTATGGTACAACGTATCACTGGAAATGTTAATCAAATCTCTACTAATGAGATGGAAACTGGTATTTACGTTGTTCGTGTAGCTACCGAAAATGGTCTTCACGTACAAAAAATTGTGAAAGAATAATTCCTACTTAAATATATGTGAAAGTCCGTACATATAAACGTACGGACTTTTTTGTTTATACAGGATAGATATGAATTTATTCATAAATTGTACTTTTTGAAATGAAATTCAACAAAATTTTGAACCATTAAATATTGTAAGTTGTTTATACTACCCTTATTTTCTGATTATTAACGTGATATAAAATATTGAATGATAGTGGGAATCAGAAAATAAATTATATCTTTGCACCCGATTTTCTATGTTATTAGATAAATCCAAGTATAATTCTTTTTATAACAAAACAAATTTAACAAAATGAGAAAAATTTTATCAGTATTTACTCTTATGGCGATATTGCTTGTAGGAGTTGTTACTACCAATGCTCAATCTAATGGTATTCGTACAGGGCAAACAAGAACAGGTAGTTATGTGATTATGCTTCAAGAAATGGCAGTACCTTACGACGTTTCAAACAATGGTCAACACGTTGTTATTCAGTCTTTCGAGGCTGGACTTTCTTACTATTGGTCTGCTACTGGTGGTTTAGATACTCTTTTCGGCTTAGCCTATTCAGTATCTGACGATGGAAAAGTTGCAGGTACTTTCAATTATAATGGTTTAAATACCGCAGGTTATTGGTTGCCATCAACGCAAACTTGGACTGCGCTTCCTATAAATCCAGCTTTTCCAACCAATGGTTTGCCTGATGAGTATAATGGTATGTGGTGTATGAATAATTCTGGTGATAAATATGTGGTAATGCATATTGATGAAAATTATGTTTCTTATCCATACACTTATACAGTAGATAATGGTTTTCAAGCATTGCCATGTACTCCATATCCTGGTGGCGGTCGAGGAAATGCAATTAGTGACGATGGTAATATTATCGCAGGTTTTGTCGTGACAGAATCTGGTTTCTGGGCACCTGCTTTTTGGAATAATTACCAATTACATGCTATGAATGATTTGTCAGGTGAAGCTACAGCTGTTTCTGCTAACGGTAGATATGTTGCCGGATATGCTGAAGCTATTCCTGCTACCCAAGCTTTTGTATATGACAGAGTTACAGAAACAACCTTTTATGTTCCTGATATGAGCGGATCCGCTGATGGTTTGCACGCTACTTGCGTTACTAATGATGGTGACGTTTTTGGATTTATTAACTCATTCCCACCATTTTTTAGAACTGCTTTCGCTTGCGTGAGAGGTACATACCTTTCTTTC
Organism: uncultured Bacteroidales bacterium; assembly: GCA_937901925.1. Taxonomy (GTDB): domain Bacteria; phylum Bacteroidota; class Bacteroidia; order Bacteroidales; family WCHB1-69; genus JAEZOU01. The sequence goes on along the minus strand of CALGTS010000017.1, from coordinate 56,984 downwards.
AGTGATTATCTTCTTATGCGTGGATTTACGGATGCCGTTAATTGGACTATCCAATCGGTGTATAGCGTAACGGCTGATGGAAACACATTTATTGGAGCAGCTTCTATTGGTGAAGAGGCTTTCTCTTTCATCATCTCTTTGGAACCTCTTCCAGAATGTGGAGCACCTGAAAATTTGACCGCTACGATTGATGAGGATGTTTACACAACAATTAACCTTAATTGGGATGCGCCAGCAGACCCGATAGGTGTAACTTATGATATTTATACTAGCATCCTTGACTCAGTTCCTTTTGCAACAGGTGTCACTACCACTTCATATTCAATTCCTGACAATGAACCCGGTCAAAGATCTTTTATCGTGAAAGCTGTATGGCCTGATGGTTGCGTTTCTGTTCCTTCTAATAATGCTACCGTTACAGTTTATTCCTGCCCAGCTAATTCAATGTGCAGCCTTACTTTCGTTATGAATGATGAGTATGGCGATGGTTGGAATGGTGCTTCTATTAAAATTGTTGGCGAACAAGGCGATGTGGCTATTGTTGATTATGATGATCAAGTTGATCAATTGACAGTTGAAGTGCCTTTCTGTTCTGATAATCTAACTTTCGAATGGATTTCTGGTGAATGGGACGAAGAGTGTACTTTCTCTATCCTTTTCGGTGATTCTACCATCTATACATCTCCCGATGTTATTGATGAAACTTTTGCTGGTGTTTTCTTCACTTATGAGTTGCAATGTCCTACTGTTGATGTTGACATTGAAGAAAATTTAAACCAAAATGTTCAGATTTATCCTAATCCTGCTGATAATCATATTAATGTTGCAGCTGAAAATATCGAGATGGTGTCAGTTTACAATTCTGTAGGTCAATTGGTGGAAACTATTAATGCAAACGGAAACCAAGTTGTGGTAAATACCGCAAAATATAATAGTGGAATCTATTTTGTTAGAGTCGTTGCCAACGGAACCTCTATTACTCAAAAGATTATTGTTAGATAATTTTGAAAACTGATACTGCAAGAATTTTCTCTTGCTATAACCCCAAAAGTATTCCTGCTTTTGGGGTTTGTTGTATCCAAAATTTTAAAATGGAATAGAGTCTATTATTACGATTCTATTCTATCATTTACTCTAATGAGTTATATTAGTTTTGTATATTTGTAACGTCTGATTTGATTGTGTAAATATGTAGAAATCAATAATATAAGTGTTATGAGAAGGGGAATTATATCTTTTATTTTTCTATTTTATATAAGTTTGTTATCGGCACAAGATCATGCTTTGAATATCTTGGGTGCAGTTATTAATGATAAGCAGGAACCTATTCCGTATGCTTCAGTTCGTTTAAGTTGCGATAGCTCAGTGCTTTCTGGCGCAATTACGAATGATAAAGGAAAATTTTCTTTGAAATCAGGAGGTTGTTCGTTACAATACAACCTGACAATCGAAGCGATAGGTTATATCCCGAAAACAATTCCGATTACACCCAAATCTGAGCGATTTGATGTTGGAAAAGTTGTTTTGGAAGGGAATCGTCAGATGATTGAAGGAATCTCTATTACAGCTAAGTCGGAAGAGAAAAAGATGAGTGTGGAGCATACAACCATAAGTGCTTCGGCAAATGTGGTAGCAAGCCAAGGCAGTGTTGTCGATATTCTCCGCTCCGCAGCGGCAGTTACCGTGGACAACGCCGGCAACATCTCCATTCGGGGAAATAGCAATGTGCTGGTTCTGCTCGACGGTATCCCAACGACAATGACCGACCTGACTGCACTTCCGGCAGCGAATATCAAAAATGTGGAAATTATCACTAACCCTGATGCGAGTTACGATGCCGAAGGAACCGGTGGCATCATCAACGTGGTTACTCAAAAATCGGGAGCCACCGGCCTCAGCGGAATGGTATCGGTAAATTATGGATTCACCAACTTTACCAATGGCAATATCATCCTTCGTTATAACGCTAAGAAAACCTCCTTCAGATTCTCCTACAACACGAAATATGAGGATGACATTATCGATGGTACCTTACAGAGAGTGCTCAAAGGTTCCGACAACGGCATTGCCCAGCAAATCCACTCCGCCAGAACAACCTACAACAACAATATCGGCTTGGGCGCCAATTTCCGCATCAATCCGAGGAATCTCCTTACCGTGGATTTGCGACTGATTATTCCACGCTTGAACACGCAACAGGAGTTTCACAACACATATATTCAAAATGCCGAGAACCCACCAACTTACGAAGAGCAGCGTTTCAGCGACGTTTCCTGGAATCGAGAAAATATTGATGGCGCAATTTCGTACCGTCATGTTATGAATCCCGAAAAATCAGAGTTTACGCTGCGCGCGTCCGTTTCCAAAATCTGGGGACACCGACCTTCCTACTACTTTTTGGAAGGCGATTCCACCAGCCGCTCCAATTCCGGAGGTTCCCCATTCAATACGGCTGTACAGGCGGATTTCAAATGGAAGTTCAAACCTGGTACGTTAGATTTTGGTGCTAAGTTTACCTATCGACAAAATGATATTTTCCACGAATTTTACAACTATATCGACCATAATTGGATTTATTCCGACGCTTTCAGCAACGATTTACTGCACCGCGAAGTGATTCCTGCAGCCTATGCAATGTTCAGCGGAAAAGCAGGCAAACGATTCAGCTACAAAGCAGGCTTGCGTGCAGAATATAGTGTTGTTACGCTGAATAGCGAAAAGGAGAATCTGCAAGAACAAAATGGAGATTTTTTTATTTCCCCTACACTCTCTGCTAAGTTTAAAATAGATAAGAATCAAGAACTTGCATTAGCATTTTCGCGTCGAATTAGTCGTCCTATTTATCCACAGTTGAATCCCTATATGAGCATGATTGATGGTAGCACCTTTGAGCAAGGAAATATGCGTTTGAAACCTGAAAAATCATCTAATTTAGATTTGAGTTATAGCTTGAAAATCCAGAAAATGTCGTTGTTCGCTGATGCCTATCTTGCTCACACAAGCAACTATATCACGCAAGTTACCCGACTTACTGACGAGCAGTTGCTGTTGCTAACCTATATCAACGGAACTTCTGACTTAAGAAGTGGAGTTGATTTGAATATTGTGGTGGACCCTGTAAAATGGCTAAAAATTAGCCTTAGTGCCAATACTTTTTTTGTTAATGCACTTGGAGAATTTGATAATATGGAGGTCAATAATAGCGGTTGGTCAAATAATAGTAACGTGATGTTTAGTTTCCAACCGCACAAAACCACGCAAATCCAACTGCAGTATTTTATCGAAACACCACAATACTATCCGCAATTTACCACCTCATTCTCACACTCAATGAATATTGCTGTCAAGCAGACATTCCTAAAAGGAGCTTTATCCGCATCTATTTGGATGACCGACGTGTTGGGAACTGCTCGCTGGGAGATTCACTCCGATAATCAACTCTTCTCACTTGAGAATATCAGTTACAACAAAAGCAGAATGCTGTGGTTGGGAATCTCTTATCGTATCAATGGTTTCAAGGGTGGAAAAACTGGAAAGAAAGAGGAGTTTGACAGAAGTCGTATCAAGATGGGGTTGTAATCTGATTTTTGTAACCACAAAAAAAAGAGCCGTTTTAAAGCGGCTCTTTTGTATTTAGGAGTTTGCGTTTTCAGCGTAAAACTCTTGCGCCCGTAGTTCAATCTGTCTATTATCGTTTGATATAAGATGACATCCGCTGCTTTGCGGTGTGATGTAACCGATTACAGAAATCTCGGGAATCTTCTTAATCTTTTCGTAATCATCTTGTTTTACGGTAAACAGAAGTTCATAATCTTCGCCACCGCTTAACGCAACAGTTGTAGCAACTATTTTTAGTTCTTTCAAAGTATTGAAAGTTACGGTATCAATAGGTAGTTTCTCTTCAAAGATCTGACAACCCGTTTTAGAAGCGTTGCATATATGTAGAAGTGCGCTGGCAATACCATCTTTCACGTTAATCATTGAAGTAGGCAAAATACCTTGTTGTGCTAAATCGCGAATAGTTTCGATGCGTGCTTCGGGTTTCAACTGACGTTCAAGTACATAGTCGTAGCCTGCAAGGTCGGGTTGCTCATGAGGATTTACTTGGAACACCTTCTTTTCGCGTTCTAAAATCAGCAGTCCTGTGTAAGCACTTGCTAGGTCTCCTGTTACGCAGATTAACTCGTTCTCCTTAGCGTTTGCACGCGTTACTACGTTTTCCTTTTTTACGCTGCCAGAAAGAGTTACCGAAATGGCAAATCCCATTACGGATGATGTAATGTCAAGCCCCACTAAGTCAATTCCTAATCTTTTGCAGCAGATAGCAGCGCCAGAAACAAATTCCTCTAATGCATCTACAGAAAAACGATTCGATACTGCCAAGTTCAAACGTAAATGGGTAGGTAAAGCATTCATCGCTAAAAGGTCGGAAACCGTTGCAACAATTACTTTATACCCTAAATGTTTCAATGGAAAATAGGAAAGGTCGAAGTTAACGTGTTCTACAAAAAGTTGAGATGCCAACACTTCGCATTCGTCGTTATGACAATATACTGCAGCATCGTTCTCAACTCCTGAAACAGAAGTTGTATTTTCTAACTTAAAAAACTCTTTGAGGCGTTGAATGAGTGCATTTTTACCTTGTGATGCAATCTCTTCACGTACAGCGTTTTCTGTAATCATTCCTATTAATTAAATTGAAAATGTGAAGTAATAGAAGTTTGTTCTGTAACACTTTGAATCACCTCAGCCAATAATTTTGCAACAGAAACAACTTCAATTTTAGGACTTGTACGTTTTAAAGGAATAGTATCGGTGAGAATTAATTTATCAATAACGGAATTTTCAATGTTTTCCAATCCATTTCCAGATAACAAACCGTGCGCGCACATTGCACGAACACTCAATGCTCCTTGCAATTTTAATTGCTCAGCGGCTTTGCAAAGTGTTCCTCCAGTATCGATAATATCGTCCACAATAATACAGTTTTTCCCTTTTACATCGCCAATAATTTGCAAAGTAGCTACCTCATTCTGTACGATGCGTTGTTTGAATCCGATAGCAAGATCGCAATCTAAAGATTTTGCATAGGTTGATGCACGTTTGGTTCCACCAGTGTCTGGTGAAACAATACATAAATTATCAAGATTCAAACTCTTGATGTAGGGAACAAATACATTGGAAGAGAACATGTGGTCAACCGGAATTTCAAAGAAACCTTGAATTTGGTCAGCATGTAAATCAATGGTAATTACACGGTTAACTCCTGCTGCACTATAAATATTCGACATCAATTTAGAGCCAATTGATGTTCTTGGTTTATCTTTTCTGTCTTGACGTGCATATCCGTAGTAAGGAATTACAGCCACGATAGTTTCTGCAGATGCACGGCGAGCAGCATCTATTAACAATAGTAATTCTAAGATATTATCTGATGGGGAGAATGTAGGCTGAATAATGAAAACCTGTTTCCCACGGATTGTTTCATTATAATAAACTTGAATTTCGCCATCCTTAAACTGCTTGATGTCCACATCAAGAAGAGGTATGTTTAAATATTCTGAAATTTTTTGAGCTAATTTAGGATTGGCTCTACCTGCAACTAAAGCAACATTGGAACTCATTGTAATGTATTGGTTATTAATGATTAATGATTAAACTTAATGATTGGCAAATATAATAACTTTTTTGATTATAGGCGCATTATTTTTACTTCTTAGGGAAATATTTTGTTCGGTTGGAGATATCTTAAGAAAATAGATGCCAGAAGGAAGGTCGAAAAGAGATATGGTAGTTGGAAAACTTTTTGAAATAGAATTAATTACACAATTTCCTATAGCATCATACAAAGATAGCAGTGCTCCTCCGTGATAGGTGGAATTTATGGTAATTTGTTCTTTTGCAGGATTAGGAAAGAGGTAGAAGTCTTCCATTTCTGCAATTTCGGGAGTTTTTGTGGGTAAAGGTGCACAACCTTCATAATAACAAATTCCACCAGCCCAATTCCCGACAATCACGTCGATTTTATCATCGCCATTAAGCATTCCCGAAGCAATCCCACTCCGAATGCCATCCGAAATATATTGTGGACGGCCAGCAACCTCTTCTACTAAGTTGTGGTCTTGTGTAAATATTCCATCAATATTTCCATCAATATTTTTATATGAAAAGATGGTTCCCTGTTCATTTCCGCAAAAGAGATGAGTTTCTCCATTGATACGAATAAAGTTGGGAACGGAGTAACCAAAAAAGGAGATATTCTCGTTGCGAACGTCCACGCCTCCAAACTCTTCGCTGCGTAGTACGAAGTTGGGATTTTGTGCTGTGCCATCATTTCGGTAGTAGGCAATATTTCCGCGACGGTTGCCTACAAATAATTCTAAAACGCCGTCATTATCAATGTCAAAAAGCTGGGGAGTGCTGAAATGACCTACGTCTGCTAAAGAGAAAGGTTGTTCCGGAGCCGACAACTGCGGAAGAGCGCCTTGCACACTCTGGGTGTAAAATAATGAAAGTGTACCATCTCGATTGCCACAGATTAAATCAGTAAGCCCATCTGAATTTAAATCTCCGAAGGTAACAAAAAGGGCTTGCTGATTACTGCTTCGGAAGCCCCCAAAATCATTAGAGATAAGTTTAAACTCAGGATTTTGTGAATCTCCTACGTTTTGATAATAAGATATGGAAGATGAGAATGATGAAGTTGGAATTCCATTGATGATTTGTGTGCTGTCGTATCTTCCGTAGTTGCAAATAAATAGGTCTAAGAGACCATCAGAGTTCCAATCGTACAATATCGGAAGTGCACCGCTACCCACGTCAATAGTTTCTTCCTGCCAAAGTGCTCGCGTTTCTAAGATGTACGATTCAGTGTTACTATCATAGTTATACAACCAAACAGAGTTGTGGTCCTGTGATTTGGTAAGCGCTGGGTCGGACGGGGAAGCAATCATCTCTTTTTCACCATCGTTGTCAAGGTCAATGTGACTTAACGCCGGCATCGAGTAAAGGTGAACAGGGTAGGTGGGGTTAGGAAATAGAGTTGTCTGGCTTATCATTAATGGCTCATCAATTGAGCCTCCATTTTGTAAAAATATAAGTTCTGGAGAATCAACATCGCCAATCACAAGATCAAGTAATCCATCTCTTGTAAAGTCAAAAGCAAATATGGAGGAGCCTATGTGTCGATTTTGTGAGGTTTCTTTGTTAGAACAATCCGTAAAAAGTGTAATTTCACTATTGTCAGCAGCTTCTGAAAAATTTCCCCAACATTCATCTGCTAATACAAAAGTAAGAGAATCTGTTGTCTGATAGTTCTCTATCGATAAGTTTTTTTGGAAATGAAGGTATTTTCCTAATAACCAAAAGTTTAAAATGTCTAAATCACCGTCATTATCAACGTCTTCTAAGGCAAAATAGTCGTCCGGTGAGGTGAAAATATTGGTATATCCATTATAATAGTAGGAGTTGAGTTGTTCTGTTATAAGTTGAAACTGAAGGGTCGTGTTTGAAATGTTTTTAAAAACGCGAATTCCTGCCAACCCGTATGTGAATAGGTCTTCTTTTCCATCTCCATCATAATCTTTCAAAAATGCCCAATTGTGTAATTCTGGGAATTGATATCGATATTCTGGTGCATAACGATAGCTTCCATCTGTCTGCCATATCAATGGAACAATTCTATTTCCATGTTTTTCAAAAAGGAAAAGGTCTAAATGTCCATCTCTGTCAATATCTATTTCTGAAACAAAGATAGAATTTATACCACCAGTCCACGGCATAGGTAGCGATTGGTTCGCAATATCTAGAACCGCAATATTCTGATTTCGTCGAAATGAAAAGTCAAAGTTTTGAGATTGCGCAATTGTAACACTCAACCATAAAAGAATCGGTACAATGCATAATTTTTTCATACCTCATTATCTCACTCTGAGTCGTTGTCCTTCGCGTAAGAAATCGCTTTTCATACCATTCAAACGTTTGATAGCAGTGATAGATGTGCGATATTTTCGAGCAATGGTTGATAAACATTCTCCTCTTCTAACTTTATGATATACACGAGATTGCATCTCTTGTTCAGCAGCTTTCTTTTCCGCTTCCGGTGAGAGTTTAACCTCTTTCCCGGTAGTGTATAACGTGTCAACAACCAAGGTAAATTTGTTAAAATCGATAATTTTAGTGGGGTTAAATGGAACTCCCATATAGCGAGTTTCAAAGTGTAGGTGTGGTCCCGTACTTCTTCCTGTACTACCCCCTAAAGCAATAGTGTCTCCTGCCATTACCAATTGTCCAGGATTTACTAATCGCTTTGATAGGTGTGCGTAGTAGGTTTCCAAACCATTATCGTGGCGAATTACTACCAACTGACCATAGCCACCAGCATTGCTTTTGGAAACACGTACAATTCCATCAAAAGCGGCTACAACAGGTGTGCCCATAGGATAAGATAAATCCACGCCATAGTGCATTCTTCTTCTTCTCCATCCATAGTTAGAGTAGATTTTGTATGGTGCTGGATGTGCATATTCACCCAAAATCAACGTGTCTGGCATAATGGAGGTGGTGTGCTTATAGTGAGTGGAAAGAATGTCGAAATTGTTATATTTCCCATGTCCTGGCATCCAATCAAAATAGATGTAAATCATAGATTCATTGTCAGGAACTTCATAATAATCTTCAGGTTGTAACATATTATCAGGATTCTCAACATTAACAGAATCTTCGATAATTTTTAATGTGTCTGAAGAATCAAATTCAAGAGTACTGCTCTTATTACCAGTAACTTGTGCAAAAGTTTTAGGGATAAAAAAGAATAAAATGAGGATATATGGGAAAATATTTTTGATAAACGACATAAGCTAAATAATGGTTTGAAATGAACGGGGCAAAATTACACTTTTTTACCACAATTTCAGCACAAGAAATCACATTTTATTGACAATCAATAGTAAATAACTTCTAATCAGTTGTCAAGCGTAAATCTTGCAGTACGGTAGCAGCCAAGTGGCAACCAAAAATAGCAGGCATATAGGAGATAGTTCCCGTTACGGAGAGTTTATTTATTTCAGGGTCAGAATCGATGATTACGGCAGATTCTGAAACAATTTCAGGGGAGAAAACTGCCTTGAAGCCACTTTTTATGCCCAATTTGTGCAGCCGTTTTCTGATAGCATGAGCTAAACGACACTGATAGGTCTTTTTGATATCACAAACGGAGACCATGGTCGGGTCCCACTTACCGCCTGCGCCCATAGCCGACACTAGCGGTATGTTCATTTTCATCGTAAAATAAATCAGAAAAACCTTGGGCGAAAGTGTGTCGATGGCATCTACAACATAATCAAATTTAGTACTTTCCAATAAGCGAATTGTGCCCTCGTCGCGGAGAAACTCGTGCACCTCGTGCAACCGAATGTCGGGATTAATGCTGCGAAGACGCTGTGCCATTACTGAAACTTTCGAGGTGCCAATGCTCTCTGTTGTAGCTAATAACTGCCGATTGATGTTGGTTATATCAACATTGTCAGCATCAACAATGGTCATCTCTCCAATTCCTGCGCGGCACAACTGCTCAGCAGCGTAAGCGCCTACGCCACCTAACCCGACTACTAACACATGAGCATTAGCATATCTTTCTAACGTTTTTTCCCCTGCAAGCAGTCGTGTTCTCTCCTGCCACTTTTCGTTCATAATCTAAAATTGTGTTACATATTCATATTCTCCATCACGCTTAAACCAAGTCATTTGTCGTTTGGCGTAACGCCGCGTGTGGGTTTTAATATCTTCTATCGCTCTTTCCAAGGTGAGCTTCCCTTCGAAATAGTCAAATAATTCTTTGTAACCCACTGTGTTAAGAGCATTTAAATGTTTGTGAGGATACAAACTTCGAGCCTCTTCTAATAATCCTTGCTCCATCATCAGGTCAACTCTGCGATTGATACGATTGAAGAGCTCTTCGCGTGGGCGTTCTAAACATTGTTTAACGATGGAAAAGGGACGTTCTTTCTTACTCCCAGTTCGGAAACTGCTATAAGGTAAGCCCGTTTGTAAGCATACTTCTAAGGCGCGTACCATCTGTTTGTGGTTTGCTAAATCAGCATTTTCACAATATTCAGGGTCAAGTAGCCGTAAGTGAGCACGCAATGCTTCAATACCTTCATCTTCCCAAAGTTGCATCACTTTTTGGCGTACTTCAGAATCAGGGTCGGGCATTGTGTCAACACCACGACAAACAGCATCGATATAAAGACCGCTGCCGCCAGTCATAATTACTACATCGTGCTTTTGAAAAAGTTTCTCTAATAACAACAAAACTTGTTCCTCAAATTGAGATACGTTGTAGTAATCGTGGATAGATAAATTTCCTACAAAATAATGAGGTACAGCAGCCAGCTCTTCAAGAGTTGGACTTGCTGTACCTATTTTCATCTCTTTATAAAATTGACGAGAATCTGCCGAAATGATACAAGTTTGATGTCGCTGAGCAACCTTTATGGCATAATCTGTCTTTCCAACGGCTGTCGCTCCAGTAATTACCCATAAAGTAGGACTGCTAAAAGCTGTCGTCATAGCCATCTGTAGCTGTAAAATCCATAAGATCTTCGTCAGAATATCCGTCGTCAAAGTCGTAAGAGTCATCTACAAACTCATCTTCCAACGGCAAAACGCCCTCTGGGTCAGCGAGTAGTCTTTCTGTTTGTTTTGGCATCTCTTTTACACTATTGGTGCAACGTGGATATTGCACATCTGGAGATGCAGGTTGTGTTTTTAGCAACTCAATGTAGAAAATCTTTGGATTCAGATAATCATACTCGTAAATAATATTTTGGTGAGGATCCGTAATAAAGTCTTTCAAAATTGAATCCTTCATTACAAATTTCGGAATATGTGTTTTGGTAGAAAAATCGTCCGCATCGTCATAATCCGGTACCTGAGATTCGTTATCATCGCACATATCTATTAAAGTAATATCATTTTTTCGGTTCCATTTGGAATCACAAATCGAAAATGATGCCAATTCGTGACCTACTAAACCGATACTAGAGAATAGAATGTTGTGGAATGATTCAAAGTTGTCGGTAGAAAGAATTTCTATATCTCTTACGAAATCTTCTACTTCATCATAATAAACGCGGAATTTGTAATAGAACATAGGAGTATGGTTTTGATTATAAATAAATTACGCCATATTGTGGAAAACGTTGGTAACGTCTTCGTCCTCTTCAATTTTCTCAATAAGCTTTTCTACTTCTGCCTTCTCTTCGTCTGACAAGTTTTTCATTGTAGTAGGAATTCGATCAAATTTGAACTCTTTAATTTCAAAACCATTGTCTTCTAAATATTTTTGAATAGGGCCAAAAGCGGTAAATTCACCATAAATAACAATGTTGTCTTCTTCTGCAAAAAGCTCTTCTGCATTGCAGTCAATTAATTCCAATTCCAACTCTTCAAGGTCTAAGCCCTCTTTTTTTACAACAGTAAAGCAGCACTTTCTTTCGAAAATAAAATCGTGCATATTAGAGTTTCCTAATGAGCCACCCAATTTGTTGAAATAACTACGGATATTGGCAACTGTACGTTGGTTATTGTCTGTTGCAGCGTCAATTACAATAGCTACACCATGAGGAGCTGTACCTGCGTATGTTATCTCTTTATAGTCAGAAGTGTCCTTTTCAAATGCACGTTTAATAGCTCTTTCGATGTTGTCTTTCGGCATATTTTCTGAACGTGCAGTATGAATGAGCAGTCTTAATTTAGCATTTGAACCTGGATCGGGACCACCTGCTTTTGCTGCCATTGTAATTTCTTTTCCTAAACGGGTAAATGTTCTTGCCATATTACCCCAACGTTTAAATTTTCTCTCTTTTCTAAATTCAAAAGCTCTTCCCATAGTTTTAGATTTTAATTCAAGGCGCAAAAATACATAAACTTTTTTTACACACTACACAAAGTTTTTCGATTTTCCGAAATTATTTCGTTAAAAGTTGTACCTCTTTTCTTTTTTTATTTGGGCGTGCCGGCTCTCTCTTCGCACAAGATCTCCGCACCCGCCGTCAGGCTTTCCGCTCAAATTTCGCGCCTTTTTCTCGAACTTCAATTTTCCTCTAAAATTAAATCCCTAACTTCCAACTTCTTAATTCTAAGTTCTAAAGCCGGCGCTCATAACCGCTCCAATCCTTCACGCAAATTTTGAAAGGCCATAGTTTACTCTCCAAGTGAAGAAAATAGCAACCTACACCTTATTAATCTTTTTGAAGAAAAAATGCGAAAATTCTCCTCAAAATACAAAAAGTTAGTGTATTTTTGCCAACTCGAAAAAATATTAAGAATTATGACACTACAAGAATTTCAAAATGAGATATTACAGGGGATTCCAGCACAACTTCCAGCCCCTGCCGTTTACGACAAATCGGTTAGCCATGCTCCTAAAAGAAAGGAAATTTTGAACCACGAAGAGAAAAAATTAGCACTTCGTAATGCATTGCGCTATTTCCCTCAAGAGTGGCACGCAACTTTAGCACCCGAATTTATGGAGGAACTCCGCACATACGGAAGAATCTATATGTATCGCTTCCGTCCATCCTACGCAATGTATGCGCGCCCTATTGATGATTATCCAGCTAAAAGCCGACAAGCAGCTGCTATTATGCTGATGATTCAAAACAATTTGGACCCAGCAGTTGCGCAACACCCACACGAACTAATTACTTACGGTGGAAATGGTGCTGTTTTCCAAAATTGGGCACAATATCGCTTGGCAATGCAATATTTGGCTAATATGACCGATGAACAGACGTTAGTGATGTATTCTGGTCACCCAATGGGTTTATTCCCATCTCATAAAGAAGCACCTCGCGTAATCGTTACTAATGGTATGGTTATTCCAAATTATTCAAAACCAGATCATTGGGAGAAATTTAATGCTTTGGGCGTTTCTCAATATGGTCAAATGACAGCAGGGTCTTATATGTATATCGGTCCTCAAGGAATTGTACACGGAACCACAATTACAGTGCTTAATGCTGCCCGTAAAATTGGTGGTGAGATTGCTGGAAAATTGTTCGTTACTGCAGGCCTAGGCGGAATGTCAGGTGCACAACCCAAAGCAGGAAATATTGCAGGCGTGGTTTCTATTACCGCTGAAATTAATCCTGCCGCCGCACAAAAACGTTATAGTCAAGGTTGGGTAGATGAAATTCATACCGACCTTCCTACCCTTTTTGAAAAGGTTAGAGATGCACAAAATAAGAAAATTGCACGCTCATTTGCTTACCAAGGTAATGTGGTTGACCTTTGGGAATATTGTGTGGAAAATAATGTTACCGTTGACTTAGGCTCCGACCAAACCTCATTGCACAACCCGTGGGCTGGCGGTTACTATCCTGTAGGCTATAGTTATGAAGAATCTAACGACATGATGGCGAATCGTCCAGAACAATTCAAACAAGAGGTTCAAGCAAGTTTACGACGCCAAGTGGCAGCTATCAATAAATTAGCAGATAAAGGAATGTATTTCTTCGACTATGGTAATGCTTTCCTTTTGGAATCTGGAAGAGCAAAAGCAGATATCTTCAAAGCAGACGGAACTTTCAAATATCCATCTTACGTTCAAGATATTATGGGACCAATGTGTTTTGACTACGGTTTCGGACCTTTCCGCTGGGTTTGTACCTCAGGAAAAGCAGAAGATCTTGACCTTACAGACCGTATTGCAATGGAGGTGTTGAGCGAAATTAGTGCAAACTCTCCAGCAGAAATTAGCCAACAAATGCGCGATAATATCACTTGGATTCGTGGTGCAAAAGAAAACCAACTCGTTGTAGGTTCGCAAGCACGTATCCTTTATGCAGACGCCGAAGGTCGTATTAAGATCGCTTTGGCATTTAATCAAGCAATTAAAGAAGGTAAACTCTCTGCTCCCGTAGTGCTAGGTCGCGACCACCACGATGTTTCAGGTACTGACTCCCCATTCCGAGAAACTTCTAATATATACGACGGCTCCAGCTTCACTGCTGATATGGCAATCCATAACGTTATCGGAGACTCTTTCCGCGGCGCAACTTGGGTGTCAATCCATAATGGCGGTGGCGTTGGTTGGGGCGAAGTGATAAATGGTGGCTTCGGTATGGTTATTGATGGTAGCGATAGCGCAGAATGCAGAATTCAACGTATGCTCTATTGGGACGTGAATAATGGAATCAGTCGCCGCGCTTGGGCTCGTAACGATGGCGCAATATTCGCCATTAAACGTGCTATGCAAAATAATCCTAATTTGGTGGTTACTTTGCCTAACTTCGCTGACGATGATCTCATCAACAAATCTGTAGAATAGTATGACTGCCTTTCGGAAATTCCCGAAATTAACTATCTTCTTGGCAGTAATAATGCTCCTTCTTTTGAGTTGCAAGAAGAAGGCCGAGGAGATTGTTATTGTTCCTGATGCACAAAAAAATCATCTACAACGGAATAGACTCTTGGGAAATGTGAAGACTCAACAGATTGAAACTTACATTCTTACAGAAGATTCTATAAAGAAAATCTTGAATTCAAAGCTATTCCATTATAGTTCTGATGGCTTCCTGACCCAATATCTTATTTTGAATGAAGATAATGATACCATTTCAGAAAGGAATATCAGCTACAATCCAAATTCTACTGAAAATTATTGGATTGAAAAAGAAAAAGAAGCAGGAACTTTTCGCAAATGTCAGTACAAATATGATATCAATGGCTATTTGGCAGGGGAACAATATTATGCTAACGATTCGTTACTCTATACCGTTGATTATAAAACTGATGGTATTGGTGGAATTGTGGAGATGAAACGGAATTTTCCAGATTATTCTATCCGAAATCATTATCAATATAATTCACAAGGTCTTGTCGTTCGCGTAGATGAATATGATCCCGCAGGAAATCTATACAAATATATTACGTACGAGTATGACAACTACGGAGATGAGGTTAATCGTCGAGCATTCAAAGGGAAAAATCAACTTATTGAATATACTTACTCGCAATATGATGATGATGGGAAAGTTCTAAAGGTTATTTATGAAGATTGTCTCCATTCAATTCGTGAAATACGAACCTACTCCGAACATGATGCTAATGGAAATTGGGGTTTAGAAATTTACTCAAGAAATAATAAAAATATTTATTTTAGAAAACAAACAATAACTTATTACTAAAAAAATGGACTTAAGTAAAATCTTATCAATCAGTGGAAAGAATGGTCTTTTCAAACTTGTAAATCAAGGTAAAAATAATGTCATTGTAGA
Organism: uncultured Bacteroidales bacterium; assembly: GCA_937901925.1. GTDB lineage: Bacteria > Bacteroidota > Bacteroidia > Bacteroidales > WCHB1-69 > JAEZOU01. The sequence goes on along the minus strand of CALGTS010000017.1, from coordinate 41,703 downwards.
GTCACTTGAAGATGGAAAACGTATGCCAGCATTCTCTCACGACGGAATCGCTACATTAGATAATATCTCAATCTTTACTTATGATGATGATGTAACTCTCGAATCTGTTTTTCAAAGTATCTATAAAAAAGAAAATGGTGCTGCTACTCCAGATTTTGGTAATGATGGTGCTAAGATGAGAACTTATTTTGAAGAGATTCTTCCTAACTATGATAAAGAAAGAGTTTATGTATCTAACATAAAGAAAGTATATGCTTGGTACAATCTTCTTATTAAACATAATCTTATTGATTTAGAAGCTAAACAAAACGAAAAAACTGAAGAATAATATCACAATGAGCAAAAGTTCGTTAAGAAGCAAAAACTGGTTGGTTTGGCTTACCTTTTTGTTGGTAATTCTTATCCTTGGAGGAATTTTTCTCTATCACTATTTTTTAAGAAGACCTAATGCACAATTGGTAGAAACTATCCCAGATAATGTAGAATATATCATTCAAGTAAATGATAATGAATCTCTTGTAAAAAATATAAATCCTATTTTACCCTTTCTTAACGAACTTTTGCATTTAGAAGCATTGCAAGGATTGCAATTTTTTATTCAACAATTTCCTAAAACCAATACAGAATTTATTATCTCTGCTCATACAATAGGAGAGTCAACAAAGTTGTTAATGTCCTGTAAAAATGAGGAGAGAGTTTTTACAAATCTTCTCAAACATCTCAAAATTGATGCGCGTAATTTTACTGCGTACAGTGATAAAAAAATCTATACGCATGGTACACACTATAAAAAATTCTATTTCACTTTTCAAAATGGAATTTTTTCAGTGGCTGAAGATATAGAACTGCTAAAAAATTGCATTGATCGATTGAAAAGTAGAAACAATCTTCTCTCTAATGAAGATTTTGCGGAAATTTATATGATGATTGAGAAAAATCCTAATCAAAATTGGTTAGTCGTTAATCATAAAGGGTATTTTCAACAAGCCCAAAAAATCATCAACGAAGGATATTATCCTATTTTGAGCACAATCGAAAAAAATTGCTCTTGGTCTGCTTTCCAAATGCATATTCATAACTTTGAGATTATGCTTTCAGGTTATGCCTTAATGAATTCAGTAGCAGCCGACAACTTTATTGCGCAAACCTCTCAGCGTGGTAATATGACCAAGTATCTTCCCGGTCATATCAGTTCCTATGCCATTTCTTACACTCCTAATCAACAACAACTTATTGGAAATCTATCGAAAAATGATTTTTCTAAACAATATGTAGATATCGTTAATGCATTGCAACCGCTTGAAAATTGCTATTTTACAATAAGTAAAGATACAAATAAATTTTCTTATCTAGCATTTAGGTGTGATACAAATTTGATGGATATGACTCTCCTTACTAACGATAGTATAGAGGACTTAGATTTTAGAAATTTTTCCATTAAAGGAGCAAATATCGGTGATTTCCCCATTTTATGGAGTAAAAATAGTACCCATTTGAATTACTATATTCAGTATCATGATGTGATTCTATTTTCAGATAGCGTTTTACCTCTTAAAAGCTATATTAATGCTATTAATAGTAGTTCGATAGAGACAAATCCTTATTATCGTTATACGCAGAATACCTTACCCACACAAAATTCCTACGAACTATTTATTTCGCGTTCCTCTGCAGAAGAATGGAAATCCTATTTTTCAGAAAGTGCACAAAAAGGAGAACTTATTCAAAATTTGAAAATATTCTCCCTTACCCATACTGAAATGAATGGCAGACTTCTATCTACCAATATATTTATAAAATTCTAATTCTTTAGTCGTTTTGGCGACCTAAAAAGATAGCGATATAATAAAGTAACGTTGCCAAAGAGGAGAGTGCTGCAACTACGTATGTGCGTGCTGTACTCTGACAATATGCAGCTACAAACATAAACCTACCCTTTTGAGATTGCTATATACATTAATGAAAAGGAGTAGGAATCAATGTTGTGCAACACCTCACTTGCACCCAACCTGTACTCAAATTCCCCTTTCTATTAGGCAGAATCCCATGCTGAATGAGCGCGCGTAGCCTTGATGGTACGCGAAGGTGTAGCACTCATTTCACATAAATTCTTTTATGTGCTAAAAATAAATTATAGAAAAACTACTTTTTGTTGTTTTGTATTAAAAATATTTTGTAACTTTACCGCCGTGAAAAAAGTACCCAATAATCCTTTAATATTTAATGTTATGAAAAACAAATTTTTACCCCTTGTAGCCCTATTATTAACTACCTTTACCACCTTTGCGCAGGGTGAGTGGGAGTGGGCAAACTATTGGACTGGCGACCAACGCGATCATTACGATAATCTAAATGAAATTACCAACACTGCCTTTGATGAGGAGGGAAATATCTATGTGTATGGCACAATGGGAGGTGATCCCCAATTTAATGGAGAGGATTTTCCCCTTCCAGAGAATTTTCTGTCGATGAACCCTGGGTGGGGGAATGATGGCTTAAATGAATATTTGCGTACTCGTGCGAGAATTGAACCCAAAACATACCTAGTGCTGGCAAAATTTGACCCCGATGGGAATATGTTATGGAACAAGATTATAAGACCCGTAAATATGTATTCAACCACTAATGAGGCTTGGGCTTGTTGGATGGAGTTGCGCAACGACAAACTCTATGTATCGGGAAACTTCGACCTAGGTAATGACTACAACTCCTTATGCTACTATTTGGATACGCTTATTACGACGAAGCAGGTGCGTGAGATGCCAGAAGAGGAACATAAGCCACCTTTTAAGGTGAGTAAATGGACTTGGTTTGCCCAATTTGATTTGGATGGGAACCTATTGGAGGATCACTTTGTAGAAACCTATTCAAGAGAGATATTAGACTATGTCGCTCCAGGTTATAGGTATCCTGGTTATCTATGTTTTGCTCTACCCTCCCCAATGCATGTGGACAACGAGGGGAATACCATTGTTTTTACTTCACTAAGTTATACAGGCAATGAGGAGGATGCTCCTCTTACGATAGTGATAGATGGGGATAGTAGCAAGACTTACGACATATATATGCCAGGTAACTCCTCAATACAGATGTATTATGAGGTTATGTTAAAATTTTCACCCGATTGGGAATTGATTCAAGTTAAGCCGATTATCCACCATACAGAAGGGATTCCGATAATAGATGGTATTCCAATGGTTGGAATAGTTTTTGAAGGACTTTCTTATGATGAGCAGGATAATCTCTATCTCTCAGGCTGTTTTGAGGCGATTTATCCTTATGCTTCAGATTTTCAATATCCAGCCCGCGTTTATTTGGATAGTACCCACCATATCACTATGCACGATATCAGCGGGGGAAAGAGAACACCTTATGTGATAAAATATGACACGGATGGTAATGTACAATGGTGCCAGCAAATATATACGAAAGGTAATGATGCGAGTCCACTACCATACGCAAGAGTTTTCTGGAATAATAATTGTCAAGATAACAATTCTCTCTATATATATGGAGGTGGTGCCTATACACCCAACAGCACAGCCTCAATCTATTTCGATACCGAAAACGACACCTTGCAAAGGTTTGTTCCGCATGATGCTGGTATCATTTTTTTTGTTCGTTATGATAAGCAAACAGGAGAATATATAACACACGGAATCGTCCCTGCAGAAGCTTCTTACCCTAGTAGCACACCCACAGTAATTAACAATAGAATATTTGCATTATCAGCAGTTGATTTCCATAGCAGAAGTCTATTAACACAATGGCATATAGATGGTTGGTGTATAGACACAGTCACTATTAATGTAACAGAAGATGCTATGGAGGTTTCTTATGGGGTCATAGCCAATCCTAATGGTGATTTATTAGTTTCTTTAACATCCCGCGCTCCTGTCACCTTTACAGAGGATATTGTTGCCAACTGCTGGGGAGGCAGCAATGCGGTTTTTGCCCTATATCACAACCCAGAGTTTGTTACTCCGTATGTGGATGTTCCCACCTACACAGAATCAAGATCCGATTTGAAACTTTGGCCCAACCCAGCACAAGATCTGCTAAACGTGGAAAGTGAGAAAAATCAGATGGAATCTATCTCCATATTGGATATGAATGGAAAAACTATTCTGCACAAGAATATTACAGATTTCCAAACGACACTTGATATTTCGTTCTTATCATCAGGTGTTTATTTTATTAAAGCTATTTACCAAGAGGGAATTGCTATTGAGAAATTTGTCAAATTAGGTTATTAATCCTTAAAATCAATCATTATGAAAAGAAAATTATATTTTTTACTTGTTTTATTTGCGTGCTGTTTATTAAGTATAACACAAGCACAGACTAATTGTAATTTGTCTATTTTTCCCAATAAGAGTTATGATTGTTTGATAGAGGAATATATTAAACGTAGTCCCCAGCTATGGGGACAAAATCTGGAGAGTTGTTTTCTGGCCTGCAAAGGCAATACCATTCAGTACACAGCAGTCTGCGGAGGAGCGACCGAATATTTTTGGGAAATTACGGGAGCGACTCACTCATACGTTACAAATCAGGGTTCAACAGTGGTTGTGACTTGGGGGACAGGGGTAACAGGCAATATATCGGTACATGCTGTAGGAGACACTGTTGATTGTTATGATGAGTATTGTGTTCTTCTTATGGATATTCCCGAAGCCCAAAGCAGTTCTGCACCTTCCTACTACTATGACTCTAATGGGGATAAAATAATCGAGATTTGTTTGGGCGAAACCATAGAATTTGTTGATATGAGCGTTGCTGGCAATATTCCTATAGAGGGTCATTATTGGGAAAGTGCCTTTGGTGCAGCCTCAACGCCTGATTATACGCTAACACCGACGCAGGATGGGGAATATGAACTTGTTCACTGTGTGCGAAATATTTGTGGTTGTGAAGATTGTGAAAATTACAGAATTATAGTGAAAGAGAAAGTAGAATTGGATTTTTCCTGTTATGGAACAGTCTGTGAAAATACAAGTGCCCACTATTTTATAAAAGAACCTCCTTGTGAACATTATATGTGGAATGTGGAAGGTGGCTCTTTTGAGGGACAGAATAGTCCAGAGATAACAGTACATTGGGGCAGTCCTTCATCAGGCTACGGAGTTATTTCATTAGATGCAGGTTTGTGCAATACGGAATGTCCATCTCTTCTCTCTGTTCAGATTCCCATTATTACTGATAGCGCGGAAATTGTTGGACCTGATATTGTTTGCGTTGGCGAAACACATGTTTATACTCTTCCATTATGGGGTTCAACCCAATATACATGGTGGAGCAATGGCTGTTGTGATTCCGTTCATAATTCAGGTTCGCCTCATAAGTTGCTATTGGAGTTCACGCAACCTGGTGCTGTGACCATCGGGGCTACCTATGAATGCTCTTTCCTAGGTTGTGGACCTTTTACTACCCAAAAAACAATTCTTATTAAGGATACATTGCGTATATTTTCCGATTCTGAAAATATATGTAAAGGTTCAACAGCTATTTTTTACACTAATTCTTCAAGTACGGCACAATGGAAGATATATAACACCGATAATACCCTAATTCATTCAGAAGATTCTGACAGTTTGTCCTATACTTTTGAAGTCTCTGGGAATTATAGAGTTACAGCCTCAATTGCGGATTATTGCAGCACTGCAGAATATCGGATTACAGTATTAGAAAATCCACCTGCACTAACAACTACCCAAGGCCCTAACGTGGCGTGTCTAAATGGTTCTATACTTCTGTCTGGTACGCCGACTCATCCTAACTACTATTTAGAGTGGGAACCACAGTGTGCACTCGCTACCCCATCATCCGTATCAGGGAATGAAGTGACAATTACTTATGCTTGGGAAGTTTGTGATGTGGCGGTTTACCAGGTACATAACGAGTACGGATGTCGCTCTCAAGCCTATATCCACGAGGTGGATACTTTTGTATTAGCACCGCACGGTCTGCCTGCCGTAACGCATACCTGCGCAGGTAGTACGGTAAATATAGAAATACCCAATCAGGCACCTAATGTGCTGTACGAATGGAAGTTGTTTCCACCCAATGCCGCATCTATTCAGGGAGACCACTTGCAACCTGAAATAGATGTTCTTACCAACCATCTCTATAATTTTGTGTCCCCCACTATTGTCAATATGCAACTAACGCGAAAATTCTGTGCCCAAGAGATTGTAGAGATAGTTCGCCTATCTATTGAGGATGTGGAAACTCCAACGTTAGAATTTCCTGATACCGTATGCGCGAATGAGACTGTAACTTTTACTGCTAATGGGAACTCTAACGATAACTCCCATTACCGATGGTCTTTCTCAAGCAATGCACAATCTGTTTACGGCAGGTCTGTCACGCAAACCTTCTCCTCTTCTGGGTATGTTTACATAACACTGACATATTCACCCAATCCAGACTGTGATACGGTAGTTGTCATGGATTCTGTTTATGTATATCTATTGCCAGTAACCATCGAACGGGATGGGAATATATTAAGTGTTCAATCCTATTCAAATGTTTCTTATCGTTGGGTATATCAAGGTGAAAATATTAGCACTAGTGCTACTTGTAGTATGGTTGGTGATGGCGAATATTGTTGTATCGTTACAAGTATGGATTCGTTAAGTTGTACTAATAGTGATTGTTATACTACAGAATCGACAACCATTTCAGACACTTGCCTTCCCATAAATTTGTCTCATACTCTGCAGTGCAATGTCGCTACTGTATATACAGATACTTTGCCAGGGGCACAATATTTTTGGTATTTATCCTCCTCGGCTGATGATTCAGATTGTACTCCGACATCAACTACCGATTCAGCTATAGTAACGTTTACTCAAGCAGGAACCCACACGGTATATGCGCGCACAGAAATTGATGGGCAATGCTATAAAGGAAGCGAACGGATTGTTATAGAGTGTGTGCCCGCTATAAAGCTAACCTACAACTGCAACGGATATGTTGTAATTACGGATATATCGAAGTACAAAGATGGTTACACAATTCCCGAAAGGAGCTACACTATACCAGGCGTAGGTTCGGTATCGATGCTCTATCCTACAATGGTAGATAGCATAAATGTTGGCATACCTACTGACACTATTACCTACGTGGTAAATATGAGTATGAATAGTAGTGAATGCACTTATTCACAGAGTATCACATTAACCCCTCATCCCACTATTACCGACATAGCGTATTCTCCCCAAATGTGTATAAGCACCCCATTTCAATTCGCTGCCAACACTACGGGAGATATCCGTAATTACAGATGGGATTTTGGGGATAACTCCTATAACTATGGTAATAATATTTACCACACATACACAATGCAAATCTCTGATATTATTGTCTCACTTACCATAACAGATAGATGGGGTTGTTCTGCAACCGATACGGTACATGTTGATGTAGGAGGAGTTGAACTTAGAGGAGACTTGGAAAAATTGGAGAATGATGTTTGTTTGGGAGAAGCAAGAGTTATTCAATATTTTACAATGGATAGTCGTATAGTTCCTTCCCATTACTATTGGAGGCCTAACGAAACAGTAACTACAAATGGTCGGCACACAGTGTATAAAACAGGAGATTATACCGTTTTAGTGGTAACCGATAATTATGGCTGCAAAGTGGAGGATATGACTAATGTTCGGTTCCTCAATACACCCATAGCCTATATTATAGGTGATAGTACCTACTGCTTTGGCGAAAAGGTAAAACTGTATGGCAATTCTGGTAATAGTAATACCTATATATGGAATATTTCAGGTCCTGAAAATCACACATTTACAACTTCAAATATTCAATTTACTCCAACTACACCAGGAAATTATTCTGTACTGCTTACTATTACAAGTCCCGACAATTGTACTGCTACAGATAGCACTACCTTTGTTGTTTACGCGCAACCCACAGCTCCTAATGTTGTTGTGGAAGGCTGCATCCACGAGCCACCCGTAGAGGCCATATCCGTATCAGGCGAAACGCTACTATGGAGCAATGGTTTTCGAGGTACAGAAGCATACTACTACAACGATGGTTATCTCTCTGCTTACTATATAGACCCTACCATAGGCTGTCCTTCAGAAAAAGCATACGCCTTTATAGAGCCAGCCCCCAACTATGACGCGCTACTGACAGGCTGCTACGAAATATGTTCCGATTCATTAACACATCAGCTTCCTGTGTATGGTTTCTATCCCTATCATGCATCGCAATTTCAATGGTTCTGGTTCCGAGACTCTATGCTCCTTACGCAAGGAACAGACCTGAGTCCAGTTTTACCGCTTCCCAATTACGGAACTTACCATCTACAGACCGAATACTACGATGATTACGGCAACCACTGCGTGAGCGAATCACCCGAATTTATCCTTGAAAATACTTTCTACTGTACCTGCAATAGCATTCAATTCAAACCCGAAAACATAACTTGTAGTGTTGAGGGGTGTAAACTTATATACACCATTCGATATACAATCTGCAATATAGGATCCCATAATTTTGATTTCTTTGACCTTCAACTTCCTGTCGGTGGAGAACTTCTAAGCGACAATCTTCCGGTTGACCTCCCTGCAGGTGACTGCCAGACGTTGGAGTTCAGCATTAGTCTCACCGACTTTACCACCACTATGTTCGAGTTTATTTTGAGAGATAGGAAGCAAAATTGTGAGATCAGCTTTGTAGAAAATCTGAATTGGCATACTTGCGTTGACTCCGACTGTGATATTGCGGACTTTTCATTCGACTTTAATCCAGAGTTGAGTACGGCACATCAAAGTTCCTACTTCCAATTTTATGCTCATATCGAGAATGCAATTGAGATTCTTTCGATGTGGAGCAGGCCGTCGCAAGTGATAGATTTTGTATATAATGGAAGCGATGTTGATGGATTGCTGATGCTTGACTACGGTTTACTAACACAAATGATGGCAAACGGACAAGAGTTTTGCCTCTATATGGTATCTTGTGTAGATGGAGAACACCTTTGTTACGATTCTCTCTGCATATCAGCGGAACAGTTTTTCGATGTTATTCCAAGTGAATTTCGGCAGTTTGCAGATAATGGTTCTCTTGACGAAACTCTCTTCGAGCCTACTGCCGAACCGCTATCACTGCCTGCTGCAGACAAACCTTACCTTGCACCCAATCCCGCCCACAACGAAGTGACGGTAATGGGTATTTCTTCCGAAAAGGTAGTAGAAATCGCAGTTCTAACTATGAAAGGAGAAGTAGTTGCCACACACTCTCTTACGCATAGATTTGAAATCGGAAGATTAGCGAACGCCACCTACATTGTTCGAGTAAGAACCGCCGACAACCAAATCCACTACTTAAAATTGGTAAAACAATAAAATCTGGAGGGTAATTTATCCTCCAGATTTTATCGTTTCTTTTGGAAGTTATTATCGTATAATTCTTTAGTCGTTTTGGCGACCTAAAAAGATAGCGATGTAATAAAGTAACGTTGCCAAAGAGGAAAGTGCTGCAACTACGTATGTGCGTGCTGCCCAGCGAAGGGCATCTTTAGCATAACTATTTTCGGTTGATGTACTCAATGTATGTGTATCACTTAACCATTGTAAAGCTCGATTAGATGCATTGTACTCAACAGGAAGAGTGATGAATGCAAAGATTGTGGTTAGTGCAAATAACCCGATTCCAATTAACAAAACAGTACTCCCGAATGTAGTGCCGAAAGAAAGAAGTAGAAGACCTGCCATCAAAATCCATTGTGACCAATTGGCACCAAATTGTACGATAGGTACTAATGTGGAGCGTAATGTTAGCCAATGATAGGCAGTAGCGTGTTGAACAGCGTGCCCGCATTCGTGTGCAGCTACAGCAGCTGCAGAAATACTACAACTATTGTAAACGCCTTCACTCAAATTTACAGTTTTGTTTGCAGGATTGTAGTGGTCAGTCAACATCCCAGAAGTGGAAACAACTTTTACATCGTAAATTCCATTGTCTCTCAACATCTTTTCCGCTACATCTTTTCCTGTCATTCCTGAGGATAGACGGATTTGTGAATATTTGTTGAACTTAGACTTTAACGTTTGACTTACTATCAAACTTAAGCCCATAAATACAAAAAAAATTATCCAATAGCTCATATAAATAGTGATTTAATTATTATTCGACATTCGTTAACAAATAACTCTTTGTTTTGTTCAATTAAGATGAATTTTTTTCTCTTTAATGGCTTTAAGAAAATCTCCTACAACGAAGCAGCTTCCTCCTATATATACTATATCATCGTTTTGTGCATTGAATTGGATAAGCGCAAAAGTTGCAGCAACTGAACTTCCTACCACATAGTCAACTCCTTTTGCTTTAAACAGTGGTTCGAGTGCCATTGGCGCAAGTGCACGTTCAATATCTGCTTGGCAAAGATAGTAGCTCGCATTTTGGGGCAAAAGTGGCAATATTGAATCAATATCTTTATCGTTAACAAAACCGATAAGAAAATGAATTTTTCTGCACTTCATCTGACTGAGTTGCTGCATCGTATTGCGTAGTCCTTCTGGATTATGTCCTACATCACAAATGATAAGTGGTTTATCACTAATAATTTGCCATCTTCCCAGTAGATGTGTGTTATGAATTACATGCTCAATGGCTGGCCGTATAGGGAATGTTGAAAGTTGGAAATATTGGTTAATAAAAGGAACAGAAGCCAAAAATGTTTTTAGATTTTTTAATTCATATAAGCCAGGTAGCGGAAATTTAGCATTCTCTATCCAAAGTTGTTTATCTTTATAGATGTTAAGTAGAAAATTAGATAAGTTTTCTTGCAGTAGTTTTATTTCAATGGTATCGGTAAGAGTCAATTTTGTGCCGTTTTTTGATGCTATCTGCTCAAAAACAGGCAAAGTTTCTTCGTTGTATTCACCAATTACAACAGGCGTATTAGGCTTGATTATGCCACCTTTCTCAAAAGCAATTTTAGCGCATGTGTCACCTAACATCTGAGTGTGCTCTAAGGAGATGTTTGTAATGATAGAAAGAAATGGATGGACTATGTTAGTTGCATCAAGGCGACCGCCCAAGCCTACTTCGATAATGGCTACATCAACCTTTTGTTTGGCAAAGTAGTCAAAAGCTAAAATGGTTGTTAACTCAAAAAACGAAGGTTGAATTTGTTTTAATTCGGCATCGTAATGTTCAAAAAAATGAATTACATTTTCTTCAGAGATCTCCTTCCCATTAATTTTTATTCTTTCCCGAAAATCAATAAGATGAGGCGATGTGAAGAGACCTGTTTTAAGTCCTAACTCCTGGCAATAGGAAGCTAACAAGTGGGCAACAGAACCCTTTCCGTTAGTTCCTGCTATATGGATAATTGGGAATTTGTTTTCTGGATTGTTTGTTATTGTAGCTAAGGCTTCAATATTTTCCAATCCCTCTTTATAGGCACTGCTTCCCACACGATGGTACATTGGGAATGCTTTAAATATATAGTTTAAAATCTTTTCGTATTGTGACATTAGCGTTTAAAGATAATAACACGTAGTTCCTCTTTGCCAGGTGCATACTTGGCAGTTCTTGCTCTTAAGACACAATTATTCAGAATATTTCTATCTGTAATAGTTGTTGGATATTTTGCGTTAGAGATTACCTTAGCATCAATCACATCGCCAGCTTCGTTTACGTGTACTTCAACGAAAACTACCCCATTTCTATCTTTCAAGGAAACATCTGGCATGTGGCAATATTCTCTTCCTCCTGTGCCATATCCTAAGCCACCGCCCGATCCAGAACCTGTTCCAGGACCGAGTCCATCACCGCGTCCAGAACCTGAGCCAGTGCCTGAACCTCCACCAGAGCCGCCACCTGAACCTGGTCGGAAAAGAGCATTCTGATTAACTTTGGGTTTTGTGTCGGCAGCCTCTTTTATAGGTGAAGAGGACGCTGCAGGAGCATCTTCAAAATCTTGGGTTGCCACATGCTCGCCAGAAGGTTGAGGAGTACGTGTGGGAGTAGGAGCACTCTCGTTTCCGCCACCACCGCCACCGCCCGTATCAAAGTCGAGCTCAATCATTATGCTCTTCTTCGGTTGTGGAGGTGGATTCTGATGTTCCATTCCACAGAAAAAGAGAATAAGTAAGATTACAGACATTGAAAAAACTGTAATTGTAGATGCTATTGCTTTGTGCTTATTTTCTTGATTCATATCTATTTAGGCTCAATTGCCATGATGATTTTGTATTTTTGTCCTTCCGATAAACCTTCGTTAAGTAGGTTCAATACATCCATTAATGCTACGATATGTTCAACGGTTACGTCTTTATCGGCACGAAGTGTAACAAACTTTCTCTCGGCAGTGTCTTCCGCTGCTAGTCCTTGTAATACAGGTAACAACTCATCGTACGGAACGGGGGCTGCTTTAGCATTTTCAGGATTTACGTAGTAGTTGTTCTCTTTATCAATATAAACTTCAATGTTTCGAGATGCTAACTGTTTGTCAGAATTGCTTTTGGGAAGTGTAATGTTGATGGCATTTGGGGCAACTAATGTAGAGGTAATCATAAAGAAAATCAGTAAGAGAAATACCAAATCTGACATAGATGAGGAGTTAAACTCTACTTGTCTTTTATTTTGCAAATTTATAGCCATAGTCAAATAATTAAATAAACTGATTATACGGGTTCATGGAGAAGGTCCATAAATTCAGTAGTTTTTGCTTCAAGTACATACACTACATTCGCAATTCTTGCAACAAGAATGTTGTAGAAAATATATGCGATAATACCTACAATTAAACCACCAATTGTGGTAATCATTGCGGTATAAATACCTGCAGATAAATCAGCAATATTCAAGTTGTTAGGATTTGCAGCCATATTGTGGAAAGCAATAACCATACCCACAACTGTTCCCAAGAAACCGATCATCGGACCTACGCCAGAGATTGTTGCCAAACCCGCAACTTTTTTCTCAAGACGTTGTACTTCCAATTTACCTTCGTTTTCAATTGCAGCAGCAATGTCGTTCAAAGGACGACCAATACGGCTAATTCCTTTCTCAATCATTCTTGCCAAAGGAGTGTCGTTGCCTTTGCATAATGAGAGGGCAGATTCTATTTTACCATTTAAAATAAAATCTCGAATGTTATTCATAAAATTATACTCCTCTTTGGCCGCTTTGTTTAATGTAAGAAGGCGTTCCACAAAAACATAGATAGCGTACGCCAACATCAGCATAAGAGGAATCATAATCCAAATGCTGCCTGGATCAAAGACTAAATCCATTATTCTTAATTTCTCAACAACCACTTCTTGAGTGGCAATTTCTGTCCCTGCAACCACATCTGTGGAGGAGATGCTTAATAAATAACCAGTTCTCATAATCTACATATAAATTTTAGCAAAAATAACACTAACAATGCGATTTTATTGTTCATTTCACCATATTTTTCAAACATCAGTTTGTTAATATTCTTTCAATAGAACGAGAGAAGAAGCCTGAAAATTATATATTTTTGGCAACAATCTATATTTTATTCAAACTTATCAAATCTAATTACTTAATTTTGTTTTTATCTCCTTTGGTGATTGATTTTGTGCGAAAAAGAGATGTTTGCATTTTGAAAAATAGGTTGTAATAAGTGAAAAAAAGCATGGAAAAATGTTGTAAATAGATGGAGAAAATGAGAATCGTTAATGCGCAATTTAATACAAGCAAAAAAAGAAAATCAACAAAGTCGAAATCCTCAAAGCGTTCGATGAAGTTAGTAACGATGAGGAAGGAAACAAAGAAAACCACATCATCTTCTAAAAACAATAAAAAGAAGAAAAACGGTACACGTAAGTTTGATGTTGTTTCTTTTTTTAGATTTTTTGCTTCTCCTAAAATGATTCAAATTTATGGAATTGTATTGATTATCTTCTCAATTATTTGGTTTATTTCTATCTTCTCTTCCTATTTTCATTTTGCAAGCGATAGTACTCATATCACCTCAGATGCAGGTGAAGAAACAAAAAATCTGATAGGTAATTTCGGCACCTATCTCGCTTACTATACGGTTTCCTATTCTTTCGGTTTTTTTAGTATCGGATTGCCATTTTTGTTTTTCTTATATGGTGCGCGAATCTGTTTTAAAAGCAATCTGTTGCCTTTAGGTAGCACAACCTTGAAGGTCGTTTGCTCGATGGCTTGGCTCTCAGTAGCATTCGGCTGCTTTTTGGCAGGAAAAGAGCATGAATTTGTATCAGGTACTTTTGGAAATCATATATCTCAACTCCTTATTAATAGTGTCCATATTTGGGGAACAACGCTTATATTATTAGGACTATTTCTAATCATATTAATACTCTGTTTCAATTTCTCAATCGTTGCTACTATCGAAAAAATCTCTGAAATGCGTGCTGAAAATAGTGAAAAAGAGGAGAAAAAAAGTAGTGTGAAGAGCAAGGAAAATTTCTGGAAAAGATTGTTTAAAAAGGAACAGAAAAGAGAGTATAAAAAGAGCACTGCAGCGGAAAAGCAAACTGAAGTTTTTACGCCAGCTGCCCCTGAGGATACCCAGATGGGAGAACTTTATATTCAAAATCTCAACGGATTATCCAAAGAGTATGACAGTAATATTCCTAATTTGGACGAGATTCCTGATATTGATGACCAGAATGTGTCATTTACCATTCTTAATCCTGAACCTGAGCAGAAATCAGAAGAGGTAAATGATGATTCTGATTGGTCTGTACCCTTGGAGGAATTGCCAGAAGAGCAACCTTCAGATATTGCCCTTCCGTTAGAGGATTATGATCCACATTTAGATCTTTCAATGTATCAATTTCCACCTGTTGAACTATTAACTTTATATGAATCCAAAGATGTTGATAATCAGTTGATAAAGAAGGAACTGAACGAAAATGCTTACAAAATTCAAACTACACTGAAAAATTTTGGCATTCCGATTAAGGATATTTACGTTACAATGGGGCCAACAGTAACCTTGTATGAAATTATCCCAGAAGATGGAATCCGTATTAGTAAAATCAAAAATTTGGAAGATGATATTGCGTTGCAACTTGCGGCGTTAGGCATTCGTATTATCGCCCCAATTCCAGGTAAAGGAACTGTTGGTATTGAGGTGCCTAATAAAAACGCTAAGATTGTTTCTATGCGAGAAATTATCACTTCGGATAAGTTTCAGAATAATAAATTTGATCTCCCAATTGGATTAGGAAAAACAATTAGTAATGAACCGTTAGTGGTAGATTTGGCAAAAATGCCGCACCTTTTGATGGCAGGAGCTACGGGCCAAGGTAAATCTGTTGGTTTGAATGCAATTATTACGTCATTACTTTATAAGAAACACCCTTCAGAGCTTAAGTTTGTTCTAGTTGACCCGAAAAAAGTGGAGTTTACACTCTATTCTATCATAGAAAAACATTATTTGGCAAAAATTCCAAATGCGGAAAAACCCATTATCACCGATGTTAAAAAGGTGGTAGAAACGCTGAATTCGCTATGTGTTGAAATGGATGCTCGGTACGATCTTTTAGAAACAGCTAAGGTCCGCAATATCAAAGAGTATAATGCAAAATTCTGTACACGTAAACTCTCTCCAGCATTAGGTCATCGTTACTTACCTTATATCGTGTTGGTTATTGATGAGTTTGGAGATCTGATTATGACGGCAGGTCGCGAGGTGGAAACTCCAATAGCTCGTTTGGCACAATTGGCACGTGCTGTTGGAATTCACTTAATCATCGCAACCCAACGTCCATCTGTTAATATTATTACAGGAACCATTAAAGCTAACTTCCCAGCTCGTATTGCTTTCCGTGTAACATCCATAGTGGATTCCCGAACTATTTTGGATAGTAAGGGTGCTCACCAATTAGTGGGAAAAGGCGATATGCTGCTCTCAACAGGTAGTGATATGATTCGGTTACAATGTGCTTTTGTTGATACGCCTGAAGTGGAAAAAATCACGCAACATATTGAAGAACAACAGTCCTATCCAGAAGCATTTGAACTTCCTGAATATATTTTAGATGATAAAGGTGGTGGGAGCGTTGATGAGGATTTTGCCAATACCGATGAAATTGATACTATGTTTATGGATGCCGCTCGCTTAATTGTTGAAACGCAGTCTGGTTCTACTTCTTTAATCCAACGTAAACTAAAGTTAGGATATGCACGTTCTGGTAGAATTATGGACCAATTGGAGGAGTTTGGAATTGTTGGCCCATCAGTGGGTAGTAAAGTGCGTGAGGTGAAAGTGAAAACGATGGAAGAGTTGAATAATATTTTTGTTAGAATGGGACTTTTTAATAACTAACTTTTGTAAATTTGCACCATTAAACATATACAACTTTTTCCTATCATTAAAATAAAAAACATTACAATGAAAAAGCTGATTACTTTAATTCTTTTAATTACGATTTACACTATCTCATACGCACAAAATAGCGTTGATACAGATCAAGGGGCGACTTCAATTTTGCGTAAAATGGCAGCGCAATACAATGCCTATTCCTCAATGCAGTTTAACTTTACGGTAAAAGTTGTTAAAGATAAAAAAACTCTTGATACTTTCCAAGGGGAACTCAAAATTAAGAAAAATAAATATACAATGTTTTTGGAAGATCAAAAAGTGTATTGTGATGGTGTTAATCTTTGGAATTATCAAAAAGAGAGCAATGAAGTTTCAATTTTTGCTTTTGAAGAGGGTGATGAACCTATTTTTCATCCTAAAATCTTGATTAATTGGGAGAAAAATTTTAGAGCGCAATTTATTAGAGAATTGGCAGAAAACAATAAAATGTTATATGTTGTTGATTTACTACCTCTACAATCTCAATCTTACTATAAAATTAGGGCATATATCAACAAAAGTAACCATCAAATAGTGCGTTTTGAAATGTATGACAAGAACAATAGTATTTCAACTCTATCTGTCGATAAATTTGTTTTTAATAAACCCATTGAAGACTCTCTATTTATCTTCAACGCAACACAATATCCGAATGTATTCATTAATGATATGCGCTAAATGAAATTTCTAATCTCTTTCTCATTTTTTTTGCTTCTCTTGCTTTTTTTTGCTTGTAGTTCAACCAAGAATCTCGGCGAAAATGAGTATATGTTGACCAAAAATAGTGTTGAGATTGTGGATTATAAAGGCGAGGAATTTGATAAATTAGATAATTATGTACGCCCTATTCCTAATAAGAAATTTATGGGGATTTTTCCCATAAAAACTGCGATTTATGGTCGTTTTCAGCCTAAAGAACTTCGTGATGGTACAACAAAAGATACGAAGTTTAACCAATGGATGCGCAAAAAAGGGGAAGCTCCTGTATTGTACGATACGAATAATGTGGTTTATTCTATCAATCAGTTGAAAATGGCAATGTTTAAAAAGGGATATTACAATGCTACGGTCACTCCTATTGTAGAACGTAATCGGAAGAAGAAGAAAGCACAGGTTTTGTATAGCTTGAATATTGGTAAACCCTATTATATAAGAGAGATAGAATATGTTATTGATATTCCTCAATATCGAAGAATTGTGCTGGGCGATACGGCAAACGCATTAGTTAAAGTGGGAAATCGTTATGACGAAGAGTTGTTATCGGAAGAACGTGAACGTATTATTGCTAATATTCGCAACCAAGGTTACTTTTATGTTTCGACCTCAATAATAACCATAGAGGTAGATTCTAATAATTCCCATAAAGTTCTTACGGTCGATGGAAATCCTACTGTTTCCGTCTCTATTTTACTTAATTTTAATGAGATTTCTGATCCTGAAATCAAAAAGAAATTTGAATATAAGTATCACTTTAATAAAGTATTTGTCTATACTAATTACGATGTTAGTTTTGAACGCGATATTGCTATTGACTCTACGCAATTTTTTTCGGTGCGTGATAAAAATGATCCAACTATTTACACTTTCTTGTCGCCATATACTGAACGCCGCTTCAATAAAAATAGAAAGATAATTAAAGACTTCAAATATAGAGTGATAGCAACTGCTATTCAAACTAAGAAAGGTGAACCTTATTCGCAACTTTCATACGACCTTTCTTATAAAAAACTTCGTGCGTTGAAAAATTTTAGTATTATTAATATCAGTTTTGATGAAGATTTGAGTCAGATTGATACTATTAATAAGACTGGGGTTTTAAATACGGTTTATAAATTGACTCGGAATAAGCAACATGGTATCTCTGCTGTTGCTGAAGTTCGTAGTGACCGGAGTAATCTATCATTTACTTATACGAATAAAAATATCTTCAAAGGTGCAGAGTATATGAATATTAATGCCTATGGAGGAATTTATTATTATAATTGGTTGAATAGTAGATTAAAAGGAGGCACATACGACTACCTGACCTACGGGGAAGTTGGAGGAAGTCTCTCTTTTGATTTTCCAAGATTAATATTTTTTAAACGTATGCAAAAGGAGAATGCGCTAAATTACAACACTTCGTTGAAATTTGGTACAAGTTATTCGCAGTTATTTTCTCGTTTGATGTTGTTTGCCAATATGACTTATCGCTGGAGTCCAAGTTCATCTTTTAGTCATTCAATTTCTCCGATTGACATTAATACTATTGATACGCGCGGGTCTCGGAATAGCTATATCATTGCAGAATATCCAGAATCTTATCAACGTAAATTTGCAAAATTCTTTCTTCTGAATTGTAACTACACGTTGAATTATACTCATCCTGTAAAAAATAAAAAAAATGATTTTCGGATCTCTTTATCCGCCGAATCGTCAGGGGCACTGCTTACAGGATTAAATATGATAGTCAATAGAGAAGAGAAATGGGATCTATTTAATAATTATCAATATACCACATACGAAAAGGTTGATATTACTCTTCGTTATAGCCATAGCTTCAATCCGAAAAATCTATTCCTTACGCGTTTTAACCTCGGAGTTGCTGTGCCTTTTACGCGAGGTGGTGTTATCCCCTTTGAGAAAAGTTTCTTTGTGGGAGGCTCAAATAGTATGCGCGGTTGGACTTTCCGTTCGTTAGGTCCTGGTGGCTACTATGCAGAAAACTACTTTGAATGCTCTGGAGATATTAAAATTGAATTGAATTTAGAATATCAGGGAACACTCTACAAGGCTCTGAAATATGCTATATTTACAGATGTGGGAAATATTTGGTTGTCATCTCAATATGAAGGAATGCCAAACGCTGAATTCCGTTTTAATAGATTCTATAAAGAGTTAGGATTCTGTGTGGGCGCAGGCTTACGTATAGACCTCGGATTCTTCATCGTTAGGCTTGATTATGGCGTTCCTATTTACGATCCCTCTATTCCTGAAGGAAATCGTTGGATACAAAAAAGTTGGTTAGACAATAAATGGTGGAAATGGAGTCAAGGATTACAATTTGGAATTGGTCATGCTTTCTAAATCAACTTTTGTACAACTGTTTTCACAAGAAATTCCTCACCAATTGACTAATGGACAACGTGAGGCAATAGCCCATATTACAGAGTTCTTGTATCGTCGAGAACCAACACAACTATTTGTTTTAAAGGGATATGCAGGGACGGGAAAGACTACATTGGTTAGTGCTTTGGTACGTACATTTCGTCGTTTACAAAAGAAAACGGTACTATTAGCCCCTACAGGTCGAGCTGCAAAAGTATTTGCAGCGTATTCAGGGTCTAAGGCCTTTACATTACATAAGCATCTTTATAATCTTGTTCAAAATGAAGAGGGTACGCATATTTCGCGAAAACGAAATAAAAATCACCATACGCTTTTTATCGTTGATGAAGTTTCGATGATACCTATAGGTGCCAATGGCGAGAATTGGGGCGATCGAGACCTTTTAGCGGATCTTATTGATTACGTTTTTGAAGGTGAGGGAAACAAACTTCTTTTTATTGGTGATGACGCACAATTGCCCCCCGTATTCTCGGAAGAAAGCCCTGCTTTAGAACTCGATTATCTTCGCTCCTCCTTTTCTCTAAATGCAGAAAGCTACCAACTTACGGAAGTCGTCCGCCAAACACACGATTCGGGAATTCTCTTCAATGCCACAGCTTTACGAACAAAAATAGAGCAAAATGATTATTCGCTTCCTTTGTTTTGGGAAACCGATTTTTCTGATTTTCATCGACTATCGAGTATTGATTTGGAAGATAAAATTAATGAACTCTATAGCTATCAAGAACCAGAAGAGACAGTTATAATTACACGCTCTAATAAACGCGCAAATATATTCAATCAGGAGATTAGAAATAGAGTGTTTTTCCGAGATAATGAGATTGCATCTGGCGATTTTTTGATGATTGTGAAAAATAACTATAATTGGGTGGAGAAAAACTCCTCGATAGGATTTTTAGCTAATGGTGAGCTGATAGAAGTGCTTGCTGTTAGAAAACGTGAAGAACTATATGGATTTCATTTTGCTGATGTTTCGGTTCGCTTTTGTGATTATCCAGACTACCCTGAGATGGATATTAAAATTTTATTAGAAACCCTAAGTAGTGAAGGTGCCGCATTGCCGAAAGATCAGCAACGACAATTATATATGGAAGTAGCAAAAGATTACGAGGATATTGCAGATAAAAGAATTCGCGCACTGAAAATGCGGGGAAATCCCTACCTTAATGCTGTGCAAGTGAAATTTGCGTATGCGTTTACGTGTCATAAAACTCAGGGTGGACAATGGGCAAATACCTGTATAGACTTAAACTATTTTTCAGAAGACCAACTGAATAAGGAGACTTTTCGTTGGCTTTATACTGCGCTGACGAGAACCACGGAACAGGTTTATCTAATTAACTTTCCTGATGAATTTTTTGAAAATAAATACGAATGAAACAGATATATTTAGCAGGCGGTTGCTTTTGGGGTACACAACATTTTTTCAAACAGATTGATGGTATTATGCATACTGAAGTCGGGTATGCTAATGGGAATCTCCCTTTCCCTACATACGAACAGGTTTATACCGACCAAACAGGTTATGCCGAAACCGTTCTTATTGAGTATAATCCAGAACAAATCACGTTAGAAGAAATTCTGAATCTTTATTTTCTCACCATCGATCCAACATCATTAAATAAACAAGGTGGTGACGTTGGAACTCGTTATAGAACAGGAATTTACTTTACCGATGAGGCTGATTTGTCTTTGATTCAAGAAGTTTATCACTGCATTGAGCAGAAGGTGGGTGAGCCTTTGGCAGTGGAACTATTGCCTTTGCAAAATTTCTATCCTGCGGAATTATACCATCAAGATTATTTGGATAAAAATCCAGAAGGTTATTGCCATATTCCTCACGAGTTGATAGATTTTGTCAAGAAGTGTAAGGGTAGGGGGTAGGAAAATAAGGTTCGCAGAAAGTTCTTTGAAGGTATTGCCAGTTAAATTATGGGGGAAAATCCCTGATTTTGTTCCATAATTGTACCACAAAACGTTAACTCGCTATTGGTCAGTCCCGATTATATAAGAAGAAGTGAAGTAATACACCCTCCTCCCTATACAAAACAAAAGGGGCTGACCTGCGGTCAGCCCCTTTGCTGTAATATTAGGAAATTGTATTTTATTTCACCTCTTCGAAGTCAACATCTTGTACTTCTTGGTTATTACCTTTGGAAGCACCGCCTTGAGGACCTTGTGCGCCAGCACCAGGATTTGCACCTGTGAATGGGTCTTGCGCTTGTGCTCCGCCACCATTAGCTGCATACATCTTTTGTGATGCAGCTTGCCATGCAGCTTGAAGTTCGTTGGTGGCAGCATCCATACCTGCAAAGTCTTTGGCATCGTGTGCTGTCTTGAGTTTTGCTGCAGCAGCTTCGATTTGAGCTTTGTCTTCTGCAGGAACTTTGTCGCCAAACTCTTTGAGTTGTTTTTCAGTGTTAAATACCAATGAATCAGCTGCGTTTAGTTTGTCAATCTCTTCTTTGGCTTTCTTGTCAGCATCAGCGTTAGCTTCCGCTTCTGCTTTCATTCTCTTGATTTCATCATCACTTAAGCCAGAAGATGCTTCAATTCTGATTTTTTGCTCTTTACCGCTAGCTTTATCTTTTGCTGTAACATTCAAAATACCATTAGAGTCAATATCGAATGTAACTTCAATTTGAGGAACGCCTCGCATAGCAGCAGGAATTCCGTCTAAGTGGAAACGACCGATACTCTTGTTTTGTGCTGCCATAGGACGTTCGCCTTGGAGTACGTGAATTTCTACTGAGGTTTGATTGTCAGCTGCAGTAGTAAAGGTTTCAGTTTTACGAGTAGGAATTGTTGTGTTAGATTCAATTAGTTTGGTCATTACACCACCAAGGGTTTCCAAACCTAATGAAAGAGGTGTAACATCCAAAAGAAGAATATCTTTTACATCACCACTCAACACGCCGCCTTGGATTGCTGCTCCAACCGCAACAACTTCGTCAGGATTAACGCCTTTTGAAGGAGCTTTTCCGAAGAAATCTTCTACAACTTTTTGGATAGCAGGAATACGGGTTGAACCTCCAACGAGAATTACTTCGTCGATGTCGCTTGTTGTGTAACCTGCGTCTGATAATGCTTTTTTGCAAGGAGCAATAGTGGCACGAATCAAGTCGTCGCAAAGTTGTTCAAATTGTGCGCGAGAAAGGGTGCGTACTAAGTGTTGAGGAATGCCATCAATTGGCATAATGTAAGGAAGATTAATTTCAGTAGAGTTTGAACTAGAAAGTTCGATTTTTGCTTTTTCTGCAGCTTCTTTCAAACGTTGTAATGCCATTGCATCTTTACGTAGATCAACGTTGAAATCTTTCATAAATTCAGCTGCTAACCAATCGATAATTTTGTGGTCGAAGTCATCACCGCCTAAGTGTGTATCTCCATTTGTAGATTTTACTTCAAAAACGCCATCACCCAATTCAAGGATTGAGATATCAAAAGTTCCACCTCCTAAGTCGAAAACAGCCACTTTTGAATCACTTTTCTTTTTGTCTAATCCGTATGCCAAAGCGGCAGCGGTAGGTTCGTTAATGATACGTTTTACAGTAAGACCAGCAATTTCGCCAGCTTCTTTAGTGGCTTGGCGTTGAGAATCGCTGAAATATGCAGGAACGGTAATAACGGCTTCGGTAACTTCTTGTCCTAAATAGTCTTCTGCAGTTTTTTTCATTTTTTGAAGTATCATTGCAGAGATCTCTTGTGGAGTATAAGCGCGGTCGTCAATTTTAACGGCTGGCATATTGTTACCTGTTCTTTCTACCTTATAAGGAACTCTTTCGCATTCTTTAGTTACGCGATCGAATGTTTCACCCATAAATCTCTTGATAGAGAAAATTGTTTTGTATGGATTGGTGATAGCCTGACGTTTTGCTGGGTCACCCACTTTACGTTCATTATCACCTACAAATGCTACGATTGAGGGAGTTGTTCTTCTTCCTTCGCTGTTGGGGATTACTACAGGGTCGCTACCTTCCATTACTGCAACACAAGAGTTTGTTGTTCCCAAGTCAATTCCAATAATTTTTCCCATAATTGTTTTTTTTTGTTGTTATTATTTATTGATTCTTATTAGCACAATTTAAAATGCAGGCCCAATATAGCAATCTTTATGCCAAAAAGGAGAAAAAAAGGTTTTCTTCCTCTTTTTCTCCTTTTTAATGTCACGATATGACAATTTGTCACATCGTATTAATTGTTCATTGCATTGGCACCACTTACAATTTCGTTCAATTCATTGGTAATGGCAGCCTGACGTGCATTGTTATATTTCAGTTTTAATTCCTTAAGAATTTCAGTTGCGTTGTCAGTTGCTTTTGCCATAGATGTCATACGAGCACCATGTTCAGAAGCAATAGAATCGATTAGCGTTTTATACAGTTGCAGTTTTAGAATCTTTGGAATAAGTTCAGATACTAACTCTTCGCGTGAAGGTTCAAATATGTAGTCGATATTGGTAGCATTATCTTGTTGCGCAGTTAGATTTTCTACAGGAAGATAGTTTTCAGTTTGAACATATTGGGTAGCAGCATTTTGGAATCTGTTGTAGATAACTTCTACTTTATCCACCTCTCTATTAATATATTGTTTCATCAGTTTTTCTGCCAAATCACTGATAACAGTAAATTGAGAAGTTTCAATTACCTCTTCATTTACTGATATAACATTATATTTTTTAGAAAGTTGTTCTGCTGCTTTTTTACCTAAACAAATAAGTTGAAGGTTACCCTCTTGGTTTTGTTGAGCATAGCGATTTTCAACCACACGGATTACCTCTTTTACTATATTTGAGTTGAAACCACCGCACAAGCCTCTATTGGAGGAGATTACTACAAGCACAACTTTTTCAATATTTCGAGTTTTGAGTAGTGGCATCTCTGCACTATTTTCCAATGATGAGGATAGATTGGAGAGGATTTCATTGAGTTTGTTAGAATAGGGGCGTAAGCCGATGATGGCATTTTGTGCGCGGCGTAGTTTTGCTGCGGACACTAACTTCATCGCACTAGTAATCTTCTGAGTAGATTGAACAGAAGCTATTCTTACCCTAATTTCTTTTAAGTTTCCCATAGCTTTTTATCTGAGATTATGCAATATATTTTTTTGCAACTTCACGGCATACTTCTTCAAGTTCTGCCATGATTTTGTCGTCCATCTTTCCACTTCTGATCTCTGCAAGTAAGCCAGCTTTGGTTTCTTGTAAAGTGTGGAGATAGTCTTGTTCAAAATTGCGAATTCTGTTCAGTGGAATATTTTGAAGAAGTGCTTTCACGCCACAGAAGATAATAGCAATTTGGTCTTCAACTTTATATGGAGTATACTGAGGTTGTTTCAAGATTTCCACGTTACGTGCACCTTTGTTCAAAACATTGGTGGTCGCTTGGTCAAGGTCAGAACCGAATTTAGAGAAGGATTCCAATTCACGGTATTGTGCTTGGTCAAGACGAAGTGTTCCCGCAATCTTTTTCATAGATTTGATTTGTGCGTTACCACCCACACGTGATACTGAGATACCAGTGTTGATAGCGGGGCGGATACCTGCGTTGAACAATGAGGTTTCAAGGAAAATCTGACCATCAGTAATAGAGATCACATTGGTAGGAATATATGCAGAAACGTCACCTGCTTGGGTTTCAATAATTGGAAGTGCGGTCAAAGAGCCACCACCTTTTACAATCGGTTTGAGCGATTCTGGAAGGTCGTTCATTTGTGCTGCAATTTCATCAGATTCGATAATTTTTGCTGCGCGTTCCAACAATCTAGAGTGCAAGTAGAAAACGTCTCCTGGATATGCTTCGCGTCCAGGTGGGCGGCGGAGCAACAAAGAAACTTCGCGGTAAGCAACTGCTTGTTTAGACAAGTCATCATAAATGATTAATGCTGGACGTCCCGTGTCGCGGAAATATTCACCGATTGCAGCGCCAGCAAATGGTGCATAGAATTGTTTTGCTGCAGGGTCAGAAGCGGTAGCTGCTACAACAATTGTGTATGGCATTGCGCCATGTTCAGTCAATGTCTTAACGGTATTTGCAACAGAAGAACCTTTTTGTCCGATAGCTACATAGATACAATAAACAGGTTCTCCTTTGTCGTAAAACTCTTTTTGATTGATAATTGTATCGATAGCAATAGCTGTTTTTCCTGTTTGGCGGTCACCAATGATTAACTCACGTTGCCCGCGGCCAATAGGAATCATCGCATCGATAGCCTTAATACCTGTTTGAAGTGGCTCTTTTACAGGTTGACGGAAGATTACGCCAGGAGCCTTTCTTTCTATAGGCATTTCATATAGAGGACCTTCAACGGCACCTTTACCATCAATAGGTTCACCTAACGTGTCAATAACGCGACCTAATAAGCCTTCACCTACTTTGATAGTTGCCAATCGGCCAGTTCTTCTACATACATCACCTTCATTTAAGTGCTTGGAATCACCTAAAAGTACAACGCCGACATTATCTTCCTCTAAGTTAAGGACGATACCCGTAACATTTCCTTCTGGTTTTTCAAATTCAACCAATGCTCCAGAACGTACGTTTTGCAAACCGTAAACACGTGCAATACCGTCACCAACCACGAGCGTGGTACCGGTTTCTTCCATTTGAGCATCAGTATTACATTGCTGTAACTCTTTACGCAATATAGCGGTTACTTCTGATGGTTTAATTTCTGCCATTGTATTTTGATTTTGTTTCTAATTCTTAAAAAGCTGCTTTGTATTGATTTTGCTTGAACTCATTTTTCAACTTGTTGA
Organism: uncultured Bacteroidales bacterium; assembly: GCA_937901925.1. Classification (GTDB taxonomy): domain Bacteria; phylum Bacteroidota; class Bacteroidia; order Bacteroidales; family WCHB1-69; genus JAEZOU01. Next base: position 15,493 of record CALGTS010000017.1, on the reverse strand, counting down.
TTCTTGATAAGATTGTTGCGTCCAACAAGAAATCATCAATGCGAATTAAAATTCCACCGATTAAAGTTGGGTTAACCTTCTCATGAATAACAATTTGACATTGAGTCTCATTCTCTAGAAGAGTCTTTATTTCTTGGAGCATCTCATTGCTGAGGGGTTGTGCTGTGGTTAGATATGCCTCACGAATATTGTGCTTTTCGTAGTAGATGTGGATGTAATGCTCAAAAATCGCTTCTAACTGTGGTTCACGGCGCTTTTGAACGATGAGTCGCAAAAATCGGTATGTTATCTCTTCCAAATGGTCCTGAAAAAGGGCTTGGAAAATCTTATCTTTCTTATCAAAATTGATAATAGGAGATTCCATAACAACTTGTAATTCATTGTTTTCCTTGTATGTGTTATACAATAAACGGACGTCGTTGTAGATGGCATCTACCTTTTGATTTTCTTCTGCAAAATCATAGAATGCTTGTGCATAGCGTTTGGCTAATCTTTTATTGCTCATTCTCTAAATTATTATGATGTGCTCAAAAATTAAATGAGGGGCAAAAGTATAATTTTTTTTCTTACATCAAGTCAGTTTTTTTATTTTTTTGCAGAAAAAGTATGCTTTTCTAAAATGAAGTTTTAAATTCTTTTTATTTGGGCGTGCCGGCTATACTTTCACACAACCCCGCCCGCTCGCCGTCAGGCTTTCGGCTCTAATTTCGCGCCTATTTCTCTTATTACAATTTTCTTCAAATTCAATTGCTATGTTCCCCAATATCTTAATTCTATATTCTTAAGTCGGCGCTCATATCCGCCTCAATCCTTCACGCAAAACGTTGCGCTCGTGTATTCTTGAACTACTTTCTGTTTGTTGCGTCAAAGATACAGATTTTTGGAAAGTTTTAAGAGGTGATCTCCTCGAAATTATGGATTGACCTTCAAAACGAAAAGTCTGAAAATAAGTTCTACCAAGAAGAGAACTACTGCTGCCAAAAGGAATGGAAGGAAAAAGTCAGATCTGCTTTCATAAACAGATTCACTGATTTTGGTTTTTTCCATTGAGTCAATCTCTTGGTAAATTGTACGTAGTTTCTCTTTGTTTGTCGCTCTGAAATAGGTTCCGCCTGTGGTTTCTGCAATGTGATTGAGTAGCTTTTCATCAATTTCAGTTTGTACCAATTGTGGACCATATGGCGTAGGAATTGGAGCTTGACCGTATGAGCCACAACCGATGGTGTAAACTTTGATTTTGAAGTTTTTTGCCATCTCTGCAGCGGCATATGGATCGATGTAGCCACTATTGTTTACTCCGTCCGAAAGTAAAATCACTACTTTACTCTTTGCTTCACTTTCGCGCAGGCGGTTAATAGCGGTTCCTAAGCCATCTCCAATGGCGGTCGAGTTTTCTAAGTTGTTAAAATCTATTGTTTTGAGCATTCCTGATAGCGTTTGGTGGTCGCTGGTGACAGGGCAGATGGTATAGGCTTCTTCTCCGTAAACAACAATGCCAATGCGGTCGTTCTGGCGTGTGCTGATAAACTCTTCTGCTACCGATTTGCAGGCTTCTAAACGGTTGGGCTTGAAGTCCATTGTACGCATACTAGCGGAGATGTCAAGTGCCAAGACAATGTCGATTCCTTCCGTTTCAACGTTGCGTGTGCTGAAATGTGATTGTGGACGTGCGAGCGCAACTACTACGAGAAGGAAAATGAGAATTCGTAATGTGTTCGGAAGCCAAAGTAGGCGTTGTCGCCACGATTTTGGAGCGTTTTCTAATGATGTAGTTGTAGGTAGGATTAGGTCAGCCTGCATTCTATGGCGTTTCCACAGATGCCACCCGATAATTGGAATCAGAAGTAGCAGAAGTAGAAAACAATAAGGATTGGCAAATTCAATATCTTTTAAAAAGGGAATTATAGCGACAAGAAGTTTCATTTTCTCTATTTTTTCTCATTGTTAACGTTAGTGTCGTTTTGTTCGGCGGTTTGTTCTACAAACTCTTTGCAGCATTTGTAGGTGTAGTTGTGGTCATCGGGTAGTGGATCCCATTTCGCAAATTTAACGAGGTCGGCAGTTTGGAACGATTTTTTGAGCATCTCAACTTGCTCGTCTGGAATAGGTAGTTGAGAAAGTTCTTCGATAATTTCGTTAGAAACCATCTCTTTGGCGTTTACATTCCAGCGTCCTTCGATATAAATTCTCACAATATCAGTTAGTTCAGAATAATAATCTTTTACCTTTCCTTGTTCCCAAAGTTTTTTCTTACGTAGATGTTCTAATGCACGCAGTGCCGTAATGTGTGGCTTTACTTTCGGTTTGGCTGGCTTTGCCGATGCTACTTTTGGACGCTGTTTGTGCTTCTTTACCATCTGATAAATTAGGTAGGCAATGAGTGCGATAACGAGTATAATAATGATAATATATGGAAGATATTCTTTGACGTAGATCCAAAATTCATGCCAGCCCATTGTGGTTTCGGTAATCGGTTTTATGTCTTTAAATTCGGCTGTTGTATCTACTGGAATAGTAGTTATATCGAATTGAAGTAGGTCGGTTTGTGCCAATAATTGTGAATCGGTAGATAGAATAGCCAATTGTGGAAAATAGTAGTGCCCAGAGTCGAAGGCGATGATGGTAATGTCTTGTTTGTAAATGTCTTGTGATTTTTTAGATGAGGTATCGATAGGAGAGTTGGAGATCCAGTCGTAGGGAAGATGATTTGCCTCAAAGATCTCTTGATTCAATTGTGGAATTTCTACGGGTTCGCCTTTCGGAGCAGTAACTTCTAAGTGAATTGTAATGTGGTCACCGATAAGGTATTGTGTTGAGTCAAGGGACGTTTTAGCAGAGTAGTTTTGTGCTGCTATCGTCAGTGGAATGAGTGCGATAATAATAAGAAGTGTACGTATTAATTGTTTCATTTTAATCCAATTTTATGTGAAAGTAATTGGCAACTTTAAGTTCTGCCAATCTCACTTAACGCAAAGAGTGTAAAAATATTATATTGATTTTATCATAAGTTGATTTTCTGTTATCTTGAGCTATACAAACAAAAAGCAGTGTGCTTTCTGTCGATTACAATAATGTGAAACACACTGCTTTTTAAAATTTAGGGAGAATTTTTCTATATCATATTCATTAGAATATAAACTCCAGCACCTGACAAGTATCCTAATAATGCAAATGGAGTAATTTTCTTCAAATACCAAATAAAATCGATCTTCTCCATTCCCATTGCGGCAACGCCTGCTGCGGATCCAATAATCAAAATACTTCCACCGGTGCCTGCACAATATGCTAAAAAGGTCCAGAAATTGTGATTAAGTGGAAAATCGTACATTCCCATTGCTCCAGCTACCATTGGAACGTTGTCAATAACGGAAGAGAGTAGTCCGATAACGATATTAATTGCATTAAAATTATCTCCAAATGTGTTATCTAAGCCGTTAGCAAGAAGCGAAAGTTGTCCTGCAGATTGCAAAGCTCCAACTGCCAACAAAATTCCTAAGAAGAATAGAATGCTTGACATGTCAATACGAGAAATAATATGACCTACACGCATTTCGTGATGTTTCTCTCCTGCTTTTCGGTAAAGAAGCTCATTCACAATCCAAACCACACCCAATCCTAACATTACTCCAACGTATGGCTTGAGGTGAGTTAACATTTTGAATATAGGCACAAATAGTAGTGCACAGATTCCTACCCAAAACATTAGGTGGCGATGTAGCTTTGGAAGTTTACGTTGCGATTTTACCATCAATTTTTCTTCATCATCCAAATCGCCTTTCATAAATAAGGAAACTGCCAACAACGGTACTATCATGGAGATTAAACTTGCTACAAAAGTTTGTGATATGATATGCCCCGTAGTGATTTTATTAGCTACCCAAAGCATAATGGTGGTTACATCTCCAATAGGTGACCATGCACCGCCAGAATTTGCTGCAATAATGACGATTCCAGCAAAGAAGAGTCTGTCACTACGTTTTTGTACTAGTTTACGGAGTAGTGCAATCATAACCAATGTTGTGGTTAAGTTGTCGAGTACTGCGGAGAGAAAAAAGGTTACAAAACCGATAATCCATAGCAACTTTACCTTATTTTTGGTGGTGATGTGGTCTGTAATTAGCGTAAATCCTTGGTGTTTATCTATTACTTCAACAATAGTCATTGCACCGATAAGGAAGAAGAGAATTTCTGCAATTTCTGCAAGATGACTCAACATTTCAGCATTTGCAATATACTCAATAAAGGGATGCGCTAATCCAGGATTGGCTGCACAAAAACTCTCGAATCCTGCTCTGAAATTTGCTGAATCGTAAATGCTTTCGCCAGCAAGAATATATATTACCCAAAGGAGTGCGCCTAATACCAAGGCCGTTGCAGATTTGTTAATTTTTAGTGGGTGTTCCAAGGCAATCATTAAGTAGCCTATTAGAAACACGATAATCATTAATACAAACATGATAAAATTTTTACTACTTAACGAAATTTATAACTGGTTGTGCATCATCGTTTTTTAAAACTACTACTTCAGAACAAGCATGGTAATTGTGTGGAATATACTCTTGTAATTGCATGACACAAGCCGATTTGTCTGTTGCAATCCATACTTCCAAACGACAACTAGCGTTCATTTCCTTAGAAATTTCACTGATTTTGTTGAAATTTTTGCTTTGTACAAGAGATTGAAATTTATGTTTTCCCTCAGCATTCATATACACGTAATGCTTTTTCATCTTGGCTTGAGTTGCTTGATAAATATAATAACTGCCGAAGAATGATTTCTTCTTTACAAATCCCTCTTCTGACATATATGCAATTTTATTTTCTAAAAGTTCCATATTTTCATTCATATCTACTGATTTTTTATAGGTTAATAATATTGTTGAAAAGGTAAATTATTGATTTACCCAAAAGAGAGTTCCCCCGCAAAGCGGAATTAATGAAAAAAGAAAAAGATACAGAAAATAAAAATCAAGTAGTGATTTTACATAATGAAAATATGTAATAATCAATATGATGCGGAATAACCTTTGCAATGATTGCTCTTCCCTTGCAGTAATGTTTAAAGAAAATCTGCAATTGGGTATTTATAGCAGTTATCGAGGATTTAAATGCGTTGGAGTTAAATTGTCTGACAGATGTTTTCTGTAATGTTTGCGTGAAATTGTTGTTTTTCGCAAAGGGTAGTGAAACAAGTGTCTCTTTGATACATAATGCCTTTTCTGACAGGGTGCGTTTGGTGGAATAATCTTGTAATTTGCTCTCTTGTTGAGAGGAGAAATGTGATTTTTTTTGTAAATCACTTTCAGAAAATTGCAAGTTTAATAGGAAAAAAGGTAAAAAAGGTATCAACAGAAGTAGTTTCCATTTTGGGGAATTAACTAAAGAGAACAACTTGAAACCTGCAGGTTTACAAATAATTTGTTCAATCCGAAGTTTATTTTTTTCTGTTTTCTCCTTGTACATATTTAATATAATATGTTTTTGCAAAAATACACTTTTTTATTGTTCCAATTCTAAATTTCTCTATTTTTGCAAAAAAATCAAAATATACAGAGATATGCAAACTATAGAAACTCCAATTCTACTTCTTACAGGTTATTTAGGAAGCGGAAAAACCACATTGGTAAATCATATTCTTAGCAATCAGAAAGGGATAAAATTTGCAGTTATTGTCAATGATATTGGTGAGATCAACATAGATGCAAGTTTAATCCAAAAGGGTGGTATAGTTGGGAAAAAAGATGAAAGTTTGGTAGCCCTTCAAAACGGATGTATCTGTTGTACGCTCAAAATGGATCTCATTGAACAATTAACAGAGATAATGAAAATGCAGCGCTTCGACTACATTGTAATTGAGGCGAGTGGTATTTGTGAGCCAGAACCGATTGCGAGAACGATCTGTTCCATTCCGAGAATGGAAGAAAAATATAGAGAAAACGGAGTGGGAAAATTAGATTGTATTGTCACCGTTGTTGATGCGTTGCGAATGCAAAGTGAATTTGCATGTGGAGAGAAACTTACGAAAGAGAATATTGACGATGAGGATATTGAAAACTTGCTAATTCAGCAGATAGAGTTCTGCAATATTGTATTGCTTAACAAAGCTTCGGAAGTTTCTGACGATGAACGGAGAAAATTACGACATATTATTGAACACCTGCGACCAGGTGCAGAAATTATCGAATGCAACTATGCGGAAGTTGATTTAAATAAAATTATTTATACACAACTATTTGACTATAATGTGGTTTCAGGTGCAGCAGGTTGGGTGCGTGGAATTGAGAAATTAGCTACTGAAGAGGAGGAGTATGAGGCGCACCATCCACATCATCATCACGAACATCACCATGATGAGGAGTGTCACCATCACGAAGGAGAGGAATGTCATTGTCATCACCACCATCATCACGGGGAGGGTGAAGCGGAAGAATATGGCATTAGTACGTTTGTCTATTACCGTCGTCGCGCCTTTGAAGTGGAAAAATTTTACGAATTTGTTACCCAGAAGTGGCCTAATAGTGTCATTCGCGCCAAGGGAATTTGTTATTTCCGCCATAATCGCGATATGTCTTATCTTTTTGAGCAATCGGGGATTCAGAAAAAGATCGTAGAAGCAGGTCTTTGGTTTGCAACTGCGCCAGAGGAGGAGCTTGTAGAGCTAATGAAGCAGGAACCAGGACTTCAGCACGATTGGGACGAAGAATATGGTGATCGAATGGAGAAGATTGTCTTTATTGGACAGAAGATGAATAAGGAGCAGATTATACGAGATTTGGATAATTGCTTAGAAAAATAAAAACAAAAAGGGGAAGAAAACGCAATTTTCTCCCCCTTTTTACAAGGACTTTATTATAAGGCTACAATTCGGTTTTCCACAAACCGTGTAAGTTGCAATATTCGTAAACGGCTGTAGGTTTATCTTTACAGATACAGAACTCTGCTTCGGGTTTATCTTTTAGGTAGCGCAGTTGTCCGCCGTTTTCGGTTTCTAAATAGATGAACGAGATATGATGTTCTGGAAGCATAGGATGTGGTGTACTTCCCACTTGAACTTTCAATGTGCAATCATCAATTTTTGTTACTTCGGGTACGTGTTTTTCCACGCTGGCGTCAACGGTATTCACTTTTAATTCTTGCATCGGTTCACCGCAGCACACAACAGGAACGCCAGAATCGACTTGTTTGGTTATCACATTTCCGCAATGTTTACAGATATAAAATTTTGTGTTCATAATTTTAAAGACCTCAGGGTTAAGTTCTGTCGGTACGAGGTCGATTATTACCAGCAGAACATTCAAATTTTTTGTATAGAACAACATTGTAAGCAGAAAGGTTCAAAACTTTGGAGAAAATTGATGCAGATGATGACTTGAAATTTGGGTGCCGATGCTTTTGTGTGGGTGCGCGTGAGGGATAGAAGCGGTTATGAGCGCCGGGTTTAGAATTTAGAATTAAGAACTTGGAATTTGAAATTTGGATTTAGGGAAAGACTGTTGAGAGAGAAAAAGGCGCGAAATTTGAGCGGATAGCCCGACGGCGAGCGGGTGGGGAAGTGCGAAGGAAAAGAGCCGGCACGCCCAAATAAAAAACAGAATAAACAATTTTGACAAACTTTTGTCGTTAAGGAAACAACAAAACAAAAAAATATGAAAAGCAGAAATTTACTCATTTTGGCCATTGCCATTTTTTTAGGAATTACGCAATCGAGTTGTAATTACAACGCTTTTGTTACTGCAGAAGAGGAAGTTAACAAAGCATGGAGTCAAGTTGAAAATGTATATCAGAGACGTGCAGATTTAGTACCGCAGTTGGTAAGTACTGTAAAAGGAGCTGCAGAGTTTGAAAAAAGTACTTTTGAAGCAGTTACAGAAGCGCGAGCGCAAGCATCATCAATAAAATTAGACCCAAGTCAGATGACAGAGGCAGACCTGCAGCAGTTCCAGCAAGCACAAGATAACCTCAGTAAGTCGTTGGGAAGATTGATGGTAACAGTTGAAAAATATCCTGATTTAAAGGCCACTGCAAATTTCAAAGATTTACAGGCGCAGTTGGAAGGAACTGAAAATAGAATTGCTGTAGAACGCAAGAAATTTAATGAAGCAGCGCAAAATTATAATACGATGATTCGACGTTTCCCTAAAAATCTCTTGGCTAAAATTTACGGCTTTGAGAAGCGTCCATATTTTCAAGCGTCACCTGAAGCAAGTCAAGCGCCAGTCATTGAATTTTAGAAAATAATTATGCGTAAACTTATCACACTTTTACTTTTTGCAGGACTTTTCATCACTGTTTTAGCGAAAGATGTCATTCCGCCAGCGCCGAAGCCAGCGCGCTTGGTAAATGACCTTGCGGGTGTGCTTTCTCGCCCGCAGGTAGATGCGCTTGAACAACGTTTAGTTGCGTTCAATAACGAAACTTCCAACCTTATCTGCGTTGTTACCGTTGATGATTTAGGCGGTTATGCTGCGAAAGATTTTGCATACGAAATTGGCGACCGCTGGGGAGTGAAATCTTCGGGTAAAGACAACGGAATTGTGATACTTGTTAAGCCGCGTACCCATACTGCAGGTGAGGTATATATTGCTGTAGGTTATGATTTGGAAGGTGCGCTGCCAGATGCGACCGCAAAACGTATTATTGACGAGATGATGATTCCGGAATTGCAGAAAGGAAATTACGGAATTGCAATTGAAAATGCTGTTAATCAGATTATTCCTATTGTTAAAGGTGAAATTTCTATTCCGAGAAGCGAGATGGATCGAGCTGCAAAATCAGATGAGGTCGCAGGTTTTGTAGGAATGGGAATTCTTGTATTTGGTGGAATTGTTGGGCTATTCCTTTTATGGCGCGAAGGTCGGCGCAACCGACTGATTCGTAAAGCGGTGAATACAGGAAAAGTGTTGGGAAAAGATTTTGAAAAACTATTGAAAAAAACGGGTTTAGAACGCAATGTGCTTATTGCACGACTTCGTATAAAAATTAATCAAAAGGTTGACCAGCTTATTGCAGAAGTAGTTGAAGATGCGAAGGTAACAGAAGAAGAGAAACAACATTTAGCGCAAAATATGGAAAAACTTGGAGTTTCCGCATCCGTTTACCTTCCACAATTGCAATATGAACTCAAAGAGAAGATGTTGGCATTTCTTTGTGATGATGCTGTTGACAAAGGGCAACTTACAAGTGAAGAGCGGCAACTGCTTATTCAGCGTGGTGTTTCGATGGGACTTTCCCGACAAGATATTGAGAAGAAATTGGACACTTTGATAACGGAAAATATCACTTATCTTATTGAAGAGAGTACCTATGGTTACAATATTTCAGATAAAGAGCGTGATGAACTTTACAAAAAGGCGGCTGCTTTAGGAGTTAGTTTTGCAGCATTTATGGTGATTTATAACGAGGTTATGAAGCGGCGACGTGCGACCCAGTTTGGGGGTGTGTCGGGGCAATCTCGAGGTTTTGTGGGTGGAATTCCAGGTGGCTTTGGCGGTTACCACGGAGGTGGCGGTTTTGGCGGCTTCGGTGGTTTTGGTGGTGCTGGCGGCTTTGGTGGAGGTGGTGCTGGCGGACGATTCTAAATGTTCTCCCACTTTAGAAGTTGCTCGCTCATCAATCTTCGGCCTACTTCATAAATCTCTTTTGCTTTGAAGAAATCGAAACATTGAAATGAAGATGCAGGAAGTTCCACTAATAGATCACAGGGATTTTGTTGTCTTATCAATTCGCTATTGCTAATCAACATCATCTGAATCACTGCTAATAATTCTCGATGCAGACTTGCTCCTTGCAGGATAAAAGGATTCCTTTTTCCGAACGGGTAAGCATCTTCAAGTTTTCCTGTACGCTGAAGTTGTGGAATGAACTCGTTGTTGCTTTTAGCGGTAACATTTATTGCAACAACTTTATCAGCACCATTCATAATTACGTGATTTAGTGGAAATGGATTTATCAATGCACCATCCATCAATAACATATCCTCATTTTGTACAGGTTTGAAAAAGATAGGAATGGATATCGAGGCGCGAATCGCGTTGTAGAGAGAGCCACTCTTAAACAATACCTCTTTCTCATTTCTAACGTCCGTAGCAACAGCAGCAAAAGGAATTTTACACTCTTCAATTAGGCAATCAGGCATTAAACTTTTCATCTCTTTCATTAGAAGATCCCCTTTTACTACGTAACTTGTATTGATGTCTGCATCTGAAAGTTTCAGCATCTTCTTCTTGGTCATGGAAAGAATCCATTCTTTGAACTGCTGATAATTTCCAGAAGCATACATTCCACCCACTAAACTACCCATTGAGCAACCTACTATGGAGGTTATTTCATAACCATTCTCTTCTAACACATCGATAGCGCCGATATGCGCAATTCCGCGTGCACCACCACTTGATAATACTAAAGCGATCTTTTTATTCATAAATCTATTTTTTAAAATACAGATTAAAGAGGAAATAGTTTAAAAAATTCTGATTGTATCATAAATAATTGATGTATCTTTGCAGTTTGTAAATAAACGAAAGAAAAGATGAGAAATTGTGTTGACTTTTTGGTTATTGGCTCTGGAATAGCAGGATTAAGTTTTGCGTTAAAAGCAGCGGAATTTGGCAAAGTCTGTATGGTTACCAAAGCCAAAATTGATGATACTTCGACTAAATATGCGCAAGGAGGAATTGCTGCAGTTGTTTATGAACCTGATTCTTACGAAAAACATATCCAAGATACGATGATAGCGGGGGATGAGTTGTCAGATAGAAAAATTGTAGAGATAACCATTAGAGAATCTACAGAGCGTGTGAAAGAGTTGCTGGCTTGGGGAGTTGATTTTGACAAAACTGCATCAGGAAAATTTGCGTTAGCAAAAGAGGGTGGGCACTCCGAATTTCGGGTACTTCACCACAAAGATGTAACGGGGTTAGAAATTGAGAAGAAATTGATTGCAGCAGCAATTAACAATCCTAATATTGAGATTTTAGAGAATCACTTGGCTGTAGAAATAATTACGCAGCACCATTTGGGAGAAGAGATTACGCGTTACTCTCCGAACACCACTTGTTACGGAGCATACGTTTATAACCCCAAAACCAAGCGAGTACGCACCATTCTTTCAAAAATTACGATGATGGCAACGGGAGGTATTGGCACCACGTATGGTAATACTACCAATCCGCTCATTGCTACGGGTGATGGGGTTGCAATGGTTTATCGTGCCAAAGGGTCGGTAGCGGGTATGGAATTTGTGCAATTTCACCCTACATCTCTTTACAATCCCAATGAGTCTCCATCTTTTCTGATTACTGAAGCGTTGCGAGGTGCAGGAGCAATTTTGAAGGATTTAGAGGGAAAAGAGTTTATGCAGAAATATGATGAACGTGGCTCGTTAGCGCCTCGTGATATTGTGGCACGTGCAATCGACAACGAGATGAAAATCAGTGGAAAAGAACACGTCTATTTAGATGCCACGATGATTAGCAAAAACGAAATTTTCCAACATTTTCCCAATATTTACGCCAAATGTTTGAGCATTGGTATTGATATTACCAAGGATATGATTCCGGTGGTTCCTGCGGCACATTACTCTTGCGGAGGAATTAAGACAGACGAATGGGGTGAGTCGTCCATTCACAACCTGTTTGCCGCTGGCGAGTGCGCTTCTACAGGGCTTCATGGCGCCAATCGCTTAGCGTCAAACTCGCTACTCGAAGCATTGGTTTTTTCCCACCGTGCTTTTCTTTGTGCATCGGAACGACTAAAGTATATTTCTTTCTGTCATAATGTTCCTGAATGGGATACCGCAGGAACGGTTCATAATGAAGAGATGATTCTAATTACGCAGTCTAAGAAAGAGGTGCAAAGCATAATGTCTAATTATGTTGGGATTGTACGTTCTGACTTGCGTTTGAAACGTGCTTTCGACCGTTTAAAAATTCTATATGCAGAGACAGAAGAACTCTATAAAAAATCGATTTTGATTCCAGAAATCTGTGAGTTACGTAATATGATTAACATTGGATACATCATTATTAAGCATGCGATGGCACGCAAAGAGAGCCGAGGGCTTCATTACTCGTTGGATTATCCAGAACATCGAGATATCTCACAAGTACGCCAAGATGCTTTGTAGTGACATCGTTTTTTTGTGTATGGTACAAATGCTATAACATAGAGAATGTTATTCTTCTCTTATTGGCATTTCTTCTTATTGCTTCCGAAAGTTCACAATAGGTATCTCTAATTATTTCAGACAAAACTCAGCAATATACGACCAGAAATATAAAGTGTGCTTAATACTATCAATCCTAGATTGAATGTTTGGTTTGATATTTGCATTTTAAATATCATAAATTAGGTTGTTATTTTATGTTGCAGAAAATTATTAAATTAAACAGACAAAGTCGATATACAAAAAACAAAGAAAGTGCAGACCTTTTAATTCAGAAGATCATGCCAATGAGGTATAGGGAAACCAACTAGAAAAACTTAAGCAAGATGTTAATTTTGATATGTTTTGAGGAGCGTTAGTAGGAGATTTGTAGAAAGAATGACTGTTATGGATACACGTTGGACCGAACAAGTTTCTAAAATAATAGGGAGTGATTAATAGGATTTCTTTGAAATGTAGCTCAAATACCTTGTAAAATTGATTAATTATATGAATTGTGAAGAACAAATATTGCGGTTTGGATTAGAATCTATTTTATAAAACGCTATTAATCAACCTGTTATTTGTTTTTGTTTATAAAATAAACGAGTTTCACAATATGTCAAAATAAATTATATCTTTGCAAACTCATTTTCTTGGATTTTGTCTAATCAATTTCGATAGAATTTGGGAAGATTATTAGAGATTTAAAATTGATGTCACTTAAAATCATTTATTAACAAACTAAAATTTAAAACAATGAAAAAAATCTTAACGCTTTTTGTTGCTCTTTTCGCAACGATGTCGTTTGTAAATGCACAAACGATACTTATGGAGAGTTTTGATACAGGAACTCTTCCTACAGGTTGGTCTATTGTAGATGCTGATGGAGATGGCCAAAATTGGGATCCTCAATTCGGAATTACCGCTGGATTCGATACACACTCTGGTACTGGTTTAATAACTTCAGCTTCTTTCATTAACAATGTTGGTCCATTGACTCCTGACAACTGGTTGATTACTCCGCAAATCAATCTTTCTGCAGCTGCTGATTTAACTTTTTGGGCTTGGGGGCAAGATGAAAGTTATTACGCAGAAAAACTTGGAGTTTATGTTTCTACTACAGGAACAAATGTTACTGATTTTACATCAGTTTTGCAAGTGACAACTACACATGCTATGACTGAATATACTGTTAATTTGTCTGCTTACGTAGGTCAAAACATTTATATTGCATTCCGTCACTATGATATTACTGATATGTTCTATCTCAATTTGGATGATGTAGAAATTTTTGCACAACCTACAACGCCTACTATTGTAGCTAACCCAACAGCTTTAACTTTTGCTACAACTCCTATAGGTGATGTAACAGCTTCAAAAACTATTACTGTTACAGGTTATGTATTAACAGATGCTATTGTAGCAACAGCTACTGCTCCATTTGAAGTTTCAGCTGACAATACAACCTTTGGAGCAACTGCAACTATTGCAGCAGCAGGTGCTCCTCTTTATGTTCGTTATGCTCCAGCGACTGCAGGAACTGAAAACGGAACTATTACACTATCTTCTACAGGCGCTCCAAATGTAACAATCACAGCAACAGGTGTAGGTGTGGATTGCTCTGGCGCAATTTCTACTTTCCCATTTGTTGAAGATTTCGAATTGGGTGTTCCCCCATTGTGTTGGACAATTGACGGAAGTAGCGATACCACTTGGACTTCTTATGCTGCAACAACCAATATGGCTTCTATTCTTCGCAATGACTCTTATGTTCAAGATGAGAAGTTGATTACAAAAACTTTTGATTTTTCAAGTCTTAACAATACTATTTTAATGGACTTTATGTTTATGACAAGTTCTTACTACTTAGCATTGGACAATGGAACAGATAGTATTTTCAATGTGACTGTTGTTGCAAGTACTGATGGTGGTCTTACTTGGGGTGCTCCTCTTTGGTCTGTACAAAATGAACCTACTTTTGATAATTGGGATCAAGTTGAAACAACTGTTGACTTGTCTTCTTTAGCAGGTGAATCTAATGTAAAATTGGCATTCCATTTCCATGCACAAGATATTGGTGCACAATTTTTGATGGATGATATTGAAATTTACGTTTATGATGACCCAACAATTCTTACTTCAGTAGAAACACTTTCTTTTTATGCAGAAGTAAATCAAAATGAAGATAAAACTGTTGCAATCCAAGTTTACAATATTAATGATCCAGTCGTAGCTACAACTGCTGCTCCATTTACCGTTTCTGCTGATGGAACTACATTTGGAACTACTGCTACTTTAGGAACAAGCAGTACTACTTTCTATGTAAGATATACCGGTGTTGCTGGAAATCAGACTGGTACAGTAACTCTTTCAACAACAGGTGTACAAGATGTAACAATCGCTTTAAATGCTGTTGGTTATGATTGCAGCAATATCGCATTCCCATTAGTTGAAGATTTCAATTCAGGCATCGTTCCTCCTGGATGTTGGACTGTTGTTTATGGTGATAATAACCCAGATGTTAACACAGTTCAAGCTGCTGCAACAAATGAAGAAATGACAGAGTTTGCTTTTGCTTTCAACTCTTATGATGAAACTACAGACTATTCTCAATATTTAATTACTCCTGAAATTGAATTTACTGGTGCAATGGCACTTCAATTCCATGTGGCAAGCTATAACACATTCTTTGGTCCAAGTTCTGAAACCTTTATGATTGGAACTTCTTCTACTACTAAAGATGTTGATGCTTTCACTTGGTCAGAAGAAATGACTTGCTCTTCTCCTTCTTTCGCAAATATTTATCGTGAAATTCCTGCAGGTACAAAATATATTGCAATTAAATATACTTCCGAGTATGCTTATTACTTGTTTGTAGATAATTTCAGTCTCGAAGCTGCAACTGGTATCGATGAGATTACAGCAGACAACGTAAATGTTTATCCTAATCCAACTAAAGATATCGTTAACGTAAATGCTCCTGCTCAAATCAATAATATTGAAGTGTACAATATTGCAGGACAAAAATTGTCAGTTTACAATGTTAATAATATGACTGCACAAATTGATGTTACTGAATTAGCAAATGGTATCTATTTCTTGAAAATCAACACCGAAAATGGTATGGTTACAAAGAAATTTAACGTTGTTAAATAATCATCGTAAATAAACATCATAAAAGCTCCAAGAGACTACTCTTGGAGCTTTTTTATTTGTCAAGAGGGAACATTTAGATATAAATTCCTCCGTGTATTACTTGCTAAGTCGTATTGATAGTTGGTCGTATAAATCACGGATCTGATGTTGTAGTTGTATTTCAGATAGGTGAAATGAAGTGCTAAACGCTCG